>JAIRVG010000012.1 GCA_031253995.1 Paucimonas sp. | reverse complement strand
GAAACCATCGGTTCCTTCTAGATACGCGGTGATGGCGCTGAGCTTGAACTGCTCGGTGTACTTGCTCATGAGTCCCCCAAGGGTTGGATTGGTGTCCAACTTCTTGGGGGCAGTCCAGGGTCCGTGTGCACCGCAGACCCTGTGGGAGCTGGCTTGCCAGCGATGAGGCCGGTGAATATTGCATAAAGCCATCTGTCGAACCGCCCATCCCGCATTTTGCACGGTCCTCAGACGCCAATCCCTCGGCAAACCCCCGAATTCATTGGTCGTCATCATTTGAAACATTTGGCACGCCCGCTGCACCCCCTCTCGTGAAAGGACCCATTGCTCACCGGAGAGGCAAACAGATGATCACCAACGACTATTCACCCGCCCTCGACATCCCGAATCGTTCGGGCGTGTCCTGGGCGGCGATTTTTGCCGGGGCCGCAGCCGCTGCGGCGTTGTCATTGATTCTCGTGGTGCTCGGCGCGGGGCTCGGCTTCGCCGCGGCCTCGCCCTGGGCCGACGAGGGCGCCAGCGCCAAGGCGCTGGGCGTCTCGACGATCATCTGGTTGCTGCTGACCCAGATCATCGCTTCCGGTTTCGGCGGCTATATCGCCGGCCGGCTGCGGGTGAAGTGGGCCAACCTGCACGGTGACGAGGTGTACTTCCGCGATACCGCCCATGGCTTCCTGGCCTGGGCCGTGGCCACGCTGATCACTGCGGCGATGGTGCTGGGTACTGCGGGCAGCCTGGCCAGTGCCGGGGCTCAGGCGGGTGCCATGGCGGGTAGCAGCGCCGTGACTGCGGCCGCCAGCAGCAACGGCAATGCCGATCCGATGGGTTATTTCGTCGACACCCTGTTCCGCAGCGAAGGCCCGGCACCGGTCAGTGATGACGCGGCCAATACCGTGGCGGCACGGATTCTCGGGCGGGCCATCGTTGACGACAGCCTGATGCCGGAAGACCGTGCCTACCTGGCGCAACTGGTAGCGCAGCGCACCCGCCTGACCCAGGCCGAGGCCGAAGCTCGTGTGGACCAGGTATTCGCGCAGGTTCAGCAGGCCAAGGTGAAAGCCAGGCAGGCCGCAGACGCGGCAGCGAAAGCGGCGGCCTGGACGGCGCTGTGGACCTTCGTCGGTCTGCTGTGCGGGGCGTTCTTCGCCAGCCTGGCAGCACTGTATGGCGGTCGTCGTCGCGATCAGGTGCGGTGGGTGGAAGTCGACGGTGCGGGTTATGTGGCCCGGACTGCGCCGATTCGTTGAGATGAGAGGAGAGACATCATGCGTTCATTACTGCTGTGGTTCCTGGGTGTACCGATTCCTGTGATCATCCTGATCGCGATCTTCATGCATTGAACACCGACCCTGTGGGAGCTGGCTTGCCAGCTCCCACAGGGTTTTGTGTTGTCAGTTCAAAGGAACTGCTCCGCGTAGTGACAAGCCACCTGCCGCGTTTCCACCTGCCGAAACGCCGGCACTTCCTTCGCACACCGCTCCGTCGCATGCGGACAACGCTTGTGGAACGCACAGCCATCAGGCGGATTCAGGGGATTGGGCAACTCCCCGGCAATCCTGATCTTCGGCTTCAGCGGGTCCGGATGGATGGTCGGCGTCGCCGACAGCAGCGCCTGGGTATAGGGATGCAGCGGCTTGTTGTAGATATCCTCCTTGGGACCCATCTCCGCCGGCCGGCCGAGGTACATCACCAGCACTTCATCCGCCACGTGCCGCACCACCGCCAGGTTGTGCGAGATGAACACATAGGCGGTGTTGAACTCCTTCTGCAGGTCCATGAACAGGTTCAGCACCTGGGCCTGGATCGACACGTCCAGCGCCGAGGTCGGCTCGTCCGCCACCAGCACCTTGGGCTGCAGCATCATCGCCCTGGCCAGTGCAATGCGCTGGCGCTGGCCGCCGGAGAACATGTGCGGATAACGCTGGTAATGCTCGGGCCGCAGGCCCACCTGCTGCATCATCGCCTGCACCCGTTCGCGGCGCTGGGCCTTGGATAGCGAGGTGTTGATCAACAGCGGCTCGGCCAGCTGGTCGCCGATCTTCTGTCGCGGATTGAGCGAGGCATAGGGGCTCTGGAAAACCATCTGCACATCACGGCGCAACTGCTTGCGCTCCTGCTTGCTGGCGCCATTCACCTCTTGTCCGGCAATCTGCAACGAACCGGATGACGGCTCCTCGATCAGGGTCAGGGCGCGGGCCAGTGTGGACTTGCCACAGCCGGACTCGCCGACCACGGCCAGGGTCTTGCCGGCCTCCAGCTCGAACGACACGCCATTCAGCGCGCGCACCGTGGCGTGGCCCTTGAACAGGCCACGGGAGACTTCGTAGTGACGGGTGAGGTCACGGGCGGTCAGGACAACGCTCATCACGCCACCTCCTGGTTCAGCGGGTAGAAGCAGCGCGCCAGGCTGTGGGCCTGGGGATCGAGGCCAGGACGCTGCTGGCGGCAGTTGTCGCGGACATAGGGGCAGCGCGGCGAAAGCAGGCAGCCACTGGGCCGGTCATAGCGGCCGGGCACGATGCCAGGCAGGGTGGCCAGGCGCTCGGCGCCCAGGCTGTGCTCGGGGATCGCCTTGAGCAGCGCTTCGCTGTACGGGTGCGCCGGTACCTCGAACAGCTCGGGCACCTGGCCGATTTCCACGGCCTGGCCGGCGTACATCACGCACACCCGTTTCGCGGTCTCGGCCACCACGGCCAGGTCGTGGGTGATCAGGATCAGCGCCATGTCCTGCTCCTTCTGCAGGTTCAGCAGCAGTTCCATGATCTGCGCCTGGATGGTCACGTCGAGGGCGGTGGTGGGTTCGTCGGCGATCAGCAGCTTGGGTTCGCCGGCAATCGCCATGGCGATCGCCACCCGCTGGCTCATGCCGCCGGAGAGCTGGTGCGGATAGGCATCGAGGCGGCTTTCCGGGGCCGGGATCTCCACCTTCTTCAGCAGCTCCAGCGCCCGCTGGCGGGCGGCCTTGCCGCGCAGGCCGAGGTGCTGGCGCAGCACTTCCTCGATCTGGAAGCCCACGGTGTAGCTGGGGTTGAGGGCGGTCATGGGGTCCTGGAAGACCATGGCCATGTCCTTGCCCACCACCTTGCGCCGTTGCCGGCCGCTGATCTTGAGCATGTCGTTGCCGTCGAAGGTCAGGGCGTCGGCGCTGATGCGCCCGGGTGCGTCGATCAGGCCCATCAGCGCCATCATGGTCACCGACTTGCCGGAACCGGATTCGCCGACGATGGCCAGCACCTCGCCCTTGTCCACGCTGAGGTCGAGACCGTCCACCACCGGCACGGCCGTGGCATCGCCGAAGCGCACGTTGAGATTGCGGATTTCTAGAAGTGACATGGGCTTCTCCTCAGGCGGCATTCTTGAGTTTCGGGTCCAGCGCATCGCGCAGTCCGTCGCCCATCAGGTTGATTGCCAGCACGCTGAGCAAGATGGTCAGGCCGGGCAGGCTCACCACCCACCAGGCCCGTTCGATGTAGTCGCGGGCCGAGGCCAGCATGGTTCCCCATTCCGGGGTCGGCGGCTGCACGCCGAGGCCGAGGAAGCCCAGGGCGGCGGCGTCGAGGATCGCCGAGGAAAAGCTCAGGGTCGCCTGCACGATCAGCGGCGCCATGCAGTTGGGCAGCACGGTGACGAACATCAGCCGCGGCAGGCTGGCACCGGCCAGGCGTGCGGCGGTGACGTAGTCGCGGTTGAGTTCGCCCATCACCGCGGCGCGGGTCAGGCGCACGTAGGAGGGCAGCGAGACGATGGCGATGGCGATCACCGTGTTGACCAGGCCAGGGCCGAGGATGGCGACGATGGCCACCGCCAGCAGCAGCGACGGCAGGGCCAGCATCACGTCCATCAGGCGCATGATCGACGAGCCCAGCATGCGCGGGAAGAAGCCCGCCAGCAGGCCGAGGATGATTCCCGGGATCAGCGAGATCACCACCGACGACAGGCCGATCAGCAGCGATAGGCGCGAGCCCTGGATCAACCGCGAGAGCAGGTCGCGGCCGAGTTCGTCGGTGCCGAGGATGAACTGCCAGTTGCCGCCTTCAAGCCACACCGGCGGGGTCAGCAGGAAGTCGCGGTATTGCTCGCTGGGGCTGTGCGGCGCCACCCACGGCGCGAACAGCGCGCAGAAGACGATCAGGCACATGAAGGCCAGGCCGGCCACCGCGCCCTTGTTGCGCGAGAAGGCCTGCCAGAATTCCTTGTAGGGCGAGGGGTAGAGCAGGCTCTGGTCGATTGCCGGGGCCGGGGTTGGAGCGGGAGTATTCATGACGGTGGCCTCAGCGCTGGTGACGGATGCGTGGGTTGGCCAGGCCGTAGAGGATGTCCACGACGAAGTTGACCAGGATGACCAGGCAGGCGATCAGCAGGATGCCGTTCTGGACCACGGGGTAGTCACGGGCACCGATGGCTTCGATCAGCCACTTGCCGATGCCCGGCCAGGAAAAGATGGTTTCGGTGAGCACCGCGCCGGCCAGCAGGGTGCCGACCTGCAGGCCGAACACCGTCAGCACCGGGATCAGCGCGTTGCGCAGGCCATGCACGAACACCACCCGTGCCGGCGACAGGCCCTTGGCCCGGGCGGTGCGGATGTAGTCCTCGCGCAGCACTTCGAGCATCGACGAACGGGTCATCCGCGCGATCACCGCCAGGGGGATGGTGCCGAGGACGATGGCCGGCAGGATCAGGTGCATCAGGGCGTCCTTGAACGCGCCTTCCTCGTCGCTGAGCAGGGTGTCGATGAGCATGAAGCCGGTCTTCGGCTCGATGTCGTAGAGCAGGTCGATGCGCCCGGAAACCGGGGTCCAGCCCAGGCTCACCGAGAAGAACATGATGAGGATCAGGCCCCACCAGAAGATCGGCATGGAGTAGCCGGTGAGGGACAGCCCCATCACCCCGTGGTCGAACAGCGAGCCGCGCTTGAGGGCGGCGATGACCCCGGCCAGGACCCCGAGGATCCCGGCGAACAGCAGGGCGGCGATGGCCAGTTCGAGGGTGGCGGGGAACAGCGCGAGAAACTCGTTCCACACGCTCTCGCGGGTGCGCAGGGACTCGCCCAGGTCACCCTGGGAGAGCTTGCCGACATAATCCAGGTACTGCTCGGGCAAGGGCTTGTTCAGGCCCAGCCGTTCCATGGCCTGTGCGTGCATTTCTGGGTCGACCCTGCGCTCGCCCATCATCACCTCCACCGGGTCCCCCGGTATCAGCCGTATGAGTGCGAAGGTCAGCAAGGTAATGCCGAAAAAGGTCGGGATCAGCAATCCCAGACGCCGGGCAATGAAACTCAACATCTTCTGGTGTTCCTCGTCAGCCGTCAGGCGTGCCCGCTTGTGCCCTGGTGGGGTGAGCGGGCGTTCTTGTTCTACTTCACCGTGGTAGTGGCGAAGTTGTTATTGGTCAAAGGGCTGATGATGTAGCCCTCGACGTTCCGACGCATGGCCGTGAACATCTTCGGATGGGCCATGGTTATCCATGGCCGGTCCGCATCGTACACGGCCAGGGCCTCGTTATAGAGCGCTTCCCGTTGTTTCGGGTCGATCACCTGGCGGGCCTGGGTGATCAGCGCATCGAATTTCGGATTGCACCACCGAGCATAGTTCTCGCCATTCTTCACCGCCTCGCAGCTGAGCAGCGGGGTCAGGAAGTTGTCCGGGTCGCCGTTGTCGCCGGCCCATCCGGTGGACACCAGGTCGTGCTCGCCGTTCTTCGCCCGGCGCAGCATTTCCGCCCACTCCATGACGCGGATCTCCAGCTTCAGGCCGATCTGCTTGAGGTCGGCCTGGAGCATCTCGGCGCTGAGGCGTGGGTTGGGGTTGGTCATGCCGCCGCCGTTGCGGGTGAACAGGGTCAGCTTCGCGCCCTCCGGCACGCCGGCTTCCTTGAGCAGGGCGCGGGCCTTGTCGAGGTCGCGGGGCGGGTTCTTGTTGTCATGGTTGTAGCCAGTCATCGTTGGCGGGTAGGGGTTTACCGCCAGCAGCGCGTTGCCCTTGCCGAACAGCTGGTCGACGTGGCTCTGGCGGTCGAAGGCGATGTCGATGGCCTTGCGCACCCGCACGTCCTTGAGCAATGGATGCTCGGTGTTCATGGCCACGTAGCCGATGATCAACGCTTCCAGCTCGACCACCTTGAGCATCGGGTCCTGCTTGATGGACGGCACGTCGTCGGGCTTGGGATAGACCGCCACCTGGCATTCGTTGGCGCGCAGCTTCTGCAGGCGCACGTTGTTGTCCGGGGTGATGGCGAAGACCAGGGTTTCGCTGGGCGGTGCGCCGCGGAAGTAGTCCGGGTGGGCCTTGTAGCGGACCTGGGCGTCCTTGATGTAGCGCTGGAAGACGAAGGGACCGGTGCCCACCGGCTTGCTGTTGAGGTCGCCGGTGCGTCCGGCCGCGAGCAACTGGTCGCCGTACTCGGCGGAATAGATCGAGGTGAAGGCCATGGCCAGGTCCCGCAGGAACGGCGCCTGGGGCTGGGTCAGGGTGAAGACCACGGTGTGGTCGTCGGTCTTCTCCACGCTCTTGAGCAGCTTGCTGAAGCTCATGCCCTCGAAGTAGGGGAAGCCGATGCTGGTCTTGTCGTGCCAGGGATGCTTGGGATCGAGCTGGCGCTGGAAACTCCAGAGCACGTCGTCGGCGTTCATCTCGCGGGTCGGGGTGAACCAGGGCGTGGTGTGGAACTTGACGCCCTGGCGCAGGTGGAAGGTGTAGGTGAGGCCGTCGTCGCTGATGTCCCAGCGCTCGGCCAGGGACGGCTGGATCTCGGTGGTGCCGGGCTTGAAGTCCACCAGGCGGTTGAACAGGGTTTCCGCGGCGGCGTCGGCGGTGACCGCGGTGGTGTACTGCGCCATGTCGAAGCCTTCCGGGCTGGCTTCGGTGCACACCACCAGGGGGCGCGCCCACAGGCTCGCCGAGGCGGTGAGCAGCAGGGTCGCGAGGGCGGCGTGCAGGGGTAGCTTTTTCATCGGCATGTCCTTTGTCGGTGCCTGGCCGGGCGGCGACCGTGATCGCCGCCCGGCACCTGCTCAGAGAATGTTGAACGGCACGGTGGTCACGATGCGGAACTCGTCGACGTTGCCGTCGATCTGGGCCCGGCTGGCGCGGTGCGCGGTGTAGTAGGCGCGGATGCTGGTGTCGGCCAGCGCACCGTCCTGCACC
This sequence comes from Paucimonas sp., assembly GCA_031253995.1. Taxonomy (GTDB): domain Bacteria; phylum Pseudomonadota; class Gammaproteobacteria; order Pseudomonadales; family Pseudomonadaceae; genus Aquipseudomonas. Next base: position 91,193 of record JAIRVG010000012.1, on the reverse strand, counting down.
ACGTAGCTGGCGCCGAGGGACCATTCCCGGTGGTGTTCACCGTCGAGGTTGCGTACATCGTAGCCGTTGCCCTTGTAGTGGGTCCCGTCGATGCCCCAGCCGCGCGCGGTGTAGACGTTCAGGCGCAGGCCGGGCACGCCGTAGCCGGCCATGTCGATGGCGTAGCCGAACTGCAGCGACTGCTCGTTGGGCCCGTTGTAGTCGGAGAACAGCGAGTTGGCGAGGAAGATCGCGTTGGTGTCGTGCACGTAGTCGAAGTACTCGTCGCCGCTCACTTTCTGGTAGGCCAGGGTCAGGCTGTGGGCCTGGTGGGCGAGGGTGAACGAGAGGCTGAAGGTGTCGTTGTCGATGTCCCCCAGCTTGGCCGAGCCGGTATCGCGGGTGCGGTAGTAGTTCAGCCCGGTGGTCAGGCCCAGCACGCCGCGGTCGCCCAGTTCGTGGGAGGCACCGAAGTAGTACTGGTTCCAGATGTCCTCGACATGGCCCAGGTACAGGCTGGTGGTGAGGCTGCGCAGCGGCTGGTAGTTGAGGCCGGCCAGGCTGACCCGGTCGGCCTCGGCGCCGATGGCCGAGTACTCCGTGGTGAAGTGGCTGCGGCCCTGCTCGGTGCGGGTCGAGACGCGGCTGAAGCTGCCGAGATCGAAGGACAGGTTGTCGAATTCGGCACTGTGCAGGCTGACCCCGTCGAAGCTGGAGGGCAGGGCGCGGTTGCCGATGTAGGCGAACACCGGGGTGTTGATCGACTGGCGGCCGGCGACGAGGGTGGTGTTGGATACCCGCGCCTGCAGGTTGGCCAGGCCGAGCTTGCTCCACTGGCCGATGACGTCGCCGTCGCTGTGGGTCAGGGTGCGGTTGTTCGGCCCGGCGACCGCGGCGCGCCCCTGTTCCAGGGCGATGGCGTTGTAGCCGGCGACCTGGGTGGCGAAGCCGACGGTGCCCTGGGTGAACCCCGAGCTGTAGTCGAGGATGGTGCCCTGCACCCAGTTGTCGCGGCTGTGGCTGTCACGGCGCGTGCCGTCGCTCTTGTAGTAGCGGAACAGCGGGCCCTTGGTCGCGCGTTCGCGGGCGTACCAGTTGCGGGTCGAACCGGACAGGCGCTGGTCTTCGATGAAGCCGTTGGCCTCGGCCTGTGCGCTGTTTTCCTTGAGGGCCAGGGGCAGGTAGCCCTGGTCGACGGTCTTGGCATGGGCCAGGCCACCGAGGCTGGCCAGGGACAGGGCGATTACGGTAGTGATGCGTTTCAAGGCGATGTTTCCTTTCTTGTTCTTCTCGTTGGACCGCCGGGTCTCGTGAACCGGGCGGTCGTGGTCGCGGCGCCGGTTCAATCGATGCCGACGTCGCGGAACGTGGTCTTGCCGAACGGACTCACCCGGTAGTCCTGCACCCGGGTGCTCACCGGTTGCGCGACGGTGGAGTGGGCGATCGGGGTAATCGGCACGTTCTGCTTGATGTAGTGCTGGGCCTGGCGATACAGCTCGCTGCGTTGCTCGCGATCGTTGGTGCCCTTGGCCTTCTTCATGAGGGCGTCGTATTCCGGGTCGCACCACATGGAGTGGTTGTGGCTGCCGATGGCATCGCAGCTGTACAGGGTGCCGAGCCAGTTGTCCGGGTCGCCGTTGTCGCCGGTCCAGCCGATCAGCAGGGTGTCGTGCTCGCCGCTCTTGGCGCGCTTGAGGTACTCGCCCCACTCGTAGCTGACGATGTTGACCTTGAGCCCGAGCTTGCCCCAGTCGTCCTGGAGCATCTGCGCCATCAGGCGCGCGTCGGGGTTGTACGGGCGTTGCACGGGCATGGCCCAGAGGGTGATCTCGGTGTCTTCCTTGACCCCGGCGTCGCGCAGCATCTGCCGGGCCTTTTCCAGGTCGCGGGGGGCGTCGGCGACGCTTTCGTCGTAGGACCACTGGGTCGGCGGCATGGTGTTCACCGCCACCTGGCCTGCGCCCTGGAACACGGCCTTGATGATCGCCTCCTTGTTCACCGCCATGTCCAGGGCCTGGCGTACTTCCAGCTGGTCGAACGGCTTGTGCCGGGTGTTGTAGGCGATGTAGCCGAGGTTGTAGGCGGGCTTCTCGATCAGGTTGATGCTCTCGTCGCGGCGCAGGGCTTCGAGGTCGGCGGGGCGCGGGTGGATGCTGACCTGGCATTCACCCTTGCGCAGCTTCTGCACGCGCACCGAAGGGTCGACGTTGATGGAGTAGACCAGGTTGTCCAGCTTGACCTGCTCCGGGGCCCAGTAATCGGGGTTGCCGCGATAGCGGATCTGGGTGTCCTTCTGGTAGCGGGTGAACACGAAGGGACCGGTGCCGATGGGCTTGTGGGTGATGTCCGACGGGGTGCCGCGGGCCATCAGGTGCTCGGCGTACTCGGCGGAGATCACCGAGGCGAAGCTCATGGCCAGGTTCTGCAGCAGGGTGGCGTCGGGGTGGTTGAGGGTGAAGGTCACGGTCATGGGGCCGGTCTTCTCCACCTTGGCGATGGTCTTGTCCATGCCCATGGCGTTGAAGTACGGGAACACCGTGCCGTAGGCCACCCGGAAGGGGTGGGCCGGGTCGAGCATGCGGTTGAAGGTGAAGACCACGTCGTCGGCGTTGAATTCGCGGCTCGGGGTGAAGCCGGGGTTGCTGTGGAACTTCACCCCCGGGCGCAGGTTGAAGGTGTACACCAGGCCATCGTCGGACACGCTCCACCCGGTGGCCAGGGACGGTTCCACCACCGTGGACCCGCGCTCGAACTCCACCAGGCGGTTGTACAGCGGTTCGGACACGTCGTTGTCGGTGCCGCTCTGGTATTGCGCGGTGTCGAAGCCGGAAGGACTGCCTTCCGAGCAGAACACCAGGTTGCCCTTGGCCAGGCTAAGGGGCGAATGGGCCAGCAGGCCGGCCCCCAGCAGGGCGGCGAAGAGAGACGTCATACGCATGGGAATTCCCTGTCTTGTCGTCGTTATTGGAAGTTTCCGCGGCACATGAGGAATCCTCGCTCACGCGTCGCGGCACCAATCCCAACGGTAAGGGCGGAAAGGGCGTCCGACGAGGTACACAAGGTGCAAATTGGGGTAGGAGCTTTCCCAGTGATCTGTGGAAATTTCAGCGCTTAGCTGACGACTCTTCCACGAAGCGACTCGATTCGCCTTTTTCACCCCGACGCCGGTGGACAGGCGCCGGGGTGAAACATGCGTTCAAGGCTTCAGGCTGACGCCATTGAAGTCATTGAGGGCGAACGGGCTGATCTTGAAGTCGTCGACGTTCTTGCGCATGGGTTGGTAGACCGTGGAGTGGGCGATCGGGGTGATCGGCACCTGGTCCTTGAGGATGTGCTGGGCCTGCTTGTACAGCTCGGTGCGCTTGGCCTGGTCGGGGATGCGCTTGGCGTCCTTGACCAGCTTGTCGTAGTCGGTGTTGCACCAGTGGGAGAAGTTGTTGCCATTGACCGCATCGCAGCCGTACAGGGTGCCGAGCCAGTTGTCCGGGTCACCGTTGTCGCCACTCCAGCCGATCAGCATGGCGCCGTTCTCGCCGTCCTTGGCGCGCTTGATGTACTCGCCCCATTCGTAGCTGACGATGCGCGCCTTGATGCCGACCTTGGCCCAGTCGGACTGGATCATCTCGGCCATCAGCTTGGCGTTGGGGTTGTACGGGCGCTGCACCGGCATGGCCCACAGGGTGATCTCGGTGCCTTCCTTGATCCCGGCTTCCTTGAGCAGGGCCTTGGCTTTCTCCGGGTTGTACTCGGTGCCCTTGATGGTCTCGTCGTAGGACCACTGGGTCGGCGGCATGGCATTGACCGCCAGCTGCCCGGCGCCCTGGTACACCGAGTCGATGATCTGCTGCTTGTTCACCGCCATGTCCAGGGCTTGGCGCACCTTGAGCTGGGCCATGGGGTTGGGCTCGTTGCTGCCCTTGATCTTGTCCATCACGTTGTAGGCGATGTAGCCGAGGTTGAAGCCGGCCTGGGATGGCATCTGCAGGTTCGGGTCGGCCTTGAGCGACTCAAGGTCGGCCGGACGCGGGAACAGGGTGACCTGGCACTCGTTCTTCTTCAGCTTCTGCATGCGCACCGAGGCGTCGGTGGTGATGGCGAAGATCAGGTTGTCGATCTTCACCTCTCCCGGCTGCCAGTAGTCCTTGTTGCCCTTGAAGCGGATCTGCGCGTCCTTCTGGTACTTGCTGAACACGAACGGGCCGGTGCCGATCGGCTTCTGGTTGATGTCCGTGGTCTTGCCCTGCTTGAGCAACTGGTCGGCGTACTCGGCGGACTGGATCGAGGCGAAGCTCATGGCGATGTTCTGGATGAACGCGGCGTCGACTTCGGCGAGGCTGAACCTGACGGTGTGGTCGTCGAGCTTCTCGACCTTCTTGATGTTCGCGTCCATGCCCATGTCGGTGAAGTAAGGGAACTCGGTGGGGTACGCCTTGCGGAACGGCATGTCCTTGTCGAGCATGCGGTTGAAGGTGAACAGCACGTCGTCGGCGTTGAATGGCCGGGTCGGCTTGAAGTAGTCGGTGGTGTGGAACTTCACCCCTTCGCGCAGGTGGAAGGTGTAGGTCAGGCCGTCGTCGGAGACGTCCCAGCTGGTGGCCAGGCCAGGGATGACCTTGGTGCCGCCGCGCTCGAACTGGGCGAGGCGGTTGAAGACGGTTTCGGACGAGGCGTCGAAGTCGGTCCCGGTGGTGTACTGGGCCGGGTCGAAGCCGGCGGGGCTGCCTTCGGAGCAATAGACCAGGTTGGAAGCGGCCTGGGCGGCCGGAGTAGCGGCGAGCAGACCTGCGCCGACGAGGAAAGGAATGACTGCGTTTTTCAGCATGGTGGCCTCATTGTTGTCATTTTTGGATTGAGGGCGGCCTCGTGAGCCGACCCGAGGATACTTATGCAGGTGCTGTACCCGGTGCAACGCTTGAGGATAGCTGGTCGCTGAAAAAGCAGAACGAACGTACAAATATGTCGCGTTCGTATAATTTCGCGCAGGTTGAACGTTTGCGCGTAGGAATTTGTAAAACTTTTAGCGGAAGTGCGCCGCGGACCCTGTGGAAGCGGGCCCGCGTCGTATCTCAGGGAGGTGAACTACATCTGCACTTCAATGGTGCCATCGGCATTGACGCTGACTTCGCTGGTCCCGGCCTCGACCTGTGGCGTCGGGGCCGCGGCATCCATGCTGGCCTTCATCATCATCGGCGCGCGCATGTACGGTTGCGGATAGCCGCTGCTGTTGAGGTTCAGGCTGACCACCTTGTAGCCCTTGCCGCCCAGCGCCTCGGTGGCGATCTGCGCGCGGGCCTTGAAGGCATCCACCGCGTCCTTGAGCAGGGCGTCCTCGCTGGCCTTGCGGGTGGCCGGGGCGATGGTGAAGTCCATGCCGCCCATCTTCAGGCTCTGCAGCAGGTCGCCGGTCAGCTTGGACAGGGCCGGGAAGTCGGCGCTCTCCAGGCGCAGCTCGGCACGCTCGCGCCAGCCGGTGATCTTCTGGCCCTTGTCGTCATAGATCGGGTAGGCGTTGCGGGTGCCCTGGCTGATCTTCACGCCCTTGGCCTGGCGCGCCTGCTCCAGGGCCTTGTTCAGGGTGGTGGTGATCTCGGCGGCCAGCTTGGCCGGGTCGCTGTTCTGCGCTTCGCTGTACAGGGTCACGACCATCAGGTCGCGGGGGACTTCCTTGCTGGCTTCGGCACGCAGGGAGATCTGGTTGTAGCGCGGCTCGTCCGCCAGGACAGGAAGGCTGACCAGGATACTGGCGGCCAGCAGGGCCTTGGCGCTACGACGTGGGGTAAGCATGTGCGACTCCTTGAAAAATGGGCGTGGCCAATACGATCCTGTGCCACGCAGACCCTATCCGACCTTGAAAGTAGCACTAAGGTTCCATAAAGCCACCATTCACCCCCGTTGCGGTGTGGCGAGTTGCCGCATCGCTGCAGCCCCGGGAGCCGCTTGGCGTATACTCGCCGGGTTTACCTGGAGCCCTCATCAGGAGCGCTCATGCTCGAACCGGTCAAAATGCAAATGCTGTCTGCCACCCGTCAAAACCTCTGGCGCCTGACGTTCATCCGCACCCTGGTGCTGGCCGCCCAGGCCGGTTCGGTCGCTGTCGCCTACTGGACCGAACTGCTGCCGCTGCCCTGGCTGGCGCTGAGCGTCACCCTCGGTTTCTCCATGGTCCTGTGCCTGGTCACCGCCCTGCGCCTGCGCGCGTCGCTGCCGGTCACCGAGCTGGAATACGCCGTGCAGCTGGCCTGCGACCTGCTGATCCATAGTGCCCTGTTGTATTTCTCCGGTGGTTCCACCAACCCCTTCGTCTCCTATTACCTGGTGCCGCTGGCGATCGCCGCGGTGACCTTGCCGTGGATCTATTCGCTGGTGCTCTCCGGCATCGCGCTGGTGGCCTACACCTTGCTGCTGGTGCAGTTCTACCCGCTGGATACCTTCCCCATGGCCCGGGAAAAGATGCAGATCTACGGCATGTGGCTGAGCTTTGCCCTGGCCGCGGCGGTGATCACCTTCTTCGCCGCGAAGATGGCCGAGGAACTGCGCCGCCAGGAACAGTTGCAGGCCCAGCGCCGCGAGGAAGGCCTGCGCGACCAGCAACTGCTGGCCGTGGCCACCCAGGCCGCCGGTGCCGCCCACGAACTGGGCACGCCGCTGGCGACCATGAGCGTGCTGATCAACGAGATGCGCCAGGACCACACCGACCCGCTGCTGCAGGACGACCTGGCGGTGCTGCAGGAACAGGTCAAGCAGTGCAAGCACACCTTGCAGCAACTGGTGCGCGCCGCCGAGGCCAACCGGCGCATGGTGGTGGAAGAGCAGCCGGTGACCTTCTGGCTGGATGAGTCGCTGAACCGCTGGCACCTGATGCGCCCGGAAGCCAGCTACCGCTTCCAGCGCCTGGGCCAGGGCCTGATCCCGCACCTGGCGCCGCCGCCGGACCTGACCCAGGCCCTGCTCAACCTGCTGAACAACGCCGCCGATGCCTGTCCCGATGGCCTGGAGGTGCGCCTGGACTGGGATGCCGCCGACATCGTCATCAGCATCCGCGACCATGGCCCCGGCGTGCCGGTGGCCATCGCCGAACAGATCGGCAAACCTTTCTTTACCACCAAGGGCAAGGGCTTCGGCCTTGGCCTGTTCCTGAGCAAGGCCAGCGTTACCCGTGCTGGTGGCTCGGTAAAACTCTATAGTCACGAAGAGGGCGGCACGCTTACCGAGCTGCGCTTGCCCCGTGATGCGCGAGGAGACGTGTGATGACTGATGAAATCCAGGTTGAAGGTGAAGAACTGCCGCACCTGCTGCTGGTCGACGACGACGCGACCTTTACCCGGGTGATGGCCCGTGCCATGAGCCGCCGCGGTTTCCGCGTCAGCACCGCCAGTTCGGCGGAGGAGGGCCTGGTGCTGGCCCAGCAGGACGTGCCGGACTACGCCACGCTGGACCTGAAGATGGAAGGCGACTCGGGCCTGGTGCTGCTGCCCAAGCTGCTGGAGCTGGACCCGGAGATGAAGGTGGTGATCCTCACCGGCTACTCCAGCATCGCCACCGCCGTGGAGGCGATCAAGCGTGGCGCCTGCAACTACCTGTGCAAGCCGGCGGATGCCGATGACGTGCTGGCGGCGCTGGCCTCCGAGCATGCCGACCTGGACACCCTGGTGCCGGAAAACCCGATGTCGGTGGACCGTCTGCAGTGGGAGCACATCCAACGGGTGCTGACCGAGCATGAAGGCAATATCTCCGCTACGGCCCGGGCCCTGGGCATGCACCGGCGGACCTTGCAGCGCAAGCTGCAGAAGCGGCCGGTTCGGCGCTGAATCCTTCATTGCCTTGAGGGCCTCATCGCTGGCAAGCCAGCTCCCACAGGGATCGCATGCACAGCGGACCCTGTGGGAGCTGGCTTGCCAGCGATAGGGCCCTCAAGATCGGCGAAGTTACTGCATTTCATCCACAAACCCCCATCCCTGAGCCTTGCACTGGCGTATCATTAGCCACCTAACGACAGGCCCACGGAAATCCCCCCGCATGCTCGCCCTTTTCATCCAGACCCTGAACATCACCGCCCCGGTCTTCGCGATGCTGTTCATGGGCGTGCTGCTGCGTCGCATCGACGCCATCAACGACAACTTCATCCAGACCGCCTCGTCGCTGGTGTTCAACGTCTGCATGCCGGCGCTGCTGTTCCTCGGCATCTACCACGCCGACCTCGACGCCGCGGTCAAGCCCGGCCTGCTGCTGTACTTCATCGCCGCCACCTTCGGCAGTTTCGCCTTGGCCTGGTTGATTGCCATCTGGCGCTGTCCCCGCGAAGATCGCGGCATCTACGCCCAGGGCGCGTTTCGCGGCAACAACGGGGTGGTGGGGCTGGCACTGGCGGCCAGTATGTACGGCGACTACGGCATTTCCCTCGGGGCGATCCTCGCCGGGCTGGTGATCCTGCTCTACAACTCGCTGTCGTCGGTGATCCTCGCGGTGTACAGCCCGACGGTGAAGTCCGATCCGTGGAGCATCTTCAAGAGCATCCTGCGCAACCCGCTGATCATCAGCGTGCTGCTGGCAACCCCCATGGCCTACGCCAAGGTGGGCCTGCCCAACTGGCTGCTCACCTCGGCCGACTACGTGGCGCAGATGACCCTGCCGCTGGCGCTGATGTGCATCGGCGGCACCCTGTCGCTGGCGTCGTTGCGGGCCAGCGGGCGCATGGCGCTGAGCGCGAGCCTGGTGAAGATGGTCTGGCTGCCCCTGGTATTCACCTTCGGCGGCTGGCTATGCGGCTTTCGCGGGGCGGAACTGGGGATCCTGTTCCTTTATATTGGCAGCCCCACGGCGGCGGCCAGTTATGTGATGGCCCGCGCGGCCAATGGCAATCACGAGTTGGCGGCGTCGATCATTGTCATCACGACATTGGCGGCGGCTCTGACAACCAACATCGGAATCTTCCTCTTGCAGTGGGGAGGATGGATCTAGATGCTGCGGAAAAATAATACGAACACTGCGTCTCACGTCTGAGGACACTTCATGCAAGACCAGATCACGCCCGAGCGTTTGCATCGCGGCCTGAAAAATCGCCATATCCAGCTGATCGCCCTGGGCGGGGCCATCGGCACCGGCCTGTTCCTGGGTATCGCCCAGACCATCCAGATGGCCGGCCCCTCGGTACTGCTGGGCTACGCCATCGCCGGCCTGATCGCCTTCTTCATCATGCGCCAGCTCGGCGAGATGGTGGTGGAAGAGCCGGTTTCCGGGACTTTCAGCCACTTCGCCCACAGCTACTGGGGGCCGTTCGCCGGCTTCATGTCGGGCTGGAACTACTGGGTGCTGTACGTGCTGGTGGGCATGGCCGAACTGACCGCCGTGGGCATCTACGTGCAGTACTGGTGGCCGGAGTTCCCGACCTGGGCCACCGCGGCGATCTTCTTCGTCATCATCAACCTGATGAACGTCAGCCAGGTGAAGGTCTACGGCGAGATGGAGTTCTGGTTCGCCCTGATCAAGGTCGCGGCGATCCTCGGCATGATCGGCTTTGGCGGCTACCTGCTGATCAGCGGCAACGGCGGCCCTGACGCCAGCGTCGCCAACCTGTGGCAGCACGGCGGCTTCTTCCCCAATGGCGTCACCGGGCTGATGATGGCCATGGCGGTGATCATGTTCTCCTTCGGCGGCCTGGAGCTGGTGGGCATCACTGCCGCCGAGGCCGACAACCCGCGCCACAGCATCCCGCGCGCGACCAACCAGGTGATCTACCGCATCCTGCTGTTCTACGTGGGTGCCCTGGCCGTGCTGCTGGCCCTGTACCCGTGGCAGAAAGTGGTCGATGGCGGCAGCCCGTTCGTGATGATCTTCCATGACCTGGACAGCAACGTGGTGGCCACGGTGCTCAACCTGGTGGTGCTGACCGCCGCGCTGTCGGTGTACAACAGCTGCGTGTACTGCAACAGCCGCATGCTGTTCGGCCTGGCGACCCAGGGCGACGCGCCGAAGTCGCTGCTCAAGGTCAACGCCAAGGGCGTGCCGCTGGCGGCGCTGGGCATTTCCGCGCTGGCTACCGGTCTTTGCGTACTGATCAACTACTTCATGCCGCGCGAGGCCTTCGGCCTGCTGATGGCGCTGGTGGTGTCGTCGCTGGTGATCAACTGGGGGATCATCAGCATCACCCACCTGAAGTTCCGCAAGGCCAAGGCCGCGGCCGGCCAGGAGACCTTCTACAAGAGTCTCGGCTACCCACTGACCAACTACCTGTGCCTGGCCTTCCTGGCCTTCATCCTGGTGATCATGTGGCGCACCGAAGGCATCCGTATTTCCGTGGAGCTGATCCCGGTGTGGCTGGCGGTGCTGTTCGTGGTCTTCAAGCTGACCAAGGGTCGTCGCGCCTGACGACCCCGTTCCGGGAAGTGCTCGATCAGTCCTGCTGCCAGGCGTCGATCACTTCCTGGGCCGCGCGGAACGCATCGATCGCCGCCGGCACGCCCGCATAGACTGCGCAATGCAGCAGGGCTTCGCGAATCTCTTCCACCGTACAGCCATTGTTCAGGGCGCCCCGCACGTGGCCCTTGAGTTCCTGCGGGCACTTGAGCGCGGTCAGGGCGGCGAGGGTGATCAGGCTGCGGGTCTTCAGCGGCAGGCCTTCGCGGCTCCAGACGCTGCCCCAGGCGTGTTCGTTGACGAATTCCTGCAGTGGCGCGGTGAACTCGGTGGCATTGCCCAGCGCGCGGTCGACGAATACGTCGCCCATGACCTGGCGGCGAACCTGCTCGCCGGTTTTCTTCGTATCGCCCATCTTGTTTTCCTTAGTGTTGACGACGCCAGGCGCGCAGGGTCGTGTAGCTCAGCAGCAACCCAAGCACTGGCAGGACATAGAACAACATCAGTTGCTCCAGGCGGTTGGCCAGGGGCATGCCGGTGGTGAACGACACCACGTGCAGGCCATAAGCCAGATACAGGCAGAGGAAGACCAGGCCTTCGGCGCGGGTCACCCGGTAGCCGGAGTAGAACACCGGCAGGACCAGCACCGCGACGCCGAGCATCACCGGCAGGTCGAAATCCAGGGCATTGGGCGAGATGGACAGCGGCACTGGGGCCAGCACCGCGGTGAGGCCGAGCACGGCCAGCAGGTTGAACAGGTTGCTGCCGATCACGTTGCCCACGGCGATTTCCCGTTCGCCACGGATGGCGGCGATCAGCGAGGTGGCCAGTTCCGGCAGCGAGGTGCACACGGCGACCACCGTCAGGCCGATGACCCGCTCGGACAGGCCCAGGTCCGTCGCCACTTCCACCGCGGCCTCCAGCAACAGGTGCCCGGCCAGGCTGAGCAGGCCCAGGCCGAGGGCCATCAGCAGCAGGCTGCCGAACCAGAAGCCGACGCCACGATCGACCCGCGGGTTCGGTGCCGGGTAGGTGCGGGCATGGTGCCGCGACTGGTGCCAGAGCATTGCCAGGTAGGCCAGCAGGCCGGCCAGGAGCAGGGCGCCTTCCCAGCGTCCGAGTTTTTCATTGAGGGCCAGCAGGTAGACCGCCAGGCTGGCGCCGATCATCAGCGGGATATCCAGGCGCACCAGTTGGCGCGAGACCCGCAAGGGAATGATCAGCGCGGCCAGGCCGAGGGTGACGAGGATATTGAAGATGTTGCTGCCGATCACGCTGCCCACCGCCACGTCGGGGGCGCCGCTGTAGGCGGCCTGCAGGCTGACGGTCAGTTGCGGCGCGCTGCTGCCGAAGGCCACCAGGCTGAGGCCGATGATCAATGGGCGTACGTGCAGGCTGGCGGCGATGCGCAGGGCGGCACGCACCAGCAGCTCGGCGCCGAGGACCAGGAGGATCAGGCCGCTGGCCAGTTGCAGCAGGCTGAAGGTGGGTAAAGCGGCCAGGTTGAAAATGGTCGTGCTCCCGTAGAACAGAATCAGTCGCTCAGGCTTTGTACCCGGACTCGCGCCGTTCCGCTACGGATCATGTCCAGTTGCTGGGCGGCGGCTTTGGAAAGGTCGATCAGGCGGCCGCGGGTGTGTGGGCCGCGATCGTTGATGCGGACCACCACGCTGCGGTCGTTTTTCAGGTTGGTCACCATGACCCGGGTGCCGAAGGGCAGGGTACGGTGGGCGGCGGTCAGGCCATGCTGGTTGAACGGCTCGCCGCTGGCGGTGCGTTTGCCGTGATGGCGGGAACCATAGAAGGAAGCGGTGCCGGTTTCATCGTAGCCGCGGGGGTCGATGTCGTGGCTGGCACAGCCGGCAAGGAGGGTGAACAGCGCGAGGGCGCTTAGGGGACGCCACATGTATGTCTGATGCTCCGTGGGGTGGCTAATCGCTGGCAAGCCAGCTCCCACAGCTTGTGGGAGCTGGCTTGCCAGCGATTGGGGGCAACGCGAATTACCCTTCGAGCTTGCTCTTGAGCAGTTGGTTCACCTGTTGCGGGTTCGCCTTGCCCTTCGACGCTTTCATCGCCTGGCCGACGAAGAAGCCGAACATCTTGCCGCGCTTGGCTTCGTCCGCCGCACGGTACTGCTCGACCTGCTCGGCATTGGCCGCGAGCATTTCATCCAGCACCTTCTCGATCGCACCGCTGTCGGTGACCTGCTTCAGGCCGCGGCTCTCGATGATCTGGTCGGCATCGCCTTCACCGGCCGCCATCGCTTCGAACACGGTCTTGGCGATCTTGCCGCTGATGGTGTTGTCGCGGATACGCAGCAACATGCCACCCAGCTGCTCGGCAGTGACCGGCGCCTGGTCGATCTCGACGCCCAGCTTGTTCAGCAGGCTGCCCAGTTCCACCATGACCCAGTTGGCCGCCAGCTTGGCGTCGCCGCCAATGGCCGCGACCTTCTCGAAGTACTCCGCCTGCTCGCGGCTGGAAGCCAGCACGTTGGCGTCGTAGGCCGACAGGCCGTACTGGCTCTGGAAGCGCTCGACCTTCTGTGGCGGCAGTTCCGGCAGGGTGGCGCGCAGGTCGTCGAGGTACGCCGACTCGATCACCACCGGCAGCAGGTCCGGATCGGGGAAGTAACGGTAGTCGTTGGCTTCCTCCTTGCTGCGCATGGAGCGGGTCTCGTCCTTGTTCGGGTCGTACAGGCGGGTTTCCTGGATGACCTTGCCGCCGTCCTCGATCAGCTCGATCTGGCGCTGCACTTCGCTGTTGATCGCACGCTCGATGAAGCGGAACGAGTTGACGTTCTTGATCTCGCAGCGGGTGCCGAACTCGACCTGGCCCTTCGGCCGGATCGACACGTTGCAGTCGCAACGCAGCGAGCCTTCGGCCATGTTGCCGTCGCAGATGCCCAGGTAGCGCACCAGCGCGTGGATCGCCTTGACGTAGGCCACGGCTTCCTTGGCGCTGCGCATTTCCGGCTCGGAAACGATTTCCAGCAGCGGGGTGCCGGCGCGGTTCAGGTCGATGCCGGTGGAGCCGCTGAAGTCTTCGTGCAGGCTCTTGCCGGCGTCTTCTTCCAGGTGCGCGCGGGTGATGCCGATGCGCTTGACGGTGCCGTCTTCAAGGGCGATGTCCAGGTGGCCCTTGCCGACGATCGGCAGCTCCATCTGGCTGATCTGGTAGCCCTTGGGCAGGTCCGGGTAGAAGTAGTTCTTGCGCGCGAACACGTTGTGCTGGCCGATCTCGGCGTCGATCGCCAGGCCGAACATGCAGGCCATGCGCACCGCTTCCTGGTTGAGCACCGGCAGTACGCCGGGCATGCCCAGGTCGATCAGGCTGGCCTGGGTGTTCGGCTCGGAACCGAAGGTGGTGGCGCTGCCGGAGAAAATCTTCGACTGGGTGGCGAGCTGGGTATGGATCTCCAGCCCGATGACAACTTCCCATTGCATGTGTCTATCCCTCAGAAGCCGTTAGGTGCGCGGGTGTGCCAGTCAGTGACCTGCTGGTACTGGTGCGCGACGTTGAGCAGGCGGCCTTCCTGGAAATACGGGGCCAGCAGTTGCACGCCGACCGGCAGGCCGTCGACGAAACCGGCCGGCATCGACAGGCCTGGCAGGCCGGCGAGGTTGGCGGTGATGGTGTAGACGTCTTCCAGGTAGGCGGCGACCGGGTCGGCGTTCTTCTCGCCGATCTTCCAGGCCAGGTTCGGCGTGGTCGGGCCGAGGATCACGTCGACGCCTTCGAAGGCGGCCATGAAGTCGTTCTTGATCAGGCGGCGGATCTTCTGCGCCTTCAGGTAGTAGGCGTCGTAGTAGCCGGCCGACAGGGCGTAGGTGCCGACCATGATGCGGCGCTGCACTTCACTGCCGAAGCCTTCGCCACGGGAGCGCTTGTACAGGTCGGTGAGGTCCTTGGGGTTGTCGCAGCGGTAGCCGAAGCGCACGCCGTCGAAACGCGACAGGTTGGAAGACGCCTCGGCCGGGGCGATCACGTAGTACGCCGGGATGGCGTGCTGGACGTTCGGCAGGCTGATCTCCTTGATGACCGCGCCGAGCTTTTCCAGCTCCTTGACGCTGGCCTGGATCAGCTCGGCGATGCGCGGGTCGAGGCCGGCGCCGAAGTATTCCTTCGGCAGGCCGATGCGCAGGCCTTGCAGCGAGGTGTTCAGGCTGGCGCTGTAGTCCGGCACCGGTTCGTCGATGCTGGTGGAGTCCTTCGGATCGAAGCCGGCCATGCCTTGCAGGAGCAGGGCGCAGTCCTCGGCGGTGCGGGCCATCGGGCCGCCCTGGTCGAGGCTGGAGGCGTAGGCGATCATGCCCCAGCGCGAAACACGACCGTACGTCGGTTTCAGGCCGGTCAGGCTGGTGAGGGCGGCAGGCTGGCGGATCGAGCCGCCGGTGTCGGTGCCGGTGGCGGCCGGCAGCAGGCGCGCGGCCACGGCAGCGGCGGAACCGCCGGACGAACCGCCCGGGACGTGCTCCAGGCTCCACGGGTTCTTCACCGCGCCGTAGTGGCTGGATTCGTTGGCCGAACCCATGGCGAACTCGTCCATGTTGGTCTTGCCCAGGGTCACGGTACCGGCTTCGGCCAGCTTGGCGACCACGGTGGCGTCATAGGGCGCGGTGAACGAGTCGAGCATCTTCGAGCCGCAGCTGGTGCGTACGCCCTGGGTGCAGAACAGGTCCTTATGGGCGATCGGCGCGCCGAGCAGGGCGCCGGTTTCGCCAGCGGCACGGCGGGCATCGGCGGCCTTGGCCTGGCTGATGGCCAGGTCGTCGGTGACGCTGATGAAGCTGTTGAGCTGAGGGTCGAGCTGGTGGATGCGCGCCAGCAGGGCACGGGTCAGCTCTTCGGAGGAAAACGATTTGTCGGCGAGTCCGCGGGCGATCTCGGCCAGGGTAAGTTGATGCATGGCAGGCGCTATTCCCTTACTCGATGACTTTCGGAACCAGGTACAGGCCGCTGTCCGTGGACGGCGCGATGGCCTGGTAGCGGTCGCGTTGGTTGCTTTCTGTTACAACGTCGGCGCGAAGGCGCTGACTGGCTTCCAGAGGGTGTGCCAGAGGCTCGATGCCGGTGGTGTCGACGGCCTGCATCTGGTCGACCAGTCCCAGAATACTGTTCAGGGCATCGGTAGTGCGTGGCAGATCAGCCTCGTCCAGGCCCAGGCGGGCCAGGTGAGCGATCTTTTCCACGTCGCAGCGTTCAAGCGCCATGGGGATCTCCTGGGGAAATAAAACGGAATTGTCCGTGCAGAGGAACATGCCGGGGTACACGCGGTCATAAGGCCCGATCGTGTGCTGGCCTGCTCGGAAAAACCGCCAATTTAACATATTGGCGCCTTGCCCAAAATCCCCGCCATTGTTAGAGTTTGCCGCACTTTTTTACCCACGCGTTGCCAGGGTCCCTTTCCCATGTTCAAGAAACTGCGTGGCATGTTTTCCAGCGATCTCTCCATCGACCTGGGCACTGCCAACACCCTTATTTACGTGCGTGAGCGCGGTATCGTCCTGAATGAGCCCTCCGTCGTGGCCATTCGTACCCACGGTAACCAGAAAAGTGTCGTAGCCGTCGGTACCGAAGCCAAGCGCATGCTCGGTCGTACCCCGGGCAACATCGCTGCCATTCGTCCGATGAAGGACGGCGTGATCGCCGACTTCAGCGTCTGCGAGAAGATGCTGCAGTACTTCATCAACAAGGTTCACGAGAACAGCTTCCTGCAGCCAAGCCCTCGCGTGCTGATCTGCGTGCCGTGCAAATCGACCCAGGTCGAGCGCCGTGCCATCCGTGAATCGGCCCTGGGCGCCGGTGCCCGTGAAGTGTTCCTGATCGAAGAGCCGATGGCCGCCGCCATCGGTGCCGGCCTGCCGGTCGAGGAAGCCCGTGGCTCGATGGTCGTCGATATCGGCGGTGGTACCACCGAAATCGCGCTGATCTCCCTGAACGGCGTGGTCTATGCCGAATCCGTCCGTGTCGGCGGCGACCGCTTCGATGAAGCCATCGTCACCTACGTGCGCCGCAACTACGGCAGCCTGATCGGCGAATCCACCGCCGAGCGCATCAAGCAGGAAATCGGTACCGCCTACCCGGGCGGCGAAGTGCGCGAAGTCGACGTCCGCGGCCGCAACCTGGCCGAAGGCGTACCACGTGCCTTCACCCTGAACTCCAACGAAGTCCTGGAAGCCCTGCAGGAATCCCTGGCGACCATCGTCCAGGCGGTCAAGAGCGCCCTGGAGCAATCGCCTCCGGAACTGGCCTCGGACATCGCCGAGCGTGGCCTGGTGCTGACCGGTGGTGGTGCCCTGCTGCGCGACCTCGACAAGCTGCTGGCCCAGGAAACCGGCCTGCCGGTGATCGTCGCCGAGGACCCGCTGACCTGCGTCGCCCGTGGCGGCGGTCGCGCCCTGGAAATGATGGACAAGCACACCATGGACCTGCTCTCCAGCGAGTGATTTCGCCGGATTGCCTCCCCGTCGCCCGGTTTTCGGCTAGCCTGCGCAGTGCTGTCCGAACCCGGGCCGACGTCCCTCTGGACGTCCATCCCACCCATCCGCAAGCCAGGCCGGTGCGTTGCCGTATGAATGACCTGCTGAACCGTCGACCACGAGGAGCGGCCCATTAAACCGCTTTTCGCCAAAGGCCCGTCGCTGGGCGTGCGCCTGCTCGTGCTGGTCGTGCTGTCGATCGCCCTGATGGTGGTCGATGCCCGCTTCACCCTGCTCAAGCCCGTGCGCAGCCAGATGTCGCTGGTGCTGATGCAGTCCTACACCATCACCGACCTGCCGCTGCGCCTGTGGCAGGGCGTGGCCAGCCAGTTCGGCAGCCGCACCGAGCTGATCGCCGAGAACGAGAAACTCAAGACCGAAGCCCTGCTCCTGCAAGGCCGCCTGCAGAAACTGGCGGCGCTGACCGAGCAGAACGTGCGCCTGCGCGAGTTGCTCAACTCCTCGGCGCTGGTCAACGAGAAGGTCGAGGTCGCCGAGCTGATCGGCATGGACCCCAACCCGTTCACCCATCGCATCCTGATCAACAAGGGCGAGCGCGACGGTGTGCTCCTCGGCCAGCCGGTGCTTGACGCCCGCGGCCTGATGGGCCAGGTGGTCGAGCTGATGCCGTACACCTCGCGGGTGCTGCTGCTCACCGACACCACCCACAGCATCCCGGTGCAGGTCAACCGCAATGGCCTGCGCGCCATCGCCAGCGGTACCGGCAACCCGGAGCGCCTGGAACTGCGGCATGTCGCCGATACCGCCGACATCAAGGAAGGCGACCTGCTGGTCAGCTCCGGCCTCGGCCAGCGTTTCCCGGCCGGTTACCCGGTGGCGACGGTGAAGGAAGTGATCCACGACTCCGGCCAGCCGTTCGCCATCGTGCGCGCGGTGCCGACCGCGGCGCTCAACCGCAGCCGTTACCTGCTGCTGGTGTTCTCCGACAGCCGCACCCCGGAAGAGCGCGTCAACGACGCGGTCAAGGCGCAGGAAGCGGACCACCCGGTGCAGACCCTCTCGCCGCCCGCCGATCCGGCACACCCGGCGACTGCGCCAGCGCCCGCGCCCGCCACACCCGCTGGTACCACCCCGGCCGCTGCCGTTCCGCCGGCATCGACACCGGCCGCCGCGCCCGCCGCTACTGCGCCCGCTCCGGCTGCCGCCCCGGCGAACCATGGCACGGCAACGCCCCCTTCCCGGGAGAGACACTGATGGTCAGTACCCATGGCAAGAATGGCTGGGTGGTCTGGTTGACCTTCCTTATCGGCCTGCTCCTGAGCGTATGGCCGATGCCGCCGTTCATGGATATCTTCCGTCCCTTGTGGCTGGCGCTGCTGCTGGCCTTCTGGACCCTCAACCTGCCGCACAAGGTCGGCATGACCACCGCGTTCCTGCTGGGCCTGTGCGAAGACGTGCTCTACGGTACCTTGCTGGGGCAGAACGCCCTGGTGCTGACCCTGATCACCTTCCTCGTGCTCAGCCTGCAGCAACGCCTGCGCATGTTCCCGATGTGGCAACAGAGCCTGACCATCCTCGTGGTGTTCGGGGTCGCGCAACTGGTGCAGCTGTGGCTCAGCGCGCTGACCGGCAATCGCCAGCCGACCCTGGCGCTGGTCTGGCCCGCGGTCACCAGCGCCTTGCTCTGGCCCTGGATCAGCTTCGGCCTGCGCGGCCTGCGCAGCCGCCTGAGCATCTACTGAACCCCGCTTTTCGACGCTGACAGGGAGACGTCACGATGACCCCGCTGTATTTGGCCTCCGGTTCGCCGCGCCGCCGTGAACTGCTGACCCAGATCGGCATTCCCTTCACCGTCGTCAGTGCCTCCATCGACGAAACCCCGCTGCCCGGCGAACAGGCCGGCGCCTATGTCGAGCGTCTGGCCCGGGGCAAGGCCGCCGCCGGCCTGGCCCTGCTCACCGCCAGCGGCACCCGCGAACCCCTGGCGGTGCTCGGTGCCGACACCGCCGTGGTCCTCGACGGCAAGATTCTTGGCAAGCCGCTTGATCGCGACGACGCCCTGGCCATGCTGGCCGCCCTGTCCGGACGCGAGCACGAAGTGCTGACCGCCGTCGCCGTCACCGATGGCCAGCGCACGGAAAGCCTGTGCATCACCAGCCGCGTCGCCTTCAATCCCGTCAGCGAATCCCGGGCCGAGGCCTACTGGGCCAGCGGCGAGCCGCAGGACAAGGCCGGCGCCTACGCCATCCAGGGCCTCGGCGCGGTGTTCGTCCAGGGCCTGCAGGGCAGCTATTCCGGCGTGGTCGGCCTGCCGGTCGCCGAGACCGCCGAATTGCTGGCGCGTTTCGGCATTCCCTGCTGGCAGGGTATTGCGTGAGGATGCACTGAGTACCGTTAATGGCTCGCCAGCCACCGCCGGGCGATCCATGATTACCTGAAGACCCTTTGACGAGAGCCTGCCATGAGCGAAGAGATTCTGATCAACATCACCCCGATGGAATCCCGCGTGGCGGTGGTGGAAAACGGTGTCCTTCAGGAAGTCCATGTCGAGCGCACCCAGCGCCGCGGCATCGTCGGCAACATCTACAAGGGCAAGGTGGTGCGGGTGCTGCCGGGCATGCAGGCGGCCTTCGTCGACATCGGCCTGGAGCGCGCGGCGTTCATCCATGCCTCGGAAATCTCCCTGCGCGAAGGCACCACGGTGGAAAGCATCAGCGCCCTGGTCCACGAAGGCCAGGCCCTGGTGGTGCAGGTGACCAAGGACCCGATCGGCTCCAAGGGCGCGCGGCTGACCACCCAGTTGTCGATCCCCTCGCGCTACCTGGTGTACATGCCGCGCACCAAGCACGTCGGCATTTCCCTGAAGATCGAGGACGAAGCCGAGCGCGAGCGACTGAAGCAGGTAGTCAGCGACTGCGTGGCGAAGGAGAACATCCAGGACTCCGGCGGCTTCATCCTGCGCACCGCCGCCGAAGGCGCCGGCGCCGACGAGATCCTCATGGACATTCGCTACCTGCGCCGCCTCTGGGACCAGATCGGCGCGCAGATCAAGACCGTCGGTGCACCTACCGAGATCTACGAGGACCTGGGCCTGGCCCTGCGTACCCTGCGTGACCTGGTCAACCCGAAGATCGAGAAGATTCGCATCGACTCCCGGGAAACCTTCCAGAAAACCACGCAGTTCGTCGCCGAACTGATGCCGGAAATCGCCGACCGCCTGGAGCACTATCCGGGAGAGCGGCCGATCTTCGACCTGTACGGGGTCGAGGACGAGATCCAGCGCGCCCTGGAGCGCAAGGTGCCGCTCAAGTCCGGCGGTTACCTGGTGGTGGACCCGGCCGAGGCCATGACCACCATCGACGTCAACACCGGTGCCTTCGTCGGCCACCGCAACCTCGAAGAAACCATCTTCAAGACCAACCTCGAAGCCGCCACTGCCATCGCCCGCCAACTGCGCCTGCGCAATATCGGCGGGATCATCATCATCGACTTCATCGACATGGAAGACGAGGAGCACCAGCGCCAGGTCCTGCGCACCCTGGAAAAGCAGCTGGAACGCGACCACGCCAAGACCAACATCATCGGCCTGACCGAACTGGGCCTGGTGCAGATGACCCGCAAGCGCACCCGGGAAAGCCTGGAGCAGGTGCTGTGCGAGCCCTGCATCTGTTGCCAGGGCCGCGGCAAGCTGAAGACCCCGGAGACGATCTGTTACGAGATTTTCCGGGAAATCCTCCGGGAGGCGCGGGCCTACCAGGCCGAAGGGTATAGAGTGCTCGCCAATCAAAAGGTGGTGGACCGCCTGTTGGACGAAGAATCGGGGAATGTCGCCGAACTCGAAGCCTTCATTGGGCGAACCATTCGTTTCCAGGTGGAGTCCATGTATTCCCAGGAACAATACGACGTGGTGCTGCTCTGATTCGTTCTGAAACCTTGATCGCCTGCCTTGCGCTGGCAAACCCGGCACGTCGGGCCATAGTTACAAGACGACCCGGGGAGCCACTGCAATGGAGCGTCTGATCCGCGTTCTGGCTGCATTGACCCGCTGGGGTCTGGGTGCCTGTGCGCTGCTGGCAGTCCTGGTCGCCCTGTATGTCAGCCTGGGCCGCGAACTGATTCCGCTGGTCGCCGAATACCGCGGCGAGGTGCAGGACAAGGCCGAAGCCGCACTGGGCATGCCGTTGCACATCGGTGCGCTGGAAGGCCGCTGGAGCGGCCTGGCGCCGATCCTGGTGGTGCGCGACGTGCAGGTCGGCGAAGGCAGCTCGGCGCTGCGCCTGGATGCGGTAAAGGTAGTGCCCGACCTGTGGGCCAGCCTGACTCATCGCGACCTGCGCCTGGCCCGGGTCGAACTCGGCGGCCTGCAACTCAACCTGCACGAAGACGAGAACGGCCAGTGGGCGCTCAAGGGCCTGCCGGTGAAGGACGACCAGCCGCTGGATGTCGAGCAACTGCTGCGGCGCATGCAGGTGGTTGCGAAAGTCTCGATTCTCGATAGCCAGGTCACCCTGGAACCCTTCGATCACGATCCCATGACCCTGACCTACGTCGGCCTGAGCCTGCAGACCGGCAGCGTGCGCCAGCGTCTCGACGCGCGCCTGACCCTGCCGGACGGCCAGCCCATGGCCCTCAGCCTGAAAAGCCGGATCCGCGCCGCGCACTGGCGTGATGGCGAGGTCCAGGGCTATGTCAGCCTGCCGCAAAGCGACTGGGCCAAATGGTTGCCGGCGCGCCTGCTCGGTCAATGGCAACTGCCCGAGGCGCGGGCAGGCGGCGAGGCCTGGATCGAGTGGGGCAAGGGCCGGCTGCAAAGCGCGACCCTGCGTCTGAATGCGCCGAAGGTGCGTGCCGCCTATGCCGAGCGCAAGCCGGTGAGCCTGGACAACGTGGCGCTCAACGCCTGGCTGCGGCGCAGCGAGCAGGGCCTGGACATCACCCTCGATTCCCTGGCCCTGAGCCTGGGGGAGACCCGCTGGGAATCCCATGTGCAGATCCGCCAGCGGCAAGATGAAAAGGACGGCGAACTGTGGAGCATCCAGGCCGACCGGCTCGATCTCACGCCGCTGACCCCGGTGATCCAGGCCCTCGGCCCGTTGCCCAGGCAAGGCATGGCAGTGGTCGATGGCCTGAAGGTCACCGGTGGCCTGCGAAATGTCTTGCTGGATATCCGTCCCCAGGTCGAAGGCGACCGCCTGTTCAGCTTCGCCGCCAACCTCGACCGCGTCGGCTTCGATGCCTACCACGGCGCCCCGGCTGCGGGGAATGTCAGCGGCAGCATCAGCGGCGACCTCGGCCACGGCGAACTGCGCCTCGATACCGACAAGTTCATGCTGCACCTCGATCCGATCTTCGCCGATCCCTGGCATTACCTTAAGGCCAATGCCCAGCTGACCTGGAAGCTGGACAAGGAAGGCTTCACCCTGATCGCGCCATACCTCAAGGTCCTGGGCGAGGAGGGCAACATCGCGGGCGACTTCCTTATCCGCCTGCTGTTCGCCGAGGGCAGCGAAGACTACATGGACCTGCGGGTCGGCCTGGTGGACGGTGATGGCCGCTACACCGGCAAGTACCTGCCGCAGGTCCTCGGTCCGGAGGTGGCGCACTGGCTGCGCACGGCAATTCTCAAGGGCAAGGTCGACGAGGGCTACTTCCAGTACCAGGGCTCGCTGAACCACGATGCGCCGGACCACTCCCGCAGCATCACCCTGTTCTTCAAGGTCGAGGATGCCGACCTGGACTTCCAGCCGGGCTGGCCACAGCTGACCAAGGTGGACGGCGACGTGTTCATCGACGACCACGGTGTACGGATCAAGGCGAGCACCGGGCAGATGTTGAATACCAGGGTCAGCGACGTGCTGGTGGACATTCCCCATGTGCCGGCGGGTGAACACAGCCACCTGCTGGTCGATGGCGACTTCGATGGCACCCTCGGCGATGGCGTGAAGATCCTCCAGGAAGCGCCGATCGGCACCGCCGCCACATTTGCCGGCTGGGAGGGCGAGGGCGATCTGAAGGGCGCGTTGAAACTGGATATCCCGCTGGCCCACGGCACCGAACCCAAGGTGGTGGTGGACTTCCGTACCGACGGCGCGCGCCTGAAGATCAGCGAACCGGCGCTGGATCTGAGCAAACTCAAGGGCGACTTCCGCTTCGATCTGGAAAAGGGCCTGAGCGGCAAGGACATCGGCCTTGAGGCTTTCGGCAAGCCGGTCACGGCGCAGATCTTCGCCGAGGGCAAGCCTGGTCAGTTGCAGACCCGCATCGCTGCCAAGGGCCAGATCGCCCTGAAGTCGCTGACCGACTGGCTGCAATTCAACCAGCCGCTGCCGGTGTCCGGCGAGTTGCCCTACCAGCTGCAGGTATTGCTGGGCCGTGACAACCTGCTCAGCGTCGATTCCAGCCTCAAGGGCCTGACCATCGATCTGCCGGCACCGTTCGGCAAGGCGGCCAACGACACCCGCGCCAGCCAGTTCCGCATGAACCTGCAAGGTAGCGAGCGGCGCATCGATGCGAGCTACACCGACCTGGCCAGCTTGGCCATGGCCGCTCCGGCGGGCAAGGTCGAGCAAGTGCGCGGCGAGCTGGTGCTGGGCGGTGGCAGCGCGCAACTGCCGCCGAGCCAGGGCTTGCGGGTCAAGGGCCGGCTTGCCGAGCTGGACGTGGAAGGCTGGCAGGACAAGGCCGGCAACTACGCTGGCAACGATCCGGGTGGCAGCGCCCGGCAGATCCTTCGCGATGTCGACCTGAGCATCGGCAAGCTCAAGGCCTACAGCTTCGAACTGAACCAGGCGGTAGTGCGCCTTGATCGCAACAGCGATAACTGGGGCTTGCGCCTGGACAGCCAGGAAGTCATCGGCAATGCGCGGATCCCCGATGCCAAGGCCGCCCCGATCGCCATCAACCTGCAAGCCCTGCACCTGCCGGCGCCGGATCCTGCCGAAGAGTCCTCCCCCGATGCGCCGGACCCGCTGGCGTCGGTGGATCCGCGCAACATCCCTGCGCTGGACCTGAACATCGCCAAGCTGTTCCGCGGCGATGCGCTGCTGGGCAGTTGGTCTTTGAAGCTGCGTCCAACCCCGCGGGGCCTCGCCCTCAATGACCTCGATCTCAATCTCAACGGCCTGCTGGTGGATGGTTCCGCTGGCTGGGAAGGCGTGCCGGGCGCCAGCAGCAGTTGGTTCAAGGGGCGCCTGGAAGGCAAGAACCTGGCGGATGTGCTCAAGGCCTGGAACTTCGCGCCCTCGGTCACCAGCCGCGAATTCCACATGGATGTCGACGGCCGCTGGCCGGGATCGCCGGCCTGGATCAGCCTCAAGCGTTTCTCCGGGACCATGGATGCCACCCTGCGCAGCGGCCAGTTCGTCGAAGTGGAGGGGGGCGCCCAGGCCCTGCGGGTGTTCGGCCTGCTCAACTTCAACTCGATCGGCCGGCGCCTGCGCCTGGACTTCTCCGACCTGTTCGACAAGGGCCTGAGCTACGACCGGGTCAAGGGCCTGCTGGTGGCCAGCGATGGGGTCTACGTGACCCGCAACCCGATCGCCATGACCGGCCCGTCGAGCAATTTCGACCTGGACGGCACCCTGGACATGGTCCGCGACCGTATCGACGCCAACCTGATGGTGGCCTTGCCGGTGACCAACAATTTGCCGCTGGCGGCGCTGATCGTGGGGGCGCCGGCCATCGGTGGCGCGCTGTTCCTGGTCGATCGCCTGCTCGGCGACAAGGTGGCGCGCTATGCCAGCGTCAACTATCGGGTCGAAGGTCCGGTCAAAGAGCCTAAAATCACCTTTGTAAAACCTTTCGAAAAATCCAGGTAGAGCGTGGACATGACCAGCGCCGTCATTCAGATGATCAGCCAGGACGATATCGCGGCCAACCTGGCCCGGGCTCGCGCCTTGCTGGAACAGGCCGCAAGCCAGGGGGCACGGCTCGCCGTGCTGCCGGAAAACTTCGCCGCCATGGGCCGCCGCGACAGTGCCGCGATCGGCCTGGCCGAGGCGCGAGGCGAAGGGCCGATCCTGCCCTGGTTGAAACAGACGGCCCGTGACCTCAGGTTATGGATCGTGGCGGGCACCTTGCCGCTGCCGCCCGTCGACCGGCCCGAGGCCAAAGCCCATGCCTGCTCCCTGCTGGTGGACGAGCACGGCGAGCTGGTCGCCCGCTACGACAAATTGCACCTGTTCGACGTGGACGTGGCCGACAACCGTGGCCGCTATCGCGAGTCCGATGACTACGCCCATGGCGCGCAGGTGGTGGTGGCCGATACCCCGGTGGGCAAGCTGGGCCTGAGCGTGTGCTACGACCTGCGCTTCCCGGAGCTGTATAGCGCGCTGCGCGAGGCCGGGGCCGAGCTGATCAGCGCACCGGCGGCGTTCACCGCAGTGACCGGTGCGGCGCACTGGGAAGTGCTGATCCGTGCCCGCGCCATCGAAACTCAATGTTATGTGCTGGCCGCCGCCCAGGGCGGCATCCATCCGGGACCGCGGGAAACCCACGGTCATGCGGCGATCGTCGATCCCTGGGGACGGATCGTCGCCGAACAGGCCCGCGGCGAAGCCGTGCTGCTGGCCACGCGCGACAGCGCTGAACAGGCGTCCATCCGGGCGCGGATGCCGGTGACCTTGCACCGGCGCTTTTTCTCGCGGGACGCCTTGCGGCCCGCGCACCTCTCGGAGTGACTATGAGCGAGTTGTTAACCAGCGTCAGCGAGCAACTGCTGGCCCCCGGCGACCTGACCCTCGACAGCCTGCAAAGCGTGCTGGGCGAGCTGGCCGGTCCGGGCATCGACGCGGCCGACCTGTATTTCCAGGGCCAGATCTCGGAGTCCTGGGCACTGGAAGACGGCATCGTCAAGGAAGGCAGCTTCAACCTCGACCAGGGTGTGGGCGTGCGTGCCCAGTCCGGCGAGAAGACCGGCTTTGCCTACAGCAACGCGATCAACCTCGAAGCCCTGACCTCTGCTGCCCGTGCTGCCCGCTCGATTTCCCGGGCCGGGCAGGACGGCACGGTGCAGGCCTTCAAGAGCCAGGCGGTGACCGCGCTGTACGCGCCGGACAATCCGCTGGACGTCATGAGCCGCGCGGAAAAGGTCGAGTTGCTCAAGCGCGTCGACGTCGCCACCCGTGCCCTCGACCCACGTATCCAGCAGGTCAGCGTGAGCATGGCCGGGGTCTGGGAGCGCATCCTGATCGCCGCTGCCGATGGCAGCCTGGCCGCGGATGTGCGTCCGCTGGTGCGTTTCAACGTGAGCGTGATCGTCGAGCAGAACGGCCGTCGCGAGCGCGGTGGCCACGGTGGTGGCGGGCGTACCGATTACCGCTATTTCACCGAAGATCGCGTCATGGGCTTCGCCCGCGAGGCACTGCGCCAGGCCCTGGTCAACCTTGAAGCGGTGCCGGCACCGGCGGGTACGCTGCCGGTGGTGCTGGGCCCGGGCTGGTCCGGCGTGCTGCTGCACGAAGCGGTCGGCCACGGCCTGGAAGGCGACTTCAACCGCAAGGGCAGTTCGGCCTACAGCGGGCGTATCGGCGAGATGGTTGCGTCGAGCCTGTGCACCATCGTCGACGACGGCACCCTGGAAGGGCGCCGCGGTTCGCTGAGTGTCGATGACGAAGGCACCAGGACCGAATGCACCACCCTGATCGAGAACGGCAAGCTGGTCGGCTACATGCAGGACAAGCTCAACGCACGCCTGATGGGCATGGCGGTCACCGGCAACGGTCGCCGCGAGTCCTACGCGCACCTGCCGATGCCGCGCATGACCAACACCTACATGCGTGCCGGCGAGAGCGATCCGGCGGAGATCATCGCCTCGGTCAAGCGCGGCCTGTACTGCGCCAACCTCGGCGGCGGCCAGGTGGACATCACCAGCGGCAAGTTCGTCTTCTCCACCAGCGAGGCGTACCTGATCGAGGACGGCAAGATCACCACGCCGGTGAAGGGCGCGACCCTGATCGGCAACGGTCCGGAGGCCATGAGCCGGGTGTCGATGGTCGGCAGCGACCTGTCCCTGGACAGTGGCGTCGGGACCTGCGGCAAGGATGGGCAATCGGTGCCGGTTGGCGTGGGCCAGCCGACCCTGAAGATCGATGCGATCACCGTGGGTGGCACGGGCGCATGAAAATGACACCGGGCGGGCAGGGCGCCTGCCCGGTTGCGAAACTCAGCGCAGGCCGCGCAGGGTCTCGTCGAGGTCGCGGATGTACTTGAAGAGCTTGCGTGCAGCACTTGGCGGCTTGTTGGTCTTGGCCTCGTGCTGGGCCTGGCGGATCTGCGAGCGCATTTGCTGGCGATCGGCGTCCGGGTATTCCTGGACGAACTTGTCCAGCACGTCGTCGGCGCCGCCGATCAGCCGGTCACGCCAGCGTTCCAGGTTGTGGAAGCGCTCGTTGTACTGGCGGCTGGAGGCGTCGAGTTGATCGAGCAGGGCGTTGATCGCGTCGAGGTCCTGTTCGCGCATCAGCTTGCCGATGAACGAGCGGTGACGTCGCTTCGCTTCGTTGGCCGTGTGCCGCTTGTGCTCTTCGAGGGCTGCGCGCAGCTCGTCGGTCAGGGGCAGTTTGGCCAGGGTGTCGGGCTTGAGCGTGGTAAGGCGCTCGCCCATCTCCACCAGCGCCTGAAGTTCGCGCTTGATCTGGGTTTTGCTTTTTTCGCCTTCGTCGAAGGCATCGTAAGAATCAACCATGGGGGCAGTCCGCTGAGAAACGCCGCCATGATAACCAGTCGGGGGCCGCTTGTCCGGCCCGGTCGCTCGATGACCCTCGCCGAACGCCGTATTTGAGTGGAGAAAACCATGAGTGCAGTCCAGAGCGTAGGTCCGCAAGCCCTGCCGGCCTTGCAGGAGCAGGTCGAGCAGATCATCGCCGAAGCGAAACGCCAGGGCGCCAGTGCCTGTGAAGTGGCGGTGTCGCTGGAACAGGGGTTGTCGACCTCGGTGCGCCAGCGCGAAGTGGAAACGGTGGAGTTCAATCGTGACCAGGGCTTCGGCATCACCCTCTACGTGGGCCAGCGCAAAGGCTCGGCCAGTACCTCGGCCAGTGGCGCCGACGCCATTCGCGAAACCGTGGCCGCCGCCTTGGCGATCGCCAAACATACGTCCGAAGACGATTGCGCGGGGCTGGCCGATCCGGCGCTGATGGCCCGCGATGTCGCCGATTTCGATCTCTATCACGCCTGGGACATCACCCCCGAGCAGGCCATCGAGAAGGCTCTGATCTGCGAAGCGGCGGCATTCGACGCCGATGCGCGGATCAAGAATGCCGATGGCACCACCCTCAATACCCACCAGGGTTGCCGTGTGTATGGCAACAGCAACGGTTTCATCGGCGGCTACGCTTCGACCCGGCACAGCCTGAGCTGCGTGATGATCGCCGAAGGCGACGGGCAGATGCAGCGCGACTACTGGTATGACGTCAGTCGCCAGGGCGAGCTGCTTGCCGATCCGGTGAGCATCGGCAAGCGCGCCGCGCAGCGTGCGGCCAGCCGCCTGGGCGCGCGCCCGGTACCGACCTGCGAGGTGCCGGTGCTGTTTTCCGCGGAACTGGCTGGCGGGCTGTTCGGCAGTTTCCTGTCGGCGATTTCCGGCGGCAACCTGTACCGCAAGTCGTCGTTCCTCGAAGGCACCATCGGCCAGCGCCTGTTCCCGACCTGGCTGACCCTCGACGAGCGTCCGCACCTGCCACGCGCACTGGGCAGCGCGGCCTTCGATGGCGACGGCCTGGCCACCTACGCCAAGCCGTTCGTCGAAAATGGCCAACTTGTGTCCTATGTGCTGGGCACCTACTCGGGGCGCAAGCTGGGCCTGCCAAGCACCGCCAACGCGGGCGGCGTGCACAACCTCTTCGTCACCCACGGTATCGAGGACCAGGCGGCGCTGATCCGGCGCATGGGTCGCGGGCTGCTGGTCACCGAGTTGATGGGGCATGGCCTGAACATGGTGACCGGTGACTACTCCCGTGGCGCGGCGGGTTACTGGGTCGAGAATGGCGAAATTCAGTTCGCCGTGCAGGAAGTGACGATCGCCGGGAATATGAAAGACATGTTCCAGCAGATTGTGGCGATCGGCAGCGATCTTGAAACCCGCAGCAACATCCACACCGGTTCGATCCTGATCGAACGGATGACGGTCGCCGGCAGCTGATCCTGCGTTTTACCTGTCACCCGAAAGCCCGGCCTCTGCGCCGGGCTTTTTCTTGCCCGCAAAAAAGCCTGTTGAACTGATTCTATTTATCAATTAATAATGAATATCATTATCTGAGCGATGATGTTCTTCATGAAATCCGTCCTTCACGAATTGCCCTACCTGGAAAACTGGCGCTGGCTCAGCCGGCGCATCCGCTGTGCGCTGGAGCCCGACGAGCCGCGCCTGATCGAGCACTACCTCGCTGAAGGACGCTATCTGGTCTGCTGCACCGATACCTCGGCGTGGACCGTGGCCCTGACTTCTTTCCGTCTTCTGCTCGATACCGCCTGCGACCGCATGTTGCCGTGGCATTGGCGCTGCCTGTGCCTGGACCAGGCATGGCGGCCATTGCTGCAGCTGCGCAAGCTCGATGGCGGCGAGCACGGCCAGCGCTGGCAGCCGCTGGCCCTGCAACTGGCGAACTGCTCGCTGTTGCCTTCGATTTCTTCCGCTGAACTGATGCAAGGACTTGATGATGAGTAATACCCGTATCGAGCGTGACAGCATGGGTGAACTGCAGGTGCCGGCCGAGGCCCTGTACGGCGCCCAGACCCAGCGCGCGGTCAACAACTTCCCGATCAGCCAGCAACCCATGCCGACCCAGTTCATCCGTGCATTGCTGCTGGCCAAGGCTGCAGCGGCCAAGGCCAACGTGCAGCTGGAACAGGTGACCCCGGCCCAGGGCGAGGCGATCGTCGCCGCGGTGGAGCAACTGCTCGCTGGCGATTTCATGCAGCACTTCCCGGTGGATGTGTTCCAGACCGGTTCCGGCACCAGTTCCAACATGAATGCCAACGAGGTGATCGCCACCCTGGCCAGCCGCGTGGCCGGTGACAAGGTCAATGCCAACGACCACGTCAACTGCGGCCAGAGCAGCAACGACATCATCCCCACCACCATCCACGTCAGCGCCGCACTGGCCCTGCACGAACAACTGCTGCCGGCGCTGAAGCACCTGGTACAGGTGATCGAGGCCAAGGCCGAGCAGGTGCATCCGTTCGTCAAGACCGGCCGTACCCACCTGATGGACGCCATGCCGGTGCGCATGAGCCAGGTCCTCGGTGGCTGGGCGCAGCAGGTCAAGGCCAGCATCGGCCACCTGGAAAACACCCTGCCAAGCCTGCAGGCCCTGGCCCAGGGCGGTACCGCGGTAGGTACCGGGATCAACGCCCACCCGCAGTTCTCCGCGCTGTTCGCCAAGCAACTGAGCGGCCTGACCCAGGTCGACTTCGTGCCGGGCGAGAACCTGTTCGCCCTGATCGGCTCCCAGGACACCGCCGTCGCCGTCTCCGGCCAGCTCAAGGCCACCGCCGTGGCCCTGATGAAGATCGCCAACGACCTGCGCTGGATGAACTCAGGTCCCTTGGCCGGCCTCGGCGAGATCGAACTGGAAGGCCTGCAGCCGGGCTCCTCGATCATGCCGGGCAAGGTCAACCCGGTGATCCCGGAAGCCACCGCCATGGTCGCCGCCCAGGTGATCGGCAACGACGCCACCATCGCCGTCGCCGGCCAGTCGGGCAACTTCGAGCTGAACGTGATGCTGCCGGTCATCGCCCGCAACCTGCTGGAAAGCATCGAGCTGATGGCCAACGCCAGCCGCCTGCTGGCCGACAAGGCCATCGCCAGCTTCAAGGTCAATGAGCCGAAGCTCAAGGAAGCGCTGGCGCGCAACCCGATCCTGGTGACCGCGCTGAACCCGATCATTGGCTACCAGAAGGCTGCCGAGATCGCCAAGACCGCCTACAAGCAGGGTCGTCCGATCATTGATGTAGCCCTGGAACACACCGAGCTGTCGCGTACCCAGCTGGAAGTCCTGCTGGATCCGGAAAAGCTCACTGCCGGCGGTATCTGATATCGCCCACCGCTTTGGAGGTTTGCCATGCAGCATTGGAAACGCACCACCGAAATTGCCAACCGCCTGTTCAACCAGGGCGATCTGGTCGATGCCCGCGAGCTGTACTTGCAGGCCCTGGCCCTGGCCCAGGTGCTTTTCGAACGCTGGCATGACGCCGACGAAGCGGTGGCCGCCTGCGTGATCTCCCATCACAACCTGGCAGACCTGCATCTGCGCCTGCAGCAGCCGCAGGAGAGCGCCGAGTACCTCTGCGCCATCCACCAGCGGCTGCTCAGCGCCAGCCAGGACATGCGCCTGTCGCAGAGCCTGCGTGAAGCGGCGCTGCGCCAGAGCGGCAAGACCTACACCGAACTTCTGAGTTTCATCAGCGAGTACGGCCAGTATCCACGCACGGCGCGCCTGCTGTATCGGCAGGAACCGCAGCCGGGTGTGCTGGCCAGTCAAGAACCCGTGATCCCCCAAGCCTTCCAACAAGGAATCCACTGATGCCACATACCTTGCCTGCACTGCCTTACGCCTACGATGCCCTGGAACCGCACATCGATGCGCAGACCATGGAAATCCACTACACCAAGCACCACCAGACCTACATCAACAACCTCAACGCTGCCATCGAGGGCACCGAGTGGGCCGGGTGGCCGGTGGAGAAGCTGGTGGCCGCGGTCAAGCAGCTGCCGCAGAACCTCCAGCCGGCGGTGATCAACCAGGGCGGTGGACATGCCAACCACAGCCTGTTCTGGACCGTGATGGCGCCCAACGGCGGCGGCCTGCCACAGGGTTCGGTAGCCAAGGCCATCGATGAGCAACTGGGCGGCTTCGAGGCCTTCAAGGATGCCTTCACCAAGGCGGCGCTGACCCGTTTCGGCAGCGGCTGGGCGTGGCTGAGCGTCACCCCGGAGAAGAAACTGGTGGTGGAAAGCAGCGGTAACCAGGACAGCCCGCTGATGAACGGCAATACGCCGATCCTCGGCCTCGACGTGTGGGAACACGCCTACTACCTGCGCTACCAGAACCGTCGCCCGGAATACATCAACGCCTTCTACAACGTGGTCGACTGGGCCGAAGTCGAACGGCGCTATGTTGCCGCCCTGGCGTGAGTGACAGACGGATGCGTTCGGATGTCTTGTCCATAGGCAGTGTGCGCTTGTTCCGTCTGGCCCTGGGTACCTTGCTGTTGCTGGTAGGCACCGCGTTGCTGGTTGCCCAGGGCATCGCCTGGCTCGACCTCGAACCGCGCATGTTGCGCGCGCTTGAGGGAGGGGCCTTGTGTGCCTTGGGCACCGCGTTGGGTGCCGTTCCGGTGCTGGTGATCCGCAACATGCCGGTGGCCCTGGCAGATTCCCTGCTGGGCTTTGGTGCTGGCGTGATGCTGGCGGCCACGGCGTTTTCCCTGATCATTCCGGGGCTGGATGCTGCCCAGGCGGTCGGCTTCGGCAAGTGGGGCGCGGGTGGTCTGGTCAGCTTCGGCCTGTTGTTCGGTGCTTTCTGCCTGTACCTGGTGGACCGCAAGGTCGCCGGTGCCGCTCCGGAGTCGCTGGTGTGCGCTGGCGGCCAGCCGGTGGTGCCGGCGCGGATCTGGGTGTTCGTCATCGCGATCATTGCCCACAACATTCCGGAAGGCATGGCCATCGGTGTGTCGGCGGGTGGTGGCATGCCGGATGCGGACAGCCTGGCGATGGGTATCGCCCTGCAGGACGTGCCGGAAGGGCTGGTCATCGCCCTGGTGCTGGCAGGCGCCGGGATGGCGCGTTTCCAGGCGTTCCTGATTGGCGCGGCGTCGGGGCTGGTGGAGCCGGCGGCAGCGGTGCTCTGCGCCTGGCTGGTGAAACTGGCCGAACTGGCCTTGCCGCTGGGCCTGGCCTTTGCGGCGGGGGCGATGTTGCTGGTGGTGACCCAGGAGATCATCCCGGAGTCGCGGGCCAACGGGCATCATCGCCTGGCGAGCCTGGGGCTGTGCGTAGGGTTCTGCTTGATGATGGTGATGGACACGGCGCTGTCCTGACCAGCACATCACTCATTGAGTTGGCTGGGACCTGTGGGAGCGGGTAAATCCCCTCCCACAAGGTACGAGTCGATTACTCGCCTTCGTCAAACCGGTTGTTGATCAGCTCGATCAGCGCGTCCAGCGCGGCCTGGTCCTCTTCTCCCTCGGTCAGCAGATGCACCTGGGTGCCCTTGCCGGCCGCCAGCATCATCACCGCCATGATGCTCTTGCCATCCACCAGCTTGTCCGGCGCTCGCCCAACCTTGACCGCGCAGGGAAACTTGCCGGCCACGCCGACGAATTTGGCGGCGGCGCGGGCGTGCAGCCCCAGCTTGTTGATGATCTCGATCTGTTTGGCGGGCATCGCGGAGGGGATCCTGTGGACTAGAGGTCGCGGTGGCGGACCTGGACGTTCTTCAATATGGGTTGCAGCAACTGGCCCAGGCGTTCGGTCAGGTAGACGGAGCGATGGTGACCACCCGTGCAGCCGATGGCAATGGTGACATAGGCGCGGTTGCTGGCGGCGAAGCGAGGCAACCATTTCAGCAGGTAGGACGAGATGTCCTGGAACATCTCTTCGACGTCCGGCTGCGCGGCGAGGTAGTCGATGACAGGTTGATCCCGGCCGGAATGCTCGCGCAGTTCCGGTTTCCAGTAGGGGTTCGGCAGGCAGCGGACGTCGAACACCACGTCGGCGTCCACGGGCATGCCGCGCTTGAAACCGAAGGATTCGATGAGGAACGCCGTGCCGGGCTCCGGCTGGTTGAGCAGGCGCAGCTTGATCGAATCACGCAACTGGTAGAGGTTCAGGTTGGTGGTATCGATCTTCAGGTCTGCCAGGTCGGCGATGGGCCCGAGCAATTCGCTCTCGACCCGGATCGCCTCGGCCAGGGAACGGTCCGGGTTGGTC
Organism: Paucimonas sp.; assembly: GCA_031253995.1. GTDB lineage: Bacteria > Pseudomonadota > Gammaproteobacteria > Pseudomonadales > Pseudomonadaceae > Aquipseudomonas. Next base: position 57,488 of record JAIRVG010000012.1, on the reverse strand, counting down.
AGCGGGTGACGACGGCGGGTTTCGGAAAAACGCTTGAGCAGGGTTTCCTCGTCGGCGTCCAGGTACAGCACATCGCACTGGATGTGACGGGCGCGGGCTTCATCGAGCAGTTCGGGGAAACGCGTCAGGTGGCTGGGCAGGTTGCGCGCGTCGATCGACACCGCCACCCGCGGTTGCAGCAATTCCGTATTGATCAGGGCACTCTCCGCCAACTGCGGAAGCAGGCCGGCGGGGAGGTTGTCGATACAGTAGAAACCATTGTCTTCCAGGACATCGAGGGCCGTGCTTTTTCCGGATCCGGAACGACCACTGACAATGATCAGGCGCATGGCTCAGCTTCCGCTCTGTTCGTCCAGGACGACCTGGTACAGGGCGGCGCTGCTGTCGGCGGAGCGCAGCTTGTCACGCACGTCCTTGCGGTCGAGCATGCTGGCAATCTGGCGGAGCAGTTCGAGGTGTGCATCGGTGGCGGCTTCCGGTACCAGCAGGACGAACAGCAGGTCTACCGGTGCGCCGTCGATGGCGTCGAAATCGATGGGCGCGTCCAGGTGCAGCAGGGCGCTGATCGGACTGGTGCAACCCTTGAGGCGGCAGTGCGGAATGGCGATGCCATTGCCGAAGCCCGTCGAGCCGAGTTTCTCCCGGTCGATCAGGCTTTTGAACACGTCCTGGGTGTCCAGTTCGGGAACTTCCTTCCCGATCAGGTTGGCGATCTGTTCGAGTACGCGCTTTTTACTGCCGCCCGGCACGTTCACGAGGGAACGGCCGGGGGTCAGGATGGATTCAAGTCGGATCATGGATGAGGGGGATCAGCGGGCAGCTGCACCTTGCAGCAGGCTTTGCTGTTTTTCCTTGTGTTTTTTCAGTTGGCGGTCGAGCTTGTCGGCCAGGAGGTCGATGGCGGCATACATGTCTTCGTGCTCTGCGTTCGCTACCACTTCACCACCGGGAATCTGCAAGGTCGCCTCGACCTTCTGCTGCAACTTCTCGACCTTGAGGATCACCTGCACATTGGTGATGCGGTCATAGTGGCGCGAGAGCCGGTCGAGCTTTTCCCCGATGTAGGTACGCAGGGCTTCGGTGACTTCTACATGTTGTCCACTGATGTTGACTTGCATACTGCTTCTCCTTTGTTGCCGTGCATAAAGAGGCAGGTGTTGCGCCTGCCACTGAATTGCGATGGCACACCTCAGGGAAGGTCACATCAATCGCTTGCGTTCACTCGATGGTGCGATGCCGAGGGACTCGCGGTACTTGGCGACGGTGCGACGTGCTACCTGGATGCCTTGTGCCTCCAGTAAACCAGCGATCTTGCTGTCACTCAATGGCTTTTTCTGATTTTCCGCAGCAACCAGTTTCTTGATGATCGCGCGGATGGCGGTGGAGGAGCATTCCCCCCCTTCGGAGGTGCTCACATGGCTGGAGAAAAAGTACTTCAGCTCATAGATTCCGCGGGGCGTGTGCATGTATTTCTGCGTGGTGACCCGGGAAATGGTCGATTCGTGCATGCCCACCGCCTCGGCGATGTCGTGCAGGACCAGCGGCTTCATGGCTTCGTCGCCGTGGTCGAGGAAGCCGCGCTGGTGCTCGACGATCTGGGTCGCCACCTTCATCAGCGTCTCGTTGCGGCTCTGCAGGCTCTTGATGAACCAGCGCGCTTCCTGCAACTGGTTGCGCATGACGGTGTTGTCGGCGCTGGTGTCGGCGCGGCGCACGAAGCCGGCGTACTGCGGGTTGACCCGCAGGCGCGGGACCGCTTCCTGGTTCAGTTCCACCAGCCAGCGTTCGTTGTCCTTGCGCACGATGACGTCGGGGACCACGTATTCCGGCTCGCTCGACTCGATCTGCGAGCCAGGGCGCGGATTCAGGCTCTGCACCAGCTCGATGACCTGGCGCAGCTCGTCTTCCTTGAGCTTCATGCGGCGCATCAGCTGGCTGTAGTCGCGGCTACCCAGCAGGTCGATGTAGTCACTGACCAGGCGCTGCGCTTCGCTCATCCAGGGTGTGTTGGGCGGCAGCTGGCGCAGTTGCAGCAGCAGGCATTCGCCGAGGTTGCGCGCGCCGATGCCGGCGGGCTCGAACTGCTGGATGCGGTGCAGGACGGCCTCGACCTCGTCCAGCTCGATGTCGAGCTCGGGGTCGAAGGACTCGCAGATTTCTTCGAGGGTTTCGTCGAGGTAGCCCTGGTTGTTGATGCAGTCGATCAGGGTCACGGCGATCAGGCGATCGGTGTCCGACATCGGCGCCAGGTTCAGCTGCCAGAGCAGGTGGCTCTGCAGGCTCTCGCCCGCCGAGGTGCGGGTGGTGAAGTCCCACTCGTCATCGTCGTTGCTGGGCAGGCTGCTGGCGCTGGTCTGGTAGATGTCTTCCCAGGCGGTGTCCACCGGCAGTTCGTTGGGGATGCGCTCGTTCCATTCGCCTTCTTCGAGGTTTTCCGCCGTGGGGACGGATTGCTCGAAGCTGCTCTCCTGCGCTTCCGCGACCGGCTTGCTCTCGGCGTTGTCGGCCATGGGGTCGCTGTTGTCGAAGTCGTCGCCTTCTTCCTGGCGTTCGAGCATCGGGTTCGACTCCAGGGCTTCCTGGATCTCCTGCTGCAGGTCCAGCGTGGAGAGCTGGAGCAGTCGGATGGCCTGTTGCAACTGCGGGGTCATCGTCAGTTGCTGGCCCATTCTTAGGACGAGCGATGGTTTCATGGCTGGGGCTTTACACCTTATTCGCCGGCGCGCATGCGCCATCTACTACCAGGGGGCGCTGGGCGCCAATTTTAAGCAAGATATATGCCTGAAATTGATGCGTTTGCCTAGAGCGCTGTAACAATTAAGCCGGATTAATGGCTGAATGCCAGCGCTCGGTCACTCCGGTACGTCGACCTACAGGCGGAACTCGTGGCCGAGGTACACCTCTTTCACCAACTGGTTGGCCAGGATGGTCTCGGCATCGCCTTCGGCGATCAGCTGGCCATCGTTGACGATGTAAGCGGTTTCGCAGATATCCAGGGTTTCACGGACGTTGTGGTCGGTGATCAGCACGCCGATGCCCTTGGCCTTCAGGTGGTGGATGATCTGCTTGATGTCGCCGACCGAGATCGGGTCGACACCGGCAAAGGGTTCGTCGAGCAGGATGAACTTGGGCGCGGTGGCCAGGGCCCGGGCGATTTCCACGCGACGACGCTCGCCGCCGGACAGGCTCATGCCGAGGTTGTCGCGGATGTGGCTGATGTGGAATTCCTGCAGCAGGCTTTCCAGCTCCTTGCGCCGGCCGTCGCTGTCCAGGTCCTTGCGGGTTTCCAGGATCGCCATGATGTTGTTGGCTACCGACAGCTTGCGGAAGATCGAGGCTTCCTGGGGCAGGTAGCCGATGCCGGCACGGGCGCGCCCGTGCATTGGCTGGTGGCTGACGTCCAGGTCGTCGATCAGTACGCGGCCCTGGTCGGCCTGGACCAGGCCGACGATCATGTAGAAGCAGGTGGTCTTGCCCGCGCCGTTGGGGCCAAGCAGGCCGACGATCTGGCCGCTGTCGATGGACAGGCTGACGTCACGCACGACTTGCCGGCTCTTGTAGCTCTTGGCCAGGTGCTGGGCTTTCAGGGTTGCCATTACTCGGCCTTCTTCTTCGGCTGGATCACCATGTCGATACGTTGACGTGGCGTCTTGATGTCTTTGCCGCCACGACCGGCGGTAGCGACCTGGGTCTTCGAGTTGTAGACGATCTTCTCGCCTTCGGTGGTATTGCCTGCGTTGATCACCCGGGCCTGGTCGGTGAGGATGATCAGGTCCTTGCCGGCCTGGTACTGGATCTGCTTGGCATAGCCCTGCATCTTGTCCGGCTTGGCGGCATCCTGTTGCTGCTCGAAATAGGCCAGGTTGCCCACCGAGGTGGCGGTGTCGATGTCGCCGGCCTGATTCAGGGTCACGGTCACGACATTGCCTTTGATCATCATCGAGCCCTGGGTGATGATCACGTCGCCCGTGTAGGTGGCGACCTTGTTCTTGTCGTCCATCTGGGCGCTGTCGGCCTGGATGCGGACAGGCTGCTCACGATCGTTGGGCAGGGACCAAGCGCTCGCGCTTCCCAGTGCCGCGCTCAGGCTGAGCAAATAAGGGAGGGTTTTAACGAGCCTCATACTGTCCTCTTACGTTGGACAGCAGGTCCATCCTGCCGTCTTTCAAATACGCTTTCATTCCCTTGCCCGTAGTCACGCCACCGGCGCCGTCGATTCTAACGTCTTGCTCGGTTTGCGCATATTGCTTCTGCGGGAATACCGTCATGCGACTGGAAGTGATGATGGTGGTGCGATTCTGCTCGTCGGTGCGGGCCACCCGCACGGAGTCGATCAGCTCTACCTCGGTGCCGTCCGGGTTGACCTCGCCGCGCTCGCTCTGCACGTGCCAGGGGAAGGTGGTGCCGCGGTACATCTGCAGGTCCGGCTTGGTCAGCAGGGTGACTTCGCTGGCCTTGAGGTGCTCGACCTTGTCCGCGGTCATTTCGTACTGCAACTTGCCGTCGGGCAGGAACTGCACACTGTGGGCATTGATCGCGTAGTAGTCGATGGCACTTTCGTCGACCTGCACGGCCGGCTGGTCGAGGAAGCGCTCGGGTACGATGTTCCAGTAGCCGATCGCCGCGAAAAGCGCGGCGATCACGCTGAACAGCGCAATATTGCGAATCTTCTTGCTGAACATGACGTGCTCTACAGGTAGTGGGCGTTTGCTGCTTCCAGGTTGCCCTGGGCTTGCAGGATCAGTTCGCAGAATTCACGTGCCGCGCCTTCGCCGCCGCGGGCCTGGGTGACGCCGTGGGCGTGCTCGCGGAGGAACGCCGCGGCATTGGCCACCGCCATGCCCAGGCCGACCCGGCGAATCACCGGCAGGTCGGGCAGGTCGTCGCCCAGGTAGGCGACTTCCTCATAGCTTAGGCCGAGCTGGCCGAGAAGCTCGTCCAGCACCACCAGTTTGTCCTCGCGGCCCTGGTACAGGTGCGGGATGCCGAGGTTCTTCGCCCGGCGCTCGACCACCGGGGTCTTGCGTCCGCTGATGATCGCCGTGGTCACCCCGGAGTTCATCAGCATCTTGATGCCCTGGCCGTCGAGGGTGTTGAAGGTCTTGAATTCGCTGCCGTCTTCGAGGAAGTAGAGGCGGCCGTCGGTGAGCACGCCGTCGACGTCGAAGACTGCCAGCTTGATGGCTTTGCCGCGTTGCAACAGGGTATTCATCACATCACTCCGGCGCGCAGCAGGTCGTGCATGTTCAAGGCGCCGACCGGACGGTCAGCCTTGTCGACGACCACCAGCGCGCTGATCTTGTGGTCTTCCATGATCTTCAGGGCCTCGGCGGCGAGCATCTCGGCGCGGGCGGTCTTGCCGTGGACGGTCATGACCTCTTCGATCAGGGTCTTGTGCACATCGATGTTGCGGTCGAGGCTGCGGCGCAGGTCGCCGTCGGTGAAGATCCCGGCCAGGCTGCCGTCGGCCTCGGCCACCACGGTCATGCCCAGGCCCTTGCGCGACATCTCCAGCAGCGCGTCCTTGAGCAGGGTGCCGCGTTGCACCTGCGGCAGCTCGTCGCCGGCGTGCATGACGTTTTCCACCTTCAGCAGCAGGCGGCGGCCCAGGGCACCGCCCGGGTGCGAGAAGGCGAAGTCCTCGGCGGTGAAGCCGCGGGCTTCGAGCAGGGCGATGGCCAGGGCGTCGCCCAGTACCAGTGCGGCGGTGGTCGAGGAGGTCGGCGCCAGGTTCAGCGGACAGGCTTCCTGGGCCACGCGGGCGTCGAGGTTGACCTCGGCGGCCTTGGCCAGCGGCGACTCGGGGTTGCCGGTGAGGCTGATGAGCTTGATGCCCAGGCGCTTGATCAGCGGCAGCAGGGTGACGATCTCGGCGGTGGAGCCGGAGTTGGACAGTGCCAGGATGATGTCGTCCCGGGTGATCATGCCCATGTCGCCGTGGCTGGCCTCGGCAGGGTGGACGAAGAATGCCGGGGTTCCGGTGCTGGCCAGGGTCGCGGCGATCTTGTTGCCGATGTGCCCGGATTTGCCCATGCCTACCACGACGACGCGGCCCTTGCTGCCCAGGATCAATTCGCACGCCTTGACGAAATCGGCGTCGATATGGGCCAGCAGGCCTTCTACCGCTTCGATCTCGAAGCGGATGGTGCGTTGTGCGGATTGGATCAGGTCGGTGGATTGGCTCATGTCGGAAATCGGTTTGCCTGATGAAAAGGTCGCGATTATAGCGGTAATGCGCGAAAGCCTCACCTGCGGATTGGCCGCAGGCAGCCCATTCGAGCGTTTTGTCACGGCGCGGTTCCCTTGCCAGGTGGCAGGAAAATGCCTGTACAGGGCCTGAACCGGCCGCGCGATGGCCTTGGGAAGGGCTTGCCAGCGGTGCTATAGTTCGCCACCAGTTCGGCCCGCTCGATAGTTGCGTGTCTCCACGAAGGGGGCGTGCGTCAGAGCGACAAGGCTGCATCGCAAGGAGTCTAGATGAGCGTTGATAACGCCTACGCGGTCGAGTTGAAGGGTGTCACCTTCAAACGCGGTTCGCGCAGCATCTTCAATAATGTCGACATACGCATTCCCAAGGGCAAGGTCACCGGCATCATGGGGCCTTCCGGCTGTGGCAAGACCACGCTGCTGCGCCTGATGGGCGCACAGCTGCGACCGGCCAGCGGCGAGGTCTGGGTCGCCGGGCAGAACCTGCCGACCCTCTCGCGCAGCGATCTGTTCGATGCCCGCAAGCAGATGGGCGTGCTGTTCCAGAGTGGGGCGCTGTTCACCGACCTCGACGTGTTCGAGAACGTCGCTTTCCCGCTGCGGGTGCACACCAAGCTTTCCGAGGAAATGATCCGCGACATCGTCCTGATGAAGCTCCAGGCCGTGGGCCTGCGGGGCGCCATCGAGCTGATGCCGGACGAGCTCTCCGGCGGCATGAAGCGCCGCGTGGCCCTGGCCCGGGCGATCGCCCTGGACCCGCAGATCCTCATGTACGACGAGCCGTTCGTCGGTCAGGACCCCATCGCCATGGGCGTGCTGGTGCGCCTGATCCGCCTGCTCAACGACGCCCTCGGCATCACCAGCATCGTGGTGTCCCACGACCTGGCGGAAACCGCCAGCATCGCCGACTACATTTATGTCGTCGGCGACGGCCAGGTGCTTGGTCAGGGCACGCCGGCGGAACTGATGGACTCGGACAACCCGCGCATCCGCCAATTCATGAAGGGCGACCCGGACGGACCGGTGCCTTTCCATTTTCCTGCGCCTGACTACCGCGCCGATCTGCTGGGGAAGCGTTAGATGCGCAGAAAATCCTTACTCGAACGTATCCGCCGTTTCGGCCGTTCGGCCATCGACGTGGTCGCGGTCATGGGACGTTCCTGCCTGTTCCTGATGCATGCCCTGGTGGGTCGCGGCGGTATCGGCGGCGGCTTCCAGCTGCTGGTGCGCCAGCTGTACTCGGTGGGCGTGCTGTCGCTGGCGATCATCGTCGTTTCCGGCATCTTCATCGGCATGGTCCTGGCCCTGCAGGGCTTCAGCATCCTGACCAAGTACGGTTCCGAGCAGGCGGTGGGGCAGATGGTCGCCCTGACGCTGCTGCGCGAGCTGGGGCCGGTGGTGACCGCGCTGCTGTTCGCCGGGCGTGCCGGTTCGGCGCTGACCGCCGAGATCGGCAACATGAAATCCACCGAGCAATTGTCCAGCCTGGAAATGATCGGGGTCGACCCGCTCAAGTACATCGTCGCGCCGCGGCTTTGGGCCGGCTTCATCTCCCTGCCGCTGCTGGCGATGATCTTCAGTGTCGTCGGCATCTGGGGCGGCTCATGGGTCGCGGTCGACTGGCTGGGGGTCTACGAAGGCTCGTTCTGGGCCAACATGCAGAACAGCGTGTCCTTCACCGACGACGTGCTCAATGGTGTCATCAAGAGCGTTGTCTTCGCCTTTGTCGTGACCTGGATCGCCGTATTTCAAGGCTATGATTGCGAGCCCACCTCAGAGGGGATCAGTCGAGCCACCACCAGGACCGTGGTCTATGCCTCGCTGGCAGTCCTTGGCCTGGACTTCATTTTGACCGCCCTGATGTTTGGAGATTTCTGATGCAAAACCGCACCCTGGAAATCGGTGTCGGCCTGTTCCTCCTGGCCGGGATCCTGGCGCTGATCCTGCTGGCCCTGCGCGTCAGTGGCCTGTCCGCCAGCCCCAGCAGCGATACCTATAAACTTTATGCGAACTTCGACAATATCGCCGGTTTGACTGTCAGAGCAAAAGTGACCATGGCTGGTGTAACCATCGGCAAGGTCACTGCCATCGATCTGGACCGCGATACCTACACCGGTCGGGTGACCCTGCAACTGGACAAGAGCGTGGACAACCTGCCCTCCGACTCCACTGCATCGATCCTGACCGCCGGGTTGCTCGGCGAGAAGTACATCGGCCTCAGCGTCGGCGGTGAAGACAGCGTGCTCAAGGATGGCGGGACCATCCATGACACCCAGTCGGCGCTGGTACTGGAAGATCTGATTGGCAAGTTCCTGCTCAATACCGTAGGCAAAGAAGCTAAATAAGGAGTTTCCATGATTTCCATCCTGCGACGCGGCCTGCTGGTACTGCTGGCGGCCCTGCCGATGCTGGCCCAGGCGGCACCGGGCCAATCGGCCCATGACGTGATTCAGGGCACCACCACCCAGCTGCTCAACGACCTCAAGGCGAACAAGGAGCAGTACAAGGCCAATCCAGGGCAGTTCTACGATGCGCTGAACAACATCCTGGGTCCGGTGGTTGATGCCGACGGCATCTCCAAGAGCATCATGACCGTGAAATACTCGCGCCAGGCCTCGCCTGACCAGATGCAGCGCTTCCAGGAAAACTTCAAGCGCAGCCTGATGCAGTTCTATGGCAATGCCCTGCTGGAGTACAACAACCAGGGCATCACCGTCGACCCGGCCAAGGCCGAGGACGGTGATCGCGCCACCGTCGGCATGAAGGTCACCGGCACCAATGGCGCGGTCTACCCGGTGTCCTACACCCTGCAGAAGCTTCAGGGCGAGTGGAAGGTGCGTAACGTGATCGTCAACGGCATCAACATCGGCAAGCTGTTCCGCGACCAGTTCGCCGACGCCATGCAGCGCAACGGCAACGACCTCGACAAGACCATCGACAACTGGGCCGGCGAAGTCGCCAAGGCCAAGACGGTCACCGAGGATGCGGCGGAGAAGCAGGCGCAATGAGCGTAGGCAGCGTGCAACTGGCCGAGCCAGGCGTTCTCAGCCTGGCCGGCACCCTCGACTACCGTTCCGGCCCCGACCTGCGCAAGCAGGGCGCGGCGCTGATCGCGTCGAGCACTGCCAGCGCGCTGGTGCTCGATTGCACGGCGGTGGAGCAGTCCAGCAGCGTCGGGCTGTCGCTGCTGCTGGCCTTCATGCGTGATGCAAAGTCCGCCGGCAAGGACTGCGAGGTGCGTGGCATGCCCCACGGCATGCGGGAAATCGCCGAGGTCTACGGGCTGGACGATATCCTTGCGCTGCAATGATCGAGTGAAATAACCGAAGCCCCTCTGTCAGAGTCCTCGTTTACGGGGTTCGCAGGCGAGGGGCTTTTTTGTATGATGGCCGACCCGCGCGCACAGGGCGCCGATTGAGGTTGAGCATGCAGGCCGTAGAAGTTAAGAACTTCCTTGAAGAAAAGTTGCCGGGAACCCGGGTCGAAGTTGAAGGCGAAGGCTGCAACTTCCAGTTGAACGTGATCAGCGACGAGATTGCGGCCCTGAGCCCGGTCAAGCGTCAGCAGCAGATCTATGCTCACCTTAATCCGTGGATCACCGATGGCCGCATTCACGCGGTTACCATGAAATTTTTCAGCAGCGCAGCCTGGGCTGAGCGTACCTGAGCCAACTGGCGCGAGACTCCAAATGGACAAACTGATTATTACTGGCGGTGCTCGCCTCGACGGCGAAATCCGCATTTCCGGCGCGAAGAACGCGGCCCTGCCGATTCTCTCCGCCACCCTGCTGTGCGACGGCCCGGTCACCGTGGGCAACCTGCCGCACCTGCACGACATCACCACCATGATCGAGCTGTTCGGTCGCATGGGCATCGAGCCCGTGATCGACGAGAAACTCTCGGTGGAAATCGATCCCCGCACCATCAAGACCCTGGTCGCGCCGTACGAGCTGGTCAAGACCATGCGCGCCTCGATCCTGGTCCTGGGCCCGATGGTCGCCCGTTTCGGCGAGGCCGAAGTGGCCCTGCCGGGTGGTTGCGCCATCGGTTCGCGTCCGGTCGACCTGCACATCCGCGGTCTCGAAGCCATGGGCGCCAAGATCGAAGTGGAAGGCGGCTACATCAAGGCCAAGGCCCCTGAAGGCGGCCTGCGCGGCGCGCACTTCTTCTTCGACACCGTCAGCGTGACCGGTACCGAGAACATCATGATGGCCGCGGCCCTGGCCAAGGGCCGCAGCGTCCTGCAGAACGCCGCGCGCGAGCCGGAAGTGGTCGACCTGGCCAACTTCCTGATCGCCATGGGCGCCAAGATCCAGGGCGCCGGCACCGACACCATCACCATCGATGGCGTCGAGCGCCTGGGCTCGGCCACCTACCGCGTGATGCCGGACCGTATCGAGACCGGTACCTACCTGGTCGCCGCCGCCGTCACCGGTGGTCGCGTCAAGGTCAAGGACACCGATCCGACCATCCTCGAAGCCGTCCTCGAGAAGCTCAAGGAAGCCGGCGCCGAAATCACCACCGGTGAAGACTGGATCGAGCTGGACATGCACGGCAAGCGGCCGAAAGCCGTCAACCTGCGTACCGCTCCGTACCCGGCGTTCCCGACTGACATGCAGGCGCAGTTCATCTCCCTCAACGCCATTGCCGAAGGCACCGGCGCGGTGATCGAGACGATCTTCGAAAACCGCTTCATGCACGTCTACGAAATGCACCGCATGGGCGCGCAGATCCAGGTCGAGGGCAACACTGCCATCGTCACCGGGACCAAGGCCCTCAAGGGTGCGCCGGTCATGGCGACCGACCTGCGGGCTTCCGCCAGCCTGGTGCTGTCGGCCCTGGTGGCCGAAGGCGACACCCTGATCGATCGCATCTACCACATCGACCGTGGCTACGAGTGCATCGAGGAAAAACTGCAGATGCTGGGTGCGAAGATCCGCCGCGTACCGGGCTAGCCTGCTGATGGCGCAGGGATGCGCCACGAATTGAACAATGCCGCCGCGGGCCTGTGCCCCGGCGGCTTCAAGCCGCATAAGGACCGACGTTTCCATGTTGACCATCGCGCTGTCCAAGGGCCGCATTCTCGACGATACCCTGCCGCTGCTGGCGGAAGCGGGCATCGTTCCGACCGAGAATCCGGACAAGAGCCGCAAACTGATCATCCCCACGACCCAGGAAGATGTACGCCTGCTGATCGTGCGGGCCACCGACGTGCCGACCTATGTCGAGCATGGCGCCGCCGATCTGGGTGTGGCCGGCAAGGACGTGCTGATGGAATACGGTGGCCAGGGCATGTACGAGCCGCTGGACCTGAACATCGCCCGTTGCAAGCTGATGACCGCCGGTGCCATTGGCGCGCCGGAGCCCAAGGGGCGCCTGCGGGTCGCCACCAAGTTCGTCAACGTAGCCAAGCGCTACTACGCCGAGCAGGGCCGCCAGGTCGACATCATCAAGCTTTACGGCTCCATGGAGCTGGCGCCGCTGGTCAATCTCGCCGACAAGATCATCGACGTGGTCGACACCGGCAACACCCTGCGCGCCAATGGCCTGGAACCCCAGGAACTCATCGCGACCGTCAGCTCCCGCCTGGTGGTCAACAAGGCATCCATGAAGATGCAGCACGCCCGTATCCAGAGCCTGATCGACACCCTGCGTCAGGCCGTGGAGTCGCGACACCGCGGCTGACCTTGTGCGCGACTTCGTGTCGCGCCCGTCTATCCGCGTCATAGCCAAATACCTCGGGTGCCCGCGCGGATGGACTGGTAGCTTCAGGGCGCCTGAACCATTCGCCAATTTCCGAGGCTCTAGCTATGACCACGTCCACTGCAATTCGCCGACTCAATGCCGCTGACCCGGATTTCGCCCGACATCTGGATCATCTGCTGAGCTGGGAAAGCGTGTCCGACGACGCGGTCAACCAGCGGGTCCTCGACATCATCCAGGCCGTGCGCGAACGCGGCGACGCGGCGCTGGTGGAGTTCACCCAGCGCTTCGACGGCGTCGAGGCCAACTCCATCGATGACCTGATCCTCGGCCGCGAGCGCCTGGAACTGGCCCTGACCCGCATCACCGCGGAGCAGCGCCAGGCCCTGGAAAAGGCTGCCGAGCGCGTGCGCCTGTACCACGAGCGGCAGAAACAGGATTCCTGGAGCTACACCGAGGCCGACGGTACCGTGCTCGGCCAGAAAGTCACCCCGCTGGACCGCGCTGGCCTTTACGTGCCGGGCGGCAAGGCGTCCTACCCATCTTCCGTGCTGATGAACGCGATTCCGGCCAAGGTCGCCGGCGTCGGTGAAGTGGTCATGGTGGTGCCGACCCCGCGTGGCGAGGTCAACGAGCTGGTGCTGGCGGCAGCCTGCATCGCCGGTGTCGACCGGGTCTTCACTATCGGCGGCGCCCAGGCGGTCGCGGCCCTGGCCTACGGCACCGAGAGCGTGCCGCAGGTGGACAAGGTGGTCGGCCCGGGCAACATCTACGTCGCCACCGCCAAGCGCCACGTGTTCGGCCAGGTCGGCATCGACATGATCGCCGGCCCGTCGGAAATCCTCGTGGTCTGCGATGGCCAGACCGACCCGGACTGGATCGCCATGGACCTGTTCTCCCAGGCCGAGCACGACGAGGACGCCCAATCGATCCTGGTCAGCCCGGACGCCGACTTCCTCGACCGCGTCGCCGCCAGCATCGACAAGCTGCTGCCGACCATGGACCGCGCCGAGATCATCCGCACCTCCATCGATGGCCGTGGCGCGCTGATCCAGGTGCGCGACATGGAGCAGGCCATGGAAGTCGCCAACCGCATCGCCCCGGAACACCTGGAGCTGTCGGTGGCCGATCCGCAAGCCTGGCTGCCGAAGATCCGTCACGCCGGCGCGATCTTCATGGGCCGCCACACCAGCGAGGCGCTGGGCGACTACTGCGCGGGCCCGAACCACGTGCTGCCGACTTCCGGCACCGCGCGCTTCTCTTCGCCGCTGGGGGTGTATGACTTCCAGAAGCGTTCGTCGATCATCTTCTGCTCCGAACAGGGCGCTTCCGTGCTGGGCAAGACCGCGTCGGTCCTGGCCCGCGGCGAATCCCTCAGCGCCCACGCGCGCAGTGCCGAATACCGCATCCTTGCCGACCAAGAGGGCAACTGAACATGAGCAAATTCTGGAGCCCCTTCGTCAAGAACCTGGTGCCTTACGTGCCGGGCGAGCAGCCGAAGCTGACCAAGCTGGTCAAGCTCAACACCAACGAGAACCCCTATGGTCCGTCGCCGAAGGCGCTGGAAGCCATGCGCGGCGAACTCAACGACAACCTGCGCCTGTACCCGGACCCCAACAGCGACCTGCTCAAGCAGGCCGTCGCTGGCTACTACAAGGTCCAGCCGAATCAGGTATTCCTCGGCAACGGCTCGGACGAAGTGCTGGCGCACATCTTCCACGGCCTGTTCCAGCACGACGCGCCGCTGCTGTTCCCGGATATCAGCTACAGCTTCTATCCGGTGTACTGCGGCCTGTATGGCATTCCGTTCGAGCCGGTGGCGCTGGACGAACAGTTCCAGATCCGCGTCGAGGACTACCGCCTCGCCAATGCCGGGATCATCTTCCCCAACCCGAACGCGCCGACTGGCTGCCTGCTGGCCCTGGACGCCATCGAGCAGTTGCTCAAGGCCAATACCGAATCGGTGGTGGTAGTGGATGAAGCCTACATCGACTTCGGTGGCGAAACCGCCATCAGCCTGGTGGACCGCTACCCGAACCTGCTGGTGACCCAGACCCTGTCCAAGTCGCGCTCCCTGGCCGGGCTGCGGGTCGGGCTGGCGGTGGGGCATCCGGACCTGATCGAGGCGCTGGAGCGGGTGAAGAACAGCTTCAACTCGTACCCGCTGGACCGTATCGCCATTGTCGGTGCTACGGCGGCGTTCGAAGACCAGGCGTATTTCGAAGAGACCTGCAACAAGGTCATCGCCAGCCGCGAGAAGCTGGTAGCCGAGCTGAATGCCCGTGGTTTCGAGGTGCTGCCGTCGGCGGCGAACTTCATCTTCGCCCGTCATCCGGGCAAGGATGCCGCCGGGATCGCCGCTTCGTTGCGTGAGCAGGGCGTGATCGTGCGGCACTTCAAGCTGCCGCGGATCGACCAGTTCCTGCGTATTTCCATCGGTACCGAAGAGCAGAACCAGGCGTTGCTCGACGCCTTGAACTGATCCAGAGGCCAATCGCTGGCACGCCAGTTCCCACAGGAACCTGTTACACCGCGAAACCTGTGGGAGCTGGCTTGCCAGCGATGAGGCCCTCAAGAACACCCAGTCTCCCTCAGGTTTGCATTCTGTCGAAACAACCAGTTACCCTTCTCCTTTCTAAATTCATCCGATGATTGGATGTAAGCCGCACATGCCCCAACTCATCAAACGCTCCCTCGTCGAGCAAGCCGTCGACCAACTCCGCCAACGCATCACCAGCGGCGCCTGGACCGTAGGCCAGCGCCTGCCCACCGAGCCGGAACTGGCCGCAGAGCTGGGCATCAGTCGCAACACCGTGCGCGAAGCCATGCGCGTTCTGGCCTTCAGCGGCCTGGTGGAGGTCCGTCAGGGCGATGGCAGCTACCTGCGCACCGCCTCCGACCCGCTCTCGGCGATGCAGGCGCTGTCCGGCTGCAGCCTGGAACACGCCCGGGAAACCCGGCACCTGCTGGAAGCCGAAGCCATCGGCCTGGCGGCCTTGCGCCGCACCGAGCAAGACCTCATCGGCCTGCGCGAAGCCCTGCACCACAGCGGCTCGCACTTCCACGGCGAACTGGACGACTACATCCGCTGCGACCTGGCCTTTCACCAGCGCCTGGTGGACGCCGCGCACAATCCTGCGTTGAGCGAGCTGTACCGCTACTTCTCCAGCGTGGTGGCAAAGAAACTGGAGCAGAGCATGAGCCGGTTGCCCCGCAACCAGGCGGTTTTCGATCTGCACGAAGCGATCCTCGAGGCCGTCGAACAACAAGATCCGGAACGGGCCAAGGCCCTCAGCCGGACGTTGATCAATGAACCCTGACTTTTCGAGACTGCCATGGGCCAAGACCTCTCCACCAAGCCGACGCCCCACGGGCCGGTGCTTGAAGAATTGCTGATAGATGCCGAAGCCGACGACGCCGCGCTTCAACCTCCCTCGCGCCTGCCACAGGCCTGGCTGCTGTTGCTCGGCCTGGTGCTGGTGGCGCTGAACCTGCGTCCGGCGCTGTCGAGCATGGCGCCGCTGCTTGGCGATGTGTCCCGCAGCCTCGGCCTGAGCGGCTCGCAGGCCGGCCTGCTGACGACCCTGCCAGTGCTCTGCCTGGGCCTGTTCGCGCCGCTGGCCCCCGTACTGGCCCGGCGTTTCGGCAGCGAGCGGGTGATCCTCGGCATCCTGCTCTGCCTCGCCGGCGGGATTGCCCTGCGCAGCGCCTTCGGCAGCATCGGCCTGTTCGTCGGCAGCCTGATCGCCGGGGCCAGCATCGGTGTGATCGGCGTGTTGCTGCCCGGCATCGTCAAGCGCGACTTCCCGGCCCATGCCGGCCTGCTGATGGGCATCTACACCATGGCCCTGTGCCTCGGCGCCGCCCTGGCCGCCGGGGCGAGCGTGCCACTGAGCAATGCCTTCGGCGACAGCTGGGCCCTGGGCCTGGGCTTCTGGTTGGTGCCGGCTCTGTTGGCCGCGCTGTTCTGGCTGCCGCAAGCCCGGCAGGGCCACGGTGCCCACCATGCGGCGTTTCGCGTGCGCGGCCTGTGGCGCGATCCGCTGGCCTGGCAGGTGACCCTGTACATGGGCCTGCAATCGTCCCTGGCCTATATCGTCTTCGGCTGGTTGCCATCGATCCTCATCGGCCGCGGCCTGAGCCCGACCGAGGCGGGCCTGGTACTGTCCGGCTCGGTGATCGTGCAACTGCTCAGCGCCCTGACCGCGCCGATGCTGGCAACCCGTGGCAAGGACCAGCGCCTGGCCATCGTGGTGGTGATGGTGCTGACCCTCGCCGGGCTGTTCGGCTGCCTGTACGCGCCGCTCGGCGGCCTGTGGGGCTGGGCAGTGGTGCTCGGCATCGGCCAGGGCGGCACCTTTGCCCTGGCATTGACCCTGATCGTCCTGCGTTCCAAGGACTCCCACGTCGCCGCCAACCTGTCGAGCATGGCCCAGGGCGTCGGCTACACCCTGGCCTCGGCAGGGCCGTTCGCGGTGGGCCTGGTGCATGACCTGACCGGTGGCTGGAGCGCGGTCGGCTGGATCTTTGCCTTCCTCGGCGCCGGCGCCATCCTCTTCGGCCTGAAGGCCGGACGCTCGTTGCATGTGCAGGTGACCAGCGAGCGCGTCTAGAGTGCACCATTCGTCCGGTTGATGGCGCTGGCCTTGTGCCGCCAGCCGGACTATCGTGCACCGTTCTGCCTTTCCGGTGATGGAACCCGACATGAGCGAAGCCAACAGTGCCCTGATCACCCGTTTCTACCAGGCCTTCCAGCGTCTCGACGCCGAGGCCATGGTTGCCTGCTACAGCCCCGAAATCGTGTTCAGCGACCCGGCCTTCGGCACCTTGCGTGGCAAGGACGCGGGGGACATGTGGCGCATGCTCACCAGCCGCGCCAAGGACTTCTCCCTGACCTTCGACAGCGTCCGCGCCGACGAGCGCGGCGGTTCGGCGCACTGGGTGGCGACCTACCTGTTCAGCCAGACGGGCAGGGTGGTGGTCAACGATATCCGCGCCACCTTCGTCATTCGCGACGGCCTGATCGTCGAGCACCATGATGTGTTCGATTTCTGGCGCTGGTCCCGGCAAGCGCTGGGCACCCCGGGGCTGCTGCTGGGCTGGACGCCTTTCCTGCGCAACAAGGTCGGCCAGCAGGCGCTCAAGGGCCTGCGCGCGTTCCAGAGCGGCCGCTGAGGCGGTAAGCTGTCGGCTTCTGCCGTCAGAACCTTCCTTGCACAGTGAACGATATCGCCGCTCCTGCCACCTCCGACAAGCCCTGGTATGTCTATCTGGTGCGCGCGGCCAATGGTTCCCTGTACTGCGGCATCAGCGATGACCCGGAAAAGCGCTTCGCCGCCCACCAGAAAGGCCAGGGCGCCCGCTATTTCAGTACCAGCCCGGCGGTGGCGCTGGTCTATGTCGAGGCCTGGCCGGACAAGTCCCAGGCCCTGCGCCACGAACGGCTGATCAAGCGCCTGCGCAAAAGCGCGAAGGAGGCTTTGGTAGCCTCCTTTGTCCAGGCGATCTAGATCCAGGCAATCTAGGGATTGCAGTTCATGTTCTTCAGCGCCTCGCTCGCACCTTCAGGGCGCTTGGGCTCCAGAGTGATGATCGCCGGTCGGGTCGCCAGTGCCAGCTGGCAGGCCAGTTGAGCGCGCATGCCGCTGACGATGTGGACGGGGCGCGCGTAGTTCTTGGCCTGGACCAGTGCCGCGTTCTGTGTGGCATCGGCGGTAAGGACCGGGTGGTCTGCCCATTTCTCGTCGCGGTAGTGGCGGGCGGCAATTTCATTGAACAGATTGTTCAACTGGCTGGGCGGGATCTTTTTCGCGCAATCGCTGAGTTCGATCTGCAGGCTGTCCAGTTGAGTGGCGAAGTACGCACTCTTGCGTTCGGTTTTCCAGGCTGAGCTTTTGATGAAACTCGGGCACCGGTCGGCTTCGCTGACAGGCTGGATCACCTGGTCCGCCGGGTTGAAGCCAAAGTGCGGGTTGGCCGCCATGGTCTGCGGCAGGTTCAGCTTGACCAGCGGCAGGTATTGCCTGGTGGCCAGCCACCATTCGATCTGCCCGGCCCGGGCACTCTCCAGGCCCGAGGTCTCGGATACCGGAGGTGTGGTGTAGAAGACGCTTTCCACCGGCGGGTCGAAAGGCGGGTTGTTGCCCCAGGTGGCGATGCGCAGTTCGTTCTGCACGGGGAACAGGGTTTCGCCGCCCAGGACGCGCGCGTTGATGCTGGCCATGAAGGCCGGGCCGGCGTGGGCGTTGCGCCGGTCGCGAATGTCGAAGGCGCAGATCTCGCTGTACTGCACCTTGTCGGCACCGAATCTCCTGATCCAGTCTTCGCCGGTCATGATGCCCTGCACGTCGCAATAGTCCTGCACTTCAGCGTTTTGCACATGATCGCCGCAGCCGCGATCGTTGCGGTTATCCGTGCCGGCGTCGTTGGGGAAGGCGCAGAGCACCTCGTAGGTTTTGTTGTTGGGCCGGTTGAGCAACACCGGATACAGGGTGAAGCCGTTGTTGCGGCCAAAGACCAGGGACTTGAACTTGGCATCGTTGCGCAGGTACGAGGCTGAGATGGCCCCGGACCTGATGTTTTTTTCCTGGGGTACCCAGAACCTTGGAGTGTCGGTGGCCCTGACGATGACGCCGGTGCAGAGCACCGCGGGCATCGAGAGCGCCCCGCAGTTCAGTCTCTGGTCGGTGAGACGAACATTCATGGCATTGACCGTCTCCTCTCCGGGGCCGGCTGGGGCGGTCCCGGAGGCGAGTGCGGTCGTCAGTGCGAGAAGCGTCGCGAGTGTCTTCATCGTTCACCCCGGCAAGCGAAGGCTGAATGGCAGGAAGTCACCACGAACTGGGCGGGGGCCGAGATTGCCGGTGGCGACAATCTCAGGCTAAGGAGTCGGGCAGAGGCGTTGCTACTGACAAAAATGCCAGTTCTGATCGGCGGTTCAGTCCTTGCGTCGCTTCAACTGGTCGGTGAGCTGGGTCGGCAGGCCCTTGATGATCAGCGTCCCGGCTTCCTCGTCGTACTCGATCTTCGAGCCCAGCAGATGCGCCTCGAAGCTGATCGACAGGCCCTCGGCGCGCCCGGTGAAGCGGCGGAATTGATTGAGGGTGCGCTTGTCCGCCGGGATCTCCGGCGAGAGGCCGTAGTCCTTGTTGCGGATATGGTCGTAGAAGGCTTTCGGCCGGTCTTCGTCGATCAGGCCGGAGAGTTCCTCCAGGGTCACCGGCTCGCCGGCGCGGGTCTGGCTGGTGGCGTAGTCGACCAGGGTCTGGGTCTTCTCGCGGGCGGCTTCCTCGGGCAGGTCCTCGCTCTCGACGAAATCGCTGAAGGCCTTGAGCAGGGTGCGGGTCTCGCCCGGGCCGTCGACCCCTTCCTGGCAGCCGATGAAGTCACGGAAGTAGTCCGAGACCTTCTTGCCGTTCTTGCCCTTGATGAAGGAGATGTACTGCTTGGAGTTCTGGTTGTTGCGCCATTCGGAAATATTGATGCGCGCGGCCAGGTGCAGCTGGCTCAGGTCCAGGTGGCGGGACGGGGTGACGTCCAGCTCGGCGTTCACCGCAACGCCTTCGCTGTGGTGCAGCAGGGCGATGGCCAGGTAGTCGGTCATGCCTTGCTGGTAGTGGGCGAACAGGACGTGGCCACCCACCGAGAGGTTGGATTCCTCCATCAGCTTCTGCAGGTGCTCGACCGCGATCCGGCTGAATTCGGTGAAGGTCTTTTCGCTGTCCAGGTACTCCTTCAGCCAGCCGCTGAACGGGTGGGCGCCGGACTCGGCGTGGAACAGACCCCAGGCCTTGCCCTGCTTGGCGTTATAGCTGTCGTTGAGGTCGGCGAGGAGGTTTTCGATGGCGGTCGACTCGGCCAGTTCGGAATCGCGGGCGTGCAATACCGCAGGGCTGCCGTCGGGTTTCTTGTCGATCAGGTGGACGATGCAATGACGGATCGGCATGGAATTCTCGGCTCGATGAAAGGGTGGCGCGGGGCGTGGCAAAGTTGCCAAGTGTAACCCAGCCGGGCATCGGCACGGGGTTCTGCGGTGGCTTGGGTGACCTCGGGTTCGTTTTTCGTTCTGTTTTTTGCGATATTTTGTGTAAACCCCCGAAAAACCTGAACATTTGCGCCGGGCGAGGCGGATATTTATCTATTCCTGTGGTAGTTTTGCCCGGTCTTGCGCCCCCTGTGCGGCGCAGTGCTGGCAGACCGCTGGCGTCCCGTCGAACCAATCGCATTTTTAGGCATCTACATACGCGATTGGCAAAATGGATGTATCCCGGCCACCGCCACTATGCGACGCCGGAACCGATGGCTGACGCGGCACTCTGCAAACCCACTGAATTTGATTAGGGAAGGAACACCACCATGGCATTGACCAAAGACCAACTGATCGCCGATATCGCTGAAGCTATCGACGCGCCGAAAACCACCGCGCGTAACGCTCTGGAGCAACTGGGCCAGATCGTTGCTGATCAACTGGAAAACGGCGCCGAAATCACCCTGCCAGGCATTGGCAAGCTGAAGATCACCGAGCGTCCTGCCCGTACCGGCCGCAACCCTTCGACTGGCGCTGCCATCGAAATCGCTGCCAAGAAAGTCGTGAAGTTCGTTCCAGCCAAAGTGCTGACCGACGCAGTCAACAAGTAAGTTGTAGACCGCTCGAAAAAAACCGCGCCGGGTGCAAGCCCGACGCGGTTTTTTCATGCCTGCAGATTGTCCTTCACTTGCCGTGGAAGCGTTGCTGGCACCATTGCTGGCGCGCCTGTGCGTCCTGGAAGGTCCAGGCCACCAGGCGGCTCTGCTTCTGTCCCTGGCCCATCTCCAGCACCCGCTGCTCGACCGCCCCGGCCTTCTTCAGCGCCGCCTCGATACCGGGCAGGTTGGAGGCTTTCGACACCAGGCTGCTGAACCACAGCACTTGCTGGCCCAGCGCCTTGCTCTCCTGCACCAGTTGGGTGACGAAGCGGATCTCGCCGCCTTCGCACCACAGTTCGTTGTTCTGCCCGCCAAAGTTCAGCACCGGCAGCTTGCGCTTGGGATCGGCCTTGCCCAGGGCGCGCCATTTACGCTGGCTGCCGCGGGTGGCTTCCTCGCGCGAGGCGTGGAAGGGCGGGTTGCACAGGGTCAGGTCGAAGCGCTCCTCGGCGGCCAGCAGGCCGGTGAGGATGTGCTTGCGATTGCCCTGCTGGCGCAGGCTGATGAACTTGTCGAGGCGGTTGGCCTGGACGATGGCCTTGGCTGACGCCAGTGCCACCGGGTCGATGTCCGAGCCGGCGAAGCGCCAGCGGTAATCCGCATTGCCCAACAGCGGGTAGATGCAGTTGGCACCGACGCCGATATCCAGCGCCTGGACCTGCGCACCCCGGGGGATTTCCCCGCCGTTTTCCTCGGCCAGCAGGTCGGCCAGGGCGTGCAGGTAGTCGGCACGGCCTGGGATCGGCGGGCACAGGTAGTCGGCGGGGATATCCCAGAACTGGATGCCGTACTGGGCCTTGAGCAGCGCCCGGTTGAACACCCGCACCGCTTCCGGGTCGGCGAAGTCGATGCTCGGCTTGCCGTAGGGATTGGTGATGGTGAAACGCGCCAGTTCCGGGCTGCTCTTGATCAGCTGCGGGAAGTCGTAGCGGCCTTGGTGGCGGTTGCGGGGGTGCAGGGTGGGTTTGTTCATGGTCATGAATACAAAAGCGGGCCAGGCCCGCTCTCAAGGATTACCGCATGATTTGTTGGCTTGCCGCAGACCTGTGGGAGCTGGCTTGCCAGCGATTGCGATGGTGAATTCACTATCGTCATCGCTGGCAAGCCAGCTCCCACAAGGTCTGCGTCGCTTAAAGGGCGGCGATCCGCGCGTGCTGCTCGGTGAAGTTGGCCAGGGCCTGTTCGGCCTCGGCCAGCTTGGCGCGTTCCTTGTCGATCACGGCCGGTGGGGCCTTGTCGACGAAGGCGGCGTTGGACAGCTTGCCGCCGACACGCTGGACTTCGCCTTGCAGACGCTGGATTTCCTTGTTCAGGCGCGCCAGCTCGGCGTCCTTGTCGATCAGGCCGGCCATCGGCACCAGCACTTGCAGGTCGCCCACCAGCGCGGTGGCGCTGAGCGGGGCTTCGTCCTGTTCGGCGAGCACGGTGAACGACTCGATCTTCGCCAGCTTCTTCAGCAGCGCTTCGTTCTCGCCGAGGCGACGCTGGTCTTCGGCAGTGGCGTTCTTCAGGAACAGCTGCAGCGGCTTGCCCGGACCGATGTTCATCTCGGCGCGGATGTTGCGCACGCCCAGCATCAGCTCCTTGACCCACTCGATGTCGCTTTCGGCAGCGGCGTCGATGCGGCTGTCGTTCGCTTCAGGCCATGGCTGCAGCATGATGGTCTTGCCATCGATGCCGGCCAGTGGCGCCAGGCGCTGCCAGATCTCTTCGGTGATGAACGGCATGAACGGATGGGCCAGGCGCAGCGCCACTTCCAGCACGCGCACCAGGGTACGACGGGTGCCGCGGGCGCGCTCGACCGGGGCGTTCTCGTCCCACAGCACCGGCTTGGACAGTTCCAGGTACCAGTCGCAGTACTGGTTCCAGATGAACTCGTACAGGGCCTGGGCAGCCAGGTCGAAGCGGAACTGCTCCAGCTGGCGGGTCACTTCGGCTTCGGTGCGCTGCAGCTGCGAGATGATCCAGCGGTCGGCCAGCGACAGCTCGTAGGCCTCGCCGTTCTGGCCGCAGTCCTCGCCCTTGTCCAGCACGTAGCGGGCGGCGTTCCAGATCTTGTTGCAGAAGTTGCGGTAGCCTTCGACGCGGCCCATGTCGAACTTGATGTCGCGACCGGTGGACGCCAGCGAGCAGAAGGTGAAGCGCAGGGCGTCGGTGCCGTAGCTGGCAATGCCTTCGGGGAATTCGGCCTTGGTCTGCTTGGCGATCTTCTCGGCCAGCTTGGGCTGCATCATGCCGCTGGTGCGTTTTTCCAGCAGGGCGTCGAGGGTGATGCCGTCGACGATGTCCAGCGGGTCGAGGACGTTGCCCTTGGACTTGGACATCTTCTGGCCTTGGCCGTCGCGGACCAGGCCGTGGACGTACACGGTCTTGAACGGAACCTGCGGGGTGCCGTCCTCGTTCTTCACCAGGTGCATGGTCAGCATGATCATCCGGGCGACCCAGAAGAAGATGATGTCGAAGCCGGTGACCAGCACGTCGGTGGAGTGGAAGGTCTTGAGGAATTCGGTCTGCTGCGGCCAGCCGAGGGTGGAGAAGGTCCACAGGCCGGAGCTGAACCAGGTGTCGAGGACGTCGTTGTCCTGGTTCAGGACGACATCGGCGCCGAGATTGTTCTTCGCCCGGACTTCTTCCTCGCTGCGGCCGACGTAGACCTTGCCGGACTCGTCGTACCAGGCCGGGATGCGGTGGCCCCACCACAGCTGGCGGCTGATGCACCAGTCCTGGATGTCGCGCATCCAGGAGAAGTACATGTTCTCGTACTGCTTGGGCACGAACTGGATGCGGCCGTCTTCAACGGCGGCGATGGCAGGTTCGGCCAGCGGCTTGGTGGAGACGTACCACTGGTCGGTCAGCCACGGCTCGATGACGGTGCCGGAGCGGTCGCCCTTCGGCACTTTCAAGGCGTGGTCGTCGACGCTGACCAGCAGGCCCAGGGCGTCGAAGTCGGCGACGATCTGCTTGCGCGCGACGAAGCGGTCGAGACCGGCGTACTTCTCCGGCAGGCTGCCGTCGATGGCTTCGTTGACGCTGCCGTCGAGGTTGAACACCTGGGCGGCCGCCAGGACCATGGCGTTCTTGTCGAAGATGTTCAGCAGCGGCAGGCTGTGGCGCTTGCCGACTTCATAGTCGTTGAAGTCGTGGGCCGGGGTGATCTTCACGCAGCCGGTACCGAACTCGGGGTCGCAGTAGTCGTCGGCGATGATCGGGATGCGGCGACCGACCAGCGGCAGCTCGACGAACTTGCCGATCAGGGCCTGGTAGCGCTCGTCGTTCGGGTTCACCGCGACGGCGGCGTCGCCCAGCATGGTTTCCGGACGGGTGGTGGCGACCACCAGGTAGTCCTTGCCCTCGGCGGTTTTCGCGCCGTCGGCCAGCGGGTAGCGCAGGTTCCACAGGTGGCCCTTCTCGTCGTGGTTTTCCACTTCGAGGTCGGAGATGGCCGTGTGCAGCTTGGTGTCCCAGTTGACCAGGCGCTTGCCGCGGTAGATCAGGCCGTCTTCATGCAGGCGCACGAAGGCTTCCTTGACCGCTTCGGACAGGCCGTCGTCCATGGTGAAGCGCTCGCGGCTCCAGTCCACGGAAGAGCCAAGGCGGCGGATCTGGCGGCTGATGTTGCCACCCGATTGATCCTTCCATTCCCAGACCTTTTCCAGGAACTTCTCGCGGCCCAGGTCGTGACGGTTCTGGCCCTTGGCTTCGAGCTGGCGCTCCACCAGCATCTGGGTGGCGATACCGGCGTGGTCGGTACCCGGCTGCCACAGGGTGTTGCGCCCTTGCATGCGGCGGAAACGGATCAGGGCGTCCATGATCGCGTTGTTGAAGCCGTGACCCATGTGCAGGCTGCCGGTGACGTTCGGCGGCGGGATCATGATGGTGTACGACTCGCCTGCACCTTGCGGGGCGAAGTAATTCTCGGACTCCCAGGTGTTGTACCAGGAAGTTTCGATGGCGTGCGGCTGGTAGGTCTTATCCATTGCGCGGGGGGACCCTATGGCATTTATTCGGGAAAGCCGGGAAGTATAACGGAGGCGGGGGGTTGAGGCGATAAGCAGGGTGCGGGCAACACATAACCCCTGTGGGAGCTGGCTTGCCAGCGATGAGGCCGGCAAGGGCAATGATGTTGTCAGGTCTGGCCAAATCGCTGGCAAGCCAGCTCCCACAGGGTCCTGTGCAGGCCTTCAGGCTGGAGTAGCTCAGGAAGACTGGTTGAGCAGGCGTTCGAGGCGGGCGTCGAGGCGGCGCTTGATCTCGTTCTCGATATGCGGGGCGAAATCGTCGATCACGTCCTGCATGATCAACTGCGCCGCCGCTCGCAACTCGGCGTCCAGGTGCAGCAGGGTGTCCTGGCGACGGGTCTGCGGGTCGACTTCTTCCACCGGCGCGGCGGCAGGGGCGGCTGGCGCGAGGTCGTCGGCAGGTTCCAGCAGCAGCGGGATCTGTTCTTCCACGGTGTCGGTCAGCAGGGGCGGTTGCAGGGTTTCATCACCCAGCAACTGGCGGATCGACTCCAGGTCGTCCAGCAGATGGGCGGATTGGGGCAGGGGCGGGCGTTTGTCCATCGTCGTCAGAATCGCTGTAAGCGGTGATCTTGCAGAGCATAGCCCTGTTCGCGGTAGAAGCGGAAACTCTCTCGGGTCGCCTGGCGGATCGCCGGATCTTCGACCACGATCTCGGCGATGCGGGCGAAGCGCGCGGCGAACGGCGGCACCTTGAGGTCGAGATTGACCAGCAGGTCCTGGTGTTCGCCGGGGTTGTCGCCGATGCCCAGGGCCACCGCCGCCGCGGCATCGGCCTCGGCGTGGCTGTGGGGCACGAAGGCCTCGCCCTTGAACGCCCAGAGGCGGGCGTCCAGCTCATCGCGCTGGGCGGCGTCGCTGCAGTTCAGGTAGACCCGGTGCCCGAGGCGCCAGGCCTTTTCGCAGAGCTTGCAGGCGAAGTCCAGGCGCGCGGCCGGCGAGGGCGTGGGCAGGATGTAGAAGTCGACTTGGCTCATGAGGCAGTCGCCGGCCGGTCACGGGACCGACCGGCATCCGGTCAGGCGTTGGCGCGGTCGAGCAGGTACTGGGTCAGCAGCGGGACCGGACGGCCAGTGGCGCCCTTGTCCTTGCCACCGCTGATCCAGGCCGTGCCGGCGATGTCCAGGTGCGCCCAGTGGTAGGCCTTGGCGAAGCGCGAGAGGAAGCAGCCAGCGGTGATGGTGCCGGCCTTCGGCCCGCCGATGTTGGCGATGTCGGCGAACGGGCTGTCCAGTTGCTCCTGGTACTCGTCGAACAGCGGCAGTTGCCAGGCGCGGTCGTCGGCACGCTTGCCGGCGCTCAGCAGTTGCTCCACCAGTTCGTCGTTGTTGCCCATCAGGCCCGAGGTGTGGCTGCCCAGGGCGACGATGCAGGCGCCGGTCAGGGTGGCGATGTCGATCACCGCCTGCGGCTTGAAGCGCTCGGCGTAGGTCAGGGCGTCGCACAGCACCAGGCGGCCTTCGGCGTCGGTGTTGAGGATTTCCACGGTCTGCCCGCTCATGGTGGTGACGATGTCGCCCGGACGGGTGGCGCCGCCGCTCGGCATGTTCTCGGCGCAGGCCAGCAGGCACACCAGGTTGATCGGCAACTGCAGTTCCAGCACGGCGCGCAGGGTGCCGAAGACGCTGGCGGCGCCGCACATGTCGAACTTCATTTCGTCCATGCCGGCACCCGGCTTCAGGCTGATGCCGCCGGTGTCGAAGGTGATGCCCTTGCCCACCAGGACGTAGGGCTTGTCGCTCTTCTTCGCGCCCTGGTACTGCATGACGATCAGGCGTGGCGGCTGGTCGCTGCCCTGGCCGACGGCGTAGAACGCGCCCATGCCGAGGTCCTTGATCTTCTTCTCGTCGAGGACTTCGACCTTGAGGCTCTTGAACGCCTTGCCGAGGTTCTTCGCCTCTTCGGCGAGGTAGCTCGGATGGCAGACGTTCGGTGGCAGGTTGCCGAGGTCGCGGGTCAGGCGCATGCCGCTGGTGATGGCGCTGGCGTGCTTCACGGCGCGCTCGGTGTCGGCCAGGCCGGCCTTGTCGCAGAGCAGGGTGATCTTCTTCAGGGCGCGGGGCTCGGCCTTCTGGCTCTTGAAGCGGTCGAACACGTATTCGCCGTCGAGCAGGGTCTCGGCCAGCAGACGGGCCTTGCCGTAGTGGGCATCACGGCCGGTCAGGGCGATGTCGTCCAGGGCCAGCACCGCGTCGGCACCGCCCAGGCCCTTGAGCACGCCGAGCACGGCGTTGGCCAGCTTGCGCCAGCTGCGATCGCCCAGGCTGTCTTCCTTGCCGCTGCCGACCAGCAGCACGCGCTCGGCCTTCAGGCCTGGCAGGCCCGGCAGCAGCAGGGTCTGGCCGACCTTGCCGGCGATGTCGCCGCGCTTGAGCGCGGCGCTCAGGGCGCCCTTGGTGGCGTCATCGATGGCCTTGGCGCTGGCGCCCAGCTTGCGGCCTTCGCCCACGGGCAGCACCAGGGTGGCGGTTTTCAAGGATGCTGCGGCTACGCTTTTTACAACCAATTCCATGTCAGGGTCCCCGAATGAACTGTCAGTGCGCGCTGTCTGTGCAAGCGCTCGAAGCGACCTGGCCGCCCGTGGCGGGCCAGACGGAAAGCCGCCAGTTTGAGCCCGGTGCGCCGCCGCTGACAACCCCGTTTTCAAGCATTGCGCGGTGCCAAGTGACAGGCAGGGTCAATCACAGGATAATGCGCGCACTTCGAAGTCCGGGTGCATTGACGCACCGGCAACTATCTTCTTGTTGGTTGCAACGTTTCCCTTGTTTGGCTGTCCGAGCCTGACAACCCAGGAGTGTCTGGTTTGATCGTCTTCCGTTATCTGTCCCGCGAGGTCCTGGTGACCTTGAGTGCCGTCAGCGCCGTGCTGCTGGTGATCATCATGAGCGGGCGCTTCATCAAATACCTGGCCCAGGCCGCACAGGGCATGCTCGATCCGGGCGTGCTGTTCATGATCATGGGCTACCGGCTGCCGGGCTTCCTGCAGCTGATCCTGCCGCTGGGGCTGTTCCTCGGCATCCTGCTGGCCTACGGTCGCCTGTACCTCGAAAGCGAGATGACCGTGCTGTCCGCCACCGGCATGAGCCAGCAACGCCTGCTGCGCATGACCATGGCCCCGGCCGCGCTGGTTGCGCTGATCGTCGCCTGGCTGAGCCTGAGCCTGGCGCCGCAGGGCGTTGCCCAGGTTGCCCGGATCATCAACCAGCAGGACGCCCTGACCGAGTTCGACACCCTGGTGCCGGGCCGTTTCCAGACCTTGCGCGATGGCACCCGGGTGACCTACACCGAGCAGCTGTCCGATGACCGCGCCAACCTGGGTGGCGTGTTCATTTCCGAGAAACGCTTCAACAGCGACAAGAGCAAGGACCGTGGCATCAGCGTGCTGGTGGCCGAGAAGGGCCGCCAGGAAGTGCAGGCCGACGGCAACCGCTACCTGATCCTGGAAAACGGCTACCGCTACGATGGCAACCCGGGCCAGGCCGACTACCGGGCGATCAAGTACGACACCTACGGCGTGCTGCTGCCCAAGCCGGAAGTCAGCCAGGACATCACCGAGCGCGAAGCCATCCCGACCTCCGAGCTGTTCAAGAGCGATGCCCCGCGTGAGCGTGCCGAGCTGCAGTGGCGCCTGTCGCTGCCGCTGCTGGTGTTCATCGTTACCCTGATGGCGGTGCCGCTGTCGCGGGTCAACCCGCGCCAGGGCCGTTTCCTCAAGCTGCTGCCGGCGATTCTCCTGTATATGGCCTACCTGACGATTCTGATTGCCGCCCGCGGCGCCCTGGAAAAAGGCAAGATCCCGCTGGCCCTGGGCCTGTGGCCGGTGCACGCGCTGTTCCTGGTGATCGGCCTTGGGCTGATGTACTGGGAGCCGCTGCGCCTGAAACTGAGCGCGCGTCGTGCGGAGGTGGCCCGTGCGTAAGCTCGACGGTTACATCGGCAGCAGTGTGTTCATGGCGATCCTCGCCGTGCTGGGGATCATTCTCGGCCTGGCGTCGCTGTTCGCCTTCATCGACGAGATGGGCGACATCAGCGACACCTACACCCTGTGGGATGCCGGCCAGTTCGTGGCACTGACCGCGCCGCGGCGCCTCTACGACATGCTGCCGATGGCGGGCCTGATCGGCTGCCTGATCGGCCTCGGCAGCCTGGCCAGCAACAGCGAGCTGACCATCATGCGCGCCGCCGGCGTGTCCATCGGCCGTATCGTCTGGGCGGTGATGAAGCCCATGCTGGTGCTGATGCTGGCTGGCGTGCTGATCGGCGAGTACGTCGCCCCGGTGACCGAGAACAAGGCCCAGGCCGATCGTTCCCTGGCCCAGGGCGGTGGCGAGGCGCAGACCTCCAAGCGCGGACTGTGGCACCGCCAGGGCGAGGAGTTCGTGCACATCAACACCGTGCAGCCGAATGGCCTGATGCTGGGTGTGACCCGTTATCGCTTCGACAGCGAGCGGCACATGCAGTCGTCCAGCTTTGCCCGCCGCGCCCAGTACCAACAGGATCACTGGCTGCTCACCGACGTCACCACCACCCTGTTCCGTGGTGACCACACTGAAGTGGTGAAGACTGCAGAAGAGCGCTGGGACGTCGCCCTGACCCCGCAACTGCTGAATACCGTGGTGATGGCGCCGGAATCGCTGTCGATCACCGGGTTGTGGGACTACATCCACTACCTGTCCGACCAGGGCCTGAACAACGATCGCTACTGGCTGGCGTTCTGGACCAAGGTCCTGCAGCCACTGGTGACGGCGGCGCTGGTATTGATGGCGATCTCGTTCATCTTCGGCCCGCTGCGTTCGGTGACCCTGGGTCAGCGGGTGTTCACTGGCGTGCTGGTGGGCTTCGTGTTCCGCATTGCCCAGGATCTGCTGGGGCCGTCGAGCCAGGTGTTCGGCTTCCCGCCGCTGCTGGCGGTGCTGCTGCCGGCGGGGATCTGTGCGCTGGCGGGGCTGTGGTTGTTGCGCAGGGCGGGTTGAACCGTTTCCTGTAGATGTGAAAAAGCCGACCCATTGAGGTCGGCTTTTTCATTTCTGTTGTCAGTGCGGGCCTGATCGCTGGCTTGCCAGCGATCAGGCCCGAAAGAACAACATCACTTCTTGCGCTTGGGAACCCGCACCAACTGCGTTTCCGAATACATGTCATGCCAGCTGCGCTTGCGCTTGTCGATCAACACCCAGAAGAACCCCAGCCCCAGGCACAGCCACGAACCGATCGAGATGACGAAGCGCAGCAGCGCCTGCCACAGGCTGATTGCGCTACCGTCGGCGTTCTGCACCCGCACGCCCCAGACCTGCATGCCCAGGGTCTGGCCGCCATGGGTCCAGAACTTGGCAAAGAAGCCGAACAGGGCGAACACCAGGATCGTCGACAGCAGCGGATCACCATCGAGGGCGCCGGCTTCGGTCAAGGCGCGCATCCGCGTTTCACCGATGAACGCCATCTGGATCATCTTGTAGACCAGCGTGGTCACCATGAGCAGGGCAGTGCAGAGCAAAAAGTCATAGAACATCGCCGCAAAGCGGCGGCCCAGTCCGGCAACCGGGAAGTCGCCCTGTGGCTGGAGCAGTGGTTTCGGCATCGAGTGAAGCTCCTGGCGCAAAAGCGTGCATTCTACGGAATTGCGCGCAAAAAAAAGCCCCTGTCATTGACAGGGGCTTTTCGGGGATCGCGAAGACTTAGGCTTCAGCGATAACCTCATCAGCCTGCATGCCTTTCTGGCCTTGCACGGCGATGAAGGTCACTTTCTGGCCTTCTTTCAGGGATTTGAAACCGTTGCCCTGGATGGCGCGGAAGTGTACGAACAGATCCGGACCGCTCTCAGGAGTGATGAAACCGAAACCTTTCTCGTCGTTAAACCACTTGACGGTACCGCTCTGACGTGTAGACATGTCTTATTCCCTTTGAAACTCTTGAATTGTGATTACAGTTTCTTTCATCGGTTTGTAATGAAAGAGCACTGGGCTGGGTTGCAGGAAAGTAAGAGACGTCGAACGGTTGTAGCGAATCTCAGCCTACTGTTCCAGGTCACTAACCACGCGACCCATGCAAACACAGTGCAACGACTCTACGCTAACTTCGCCGGGAAAAACAAGCCCTGGAGACCGCAGCTTTTAGGCTTTTTAGGCGATTATCGGCGGTTCCTTAACGCCCTTTTTCCGGGCATCGCCAGGCGTCATGTTCGAATGGGTGCCAGTGCGTTCGAAATCGAATATCCCCAACGCACCATGACACCTGTTGTCCTTGGCTTAGCCGCGGTAGTAGCGCTGAGCAACGAACGGCATCTTGCTGACCTTCATCGCCACGCGCTTGCCCCGCACCACGGCCCAGACCGGGGTATCGAGGGCGCAGTGCGCGCTGTCCAGGTAGCCCATGGCAACCGGAGCGCCGAGCGTCGGGCCAAAGCCGCCGCTGCACACCTGGCCGATCACCTGGCCAGCTTCGTCGACGATCTCTGCGCCTTCGCGTACCGGCGTACGCTCCTGCGGCAGCAGGCCGACGCGCTTGCGGGCCACGCCAGCCTGTTGCTGGGCGAAGACCTGCGCAGCACCCGGGAAACCGCCGGCGCGCGCGCCATCGGCACGGCGAGGCTTGGACACGGCCCAGAGCAGGCTGGCCTCCACCGGGGTGGTCTCGGTATTCATGTCATGGCCATACAGGCACAGGCCGGCTTCCAGGCGCAGCGAGTCGCGGGCACCCAGGCCGATGGCGGCCACTTCCGGTTCTTCCAGCAGGCGGCGAGCCAGGGCCTCGGCCTTGTGCGCCGGCACGGAGATTTCGTAGCCGTCTTCGCCGGTGTAGCCGGAGCGGCTGACGTAGCAGTCTTCGCCCAGCAGTTGTACCGGGGCGAATTGCATGAAGGTCATCTTCGCCACCTGCGGCGCCAGGCGCTCCAGCACCTTGACCGCGGCCGGGCCCTGCAGGGCCAGCAGCGCACGTTCCTCGAACAGCGCTTCGATCTCGCATTGGTCGCCGATGTGCTGGCGCAGGTGCGCCAGGTCCTGGTCCTTGCAGGCGGCGTTGACCACCAGGAACAGCTCGCCGTCACCGAGGTTGGCGACCATCAGGTCATCCAGGATGCCGCCGTTTTCGTTGGTGAACATGGCGTAGCGCTGCATGCCGACCGGCAGGTCGATGATGTCCACCGGCACCAGGGTTTCCAGGGCCTTGGCCGCGTCGGCGCCGCGCAGGCGGATCTGGCCCATGTGCGAGACGTCGAACAGGCCGGCCTGCTCGCGGGTGTGCAGGTGCTCCTTCATCACCCCCAGCGGGTACTGGACCGGCATGTCGTAGCCGGCGAAGGGCACCATGCGCGCGCCAAGCTCCAGGTGCAGGGCGTGCAGCGGGGTTTTCAGCAGTGTTTCGGTGGACATGTGGACTCCTGGTTTCAATGGGATGTCAGCATTCGATGATGTTGACGGCCAGACCGCCGCGGGCGGTCTCCTTGTATTTGCTTTTCATGTCGGCGCCGGTCTGGCGCATGGTGCGGATGACCTTGTCGAGGGAGACGAAATGCTGCCCGTCGCCGCGCAGGGCCATGCGCACCGCGTTGATCGCCTTCACCGAGCCCATGGCGTTGCGCTCGATGCAGGGCACCTGGACCAGGCCGCCGATGGGGTCGCAGGTCAGGCCCAGGTTGTGTTCCATGCCGATTTCGGCGGCGTTCTCCACCTGCTGCACGCTGCCGCCCATGACCTCGCACAGGGCCCCGGCCGCCATGGAGCAGGCCACGCCCACCTCGCCCTGGCAGCCGACTTCGGCGCCGGAGATCGAGGCGTTTTCCTTGTAGAGGATGCCGATGGCGGCGGCGGTGAGCAGGAAGCGCACCACGCCGTCCTCGTTGGCCCCGGGGATGAAGCGCATGTAGTAGTGCAGGACTGCCGGAACGATCCCGGCGGCGCCGTTGGTCGGGGCGGTGACCACCCGTCCGCCGAAGGCGTTTTCCTCGTTCACCGCCAGGGCGTAGAGGTTGACCCAGTCCAGCACCGAGAGGGCATCGCGCAGGCTGGCTTCCGGGCTGGAACAGAGCTGGCGGTACAGCGCCGGCGCGCGCCGTTTCACCTTGAGGCCGCCGGGCAGGATGCCTTCGTGGCGACAGCCGGCGCTGACGCAGTCCTGCATCACCTGCCAGATCTTCAGCAGGCCGGCGCGGGTTTCGCTTTCCGGACGCCAGGCGGCTTCGTTGGCGAGCATCACCTGGCTGATGGACAGTTGCTGCGCGACGCAGTGCGCCAGCAGTTCCTTGGCGGTCTTGAACGGGTAGGCCAGCGGGGTCTTGTCCTCGACGATGCGGTCGGCTCCGGCGGCGTCCTCGTCGACCACGAAGCCGCCGCCCACCGAGTAGTACTCGCGGCTGCGGATCTGCAGGCCGGCGTTGTCGAAGGCGCGGAAGATCATGCCGTTGGGGTGGTAGTCCAGCGGCTTGCGGATCATCGCCAGGTGCTGTTTTTCGTGGAATTCGATGGGGTGCTCGCCCAGCAGGTCGAGGCGTCCGCTGTCGCGGATGGCCTGCAGGCGGGCGGGAATGCGGTCGGTGTCGACGCTGTCGGGATGCTCGCCTTCCAGGCCCAGGAGCACGGCCTTGTCGCTGCCGTGGCCCTTGCCGGTGGCGCCGAGCGAGCCGTACAGCTCGACCTTGACGCTGTGGGTGGCGGCCAGCAGGCCGTCACGCCGCAGGCCTTCGGCGAAGCGCGCGGCGGCGCGCATCGGACCGACGGTATGGGAGCTGGAGGGGCCGATGCCGATCTTGAACAGGTCGAAGACGCTTAATGACATGGCAGGTTCCTCTACGGAGTGGTCAAGGGCCCTATCGCTGGCAAGCCAGCTCCCACAGGTTCAGCGGTGTGGGAGCAGCGATGAGGCCCTCAAGCGAACTCAGACCTCTTGGTAACTCTCGATCGACGGGCAAGCGCACACCAGGTTGCGATCACCGAACACGTTGTCGACCCGACCCACCGGCGGCCAGTACTTGCCTTCCACCAGCGACGCCAGCGGGTAAACCGCCTGCTCGCGGCTGTAGCCATGGGCCCACTCACCCACCAGCTCGGCCGCCGTATGCGGGGCGTTCTTCAGCGGGTTGTCGTCCTTGTCCAGGCTGCCGTTCTCCACCGCGCGGATCTCTTCGCGGATGCGGATCATCGCGTCGCAGAAGCGGTCCAGTTCTTCCTTGGACTCGCTTTCGGTCGGTTCGATCATCAGCGTGCCCGCCACCGGGAAGGACATGGTCGGCGCGTGGAAGCCGAAGTCGATCAGGCGCTTGGCCACGTCGTCGACGCTGATGCCGCTGGTGTCCTTGAGCGGACGCAGGTCGAGGATGCATTCGTGCGCCACCAGGCCGTTGCTGCCGGTGTAGAGGACAGGATAGTGCTCTTCCAGGCGACGGGCGATGTAGTTGGCGTTGAGGATCGCCATCTGCGACGCACGCTTGAGGCCGGCACCGCCCATCATGCGGATGTACATCCAGGTGATCGGCAGGATGCTGGCGCTGCCGAACGGTGCTGCGCAGACCGCGCCTTGCTTGTTGTCCATGTGCCCGTGGCCCGGCAGGAACGGCGCCAGGTGCGACTTGACGCCGATCGGGCCGACGCCCGGGCCGCCACCGCCGTGAGGGATGCAGAAGGTCTTGTGCAGGTTCAGGTGGGAGACGTCGCCGCCGAACTTGCCCGGGGCGCAGAGGCCGACCATGGCGTTCATGTTGGCGCCGTCGATGTACACCTGGCCGCCGTTGTCATGGATGATCCCGCAGATCTCGCCGATGGCTTCCTCGAACACGCCGTGGGTCGACGGGTAGGTGATCATCAGCGCGGCGAGGTGCTCGCGGTGCTCGATGGCCTTGGCCCGCAGGTCGTCGATGTCGACGTTGCCGCGGGCGTCACAGGCGGTCACCACCACGCGCATGCCGGCCATGTGCGCGGTGGCCGGGTTGGTGCCGTGGGCCGAGGACGGGATCAGGCAGATGTCGCGGCGCGCATCGCCGCGGCTCTGGTGGTAGGCACGGATCGCCAGCAGGCCGGCGTACTCGCCCTGGGAGCCGGCGTTGGGTTGCAGCGACACGGCGTCGTAGCCGGTGGCGGCGCAGAGCATGGCTTCCAGTTCGCTGGTCAGCTGCTGGTAGCCCTGGCTCTGTTCGGCCGGGGCGAACGGGTGCAGGTTGCCGAACTCGGCCCAGGTCACCGGGATCATTTCGCTGGCGGCGTTGAGCTTCATGGTGCAGGAACCCAGCGGGATCATGGTGCGGTCCAGCGCCAGGTCCTTGTCGGCCAGGCGGCGCAGGTAGCGCATCAGCTCGGTTTCGCTGTGGTAGCGGTTGAACACCGGGTGTTCGAGGATGGCCGACTGGCGCAGCAGGGCGGCCGGCAGTTGCGCGGCGGTGCTGGCGGCGAGGGCGGCGAAGTCCGGCAGGGCCTGGCCGTTGGCGAACAGGCTCCACAGTGCTTCGACGTCCGCCTGGCTGCTGGTTTCGTCCAGCGACAGGCCGACGCGGGTGGCATCGATCTGGCGCAGGTTGAAGCCCAGGGCACGGGCCTTATCGTGCAGCGCAGCGGTGTCGGCGGCGGTGTTCAGGGTCAGGGTGTCGAAGAAACTCGCGGTTTCCACGGTCACGCCCAGGCCCTTGAGGCCGGCATTGAGGATCGCCGTCAGCTGGTGGGTGCGCGCGGCGATCTGCTTCAGGCCCTGCGGGCCGTGGTAGACGGCGTACATGCTGGCGATGTTGGCCAGCAGCACCTGGGCGGTGCAGATGTTGCTGGTGGCCTTCTCGCGGCGGATGTGCTGCTCGCGGGTCTGCATGGCCAGGCGCAGGGCGGTCTTGCCGAAGCGGTCGATGGACACGCCGACCAGGCGGCCCGGCATGTCGCGCTTGAATGCGTCACGGGTGGAGAAGTAGGCGGCGTGCGGGCCGCCGAAGCCCAGCGGGACACCGAAGCGCTGGGCGCTGCCGATGGCCACGTCGGCGCCGAATTCGCCCGGCGGGGTCAGCAGGGTCAGGGCCAGCAGGTCGGCGGCCACGGCCACCAGGGCATTGGCGGCGTGGAAGCGTTCCACCAGCTCACGGTAGTCGAAGACTTCACCGCTGCTTGCCGGGTATTGCAGCACGGCGCCGAAGAAGCGGCTGACGTCGGTCAGCTCGCGCTCGTCGCCCACCACCACTTCGATGCCCAGCGGCTCGGCACGGGTGCGCAGCACGTCGAGGGTCTGCGGATGGCAATGCACGGAGGCGAAGAAGGCGTGGCTGCCCTTGTTCTTGCTCAGGCGCTTGCAGAAGGTCATGGCCTCGGCGGCGGCGGTGGCTTCGTCGAGCAGGGAGGCGTTGGCGATCGGCAGGCCGGTGAGGTCGCTGATCAGGGTCTGGAAGTTCAGCAGGGCTTCCAGGCGGCCTTGGGAGATCTCTGGCTGGTACGGGGTGTAGGCGGTGTACCAGGCCGGGTTTTCCAGGAGGTTGCGCAGGATCGGCGCCGGGGTGTGGCAGTTGTAGTAGCCCTGGCCGATGTAGCTCTTGAGCAGCTGGTTCTGGCCGGCGATGGCTTTCAGGGCGGCGAGGGCGTCGGCCTCGCTCTGGCCGTCGCCCATGTCCAGCACGCTGGTGCCCTTGATGCTGTCGGGGATGACCGAGGCGCTCATGGCGTCCAGCGAGTCGAAGCCGAGGGTGGCGAGCATTGCCTGTTCATCGGCCTGGCGTGGACCGATGTGGCGGGCGATGAACTCGTTGGCGGTGCCGAGATTGATGGTCATGGCGGGTTCCTCAGGCGTCGGCGTTGGCGTTGAGCAGGCGGTCGTAGGCGTCCTGGTCGAGCAGTTGCGCGACGGCGCCGGCGTCGGCCGGGATGAAGCGGAAGAACCAGCCTTGGCCCAGCGGGTCTTCGTTGACCAGCTCGGGGTTGGAGTCCAGGTCGCCGTTAACCTCGACCACTTCGCCGTCCAGCGGCATGTACACGCCGCTGGCAGCCTTCACCGATTCCACGGTGGAGGCTTCGGCGCCCTTGGCGTAGTGCTGCAGTTCCGGCAGTTGCACATAGACCACATCACCCAGCGCGTTCTGGGCGAAGGCGGTGATGCCCACGGTTACGCTGCCGTCGGCTTCGGCACGCAGCCATTCGTGATCTTCGGTGAAACGCAACTCGCTCATGGAAACTCCTCGAAGGCCGCCGTAGCGGCCGGATGCGGGATTGGCCCGCCGGATGAACACGGCAGGCCGGGGTTGGAATTTCCATAGCAAGTTTGCGGCCATGTCCGGAAAAGCCCTGTTAATCAAGGCTTTGGTCGATTTTTCCTGACCGTTTTTGAAAAACCCTGTAATGAAATCGCTACGGCAAGGGCATGAGAAAAATGTTTCGCCAGATCAACGCCTTGCTACAGCGTTGTTACAACGGTCTGTATTGAATTCGATACGGTGTATTGAATTCAGTACAGACTGATATTTCTGTCAGTTTACGTCAGCACCTCAAGCCCTCATGCTCATTGCTGATCCGCTGAGTTCGAAGTACAGCGCCAGACCATGTACTGATTGGAGCGTGCTTATGAATCGGTTCCTGGGCCTTTGCCCGTTGTTCTTCCTTATGTTGTGTTCCTTGGGTCCGATGTGGGCGAGTGCCGGGCCCGAGAGAGTGGAGGCAGGTGGTATGGTCGCTATCGAGCGCGGGTTCCCCGAGAAACCCAATGGCTACACCGCGCTGGAGTTTGCGCTGCGGATCGATACCGAGCCGGGCTACAACGGGCGCACGTTCTGGGCCACGCAGTTCTGGATCGAGAACGGGGATGTTGGCTATGCGGGTTTGCAAGCCAATTCCGCGAACGAGAAACGCATCAATTTCTCGATCTGGAAAGCGATCCGGTGGGACATGGAAGGCGCGGGAGTCAATTGCGGCTTCTTCGACCACGAAGGATCGGGCGTCCAGTGCTGGGTGGCGTACCCCTGGAAAGAGGGCGTCAAATACGTGTTCCTGCTCAAACGCCTTACGCCGGGCAACTTTCAGCTCTCGGTGCGCGACGAAAGCAATGGCGCAGTGAAGAACGTAGCGGTCATCCAGACCCCGAATACCTGGGGTGGGCTGAAGCCGGGGATATTGTCCTTCCTCGAAGATTTCGCCCAAGGGAACGAACAGCACGGTTCCTGTGCGGAGGTGCCACCCACTTCGGCAGTGTTCTTCAAACCGCTGGCCAACGGAGAGGTATCTCCGAACAGCAGTAGCAGCCGCACCTACGGCCATTGCGAGAAGATTGCCCGAGCGTCCTGCACGGCCGGACAGGACTGCACGGCGAGCGCGAACATGCCCGAGTGATCTCAGCTCTTCCCCGAGATCCCGTACTTGCGCAGCCGATGGGCAATGGCGGTGTGGGAGGTCTGCAGGCGGCTGGCCAGCTGGCGCGTCGACGGATAGTCGGCGTAGAGCTTTTCCAGCAGGTTCTTCTCGAAGTTTTCCACCGCCTGCTCCAGGCTGGCCACCTCGCCGTCCTGGGTACCCGCCACCGAGGTGCCGGCGATGTCCAGGTCGCCGATGTCCACCAGGCTGCTGTCGCTGATGGCGGCGGCGCGGAAGATCACGTTCTGCAACTGGCGCACGTTGCCCGGCCAGCGGTTGCCGAGCAGGGCCGGGTAGGTGTCCGGGGCCAGGCGGCACAGCGGGCGCTGGATCTGGGTGCAGGCCTGCTGCATGAAGTAGCGCGCCAGCAGGAGGATGTCCTGGCCGCGCTCGCGCAGCGGCGGCACTTCCAGGTTGAGGACGTTGAGGCGGTAGAACAGGTCTTCGCGGAAGGCACCTTCGGCCACCATCTTTTCCAGGTCGCGGTGGGTGGCGCTGAGGATGCGCACGTTGACCCGCACCTCGCGATCACCGCCGACCCGGCGGAAGCTGCCGTCGTTGAGGAAACGCAGCAGCTTGGCCTGCAGGTACGGCGACATCTCGCCGATCTCGTCGAGGAACACCGTGCCCTGGTTGGCCAGCTCCATCAGCCCCGGCTTGCCGCCGCGCTGGGCGCCGGTGAAGGCGCCGGGTGCGTAGCCGAACAGCTCGCTCTCGGCGAGGTTCTCCGGCAGCGCCGCACAGTTGAGGGCCAGGAACGGCGCGGCGTGGCGGCTGCTGATGGCGTGGCAGGCACGGGCCACCAG
The DNA here is from genome assembly GCA_031253995.1 of Paucimonas sp. Classification (GTDB taxonomy): domain Bacteria; phylum Pseudomonadota; class Gammaproteobacteria; order Pseudomonadales; family Pseudomonadaceae; genus Aquipseudomonas. The sequence goes on along the minus strand of JAIRVG010000012.1, from coordinate 18,777 downwards.
TTCCTTGCCGGTGCCGGTCTCGCCGTGGATCAGCAGCGGCGCGTCAAGGGCGGCGACGCGCAGGGCGCGGGTCTTCAGGGTGCGGATCGCCGGCGATTCGCCGAGCAGGGCGTCGAAGCCCTCGGCATGGTCGTGGTGCAGGGCCGACAGGCGTTCGCCGATGCGGTTCGGCGGGTACAGGGTGACCAGGGCGCCAGCGTCGGTGATCGGCGTGGCGTCCAGCAACAGGGTCTGGCCGTTGAGCACCACTTCCCGCATCGGCAGGCGGAAGCCTTGTTCGATCAGGCTGGCGAGCAGTTCCGGAGCATCGAACAGCTCGGCGATGCTGCGCCCTGCTGGCTCCTGGCCGCACAGGGCGATCAGCGCCGGGTTGGCCAGCAGCACGTGGCCGGCGCTGTCCAGGGCCAGCACCGGATCGCTCATGGCCGCCAGCAGGGCGTCGAGCTGCAGGTGGCGGCGCTGGCCGGGCAGGATGTCGACCACGCGCACGGTCTGCACGCCGTGCACGTTGAGCAGGGCGTCGTGGAGTTCTTCGAGGACGAAGGGGTTCAGCGTCGGCGCATCGATGTAGACGTTCGGCGGCACCATCTCCACCGCATCCAGGTTGAGATTGCGGGCGCCCAGCAGGGCGAGCACTTCCTGGGTAATGCCGACGCGGTCGATGAAGCTGACGTGGATGCGCATGGGGAGCTTGGGGGTTCACGGCTGGCGAAGCGTGCAAGTATGCCTTGCGCCCGCCTGGCGGTCGAATGGCTTGCCAGCGGTGAGCCGCGCGGATTACTCCAGGTGCTGCGGGTTGATCGGGTCGCCGGATTTCACGTCGAGCTTGCTGCGGATGTCCTCGAACATGGGGTCGTAGTACATGTCATGTGCCGAGGTGACCACGGCTTTTGGCGGCACGCCATATTGCTTGGCGACGCGGTCGATCGAGCGGGCGAAGTCGAACGCCTGGTCCTTGGCGAGGAAGAATTTCTCGTCCACCGGTTTGTCCTGGATGGTCCCGTGCATGCGGAACTGCATGCCCTTGCCTTCCTTGGGATCCTGGGTGACTTCGTAATCGACGCAGATGTTGTAGCTGTGGTCGGCCTTGTTCAGCGCATGACGCTCGATATGCAGGTGACCGGGGGTGAACTGTGCCATTTCAGGCGCTCCTTGTACGGTTGAAACAGGCGGACCCGCCAGCAGGCCCGCCACAAGGTTTCAACGATAGCTGATGCCTGGCGAGGCCGTGCTGACCCGGGTGCCGGCGGTGCCTTTGACGATATCCTCGATATCGCTCAGCGAGCCGATCACCGCGACTTTGCCTGTGTGTCGGGCGAAATCGCAAGCTGCCTGCACCTTCGGCCCCATGGAGCCGGCGGCGAAGCCCAGGCGTTCCAGTTCATCCGGGTGGGCCTGGGCGATGGCTTTCTGGGTCGGCTTGTTGAAGTCGATGTACGCGGCATTGACGTCAGTGGCGATCACCAGCAGGTCGGCGTCCAGCTGTTCCGCCAGGAGTGCCGAGCACAGGTCCTTGTCGATTACCGCCTCGATGCCCTGCAGCTTGCCGTCGGCACCATACATGGTCGGGATGCCGCCACCACCGGCACAGATCACGATACTGCTCTTTTCCAGCAGCCACTTGATCGGGCGGATCTCGAAGATGCGCTTGGGTTTCGGGCTGGCCACCACGCGGCGGTACTTGTCGCCGTCGGGGGCGATGGCCCAGCCTTTCTCCTTGGCCAGGCGCTCGGCTTCTTCCTTGGAATAGACCGGGCCGATGGGTTTGGTCGGGTGCTGGAAGGCCGGGTCCTTGGCATCCACTTCGACCTGGGTGAGCAGGGTGGCGAAGGGCACTTCGAAGTCCAGCAGGTTGCCCAGTTCCTGTTCGATCATGTAGCCGATCATGCCTTCGGTCTCGGCGCCGAGGACGTCCAGGGGGTAAGGGGTGACCGAGGTGTAGGCCGCCGCCTGCAGCGACAGCAGGCCGACCTGCGGGCCGTTGCCGTGGGCGATCACCAGCTGGTTGCCGGGGTGGATCTTGGCGATCTGCTCGGTGGCGATGCGGATATTGGCGCGCTGGTTATCGGCGGTCATGGGCTCGCCACGGCGCAGCAGCGCGTTACCGCCTAGTGCAACAACGATACGCATGGGGAATGTCCTTTGAATCTCGTTGAACGGGAGGCCGCCATCGCTGGCAAGCCAGCTCCCACAGGGGGCTGTGTAAACCGGACCTGTGGGAGCTGGCTTGCCAGCGATTGGGGTTACAGATCAGCCAGGGTCGAAACCAGGATCGCCTTGATCGTGTGCATGCGGTTTTCCGCCTGCTCGAAGGCGATGCAGGCCGGCGATTCGAAGACGTCGTCGGTCACCTCGATGCCATTGGCCAGGTGCGGATACTGCTCGGCGATCTGCTTGCCGACCTTGGTCTCCGAGTTGTGGAACGCCGGCAGGCAGTGCATGAACTTGGCCCGCGGGTTGCCGGTGGCCTTCATCAGCTCGGCATTGACCTGGTACGGCAGCAACTGCTGGATACGCTCGCCCCAGGCTTCCACCGGCTCGCCCATGGACACCCAGACATCGGTATGCACGAAGTCGACGCCCTTGACCGCGGCCTTCGGATCTTCGGTCAGGGTGATCCGCGCACCGCTGTCTTCCGCGTATTTCCTGCAGCGGGCAACCAGGTCGTCATGGGGCCACAGGGCCTTCGGCGCGGCGATGCGCACGTCCATGCCGAGCTTGGCGCCGATCAGCAGCAGCGAGTTGCCCATGTTGTTGCGGGCGTCGCCCAGGTAGGCGTAGCTGATGTCGTGCAGCGGCTTGTCGGCGTGCTCGCGCATGGTCAGCACGTCGGCGATCATCTGGGTCGGGTGGTACTCGTCGGTCAGGCCGTTGAACACCGGCACGCCGGCGAACTTCGCCAGCTCTTCCACCACTTCCTGCTTGAAGCCACGGTACTCGATGGCGTCGTACATGCGCCCGAGCACGCGGGCGGTGTCCTTCATGCTTTCCTTGTGGCCGATCTGCGAGGAGTTGGGATCGATGTAGGTGACGTTGGCGCCCTGGTCGTAGGCGGCCACTTCGAAGGCGCAGCGGGTACGGGTCGAGGTCTTCTCGAAGATCAGGGCGATGTTGTTGCCCTTCAGGTGCTGCTGCTCGGTGCCGGTGTACTTGGCGCGCTTGAGGTCGCGGGACAGGTCGAGCAGGTAGCGCAGCTCGCGCTCGGTGTGGTGTTCGAGGCTGAGCAGGTTGCGGTTGTGGATGTTGAACGCCATTTTGGATTCTCCTTGGATTCGGTGAGCCCCGACCGCGCCGGGTAGGCCCGGCCGGGGTGATGGACGTTTTAGTAGTCGATCGGGTCGCGGACGATCGGGCAGGTCATGCAGTGGCCGCCGCCACGGCCGCGGCCGAGCTCGCCGGCGCTGATGGTGATGACTTCCACACCGGCCTTGCGCAGCAGTGTGTTGGTGTAGGTGTTGCGGTCGTAGCCGATGACCACGCCGGGCTCCAGGGCCACCACGTTGTTGCCGTCATCCCATTGCTCGCGCTCGGCGGCGAAGCTGTTGCCGCCGGTCTCCACCACGCGCAGCTTGTTCAGGCCCAGGGACTCGGCGACCACTTCGATGAACGACTTGTTCTCGCGGCGCACGTCCATGCCATACGGCTTGCTGTTGTCCGGACGGATGACGAACGGCACGATTTCCTTGACCACTTCCGGGAAGACCGTGACCAAGTCGCGGTCGCAGAAGCTGAACACGGTGTCCAGGTGCATCGCCGCGCGGGATTTCGGCAGGCCGGCGACCACCACCTTCTCCACCGCGCCCTTGGCGAACAGCGACTGCGCCAGCTGGCCGATGGCCTGGCGCGAGGTGCGCTCGCCCATGCCGATCAGCACCACGCCATTGCCGATCGGCATGACGTCGCCGCCCTCCAGGGTGGCCTGGCCGTGGTCCTTGTCCGGGTCGCCGTACCAGACCTGGAAGTCGGCGTTGGTGAACTCGGGGTGGAACTTGTAGATGGCGCTGGCCAGCAGGGTTTCCTGGCGGCGGGCCGGCCAGTACATCGGGTTCAGCGTCACGCCACCGTAGATCCAGCAGGTGGTGTCGCGGGTGAACTGGGTGTTCGGCAGCGGCGGCAGGAGGAAGCTGGAGTGGCCCAGGTAGTCGCGGTACATCTTGATCACGCTGGCGCCTTCGCTCTCCGGCAGGTCCTCGCCGGCCACGCCGCCGATGAGGAATTCGGCCAGGCGTCGCGGCTCCAGGCCTTCCAGCCAGCTGCGCACTTCGTTGGTCAGGCCGACGCCGACGGTATCGGCGGTGATCTTGCGGTCGAGGATCCACTTCAGGGCTTCGGGGTTCTGGATGGTCTCGGTCAGCAGGTTGTGCATTTCCAGGACCTCGACACCGCGCTCGCGCATCTTGGTGACGAAGTCGAAATGGTCGCGCTTGGCCTGGTTCACCCAGATGACGTCGTCGAACAGCAACTCGTCGCAGTTGGTCGGGGTCAGGCGCTGGTGAGCGAGACCTGGGGAGCAAACCATGACTTTGCGCAGCTTGCCCGCCTCGGAATGGACGCCGTACTTGATATCCGTGGACATGATCATTTCCTCCAAAGGTTTGAAATACGGGGGTTACAGCGTAAGGAAGCCGTCATACAGGCCGTAGGCAGCCACCAGGGCGCCAGCGACCACGGCGGCGAATATCAACTTCTCCACGTTGGTAAAAACCGGTTGGCCGACCTCGCGCTTGGCCTTGGCGAACAGGATCGCGCCAGGGGCATAGAGCAGGGCGGAGAGCAGCAGGTACTTGACGCCACCGGCGTACAGCAGCCAGATCGCGTAGATCAGGGCGATGCCGCCGATGACCAGGTCTTTCTTGCGTTCGGCCAGGGCGTTCTCGTAGGTCTCGCTGCGGAAGGCGAGGAGGAACGCGTAGGCCGCCGACCACAGGTAGGGCACCAGGATCATCGAGGTGGCGAGGTAGATCAGCGACAGGTAGGTACTGGCCGAGAACAGCGTGATCACCAGGAAGATCTGCACCATGGCGTTGGTCAGCCACAGGGCGTTGGCCGGCACATGGTTGGCGTTTTCGCGGCGCAGGAACTCCGGCATGGTGTGGTCCTTGGCCGCGGCGAACATGATCTCCGCGCACAGCAGCACCCACGACAGCAGCGCCCCCAGCAGCGAGATGATCAGGCCGACGCTGATCAGCACCGCGCCCCAGTGGCCGACCACGTGTTCGAGCACGGCGGCCATCGACGGGTTCTGCAGCTTGGCCAGCTCAGGCTGGGTCATGATGCCCAGGGACAGCACGTTGACCAGCACCAGGAACAGCAGCACGGTGATGAAACCGATGACCGTGGCCTTGCCCACGTCCGAGCGTTTTTCCGCGCGGGCCGAGAAGATGCTCGCGCCCTCGATGCCGATGAACACCCAGACGGTGACCAGCATCATGTTGCGCACCTGGTTCATCACGCTGCCCAGGTCCGGGTTCATGGTGCCCCAGATGTCGGCGGTGAAGATGTCCAGCTTGAAGGCGAACAGGGCGATGAGGACGAACAGCGCCAGCGGCACTACCTTGGCCACGGTGGTGACCAGGTTGATGAACGCCGCTTCCTTGATCCCGCGCAGCACCAGGAAGTGCACCGCCCACAGCAGCAGTGAGGCGCCGATGACCGCGGCCGGGGTATTGCCCTCGCCGAAGATCGGGAAGAAGTAGCCGAGGGTGCTGAACAGCAGGACGAAGTAACCGACGTTACCCAGCCAGGCACTGATCCAGTAGCCCCAGGCCGAGGAGAAACCCATGTAGTCGCCGAACCCGGCCTTGGCATAGGCATACACCCCGCCATCCAGGTCGGGCTTGCGGTTGGCCAGGGTCTGGAAGACGAAGGCCAGGGTCAGCATGCCCACGGCGGTGATTGCCCAACCGATCAATACCGCGCCGACATCGGCGCTGGCCGCCATGTTTTGCGGGAGGGAAAAGATCCCGCCACCAATCATCGAACCAACTACGAGTGCAACCAGCGCACCGAGTCGAAGTTTTCCGGATGCCTCTGACATGGCTTGGCTCCATTTCAGAAAAGAGAGTCTGTAGGGTAGGGCGCATGCAAATAGCGGAAGATGATTCAGGTCAGTTCATTGGCACATTCCATTGTTTTCAAATGACTGAAAGAGCATGCACAGATACTCTCCACTGCCTTGGAGGCCTTGATTGGCGGTACCTGTATCAAAGGTGAGAATCGCTCTCAGGGTGTCGCGAACTTTGAAGCTAGTCCGTTTGCGGGGAATGGCAAATTTTTAATACGAAAATATTAATCAGACTTGCTGAAGCGGAATTAGTGCACAAAACTCTCTGCGGATTGTCGGACGATTAGATAACTTGGCTATTAAAGCGGGACGCTTATAACCTGGATTCTTGACAAGTGTGTGACCAGGTTAAATAACTGAAAAGTGACGGATAAAAAGGGGAAATTCATGTCCGAGCCGGGTCAGAAACTGCGCCTGGGTGCGTTGGTCGCGCTGGTGGTTGGCTCGATGATCGGCGGCGGGATCTTTTCCCTGCCACAGAACATGGCTGCACGTGCGGACGTCGGCGCGGTGCTGATCGGCTGGGGGATCACCGCCATCGGCATGCTCGCCCTGGCGTTCGTCTTCCAGAGCCTGGCCAACCGCAAGCCGCAACTGGACTCCGGGGTGTACGCCTACGCCAAGGCCGGGTTCGGCGAGTACATGGGCTTTTCCTCGGCCTGGGGCTACTGGATCAGTGCCTGGCTGGGCAATGTCGGTTACTTCGTCCTGTTGTTCAGCACCCTTGGCCTGTACTTCCCGGTATTCGGCGAGGGCAACACGCCGCTGGCCATCGGCTGCGCCTCGCTGCTGCTGTGGGCGGTGCACTTCCTGGTGCTGCGCGGGATCAAGGAGGCGGCGTTCATCAACCAGGTGACCACGGTGGCCAAGGTGGTGCCGCTGATCCTGTTCATCGTCATCGCGGCGGCGGCGTTCCGCATGGATATCTTCACCCGGGACATCTGGGGCCTGGGCAACCCGAGCTTTGGCAGCGTGCTCGACCAGGTGCGCAACATGATGCTGGTGACGGTGTTCGTGTTTATCGGCATCGAGGGCGCCAGCGTGTATTCCGGACGGGCGCAGAAGCGCTCGGACGTGGGCAAGGCCACGGTGATCGGCTTTCTGGGCGTGCTCGCCTTGCTGGTGCTGGTCAACGTGCTGTCGCTGGGGGTGATGACCCAGCCGGAACTGGCGGCACTGCACAACCCGTCGCTGGCTTCGGTGCTGGAGCATATCGTCGGGCCCTGGGGGGCGTTGCTGATCAGCCTCGGGCTGGCGGTGTCGCTGATCGGTGCGTTGCTGTCCTGGGCGCTGTTGTGTGCGGAGATTCTCTATGCCACGGCGCGGGACAAGACCATGCCGCGTTTTCTCGCCCGGGAGAATGCCAACCAGGTGCCGGCCAATGCGCTGTGGCTGACCAACTGCATGATCCAGCTGTTCCTGCTGATCACCCTGGTGTCGGCGGGGACCTATACCAGCCTGATCTACCTGGCGTCGTCGATGATCCTGGTGCCGTACCTGTGGTCGGCGGCCTATGCGGTGTTGCTGGCGGTACGCGGGGAGACCTACGAGGGTTTCGCCGGGGCGCGGCGCAAGGATCTGCTGGTGGCACTGGTGGCGCTGCTTTATGCGATCTGGCTGCTGTATGCGGGCGGGCTGAAGTATCTGCTGCTGTCGGCGTTGCTGTATGCGCCGGGGGTGATCCTGTTCGCGCGGGCGAAGCGGGAGCAGGGGCTGCCGTTGTTCACCGGGTGGGAGAAGGCGATCTTCGCTGCGGTGCTGGCGGGGGCGGGGCTGGCGGCGTTCAGCCTGTATAGCGGGGTATTGAGTTTGTAGGTGTCGGCCCCAGTGGGAGCGGGTGAACCCGCTCCCACTGGGGCCTGCGTCGATCAGATATCCCACACCACGTTGATCGCGAAATTGCGGCCCGGCATGGTCAGGCGATCCAGGTTGGCCGGCGCGGTCGCACCTGCTTCACCAATGCCGTCGTAGCCGCGCACGTCATCCCACTGCCAGTACTTCTTGTCGGTCAGGTTGTACAGCCCGGCATTGACCGTCACGTCGTCGGTGACCTTGTAGAAACCGGTCAGGTCGAGCACGCCATAGCCCGGCGTCTTGAACTGCTTGCTGGTGCCGTCCGGCGCATAGAAGGTGGTGTCGTCGACGCGGTTCTTGCGCTTGACCAGGGTCCAGCTCAGCAGGCCGCCGTAGTTGTCCTGCTCGTAGCCCAGGCCCAGTACCGCGGTAAGCGGGTTGACGCTGTTGATCGGCGCCCCGGTGTCCTCGTTCTTGCCCCAGGCATAGGCCAGCGAGCCCTGGCTGTACAGCCCGGTCGGCGCGCCGAAGTGATCCAGGTTCAGGCGACCCTTGAACTCGGCACCCTTGATGGTGGCGTGCTTGATGTTGTTGGCCTCGAAGTTCTGGCCGATGTTGGAACCCTGCACGGCGTCTTCGTTGATGAAGTCGCGGTACTTGTTATAGAACACCGCGACATCGAAGTTGCCGGCGTCGAAGTTGCCGCGCAGGCCGGTTTCGTAGCTCTTGCTGGTCTCGGGTTCCAGGTTCGGGTTGCCGGTCACGCTGTAGCCCACGCCAGGGTTTTCGAAGCGCCCGTACAGGGCCTTGGCGGTCGGGGTGCGGAAGCCTTCGGCGTACTGGCCGTACCAGGTGTAGTTGTCGTTGAAGGCATAGGTCACGCCGAACTTCGGCGAGACGCGGTGCCATTTCTTCTCGTCGAGGTTGATCGGGTCGGCCGTGCCGCCGATCGCGCGCAGGAACTCGTCGGTCGCGTGCGGTTCAAGGCGGGTCTGGTCGTAGCGCAGGCCCGGCAGGAAGGTCCACTGGTTCCAGCGGATCTCGTCCTGGGCGAACACGCTGTAGGTCTTCACGATCGGATCGGGGAAGTCACTGACCTCGCGCAGCGTACCGGAGGCATTGGGCTGGCCGATGACGCAGCCGAAACCGGTGGTCAGGCAGGTGGCGGTGCCGCTGCGCGAGCCGGTGACCTCGTTGCGCTTGAAGGTGGCGCCGTAGGTCAGCAGGTGCTCGGTGTCACCGAGGCTGAAGGCCTTGTCGGCCTGGGCGTCGAGGATCCACTGGCGGTCCTTGTAGGTGGTCTTGCGGGTGCGATCGACGGTATAGACAAACGGCCGATAGATTTCCGCAACGCGCTGGTCGGTCTTGCCAATCTGGTAGTTGAGGCTCCACTTCACGTGATCGGCCAGGGCGCTGTCGAGGCCGAACTCGTGGTTGATGCCGAAGCGTTCGCGGGTGACCACGTCGCTACCGGTCCGGGCCAGGTACATGTTCTGCGGCGCCGGGCCGAACGGACCGCCCACCGAGCTCTTCTCGTCGAAGTCACGATCGTCCTTGTAGTGCTCGTAGGTCAGTGCCAGGCGAGCGTCGTCGGCGTAGTTCCAGCCGAGCTTGGCGAGGACGTTGTTGGTCTTTGCGTCCACCGGGTTGGCCTCGGTGCGGGAGAGACCGGTGCCGCCATGCTCGCCATAGGATTCGGTTTCATGACCGTCACGACGGCTCAGGTGCAGCAGGCCGTCGAACTCGCCCTGGCGGCCGGCGACGGTGGCGGATTTCAGCCAGCTGTCGTCGGCCGAGCTGTAGCCGGTCTTCAGGCGCGCGCCGACGTCCTGGCCGGGCTTGATGATGTCGTCCGGGTCGAGGGTGAAGTAGCTCACCGCGCCGCCGATGGCGTTGCTGCCGTACAGCACCGAGGCCGGGCCGCGGAGGATTTCCACGCGCTTGACGATCTCCGGGTCGACGTAGTTGCGCTGGGTCTGCGCATACGGACCGAAGAAGTAGCTGTCGGGGATGGCCACGCCGTCGACCTGGGTCAGTACCCGTTCGCCATCGATGCCGCGGATGTTGTAGCCGGTCAGGCCGCTGCGCAGGCCGGTACCGGCGACCGACACGCCCGGTTCGTAGCGCACCAGGTCCTTGATGTTCTTCACGTTCTGGCGGTCGAGCTGTTCGCGGGTCTGCACGCTGACGGTGCTCGGCACTTGGCTGACGTCCTGGGCGCTGCGGGTGGCGCTGACGGTCACTTGCTGCAGGGCGATGGCCTGGGTCTGGCTGCGCTCGATGGCGACGTTGTTGCTACCCAGCTTGCGGTAGGTCAGGCCGGTGCCCAGCAGCAGGCGTTGCAGGGCCTGTTCCGGCGGCAGTGCGCCGCGCACGCCAGGGGAGACCACGCCATCGGCCAGTTCGGCGGAGAAACCGACCTGCCAGCCGGTGACCGACGTGAAGGCGTTGAGGGCGGACACCAGCGGTTGCTGGTTGATCGCGAAACGGTAGTCACCCATGCGCTGCGCCGGTGCCTGGGCAGGCTCGGCGGCCAGGGCCGGCAGGCTGACGGCGCCGCTGGCGAGCATGGCCAGGGTCAACAGGGAGAGCGTGCAGCGTTGCAGGCCGGGTTTGCGTGCGGAGATGGTGGATCCGGTAGACATCGAAAGGCGCTCCCTGTCGCGCGTTGTTATAGGACACGTCTGACTCAAAAATAAGAATCAGTTGCATTGGCTATAACGAGACGTATGGCGTCAGGGGATCGCGTAAAAAAATTTTCGGGTCAGTTGAGAATCACCACCGCCGGGAATTCCTGGACCCGCGCCGAGGTGATGTGGGCCAGGGAGCGCACGGCTTCCAGCGGCTGGTCGAGGCGATAGTTGCCGGTCACCGCCACCTGGTCGAGCTTGTCGTTGGTGTTGATGATCCAGCCTGGGTAGTAGCGGCGCAGCTCGGCGAGCACTTCGCTCATCGGGCAATTCTCGAAGATCAGCCGGCCCTTGACCCAGGCCAGGTCCTTCTGCAGGTCGGCGGGTTCGCGCTGGGGCACGCCGTTGCGGCCGACGCGCAGGCTCTCGCCGCTGCTCAGGCGGATGCGCTGGTCGCTGCTGGCGAGCACGTCGATATCGCCGCGCTGCACGCGGACCTGGGCTTCGCCGTCGAGGTAGCGCACGGCGAAATCGCTGTCGCGCACGCTGGCGCGCAAGGGGCCGGCCTGCACTTCGAGGGGCTGGTTGCGCCCGCCCGGGACTTCGAAATAGGCCTCGCCCTGGTACAGGCGGGCGGCCCGCTGGCGGGTGTCGATGTCGCTGGAGAAGGCGGAGTTGGTGTTGAGCAGGACGCGCGAGCCGTCGTTCAGTTGCACGCGCTGGCGTTCGCCGACCACGGTGAGGTGATCGGCCTGCAGGCGCACCGGCAGGTTACCCACGGTGAAGATCCCCACCAGCACCACGGCAGCGGCGCTCAAGGGTTTCCAGTGCGGGCGCAGGCGTTGCAGGCGTGAGGGTTTGCGTTGCTCGTGGAGATCGCCGGCGGCCTGGCGCATGAGGTTGCCGTTCCACAGGGCTTCGGCATCGACGTAGGCCTGGGCATTGGCCGGGTCGGCTTCCAGCCACGCCTCGAAGGCGCGGGTGTCGTCGTCGCTGGGGCATTGCAGGCGGATCAGCCAGTCCAGCGCCGCGTCCATGGCCTGGTCGCGGGCAGACGGGTCCGGCGCGGGGCGATGAGGGGCGGGGTCGGTCACGGGAAATCCTTGCGGTGCTGCGGCGGTCTTGTAATGGGCGTCATGATCGGGGCAAACGCAGGATCAGGCAAGCCGCCATCAGTTACCGTTGAGCCGATCGGCCACACCCATGCAGATCGCCATGATCAGTTTCAGTTCCTTCTGCACCGTGCTGGCGGAGACATCCAGTTGCTCGGCGATCTCCAGGTAGCTGGCGCCGTGCAGGCGGCTGAGGATGAAGATGCGTTGCTGGCGCGCGGTCAGCTGGGACAGCGAGCTGCTCAGGCGCTTGAGCAACTGTTCCGCATGGGCGGCGTCTTCGGCGCTGCTGACCGGGGCGGCGACGTTGTGCACCACCTGCTCGGGCACATCGTCGAGCATCGTGCGCGACTGCACCCGGCGTGCGCGCAGATGGTCCAGGGCGAGGTTGCGCGCGGTCTGGAAGACGAAGGGTTCGAGGTGTTCGATGGGCCGCTCGCCGAGGGCACGGGTGACCCGCAGGTAGGTTTCCTGGAGCAGGTCTTCGGCGGTGCTGGGGTTGTCTACCATGCGCTGCAGCGTGCGCAGCAGGGTGACCCGCTGGGCGAGGAAGACGGCGTTGAATCGGGAATGGCTCACGGCGGTGCTCGACCGGAATTGGTGAATGATAGTGATTGTCATTAACTAATTTGGTCAAGCACTACGTAAGAATTCGTAGGAACTGGTTATCTTGCATTCCACAGCGCCAGGCAGTTATCCAGCATCCGGTTGGAGAACCCCCACTCATTGTCATACCAGGCCATCACCTTGAGCATCCGCCCCTCGGCCTTGGTGTGGTTGGCGTCGAAGATCGCCGACAGCGGGTTGTGGTTGAAATCACAGGACACCAGCGGCAAATCGTTGTACCCCAGCACCTTCGAGCCCTGGCTGGCCTCCTTGAACAGCGCATTGACCTCATCGGCGGTGGTCTCGCGCCCGAGGGTCACGGTCAGGTCCACCAGCGAAACATTGATCACCGGCACCCGCACCGCCATGCCCGTCAGCTTGCCCGCCAGCTCCGGCAACACCAGGCCCACCGCCTCGGCGGCGCCGGTCTTGCTGGGGATCATCGACTGGGTTGCGGCACGGGCGCGGAACGGGTCGCTGTGGTACACGTCGGTCAGCACCTGGTCGTTGGTGTAGGCGTGGATGGTGGTCATCAACCCCTGTTCGATGCCGAACGCGCGGTGCAGCACCTGGGCCACCGGGGCCAGGCAGTTGGTGGTGCAGGAGGCGTTGGAAATCACCTGGTGCGAAGCGCGCAGGATGTCGTGATTGACGCCATGGACTACAGTGGCATCCGCGCCCTTGGCCGGCGCCGAGATGATCACCTTGCGCGCCCCGGCGGCAAGGTGGGCGGCGGCCTTGGCCCGGTCGGTGAACAGGCCGGTGCACTCGAACACCACGTCGATGCCCTCGGCCTGCCACGGCAGGTCCGCCGGGTTGCGGATCGCGCTCACCGCGATGCGATCGCCATTGACCGTGAGGCTTTCATGATCGTGAGACACGGTCGCCGCAAAATGGCCATGGACGCTGTCGTACTGAAGCAGGTGGGCGTTGATCGCGCTGTCGCCCAGGTCGTTGATGGCGACGACCTGCAGGTCCCGGCGGTAGCCTTGGGTATAGAGTGCGCGCAGCAGGTTGCGGCCGATGCGGCCAAAGCCGTTGATTGCGATACGGATAGTCATGGGGCCACCTCTTGTGCTGTCCTGACTGTTTGTTGTTTTAATTACAAGATTAATTGGAAACAAATAGAAAACAAGCGAAGCTGCTGGCAGTATTTTGTTCAGATCAAAACAAAACAAGTGAGTCGAACCTTTCCTCGCCCCCTACCCTTGAGCGTAGGCGCAATCGTTTGGAAGGGGAAATCGCCAGACCGCCTCCACCACCGTTTAGCCTGGAGTCCAGTTCATGCATCCGCGCATTCTTGAGGTCACCGAACGGTTGATCGCCCGTAGCCGTCCCACCCGCGAACGCTACCTGCAACTGATCCGCGGGGCCGCCAGCGAAGGACCGATGCGCGCCCGCCTGCAATGCGCCAACTTCGCCCACGCCGTTGCCGGTTGCGGCAGCGACGACAAGCAGACCCTGCGCCTGACCAACGCCGCCAACGTGGCCATCGTCTCCGCCTACAACGACCTGCTCTCCGCCCACCAGCCCTACGAGCACTTTCCCGAGCGCATCAAGCAGGCGCTGCGCGAGATCGGCTCGGTCGGCCAGTTCGCCGGTGGCGTGCCGGCCATGTGCGACGGTGTCACCCAGGGCGAGCCGGGCATGGAGCTGGGCATCGCCAGCCGCGAAGTGATCGCCATGTCCACCGCCATCGCCCTGTCGCACAACCTGTTCGACGCGGCGCTGATGCTCGGCATCTGCGACAAGATCGTCCCCGGCCTGCTGATGGGCGCGCTGCGCTTCGGCCACCTGCCGATCCTGTTCGTGCCTGGCGGGCCGATGCCGTCGGGCATTTCCAACAAGGAAAAGGCCGACGTGCGCCAGCGCTACGCCGAGGGCAAGGCCAGCCGCGAAGAGCTGCTGGAATCGGAAATGAAGTCCTACCACAGCCCCGGCACCTGCACCTTCTACGGCACTGCCAACACCAACCAGCTGCTCATGGAAGTGATGGGCCTGCACCTTCCGGGGGCCTCTTTCGTCAACCCGTACACGCCGCTGCGCGATGCCCTCACCGACGAGGCGTCGCGCCAGGTCACCCGCCTGACCCAGGCCAATGGCGCGTTCATGCCGTTGGGCGAGATCGTCGACGAGAAGGTGCTGGTCAACTCCGTGGTAGCCCTGCACGCCACCGGTGGCTCGACCAACCACACCCTGCATATCCCGGCCATCGCCCAGGCCGCCGGCATCCAGCTGACCTGGCAGGACATGGCCGACCTCTCCGAGGTGGTGCCGACCCTGTGCCACGTCTATCCCAACGGCAAGGCCGACATCAACCACTTCCAGGCGGCGGGGGGCATGGCCTTCCTCATCCGCGAGCTGCTGGATGCCGGACTGCTGCACGAGGACGTCAACACCATCGTCGGCCATGGCCTGCGTCGCTACACCCAGGAGCCGTTCCTCGACGGCGGCCAGCTGGTCTGGCGTGAAGGGCCGATCGAAAGCCTCGACGAATCGATCCTGCGCCCGGTGGCGCGGCCTTTCTCGGCGGAAGGCGGGCTGCGGGTGATGGAAGGCAACCTCGGTCGCGGCGTCATGAAAGTCTCCGCCGTGGCTCCCGAGCACCAGGTGGTCGAGGCCCCGGCCCGGGTCTTCCACGACCAGCAGGAACTGGCCGACGCCTTCAAGGCCGGCGAGCTGGAACGGGACTTCGTCGCCGTGGTGCGTTTCCAGGGGCCGCGCTGTAACGGCATGCCGGAACTGCACAAGATGACCCCGTTCCTCGGCGTGCTGCAGGACCGCGGCTTCAAGGTCGCGCTGGTCACCGACGGGCGCATGTCCGGTGCTTCGGGCAAGATCCCGGCGGCCATCCATGTCTGCCCCGAAGCCTATGACGGCGGGCCGCTGGCGCGGGTACGCGACGGCGATATCGTGCGGGTCGATGGCGTCGAAGGCAGCTTGCTGGTGCGGGTGTCCGCCGAGGAACTGGCCTCCCGCGAGCTGCCCGCCGCACCGCTGGGCAACGACCTCGGCTGTGGCCGTGAACTGTTCGGTTTCATGCGCCAGGCCCTGAGCCCGGCGGAGAAGGGCGCGAGCGCCTTCACCCAGGCGCTGGAGGGCTGCAAATGAAGGTCGCGCTGGTTGGCGATATCGGAGGTACCAACGCCCGTTTCGCCCTCTGGCGCGACGATGCCCTGCACGATGTGCAGGTGTTCGCCACGGCGGACTACAGCAGCCCGGAACAGGCGATCGGCGTCTACCTGCAGGCCCAGGGCATCGCCCGTGGCGAGCTGGAGGCGGTGTGCCTGGCGGTGGCCGGCCCGGTGTCCGGCGATGAATTCCGTTTCACCAACAGCCACTGGCGGATCAATCGCAGCACCTTCTGCGCGGCCTTGCAGATCGAGCACCTGCTGCTGATCAACGACTTCTCCGCCATGGCCCTGGGCATGACCCGGCTGCGTCCGGAAGAGCGCCTCAGCGTCTGCGCAGGCGAAGCCGACCTGAGTCGCCCGGCGCTGATCATCGGCCCTGGCACCGGCCTTGGCGTGGCCAGCCTGCTGCGCCTGGAAGAAGGCCGCTGGCTGGCGATGCCGGGGGAGGGCGGGCATGTCGACCTGCCGGTGAACGACGCGCGGGAGTCGGCGATTCGCCTGGCCATCGCCGAGCACACCGGCCACGTCAGCGCCGAGACCGTGCTCAGCGGTGGCGGCCTGCTGCGCCTGTATCACGCCATCTGCACGCTCGATGGACAGGCCGCGACCCTCGCCACACCGGCCGAAATCACCGAGGCCGCGCTGTCTGGCGACCCCGTGGCGCTGGCGGTGATCGAGCAGTTCTGTCGCTTCCTCGGCCGTGTCGCCGGCAACGATGTGCTGACCCTTGGCGGACGTGGCGGGGTGTACATCGTCGGCGGCGTGGTGCCGCGCTTCAGCCGTCTGTTCCTGCGCAGCGGTTTCGCCGAGAGTTTCGCCGACAAGGGCTGCATGAGCGGCTATTTCGCCGGCATCCCGGTATGGTTGGTGACCGCCGAATTCGCCGGTCTGCTCGGCGCCGGGGTGGCGTTGCAGCAGGCACTGGGTGGCACTGCCCGGGTATGAACGACAAGGAATGCCGTCATGAGCAAGTCGATCCTGCTGGTCGATGACGACCAGGAAATCCGTGAACTGCTGCAGACCTACCTGAGCCGCTGCGGCTTCCAGGTGAACGCCGTGGCCGATGGCGCCGGCTTTCGCCAGGCGCTGGACGCCGAGGGCTGCGACCTGGCGATCCTCGACGTGATGCTGCCCGACGAGGACGGCTTCAGCCTGTGCCGCTGGCTGCGCCAGCATCCGCGTCAGGCGCGGGTGCCGATCATCATGCTCACCGCCAGCTCCGACGAGGCCGACCGGGTCATCGGCCTGGAACTGGGCGCCGACGACTACCTCGGCAAGCCCTTCAGCCCGCGCGAGCTGCAGGCGCGGATCAAGGCTCTGCTGCGTCGTGCCGGCTTCCAGGCACCGGGCGGCGAGGTGCTTTCCTTCGATGACTGGCGCCTGGACACGATCAGTCATCGCCTGTTCCATCGCGACGGCGAGGAAGTGATCCTCTCCGGCGCCGACTTCGCCCTGCTCAAGCTGTTCCTCGATCATCCGCAGCAGATCCTCGACCGCGACACCATCGGCAACGCTACCCGCGGGCGCGAGCCGATGCCGCTGGATCGCATCGTCGACATGGCGGTCAGTCGCCTGCGCCAGCGCCTGCGCGACACCGACAATCCCCCACGGCGGATCCGCCCCGGGCGCGGCCGCGGCTACCTGCTGGCGGCCAGTGTTGCGCCCTCGCACTGAGCGCCGCCGGCGCCTGCCGCTGCCGCGTTCGCTGCTGGCGCGCATGTTGCTGCTGACCTTGCTGGTGGTGGCGGTGGCCCAGGGGTTGTCGAGCGTGATCTGGCTCTCGCAACTGCGTGCCAGCCAGCGCGAGGGCCTGGTGGCCAGTGCCCGCAGCCTGGCCCATTCGATGAGTGCCAGCGTCAGTTACTTCCGCTCGTTGCCCCTGGCCTATCGTCCGCTGGCCCTGGACCAGTTGCGCAGCATGGGCGGCACGCGCTTCTTCGTGTCCCTCAACGACCGCCCGCTGGACATGCGCGCGCTGCCGGCCACGCCGCGCAAGGAGGCGGTGGTGTCTGCGGTTGATGAGGTACTGCGCCAGCGCTTGGGCGAGCAGATGCTGATATCCGTCGAGTTCGTCAGCCCGCAGGACCTGCGCATCTTCAACAGCGGCCTGAAGCTCGACGAACTGCCGCGTTCCTGGGCCCACTACGCGCTGACCCTGGAGCCGGTGGAGCCGCCGGTGCTGGTGACGCAGATCCGCCTGGCCGAGGGCGAATGGCTGTACATCGCCTCGTTGCTGCCGGAGCCCTACACCAGCCTCGAAGACGAAGGCTTGCCGCGTCAGCAGTTGTGGTTCATCGGCTTCACCAGTTTCTTCCTGCTGTTGTTCATCGGCTTGCTGGTGCACTGGCAGAGCCGCCCGCTCAAGCGCCTGGCCCTGGCCGCGCGGGAGATGTCGCTGGGGGCCGAGGTGGAGCCGGTGGTGGAGGGCGGTGGCAGCGAGGTGGAAGAGGTGGCGCGGGCGTTCAATGCCATGCGCGAGCGCATCAGCCGCTACCTGACCGAGCGCAGCCAGTTGTTCAGCGCGATTTCCCATGACCTGCGCACGCCCATCACCCGCCTGCGGTTGCGGGTGGAGTTGCTGGAGGACGAGCAGGTGCAGGCCAAGTTCAGTCGTGACCTGGATGAGCTGGAGATGCTGGTGAAGGGCGCGCTGCAATGCGTGAAGGACACCGATATCCACGAGAACATCGAGCCCATCGACCTCAACCAGGTGCTGGAGTGTCTGGTCGAGCCCTATCTTGCCAGTGGCCAGGTCACGGTCAGCGGGCGGGCCGAGGCGGCGTATCCGGGCAAGCCGCTGGCGTTGCGGCGGTGTATTGGCAACCTGATCGACAATGCCTTGAAGTATGGCGAGCGGGCGCATCTGCGGATGCTCGATGGCGAGGACAGTTTTGTCCTGCATGTCGACGACGAAGGCCCGGGGGTGCCGGCGCAGCGGTTGGAGCAGGTGTTCGAGCCGCATTTCCGCCTGGCCGGGACGCAGCAGGGGTACGGGTTGGGGCTGGGGATTGCGCGCAATATCGCGCATAGCCATGGGGGCGAGGTGAGCCTGCGGAATTTGCGGGAGGGTGGGTTGCGGGTGACCCTGAGTTTGCCCAGGTATCGCTGACAGGCAAGCGGCCCGGACCTCGCTGCTATCGGGGACCGCTGCGCGGTCCTTCGCAGGCAAGCCAGCTTGTGTCTTCAGTCTTGTTCAGGATTAAAGGCGGGCGGTGCTGGGTATCGTGTGTTGATCCATTCGCGATGGCGACGCTGAGTCACCTTTTCGCCCCCCGGCGACCCACTTTTGAAAAGCGCAAAAGTGGGCAAAACGCTCTAGCTCCTGCATCCGGCCCTACGCTTCGCTCCGGGTTCCTTCCTTCCGCACTGACTCCGGGGGCCGCGCCATCCATGGCCCTCCACCCCCTCCATCAGCGCTCCACTCAGCCTCCTGATGT
>JAIRVG010000001.1 GCA_031253995.1 Paucimonas sp. | reverse complement strand
CAGGTCGAGAAGGGCATCGCTGAGCAGGGTCTGACTGCCCGAAAGCGCTTGCTCTGGCAGCAGCTTCAAGCCGCAGATGGCGCCGTTGAGGTATTCCTCGGCGTGCTTCAGCGCTTCGGTAGGGGAGAGGTCGGGACGGGTGCAGAGGATCGGGGGTGGATCGGGGACGATTTTCTTCATGGTGTTTCTCTATGGCCGTTGATGGGATCTCCACGTCTCGCTGTCAAACGAGAGGGTGGCAGCTGTGCGCGGGTTGACAGACCAGGGGCCATAGAGCCTGGCGCACCCGAAGGTGCCCCACGCACAGCTGCCATAACAGCCGAGCGTCTATAGCCTTCAGGCCTGTCAAAGCCCAGTCGTTGAATTGGCAACGACCGACGCAGACTAGGCAGCATTTCCATAGAGCGCAACGGCTGGAACGGCCGGAAAGTATGCTTGGGAATTTGCCTACAACAAAGCCGGAAATGCATGAAGCTTATCTCGCAAATGCAACAGCCTATGAGCCCGGCGATCTGAAGAGCGCTGCAAATCTCAAGACAGGCGCCTGGAAGCCTTGATGTCATTTCCCTGGGGCGCAACCGTCAGGTGGTGACGGCTGCGTTGTTCGTGTGTTTTGCGCAGTCGACGATTCGCGAGGCGTATCGAATTTCGGTGATGGAGTGAAGGGAGCGGCGAGCGACTGCCGCAGGAAGCGCGCTCGCGGTCTTCACGGGACAGCGGTTTGAACAGACTTACTTGGCCTTGCCTCGTCCGGATAGGTGGGTCTCAAAGTGTGAATAATCGATGCTTTCTGACCCGTGCCCTGGCAACAGACTTGGGCCAGTCGCCTCGCTTACCGTGATCTTCATCGGATAGGGGTATTTTTTTTGGACTTTCTGCTTCGCCTCTTCCTTGTTGGCGGCGTTCACCAATCCCGCAAAGTTCAGGGGCGTGCCGTCCGCAGGTACGGCGTCGTAGTTGAAGTCAGGCATGTCGAACTCCTTGCACTGGCGCAAAGGGCCGCCGTGATTGTCAGGTGGCCGGCTCTTGATGATGGGCGCCTCAGTGCAGGTGTCTACTGGCAGAAATATCAGGGGGACGATGTCCCGTACCCAGCAGCACGCCATCGTCGGCATGTTTGAGCGCGTCGTCGGGCGACAGGTCGGGGCAGGTGCAGAGGATCGAGGGTGGCGAATGTACGTGGGTTAGCAGACCGAGCTACGAGAATCCCGGCGCACCGAAGGTGCCCCACGCACAGCCGCCATGACAGGTTGCTGATGGAAAATCGTAGATTCGGACTGCT
The DNA here is from genome assembly GCA_031253995.1 of Paucimonas sp. Taxonomy (GTDB): domain Bacteria; phylum Pseudomonadota; class Gammaproteobacteria; order Pseudomonadales; family Pseudomonadaceae; genus Aquipseudomonas. Next base: position 10,844 of record JAIRVG010000001.1, on the reverse strand, counting down.
AATCCGGTCGTCGATTTTGCGACGACGGGCGAAGACTAGGATTCGTTTCCCCAGGACGCAACCACCAGGCGGGGTTGGGGAGTATGCTTGGGAAATTGCCTACAAGAAAGCCGGAAATGGGTGAAGTTTCGTGGCGGAATGCGACAGGTTTCGAGTGTGATGACCTGGTCATTGTACTGATCGGCCATCCTGGTCCACGGCCAATGCCAATGTCGGCTTGTTATGGCGCTGGCGCTGGTGGAGTGAGGAGATGAGTGACTGCCGCAGTGTGAGCGCCCGGGGTGTTTTGCGGAGCTGCTGAAGCGGCCGCTGGATAGCTGGTTCAGCGGCCTGAGGGCGGTGTCGAGCCGTCGCTTTGGCGGTGTCAGCTCTACAGCAGATTTGGAAGCGGTCTGTCATGCCAGACTATCCGTACGGGATAGTTGTACTTGGCTCTGACTTTTTTTTCCGCTTCTGTCTTGTTTTCGGCGGTCACTATGTCCGTTTTGGTGTTGTGGCTGCCGTCGACTGAATAGGCAGAATAGGAGAACTGGGCCATGTCGTATTCCTCGTATTTGCATGAGTGGTATGACGGAGGAATGCAGGCGACCGTCATCCGCAGTGTGCGCTGAGTGAAGACGATGTCTACCTGATAGAAATGGCAGGTAGACCAAGGCTTCGCGGCGTGGCGTTGGCAGCCTGGGTATCAGCACAAGCTCGCCCTCATTGATTTGGCAGGGACGGCGTGGGAGCGGATTAATCCGCGATTGGCCGCGAAGCGGCCATAAAACCTGTATCTGCGGTGTGTCAGGAAAACTCGGGACTCAGGTTTTGCGACGGCTGCGCCGCCGATCGCGGATAAATCCGCTCCCACGCCGACCGCGGCGCAATTACGGTCTAGTTCTCTGCGCGACAGTGGGATTTGAGTTGCCAGCTCTTGATGCCCGGCGCTCGATCTGGAGAGCGCTACAAGGCTCAAGACAGGCACCTTGGAAGCCCTGATGCCATTTCCCGGCAGGCTTCAGCGCTTCGGCAGGGGAGAGGTCGGGACGGGTGTAGAGATGGACGTGAGGCCGCTGCACGGCAGAAGCAGCGACCTGTCACGCGTATCGTGAATCTAGGTTTCGCCGAGCGTATCTGTGTCGATACGTTCTGTCCCGATACTTACTTCCACTTGAATTTCTGTTGAAACTGAGGGTCGTTGAAGTGATCGGCGAGCTCGGGGACAGTTGTTTTAAACACTTCGTTCGAAAGATTCAAAGGCGGTACTTCGAGTCTCACCGGGTAGTTGAATTCCGCTTTTGCCTTTTCACGTGCCTGTGCTTCGTTGTCGGCGGCAACGGTTATTAGTGTTTTGTCTCGACTGCCGTCCACCGAGTAGACGTAGAAAGTAAAATTGAGCATGTCTAACTCCTTGCGCTTGATGAGGAGTGGGCTGACCGAGCTGAACGAGGGTCAGGCCATCAGTGTGAGCGCTTCGAGTTGGTTGTCTACCTGGCAGAAATGATAGGTACTGCACAGGGCTCATGGCCGTTTTGTGGCCAATCGGGCGGGGGTATCCGGACGACTCCGGATGACTGACGGCAAACCCCGCGGGAGCGAGCAAGCTCGCTCCCAGAAGGCACAAGGCAGACAAATCAAACGTGCCGCAGAATCGCCCCGATCAACCCCGGAAACCGCCCATCCAGCGCCTCGGTGCGCAGCGAATTCATATGCGTGGTCCCCATGGCACGGGTCTGCACCAGCCCGGCATCGCGCAGCACGCGGAAGTGGTGGGACATGCTCGACTTCGGCCGACCGCCGTCCAGGTCGCCGCAACTGGCTTCGGCTACATCCGCTAGGCGCCGGACGATTTCCATGCGAACAGGATCGCTCAACGCATAGAGCACGCGTTCGAGGACGAAGTCTTGAGGGTCGGGGTGTTTGTAGGCTCGCATGGGGCCGGATGATACCGGAGGCTTCTCTAAATGCCAAAGTTCGAATACTATCGAACAATCGTATCTCACCTGTAGGACATTTCCTCATGACTGCATTGTTCCAGCCCTTCACCCTGAAAGACGTCACCCTGCGCAATCGCATCGCCATTCCGCCGATGTGCCAGTACATGGCCGAAGACGGCCTGGTCAACGACTGGCATCAGGTGCACTACGCCAGCATGGCCCGTGGCGGTGCCGGCCTGGTGGTGGTGGAGGCGACCGCGGTCGCGCCGGAAGGGCGGATCTCGCCGAACTGCACCGGCATCTGGAGCGACGCCCATGCCCAGGCCTTCGTGCCGGTGGTCAAGGCGATCAAGGCGGCCGGTTCGGTGCCGGGCATCCAGATCGCCCACGCCGGTCGCAAGGCCAGCGCCAACCGTCCATGGGACGGTGACGATCACATCGCCGAAGGCGATCCACGTGGCTGGCAGACCATCGCACCGTCGGCGATTTCGTTCGGTCACCACCTGCACAAGACCCCGCGTGAAATGACCCTCGACGATATCGCCCGGGTCCGCCAGGACTTCGTCGATGCCGCCCGCCGCGCCCGTGACGCCGGCTTCGAGTGGATCGAGCTGCACTTCGCCCACGGCTACCTGGGCCAGAGCTTCTTCTCCGAGCACAGCAACAAGCGCACCGACGCCTACGGTGGCAGCTTCGACAACCGCAGCCGCTTCCTCCTGGAAACCCTCGCCGCCGTGCGTGAAGTGTGGCCGGAGCACCTGCCGCTGACCGCGCGCTTCGGTGTGATCGAGTATGACGGCCGTGACGAGCAGACCCTGGCCGAATCCATCGAGCTGGCCCGTCGCTTCAAGGCCGGTGGCCTGGACCTGCTGAGTGTCAGCGTCGGCTTCACCATTGCCGAAACCAATATCCCGTGGGGCCCTGCGTTCCTCGGTGAAGTGTCGCGCCGCGTGCGCGATGAAGCCGGTATTCCGGTGACCTCGGCCTGGGGCTTCGGTACCCCGCAACTGGCGGAAGAGGCGGTGAGTTCGCGGCAGCTGGATATCGTTTCGGTAGGGCGTGCGCACCTGGCGGATCCGCACTGGGCGTATTTCGCGGCCAAGGAGCTGGGTGTGGATAAAGCGTCGTGGACCTTGCCTGCGCCGTATGCGCACTGGCTGGAACGCTATCGCTGAAGCGCTAACGTACGACGCGTACCCCTGTGGGAGCGGGTTTACCCGCGATGACAATGGTGAATTCACCGACGCCATCGCGGGTAAACCCGCTCCCACAAAGTCCCGTATCGTCAGTCCACCGTGACCAAGGGAATGGTCGTAGCGGCGTGCTGGTGCTGCAGGTAACTACAGATCTCCACGTTCAACCGCACGAACTCATCCCAGCTGTAGTCCCGGGCATAACGCTCGGTGAACTGCAGGTCCACCCGGCAGATGTCCGGGCGCTCTTCGTAGATCCTGCACCCCTTGCTATCGGCGTCGTAGTGCCGGCAGGTGCCGTCGCCACGGTCGAGGAAACGGGTTTCATCGGCCATGTCCACGTGCTGGCAACACAAGCCGCACTGGGTGCAGGGGAAGGGCGAGGTGATCTGGCAAGACATGGCGGTCGCTCGAAGTGGCCCGCGCCAGGCGCGGGCCATTACCTTACGCGGCAGGTGCGTCGAGGCTGGCTTTCTGACCGCTGGCCACCGCGGCGACATCCTTGATGCGCTTCTCGGTGGACAGCACCAGGTTGCCGGCTTCGTCGAGGATGGCGGTGTCGATCATCGCCTTGATCAGCTGGGCGAACTTGACCGAGCGGAACACCACGTTCCTGGCGTCTTCAGAGAAGGAGCGGTAGTCGACGCCGTTGTGCTCGATCACCTTCTTCAGCTCGCTGACACTACGACGCAGATGCGCGCTGATGCTGGAGAAGGTGGTGTTGGCCAGCGAGGTCACCGCCTCGATGGCTTGCAGCTTGCCGGCCATCAGGTTGGCCTGCTCGCGGATGGTCTTGGCCTGTTCCATGTTGCTGCGCGCGGTGTTCAGGGCTTCCTCGCCCTTGCTGCCAAGCACGTGGCCGAAGATCGCCAGGGCCGGGCCGGCGACGATGCCGCCCAGCACCATCATGCCGCCCGCCACGCCATAGCCACCGGCTGCCAGCGAACCGCCGCCCAGCCAGGCCAGGGTGGCGTTGGTCGCGGCCACGCCGCCCAGGGAGGAGATGGCGGTACCGGTGCTCGCCGTGGCCAGCAGCATGGTGCCGTTGTAGGCGCCAAAGGCCAGGGCCGCGCCACCGGTCATGCCGGCGCCAAGGCCGAGGCCGGCGTCCTTGAGGGCCTGGTAGTCCTGGCGCAGGCCGGCCAGGGTCTTGCCGGTGAAGTCGCCGGCGTTGAGCCTGTCCAGTTCCGGGCTCTGGCTGAGCTCGACGTTCTTCAGGCGCTCGAAGGTCTCGATGAACTCGTCGACCACGCCGTTGAAGGCACGCAGCTTGCGCTGGCCGTAGTCTTCCAGGGTGGCGTTGGTCTTGGTGCGCTGCTCTTCGACCTTGGCATTGGCGGCATCGACCATCGAGCCGGCACTGGCATTGAGGTCCTTGGCTTCGCTGTGATCCATGGCGCCGCTGACGCCTTTGACCGCGCCGTAGATACCGGCCGCCGCAGCGACCGCACCGATGATGAGTGGAATTGGCATGAGCCCGTGTCCTTATTCGAGAATGAGCGAGATGGTTTTGCTGACTTCACGGTTCATGGTTTCGGCACGTTCCAGGAGGTCGTCGAAGATGAAGTCTTCCAGCTTGTGGTGCAGTTGGAATTCCTTGAGCAGGGCCCATTCCACGCTGGAAATGCTGCCGTCGCGCAGGGCCACCAGGAACAGTTCGAACAGCACCACCTTGGACGTCGAGGGCAGCTCGAACTTTGTCGCCTTCAGCAGTTCCCGCAGGACGCCGGTGGCCGCCTGCACGCGGTATTCCGGTTTCTCGGCGACGATCATCGGCAGCTTCTTCAGCGCCTCGACCAGGCGTCGTTCCACGTCGCAGGACGAGGAGAAGAAGGTGCCGAAGGCCGAAGCATTGCCGGTGGACTGCACCAGTTCTTCGATCAGCTCGCGTTCGGCGTCGCCGGTGACGATGGTCAGGGCGTCGAGGTCGCTGCTGGAGGTGAGCTGGTCACGGGTCTTGCCATCCCAGAGCAGCGGCTTGTCGGCGATGGCGAGCAGTTTCGCCAGGTCGATGAGGTGTTGCTTGTCCGATCGGGACAGGAGTTTCATGAGCATTGCACAGGGTCCTTTTTCAGGGAGCAGGCACAGGGTCAGAGCACCAGGGGGGCGTCGCCGTCCATGAAGGCGTCGAATTCGCTCTGCGAGCTGAACTCCAGCTGCTTGCCCAGCAAGGTGGCGTACTGGTTGATGGCGACGGCGAAGGCATCTCTGTCCGCGCCGTTCACCGCGACGAACAGTTGCGCGGTTTCATTGCACAACTGCGGGATCTCGCGGCGGGTGAATTCGTCGAGACGGGCTTGTTCCTCGGCGATGCGATCGCGTGCGGCTGCCTGGATCATCCGTGCACGGTCCAGTTGCGAGCGGGACGATTCCACTGCGCGGGCCGCCTCGAAGGCGCATTGGTAGAAGGTCGACGCCAGGGTGTAGCCGATCATGCCGCCGATGGCGGCACCGACGAACGGAATCGGCACGGCAACCTGGCCCAGCACCGCCATCATGCTGCTCGACAGCATGCCCGTGCCTTTCTCGCCGAGCTGTTCCAGCAACTGCGCTTCGCTGATCTCGTCCTTGAGGTAGCTATTGATCGAGGCGCTCACCGACAGGCAGATGCTCACCACCAGCGCCGGTGCGTTGGTGCCGGACAAGGTGCGCAGGCTCTCGTTGCCCGACTGCTGCATGGCGCCCTTGAGCGCCGAGCCGGCGAACGCCGTGCCGTAGCCCAACGCGGCAGCCTTGGCAGTGTCCAGGGCCAGGTCCTGGGCGGCCTGGCCCAGTTCCTTGGTGTCCTGGGCCACCTTGAACGCATTGCTCAGCAGGGAGATGCTGCCGCCGATCAGCGCACCATACCTGGCGCCTTCGACACCGGCGCGGTGGCTGGTGCGGGCGATGTCCTTGAGGGTTTCGCGCAGCGGCCGTTCGGCGTAGTCGATGGCCTGGGTGGTATCCAGGCCGAGGTCGACGATGTCTTCGTCGGCCAGCGTGTCGAAGCGATCGGCGCGCTCGCGGAACTTGGCTGCCAGCTCGGGCTTGCCTTCGCTGTCGAGCCTGTCGGCGCGGGTTCGCAGGTTCTGCGCACGGGTACGGCAGTAGGTCTTGGCTTCCTCCACCTGTTCGGTGGGCAGTTCGAGCTTCTTGCCGAAGTACTTGCTGTACTTGTGGTCCTCGTGGCTGACCTGGTTGGCCACCCGGTTGCCGCTGGCCTCGACCTTGGTCTGGGCTTCGTAGACGATCTCGCCGTCCTTCACCCTTACCCGGTCCACCGCCTCGCGGTACTTGCCGTCGGTCTCGATGTCGTAGTGCTTGAGGTCGTCGCTGCGAATGCTGCGCTCGCCCGACTGGTTGATGATCGCCTCGGCGTTCTCGCGGCTGGTGCTGGAGACTTCCGCCGCCCAGCCGGCGCGGTGCTTGACCCCGGTGTTCTCCTGGCTGATGCCCTTGAGGCCCTTGCTCAGCTTGACGCCGTGTTCGTTGTCGACGCCGGTGTAGGCCTTGACGAATTCGGCGTTGGCGCTGCCGTAGCGCGACACGGTTTCGCTGGCGGACAGCGCGGTGGCGGTGTTGGCCCGGTCGCGGGCGATGGCCTCGCGATCTGCCGGCGCGAGCGCTTGCTCCTCGGTGTCCGCGGTAGACACGGGGCCGATGTCATTGACGTTCATGCGCGCTCCTGAAGGTGTGGGTCGCAGATGGAAGAGGGCTGGCAGGGGTTGTCCGGCGTTGCATACAGGGCGGTGACCTTGTCCAGCTTGTCCTTGATCGCGTCGATCCAGGGTTGCGGTTCATACACGCGGATGCTTTCGCCGAGGCCGAAGACCCACCAGAAGGTTTCCTGGTCGTCCGGCACCGTCACCTGCAGGCGCTGCCAATCGCTGCCCGGCAGCGGCGTGAGGGATTGCCCGGTGCTCAGCGGGGTTTCGTGCAGCATCCAGGCGATCGACGGCGCGACATCGGCGACCAGGCGCTGCTGGCCGATCTGTCCCTTGTGGTTGAAGCCGCTGCGGATGAAGGTGTCCAGCTCGAAGCCGGCCGGTTCGACACAGGCCTCGTCCAGGCAGGTCGCCTGCTGGATGCGATGCATCGCGAACTGGCGCATGTCGTTGTAGCCCTCGACCCTGCCGACCAGGTAGCTGACCGCATGGCGCGACACGATTCCGCTGGGATGAATGCGCAGGGTCTTGTGCTCGGCCTTGCTGCGGCTGAGGTAGCGGATGTCCAGTTGCCGCGTTTCCAGGACCGCCATGGCCACCTCGCTCCACACCGTGGTTTCCACCGCTGCCGGCAGCATGGCCTTGCCGTTCGGGATCACCCGCACGCGCCCGGGCCAGTTGGCCAGGGGGTTGTGTTCCAGGCCCTGCAATTGCCGGTGGGCCAGGTCGAAGTGCGGCGCGAGCAGTTCAAGGATGCTCGGTGGCAGCACCTTGTTCAGGTGGCTTTGCGCGAGGGCGAAGGCCAGTGCCGTCGGGGTGTCCAGCGCCGGGAAATCGAAGCGCGGCATGTCGCTGGGGAAGCTCCAGCGAAACGGCTTGCGGCTTTCATCGCAATCGAGGGGGAAGTCCAGGCCCAGGCGTCCGATCAGGTCGCGTTGCAGGGTTCGCTGGTCGATATCGAAGTTCTCGGCCTTGAGCTTTTTCAGCAGCTCGGTGGTAGAGATGCTTTTCGGCGCACGGGGAATCAGGCGTAGCAATGCCAGATGCCTGAACAGCCGGTCCTTTGGGTCTGACATGGGGGAAGAGTCCGATCTGCCTTGAAGGTTCGCGGGGGCGGCGAACAATCCTTTGTGGCCTTTTAGCATCATCCATGCACTCCGCCAATAGTCCGTCCGTCGAGGGGTCAGGCCGTGCCCTGTTGCCCTGCGCTATTGCGGGCCTTTTCCCGCTCCAGTTCCTTTTCCAGATCGCTTACGGCATGGCGGTTTTTCATGGTGATCACGCCGATGACCACGCCGAGGGTGAAACAGATCAGTTCTTTCATGATGGTTCGCTCATTGACCGGGGTTGAGGCGATCATCCGACGGGGCTGCGACAGTCTGCGTCGCACCCTGCAAAAAACGCGAAAAAAATACCTCGCCGAAACCACCCGGCTTTGCGCATGGCGCACCGCAGTTTTGCTGTGCGGACGGATTCCGCGAGGGCGCCGGTGTCCCTACTCTGGCGCCATCCCGTTCAGTCCTTTCGATGAGGTCCGCCATGTCCCTTGGCAATCCTGTCGCCGCCGAGTCCCGCTCGGCGCTGGCGACACCCACGCTGTCCAGTTCCCTGGTGATCTTCCTGGCCATCTGCTGTGGCGCGGTGGTCGCCAACCTTTACTACGCCCAGCCGATCGTCGAGCTGATCGCGCCGAGCATCGGCCTGTCGAGCCAGAGTGCCAGCCTGATCGTCTCGCTGACCCAGTTCGGCTACGCCCTGGGCCTGCTGTTCCTCGTGCCGCTGGCCGACCTGCTGGAGAATCGCCGCCTGCTGGTGGGCTTCACCCTGGCTGCGGCCGTGTGCCTGGCGGTCGCAGCGCTGAGCACCACGCCGTCGCTGTTCCTCGTCAGTTCGTTGTTGATCGGCCTGACCTCGGTGGCGGTGCAGATCCTTGTGCCGCTGGCCGCGCACATGGCCCCGGAGGCCAGCCGCGGGCGGGTGGTCGGCAATATCATGAGCGGCCTGTTGCTGGGCATCCTGCTGTCGCGACCGCTGTCCAGCACCCTGGCCGACGCCTTCGGCTGGCGCGGGGTGTTCTTCGGCGCTGCCGGCCTGATGACGGTGATGGCGCTGGTGATGGGCCTGATCCTGCCGCGGCGGGTGCCCGCGCACCGGGCCAGCTACCCTGCGCTGATCGCCTCGGTGTTCGCCCTGGCGCGGCGTTATCCGCTGCTGCGTGAGCGCTCGCTGTACCAGGGCTTGCTGTTCGCCAGTTTCAGCAGCTTCTGGACCATCGCCCCGATCGAGCTGGTGCGGCACTACGGCTTCAGCCAGGGCCAAGTGGCGCTGTTCGCACTGGTTGGCGCGGTGGGTGCCGTCGCCGCGCCGATCGCCGGGCGCCTGGCCGATGCCGGTCACGGTGTACGCAGCACCGCGGCGGCGCTGGTGCTGGCGCCGCTGGCGTTGCTCGCCGGGTCGCTGCAAGGTGCGGGCTGGTTGTGGATGGTGGTCACGGCGGTGGCCCTGGACTTCGCCGTGCAGATGAACATGGTCCTTGGCCAGCGTGAGGTCTACGCCCTCGACCCGCACAGCCGTGCCCGTCTCAACGCGGTGTACATGACCAGCATCTTCGTCGGCGGCGCCCTCGGCTCGCTGTTCGCCAGCCCGCTGTACGAGTGGGCCGGCTGGGAGATGTTCGCCTGTCTTTCCGCCTTGCCACCGGCGTCGGCCCTGGCACTGTTCGTCTTCCGCCCACGGGCCTGAGCACGGCGATGCAAGCGCGCGGCGTCACTTTCGTTCACACTCACCGGCCAGGAATTCAAGCTGTCGAGGGCCGGGCTGTGGATAAGTTGCAGGCGTTGAGCATGTTCGTCGAAACCGTGCGCTGCGGTGGCTACTCCGCCGCAGCGCGCAAGCTCGGTGTGGCGACGTCGTCGGTGACCCGCCAGGTCGCCGCGCTGGAAGCCGAGCTGGGCACGACCCTGCTCAACCGCACCACCCGCCACAGCAGCCCGACGGTGGTGGGCCAGGATTACTACGACAAGGCCGTGGCCATCCTCGATGCCCTGGCCGAGGCCGACGGCGCGGTGTTCGACCGGGGCAGCGAGGCGCGCGGCCGGCTAAGGGTCAGCGTGCCGGTGGAGTTCGGCCGGCGGGTCATCGCCCCGCACCTGGGGCGGTTGCTGGCCCGGCATCCCGAGCTGGATATCAGCCTGCACCTCAGCGACCAGATGACCGACCTGGCCAAGGAACGCATCGATCTGTGCGTGCGCCTTGGCTCGACCCTGGCCAGCGACGACATCATCAGCAAGCCCATCGGCCGCTTCCAGCGTTGGGTGGTGGCGAGCCCGGGCTACCTGGCCCGGGGCGCGATCCCGCTGCATCCGCTGGAGGTGCTGGAGCATCAGTGCCTGGTCTTCGACTATGGGCCGTCGTTGCAGAACTGGGTGTTTCGCGAGGGTGGCGACAGTATCGCGGTGAATGTCCACGGGCGCTTGTACAGCAACAATGCCGATGTGCTCCGGGAGGCGGCGCTGGCCGATGGCGGGCTGGCGCTGCTGGCCGACTGGCTGGTGGCCGAGGATGTGCGCCAGGGGCGGCTGGTGCGGGTGCTGGAGGGGTTCGAGGCGAATCCTGGCAGTGCCAGTTGTTCGATCAATGTGCTGTATCTGCCGGGGCACCGGGAGTCGAGCCGGATAAGGGCGTTCGTGGGGTTCCTGGAAGAAATCCTGGGATGACGTCGAACCCTGTGGGAGATTCTATGGCCGGAGGCAAATTTTTGTTTCCGGCCATTCCGCCGAGTGCAGGCGCAGGTCATCGCACCTGAGGATTTCTCCTCAAGCGTGAGCATTTACATAGGCTTGTCCGCTGCGCGTTGCGCAGCCGTTACCGCATCAGCTGACCGGCTTGCAACTGGCCGGTTTGGGCCCTCCGACATACTCCTCTGGTTTCCAGTCTGACTGGCTCTTCATCAGGCCATAAGCCAGCCGAGCCATCCGCCTTGAAAGGATTACCAGCGCCTGGGTAGTCTGCTTTCCACGCGCCAGATGGTGGGCGTAAAACTGCTTCCAGGTCTTGGTCCGACTCCCGCTCATCGCTGCGTTATGCAG
>JAIRVG010000099.1 GCA_031253995.1 Paucimonas sp. | reverse complement strand
GGATGGCCCGGAAAGCGCCATAGGGCAGGATGCCCGTATGGCGCGGCCCCCGGAGTCAGTGCGGAAGGAGGGAACCCGTAGCGAAGCGAAGGGCCGGATGCAGGAGCGAAAGCGTTTTGTCGGACCGCCGAACCGCCACTTTTGCGCTTTTCAAAAGTGGGTCGCCGGGGGGCGAAAAGGTGACTCAGCGTCACCATCGCAAATGGATCAACACACAATACCCAGCACCAGCCCAAACACAGTTGCCCCTACGAGTGATCACAGCAGTGCTTCTGCCCCTCGGCACCTTCATGCCGATCATGGTGCCTCACCCAATCCATCGTCCCATCCTCATTCCGCCCCTTGGGCATCAGGTCGAGGAAGTTGTAGGTGCCGACAAGAATGTCCAGCCCCCGGGCATAGCTGGAATAGGTGTGGAAGATATCCCCGGCTTCATCGCGGTAGAACACGCTGAGCCCGGGCAACTCGGTCTCGCTGCCCGAATACGGCTCATAGTTGTACTCGGCGCCATCTCCCGCCGGGGTCACCCCGAAATCACGGTTGAAGCTGCTGCCATGGGACGACACCCAGGGAAACTGCCAGCCCATGCGCCGCCGGAACGCCTGGAACTGCGCATAGGGCGCCCGCGACACCGCCACCAGCGATACGTCATGGTGAGCCAGGTGCAGGTTGGCACCATCGAAGTGGTCGGCAAGGAACGAACAGCCCGGACAGCCTTCCTCCCAGCCATCGGCGAACATGAAGTGATAGACCAGCAACTGGCTGCGCCCGGCGAATAGCCCGGCCAGGTCCGACTCGCCGTCGCCGCCCTCGAAACGATAGTCCTCTTCCACCTTGACCCAGGGCAGGGCGCGGCGGGCGGCGCTGAGTTCGTCACGCTGGTGGGTGAAGGCCTTTTCGTGCAGGAGCAACTGGCGACGGGCGCCAAGCCATTCCCGACGGGTAACCACTGGATGCTTGCGATCATTGTTCATTCGAGTGACTCCGTGGGTGGGATGCCTGTACTTCTGGTCGTTTTGCGGCGGCAGCGTTCGACACCCACGTAGCCCAATCTTCATGAAGACGACGAGCGGAAAGCTTCCTGCCCATGGAAAACATTGATAGCATCCGGCCACTTCATTTGAATGTCGTTTTTTGTGACGTAGTTCTCTTCTCCGCCGGACCCGGCCTCTGACCAGCGGCGATTCAGGTTCCGCGAAACGCGGCCGATACCCCTTTTGAAATAATCCAGACCTTTACAGGACGTAGCGAGATGAAGCAGGCAGTGTTGTGGGCGGCGTTGGCCTTGATCAGTGGTGTGGCGCAGGCAGCCAGCGAGAGCGATCCGTTGCTCGACGGCGCCACGTCCACCGCCAGCGAGGTCCGTGGGGTCCTGCGCGCCCGCTCCCAGGCCGTGCTGGCCAGCGAGTTGCCCGGCCGGGTGGTGGAAATGCCCTATGCCGAAGGCCAGTCGTTCAGCAAGGGCGATGTGCTGGTGCGCTTCGACTGCAGTGCCTACCAGGCCCAGGCCAATGCTTCTTCCGCCGCCGTGCGCGCCGCCCGTGAAGAGTTGCGTAACAAGCAGCAACTGGCCGCGCTCAACTCGGTAGGGCGTTTCGAAGTGTCCGTGGCCGAGGCCCGCCAGGCCCAGGCCCAGGCCGAATCCCAGGTCTACCAGGTGCAAGTGCAGCGTTGCCAGGTCAAGGCACCGTTCGATGGCCAGGTGGTCGCCCGCCGCGTGCAGGCTCACGAAAGCGTGGCGGCCGGTGCGCCGTTGCTGGAAATCGTCGACAACCGTTCCCTGGAAATCCACCTGCTGGTGCCGTCGCGCTGGCTCGGCAAGCTCAAGCCCGAACAGACCTTCAGCTTCGTGCCCGATGAAACCGGCACGCCGATCAACGCCGTGGTCAAGCGCCTCGGCGCGCGCATCGACGAAGGCAGCCAGACCCTCCTGCTGATCGCCAACGTACCGGCCAACACCCCGGGCCTGCTGGCCGGGATGAGCGGCACGGCGCACTTCGCGGAGCCGCAATGAACGCTCCCGTCCCCGGCGCCCTCGAACAGCTGCTGGCGCACTACCTCAAGCTGGAACGCCAGGCGCGCAGCGCAGCGTCCACCGAGGTGCTGGCCTTCAGCATGGTCAACGACAGCCAGTCGCTGTTCGGCTATCGCCACGGCGCGTTGCTGATCGCCGGCAAGGTGCGGGCCCTGACCGGCGTCAGCGCGGTCGAGCCGAACGCGCCGTTCGTGGTGTTCATCGAGCGCATGGCCGCTCGCCTCGCCGCCAGCGAGCGTTTCGCCCTGCCGGGCGTGGTGCCGGCAGACAGCGTCGACCAGGCCAGCCGCGACGACTGGCAGGCACTGTCGGCGCCCCATGCCTTCTGGCTGCCGCTCAAGGACCGCCAGGACCAGGTCTTCGGTGGCCTGTGGCTGGCCCGCGGCAATCCGTGGAACGACGCCGAGCAGGCCTTGCTGGCGCAATTGGGTGACTGCTACAGCCACGCCTGGCGGGCCCTGCAACCGGGCAAACCGTGGCGCCTGCGCTGGCCGGCGCGCACTCGCTGGGCCCTGGCGGCCGCGCTGTTGCTGGTGCTGCTGGTGCCGGTGCGCCAGTCGGTGCTGGCGCCGGCGGAAGTGGTGCCGCGCAACGGCCAGGTGGTCGCCGCGCCGCTGGATGGTGTGGTTGCCGAATTCCTGGTCAAGCCCAACCAGCCGGTGCAGACCGGGCAGGTGCTGGTGCGTTTCGACGCCACCAGCCTCAAGGCCCAGGCCGACGTCGCCGAACGCACCCTGGGCGTGGCCGAGGCGGAACTCAAGGCCAATACCCAGCGCGCCTTCTCCGATGCCGACTCCAGCGCGCGCCTGGACTTGCTGGCCGCGCGGGTCGAGCAGAAGCGCGCCGAACGCGACTACGCCCGTGACCTGCTGGCGCGCAGCGAAGTCCGCGCCGAGCGCGATGGTATCGCCGTGTTCGCCGACGCCCAGCGTTATCTTGGCAAGCCGATGCGTACCGGCGAACGCTTGATGGAGATCGCCGATCCGGCCCAGGCCGAACTGCGCATCGAACTGCCGGTGGCCGATGCCATCGGCCTGGAAAACGGCGCCGAAGTGGCGCTGTTCCTCGACAGCGACCCGCTGCACCGTCACAGCGCCAAGCTGGAGCGTGCCGCCTACCAGGCCCAAGGCACCGCCGCCGGACAACTGGCCTACCGCCTTGACGCCGCCTTCGACGAGGCGCCGCCGCGGATCGGCCTGCGCGGCACCGCCAAGCTGTTCGGCGAGCGCGCGCCCCTGGCCCTGTACCTGCTGCGCCGGCCGCTGGCGGCCCTGCGCCAGGCGGTGGGCCTGTGATGCTCCCGGCGCTGCGCCCGGACCTGCAGCTTTCGGTGGCGACGCCGGGGCTGGACGGCTCGCCGCAGTGGACCCTGGCCGACCCGCTGCGTGGCAAGTACTTCAAGCTCGGCGCCCCGGCCATGCGCCTGCTGCGCAACTGGGCGCTGGGCGATGCGCTGCAGGTGCTCAAGGCGGCCAATGCCGAGCCCGGTGCGCCGGTGACGCCGCAGGCGTTGGAAGAGTTGCTCAAGTTCCTTCGTGGCCACGACCTGATCAGTGGTACCGACCCTGAGCAGAGCGCCAGTTACGCGGAAAAGGCCGCCAGCCGACGCCAGGGCATCTGGACCCAGATCCTGCACAAGTACCTGTTCTTCCGTATTCCGCTGTGGCGCCCCGACGCCTTCCTCAATCGCACCTGGCCCTGGCTCGAACGCTTCGGCCCGAGCCTGCTGCGGGTCGGCCTGCCGCTGGTGCTGCTGCTCGGCGCCTTCCTGGTGATGCGCGACTGGGAGCGTTTCCTCGCCACCTTCCCGCAACTGCTCAGCCTCGGCGGCATGGCGGCCTTCGCCATCGCCCTGGGCTTTGCCAAGCTCTGCCATGAATTCGGCCATGCCTACATGGCCAAGCGCGCCGGTTGCCGGGTGCCGAGCATGGGCGTGGCGTTCATGGTCCTGCTGCCGATGCTCTACACCGACGTCAGCGACGCCTGGCGCGTGCAGGACCGGCGTACCCGCCTGCTGATCGGCGCCGGCGGCGTGCTGGCCGAGCTGGTGCTGGCCTGCATCGCCTTGCTCGCCTGGTCGCTGCTGCCGGACGGGGCAGGGCGCACGGCGGCCTTCATGCTGGCCAGCGCCACCTGGATCACCACCCTGGCGATCAACGTCAATCCGCTGATGCGCTTCGACGGCTATTTCCTGCTCAGCGACCTGTGGGGTGTCGACAACCTCCAGGGCCGCGGCTATGCCCTGTGCCGCTGGCACCTGCGCGAGACCCTGTTCGGCTACGGCGAGCCTGCCCCGGAGCGCTGGTCGCCGGCCCTGCGCAAGCGCCTGCTGTGCTGGGGCTACGCCTCCTGGCTGTGGCGCGCGGTGCTGTTCTTCGGTATCGCCCTGGCGGTCTACCACATGTTCTTCAAGGTGCTCGGCATCTTCCTGATGATGGTCGAGCTGATGTGGTTCATCTTCCTGCCGATCTACAAGGAGATGGGGCACTGGTGGCAGCACCGGGAAAAGGCCCATCCGCGCAAGGTGCTGTTCCTCGGCGGCGGCATGCTGGTGTTGCTGGCGCTGTTGCTGGTGCCATGGCGCAGCGGCGTGGAAGTGCCGGCGATGCTCGAAGCTTCGCGGGTCAGTGCCTTGCACGCACCGGCGGCGGCACGGGTTCGCCAGGTACTGGTGAAGGACGGCCAGCAGGTCGCCGAGAACCAGGTGCTGGTGGAGCTGGAATCCCCGGATCTGGAATCGCGCATGAGCATCACCCGCCGCGAGATCGAGATCCTGCAATTGCAGTTGCGCCGCCAGTCGAGCCGCAGCACCACTGCCGCCGATAGCGGCATCCTCGAACAGCGCCTGGCCGAGGCCGTGGCCGAGTACCGCGGGTTGTCCGCCCAGCGCGAGCGTCTCAACCTGCGTGCGCCCCATGCCGGCATCGTGCGCGACCTCGCCGACAACCTGACGCCGGGCCGCTGGATCAGCGCCGAGTTGCCATTGGCGCAGGTGGCGCAGGAGGGCGTGCGGTTGCGCGGTTATCTCGCCGAGGCAGACTTGTGGCGAGTGAAGCCGGGAACGGAAGGACACTTCGTAGCCGACGATGTATTGCGTGATTCATTGCCGGTAAGTCTTAAGGAAGTTGATGCCAATGGCGTTTCCTATATCGATCAGGAAGCCCTTGTTTCCGATCACAAAGGGCCTATTGCAATAAGACGTGACGAAGAGAAAAGAGCGCAGCCGTTGCAGGCGCAGTATGGCGTCCAGTTCGTGCTCGAAAACGGGGCATCGGAGGCTATCGGTCATCCGCTGCGAGGCCTCGTCGTGCTTGACGGAGAGGGCGAATCGCTGCTGTCCGCCGCATGGCGACGTATGGCCGCAATTGGTGTGCGAGAAAGTGGATTTTAGTAGTGCGATTGTAAGACAGTTGGGGTAATCTGCTGTCAATTGGCCATAGCACTAAGTGTGACGCTCGTCACTTAAATAATTAGCCCGCAAAGTATTGCCTACAGGGAAGTTTGCTTTGATGTCGAAGTACGCTGTGACACTCCGTGCCTTGCATTCAGATGATGTGGCTTTCATCGAAAAGCTCTATGCCACTTCGCGCGCGGCCGAAATGTCCCATAGCGGTTGGCCCGCCGAGCAGGTCGCCAGCTTCCTCAGCCAGCAGTTCCAGGCCCAGCACGCGTACTACCAGACCCACTACAGCGACGCCGAGTTCCTCATCATCGAGCATGAGGGAGAGGCGATCGGCCGGCTGTATCAGTTCTGGGGACCGAGCGTCGCCAAGCTCATCGATATCGCCCTGTTGCCCGAGTATCAAGGCCAGGGCATCGGCACCGCGCTGATCGAAGCCATGTTGCAGCGCGCGGATCGACAGGGACTGCTCGTCGAACTGTTCGTAGAAACCTACAACCCGGCCCAGCGCCTTTACGGTCGCCTCGGTTTCCAAGCCATCAACGAGTCCGGGGTGTACGTGCGCATGCATCGCCAGCCCCGGGACGCTTCCAGGAAAGCCTCATGAGTCACGATGAATACCAGGCAATGCCAAGCCGCGCAGAGCTTGAGCAGGCCGATGCGCAGGGCTTCGTCCTGCAGATCGCCCCGGAGCAGGGGATCCGCGTCAGCCTGGCGGGGACATTCGACGAAGTGGCGATGAACGGGCGCTTCGAATGCTATTCGCTGCTGCTGGCGTTGCCCGAAGGGGTTTCCCTGCCGTCGGAGGTCTATCGCCTGTTCGGTCCGGAAGGCCAGCAATGGTTGCTGCTGATGACGCCGGTATTGCCGGGCGCCGATGGTCGCCATCTGCTTGAAGCCGTGATCCACCGCGAGATAGCCGGTTGATGACGGCAGGGCTTCAGAGTTTTCAACAAACGCAACTCAACTAAGGAAGTGTTCGATGAGCGATCCATTTATCGGCGAGATCAAGATGTTCGCCAGTAACTTTGCGCCGCGTGGTTACTCCACGTGCAACGGCCAGATCGTGGGGATTCAGCAGAACGCCGCGCTGTTCGCGCTGGTCGGCACCACCTACGGTGGCAATGGCACCACCACCTTCGGTCTGCCCAACTTCCAGGGCCGCTCGCCGGTTCATTGGGGCACGGGTGCTGGTATGGCCGCCATCGTTCTGGGCCAGGCAGCTGGCACCGAAACGGTCACCCTGCTCACCTCGCAGATGCCGGCGCACTCCCACGGGATGGCACTCACCGTCTCCACCGACCCGGCTACCTCCGATGCGCCGCTCGCCAACGGCTACCTCGGCGTCGCCGTCGACACCGCTAGCGCTGCAGTGAACATCTACGGCGCCACCAAGGGCACCGGCGCCACCCTGGCGCTGGAACAGTCGAGCATTGTCGGTGGCTCCCAGCCATTCGGCGTTCGCAACCCGTACCTGGCGGTGACCTTCATCATCGCGCTGGTCGGCGAATACCCGACCCGCAACTAACAGCGACAACCGGCGGTGTCCTGGTGACACCGCTACTTTTTCTGCCGTCCTGACCGAAGTGGTCAGGGCGGTGCCACCAGGAGGTGCAGCATGAAATTCATCGAACGATTCTCGCGTAAACCGGCTCCGCAAACGGTCCCCGCCGATCCCGGCGCCGCGCCGATGCTGATGGCGCTCGAGCCGCGAATCATGTTCGATGCGTCCGTGGGCGTGGTCGCCCAGGAAGCCGCTCAGGCCACTGCCGAGCCGGCCAAGGACAGCACCTCCACCCAGGACCAGGCCAGCCAGGCGCCCGCCACGGCCGACACCTCCGCGACAGCGACCCAGCAACGCCATGAAGTGGTGTTCGTCGATGGTCAACTGAACAATGTCCAGGACCTGCTCTCCGGGCTCTCGGCCAATGCCGAAGTCGTGGTGCTGGACCCGTCCAGGGACGGCCTGCAGCAGATGGCCGACTACCTGAAGGGCCGCGAAGGCCTGGACGCCATCCAGCTGCTGTCCCACGGTGCCGACGGTACCGTGCAGGCCGGTACGGTCTGGCTGAGCGAGGCCAATCTTGCACAGCACCGCGCCGCCCTGGAAAGCATCGGCGCCGCACTCAAGGCCGACGGCGACCTGATGCTGTACGGTTGCCGCGTAGGCGAGGGCGACAAGGGCCAGTCCTTCATCGATGAACTGGCCAGCATCACCGGCGCCGACGTGGCTGCGTCCAGCGACGATACCGGCGGCACCGCCCAGGGCGGCAACTGGGTCCTGGAACGCACCAGCGGCAGTATCGAGACCGCATCCCTCGGGGCGCAACTGAGCGGCTACCAGGGCCTGATGGTCGCGGCCTTCACCGGCGGCCCCGATGCGAGCTCGCCGTCGTTCGGCGCGCTGAGCTATATCAACCGCATGGTGGTCGGCGATTTCAACAATGACGGTCGCGACGACATCCTGTACCAGTCCAGCGACAACCTGTGGCGCTTCGCCGCTGGCAACGCCAACGGCACGTTCACCATCTCTGCCCAGGGCTCATCGCCTTTCGCCAGCCTGACGCTGGCCGACAACGCCGCTTCCGGCAACCTGTATTACGTTGGCGACTTCGATGGCGATGGCGACGACGACGTGCTCTACGCTGCGCCGTCCTCCGCCACCCACACCTTTTACCGCAACAACAACGACGGCACGTTCACGGCCCTGCCCCAGGGGCTGACCGGATTCACCGGTAGCACCAACGGCCAGCGACTGATCGTGGGTGACTTCAACGGCGATGGCGCCACCGACATCCTGTTCCAGGTCGGGAGCACCGGCACGGCCTGGAAGTACGCGCTGAACAATGGCAGCGGCAGCTTCACCGAGATGGACCAGGGCTCGTCGCCGTTCGCCGGCGTCACACTCCTCGAGAACAACGTGTTCGGCTACCGGGTCGTGGACTTCGACGGTGACGGCGACCTCGACATCTACGCCGGCCTGAACGCCGCCACCGGCAAGTTCTACCGCAACGATGGCGGGACCTTCAGCGACCAGACCGCCTCGCTGACCAACCTGCCGGCGCTGCCCAACTCGCAGAAACTGCTGCTGGGCGATTTCGATGGCGACGGCGATGCCGACATGTTCTTCCAGAACGGCGCCGATGGCACGGCATGGCGGTATTTCCGCAACGACAACGGCACTTTCGTCGAGCTGGCCCAGAGCGCTTCGCCGTTCGCCGGCATGAGCATGCTCAACTATTCCCGGCAGAACTACCGCCTCGGCGACTTCGATGGCGACGGCGACTACGACGTGTTCGGCTCGATGTCCAGCGGCGTGGGCAGTACCTACCTGATGAGTGGCGCGCCACCCAAGCTGGTCAGCGCCACGCCTGCAGACAACAGCAACAACGTTTCGCCCTCGGCCAACATCGTGCTGACCTTCAGCGAAAGCGTGACCAAGGGTGTCGGCAACATCTACATCGTGCGCACCTCCGACAACACGATCATGCAGACGATCGACGTGACCAGCAGCCAGGTAACCGGCTCCGGTACCACCTGGACCATCGATCCGTCGAACCTGGCCCAAGGGACCGCCTATGCCGTGCGCATCGACACCAAGACCTTCGTCGACGCCGACGGCGTGATCTACCGTGGCATCCAGAACAACACCACGCTGAACTTCACCACCGCCACCGTCCAGGCGCCGGTGATCGCCAACCTCCACGGCGATAGCGTCAACTACACCGAGGATGCCGCCTTTACCCTGCTGGACCTCAACAGCAACGCCACGGTCAGCGACGCCGACTCGTCCAATTTCAACGGCGGCAAGCTGACGGTGCAGGTCACCGCCGGCGGTACCGCTGGCGAAGACGTGCTGTTCATCCGCAACGAGGGCAACGGTGCCAACGAGATCGAGGTGGACGGCCTCTCGATCAAATACAACGGCCTGGAGATCGGGACCTACACCGGCGGCACCAGCGGTGCCGCACTGGTCATCACCCTGACCAGCAATGCCAACGCGACCACCACCGAGGCCCTGGTGCACAACCTGGCCTACCGCAACTCCAACACTACCCAGCCGAGCACCACTACCCGCAGCGTCTCGATCAGCATGGACGACGGCGCCGGCGGCAACAGCACGGTGTCGGTGGTGAACCTCGCTGTCCTGTCGGTGAACGATGCGCCGGTGGTCAACTCCACCGGTACCAACCCGACCTACACCGAAAACGGCTCGGCGGTGGTGCTGTTCAGCGGTACCACGATCAATACCGTGGAAACCGGCCAGTTCATCAAGCAGATGATGTTCACCGTCACTGGCCTGCTCGATGGCAGCCAGGAGCGGCTGACCATCGACGGCACGCAGGTCAACCTGGTCAGCGGCACCAATGTGGTGACCCTGAACAACAGCACCACGGTGACCGTCTCGCTGAACAACGGGACCGCTCTCGTGACCCTGACCCATAGCGGCCTGGCGAGCGCGACGGCGCAGACCATCGTCAACAACATGACCTACAACAACGCCAGCGAAGGGCCGTCGGGCTCGTCGCGGGTGGTGACGCTGTTTACGGTGACCGATACCGGCGGCGTTGCCAACGCCGGTGCCGATGCCACCGCTCCGGGCATCACCAGCACCGTGACCCTGGTCTCGATCAACGACGCGCCGACCCTCAGCGGTGGCCCGTATGTGATGACCCCGGTCAACGAGGAAACCGTCACCACGAGCTACCAGGTGAGTTCAATCCTCGGCAGCATGACCTATGGCGACCTGGATCCGGGCTATCTGTCGGGCATCGCCGTTACGTCTACCGTCGGCCGCGGCACGTGGCAGTACTCCACCGATGGCAGCACCTGGACCGACTTCGGCGCGGTCCTCAGCACCAGCTCGCTGTTGCTGAGCAGCACGACCCAGGTCCGCTATGTGCCGGATGCTGCCAACGGCGAGAACGTCAGCATGACCTTCCGGGCCTGGGACCGTACCTCCGGTACCGCGTCGACCTCGGGCGTGCGCAGCACCGCCGATACCACCAGCAACGGCGGCAGTACCGCGTTCTCCACCGGCACCGCCCAGGCCACCCTGGCGGTCAGTTCGGTCAACGATGCACCGGTCATGATCGGCGTAGCACCGACCCTGGGCGGCCTGACCGACACCTCGATCAACAACGGTGGCTCGCTGGTCAGCGACCTGCTGGGCGGTGTGACCGACGTCGACACCGGTGCGCTGAAGGGCATGGCGATCACCGCCGTCACCGCGGAGCATGGCAAATGGCAGTACAGCACCAACGCCGGCAGCACCTGGAGCGATATCGGTAGCGTTTCCGTCACTAGCGCGCTGATCCTCACCGCGCAGAACATGGTGCGCTTCGTGCCGGACGGCATCCACGGTGAAACCGCGACCATCACCTACAAGGCCTGGGACCAGACCAACGCCACCTTCGGCCTGCAGGGCACCAAGACCAATACCACCACCTCCGGCGGTACTTCGGCCTATTCCAGCCAGGAAGACACCGCCACCGTGGTGGTTACCGCCGTCAACGAACGCCCTGTGGTGACGTTGACCGGCACTGCGGCCATCTGGACCGAAGCCAACAACGCCCCGTCCGACCGCATCGCGGTGGACTCCGGGGTGACCGTGTCCGACCCGGACGGCCCGAACCCGCTTAGCGCCACCGTGCGCCTGCTGACCTACTACAGCGCCGAGGACAGCCTGGCCTTCGTCAACGACGGCCTGAGCATGGGCAATATCGTCGGCACCTGGAACGCCGGCACCGGCACCCTGACTCTGGAGTCCGCCGGCAACCTGGCGACCGCCGCGGAGTTCCAGGCCGCGATGCGCGCCGTGACCTACGGCAACTCCTCGGACACCCCGAACACCATCAGCCGTACCATAGAGTTCCAGATCACCGACGGTGGCAACATGGCCTCCATCGCGGTTACCCGCGACGTCACCATCGTCGCGGTCAACGATTCGCCGACCATCAGCGCCCCGGTCTTGCAGTCGATCGACGAGGACATCCCGACCGCGCTCGGCTCGATCACCTTCAGCGACGCCGATTCGACCCTGGGCATCGTGACCTTCTCGCTCGTCGGAGGTACCGGTACCCTGAGCGCCACCGGTGCCGGGGGCGTGACCGTGGGCGGCACCTCGACGTTGCTGACCCTGAGCGGCACCCTGGCCAACATCAACCAGTTCATCGCCAACAACCGCCTGGTCTACACCTCGCCGGCCAACGCCAGCGGTGATGTGACCCTGACCATCAACGTCAACACCACCAGCGTGTCCGACGCCACCACCACCATGACCCTGCGGGTCCAGGCGGTGAACGATGCGCCGGTGGCCACCGTGCCGCCGTCCATCACCGTGACCGAAGACGTGTCCAGCGTGATCACCGGCATCAGCTTCACCGACATCGATGTTGGCATCAACGCCGTCACCGCGACCTTCTCGGTACCGAGCGGCACCCTGAGCGCCACCACCGGCCTGGGCGTCACCGTCGGTGGCTCCGGTACCGGCCTGCTGACCCTGACCGGCAGCCTGGCCGATATCAACTTCTTCATCGCCGCCAACGGCCTGACCTTCAAGACCGCCCAGGACGCCACCGCCAGCGTGATCCTGACGGTCAACATCAATGACGGTGGCTTCAGCGGCAGCGGCGGCGAGCAGACCGACACCAAGACCGTGACCCTCAACGTCACCGCGGTCAACGATGCCCCGGTCAACAATGTGCCGGGCGCGCAGACCGCCTCGCAGAACGTCGCCCTCGGCTTCAACACCGCCAACGGCAACGCCATCTCGATCAGCGACGTGGATTCCGGCAACGGCCTGATGAGCGTGACCCTGACCGCCGTCAACGGCACGCTCAGCCTGGGCAGCCTCACCGGCATCAACATGGCCAACGGCACTGGCCAGAACAGCATCACCATGACCATCGAGGGCAACCGCACCAACATCAATGCCGCGTTGCAGACCCTGACCTTCAAGGCGACGAACAACTACCTCGGCGCGGCCAGCGTGACCATCGAGACCAACGACAACGGCAACTCCGGTACCGGTGGTGCCAAGTCCGATGTCGATACCATCTCGATCAACGTCATCCCGGTGAACCCGAAGGTCACCAACGTCTCGGCCCAGGGCCTGGACCGCACCGTGAAGATCGGCGACGAAGTGCTGATCAGCATGACCTGGGACCAGGTAGTCAACGTCGACCTGAGCAGTGGCAGCCCGAGCTTGCTGCTGGAAACCGGCCTGGTCGATCGCAATGCGGTCTATGTCAGCGGCACCGGCAGCAACACCCTGGTGTTCAAGTACACCGTGCAGGCCGGCGATATCAGCGCCGACCTGGACTTCCAGAGCACCGCGGCGCTGCAACTGAACGGCGCGGTGATCAGCAACAACACCAGCGACCTGGCGGTCCTGACCCTGCCGACCGTGGGCGGTTCCGACTCGCTTGGCGGGCGCAGCAATATCGTGGTCGACGGCGTGGTGCCGGTGGTAGGCAGCGTCAGCGCGCCCACCAATGGCACCTACATCACCGGCCAGGGCCTGGACTTCACCGTCAACTTCAACGAAGCGATGACGGTCGACACCACCACCGGCATGCCACGTATCGCCGTGACCCTGGACACCGGCGGCACCGTGTATGCCGAGTACGTCTCCGGCAGCGGCAGCAGCGCCCTGGTCTTCCGCATGGTGGTCGCCAGCGGCCAGCTGGACAGCAACGGCATCACCCTGGGCAGCAGCATCGACACCAACGGCGGGGCGATCACCGACCTGGCCGGCAACGCTACCGTGACCACCCTGAACAGCGTGGCCAGCACGACGGGCGTCAATGTCGACGGCATCGCGCCAAGCGTGGTCAGCGTGGTTCCGCCGGTTGACGGCAGCTACAAGGCCGGCGACGTGTTGACCTTCACCGTCAATGCCAACGAAGCCGTGCAGATCGGCAGCCTGGCACCGCGCCTGGTGCTGGATGTCGGTGGCGTCACTCGCTACGCCACCTACCTGTCCGGCAGCGGCAGCGGCGCACTGGTGTTCCAGTACGTGGTGCAGGCCGGCGACAACGATGCCAACGGCATCGCCTTGAGCAGCATCGACCTGCGTGGCGAACAACTGACCGACCTGGCCGGCAACGATATCGACCTGACCCTCAATGGCGTCGGCAACATGGCGGGCGTGCGGGTCGATACCACTGCGCCGAATGCGCTGGGCATCGCCACCATCGGAGCACCGCTGAGCAACGGTTCGACCCTGAGCTACACCGTGACCTTCAATGAAGATGTCCTCGGCGTCGACACGACGGACTTCAGCCTTGCCAACACGGGCTCGGTCCTCGGCTCGATCACCGGTGTCACCCGCGTCGATGCACGTACCTACACGGTCACGGTCAGCAACGTGAGTGGCGACGGCACCCTGGGCCTGAACATCCAGAGTGGCGCGCAAATCACCGACCTCGCGGGCAACGCCCTGAGCAGTG
Organism: Paucimonas sp.; assembly: GCA_031253995.1. Classification (GTDB taxonomy): domain Bacteria; phylum Pseudomonadota; class Gammaproteobacteria; order Pseudomonadales; family Pseudomonadaceae; genus Aquipseudomonas. The sequence continues at coordinate 26,874 of JAIRVG010000099.1, read as the reverse complement.
GCCTGACCGGTGATGTCTACACCGTCGATCACAGCGCGCCAAGCGCGATCCTGGTCACGCCTCCGTCCAATGGCCACACCTATGTGGCCGGCGAGAACATCGATATCAGCGTGAAGCTGAGCGAGGTGGTCTACGTCAACGGTGATCCGCAGCTTGGTGTCATCGTGCATAGCCTTGGCGGAATCATCATCAGTGTGCCGGCGCACTATCTGTCCGGTTCCGGGACCGACACCCTGGTCTTCCGCATGACGGTGACCGAGCCGATGCACGATAACGATGGCATCGTGATCAACTCCTTCATCAACCTGATGCCCGGCACCATACGTGACGCTGCGGGCAACGATGCCAGCAATGTATTGCCCAGCGTCGGCCTCCAGACCGGCGTCCGTGTCGATGCCGTGGTGCCCGAAGTTGCCAGCGTCTCGGTACCGGCAGCCGGCGGTTACAAGGCCGGCGACGTCCTGAGCTTCACGGTCAATGCCAGCGAGCCCGTGCTGGTCGACACCTCCACCGGCACCCCGCGCCTGGCCCTGACCATCGGCGGCGTGACCCGTTACGCCGACTATGTCTCCGGCAACGGCTCGGGCGCGCTGACCTTCCACTACATCGTGCAGGGCGGCGACAACGGCAACGGCATCAGCGTCGCCGGCAGCCTCGACCTCAACGGCGGCACGGTGAAGGACGCGGCGGGCAACGCCATCAAGCTGCCGCTGAACAACCTGGGCAACACCAGCAGCGTCAATGTCGATACCGCGGTACCGACCATCAGCGGCTTCACCCAGCTCGATGCCACGGCCAACAACAACGCCTCGGTCCGCTACAGCCTGAGCTTCAGCGAGGTCGTCAGTGGCGTCGATGCCAGCGACTTCAACCTGCTCTTCAACGGCACTGCCAATGGCAGCATCGAAAGCATCACCACCACCGACGGGCGCAACTATGTCATTACCGTCGGCGGCCTGAGCGGAGTAGGGCAGGTACGCCTGGACCTGAAGGCTGGCACCGATATCGGCGATGCCTCGGGCAACCTGGTGGCGTCCGGCCAGTTGGGCGGCAGCTACAGCATCGACCGCATCGCGCCGAGCGTCGCCAGCGTCAGCGTACCTGCCAACGGCACCTACATGGCCGGGCAGCACCTCGACTTCACCGTGACCCTGGACGAAGACGTGCTGCTGAGCAGCAATGGCCAGCCGCCGAGCATCGAGGTCAACCTGGGCAATGGCCAGACCGCACTCGCGCTGTTCCAGGGCCAGGCCGGCAACCGTACCCTGGTGTTCCGCCTGACCGTCGCACAGGGCCAGCTCGATACCGACGGCATCACCCTCGGTTCCTCGATCAACCTGAACGGTGCAGTCCTGCGTGATGCGGTGGGCAACGATGCCAACCTGACCCTGAACAATGTCGGTGACACCTCCGGGATCAACGTGGATGCAGTGGCCCCGGTGGTTTCCTCGGTGACCCTGCCGCCGAGCGTTGCCTACAACGCCGGCGACGTGCTGACCTTCACCGTCAATACCAGCGAGAACGTCAATGTCGACACCAGCAGCGGCACGCCGCGCCTGGCCCTCAACATCGGTGGCGTGACCCGTTACGCCAGCTACGTGGCCGGCAACGGTACCTCTACGCTGGTGTTCCAGTACACCGTCCAGGCCGGCAACAACGCCACTGCCGGGGTCGGCCTGCCGGGCAGTATCGACCTCAACGGTTCGACCCTGCGCGACGCCGCCGGCAATGACATGAACCTGCAGCTCAACGCACCGGGTACCGCCACTGGCGTGATCATCGATACCGTGGCGCCTCAGGTTGGCGATATCGTTCGCGTCGACGTCACCCCGACCAACGCAGGCAGCCTGCGCTACACCGTGACCTTCGACGAGTCGGTGAACGGCGTGGACAGCGCCGACTTCGCCCTGGCCGTGACCGGTAGCGCCAGTGGCCGCATTGCCTCGGTCACCCGTATCGACGGGCGTACCTACCAGGTGCTGGTGGACAACCTGAGCGGCGCCGGCAACGTGCGCCTGGACCTGAAGGCCAGCAATACCGGCATCGTCGACGTTGCAGGCAACCCGCTCACCGGTGGCCTGGAAGGCAGCACCTACACCATCGACCGCGTGGCACCGTCGGTGACCGCTATCGAGGTCAATACCCCGGTCCTGCCGACCGACCGCAGCCTGAGCTTCACCTTGACCTTCGACAAGGCGGTCAGCGGTGTCGATGCCAGCGACTTCAGCGTGGTCGGTACCTCCACTGCCACGGGTGTGGTGCAGTCGGTGCAGCGCATCGATGCGCAGACCTACCGCATCGTGGTCGGCGACCTGCGCGGGCAGGGCACCCTGGCATTGGGCCTCAACGCGCTCAACAGCGGCATCCAGGATGGCCTCGGCAACCTGCTGACGCAGTCCCGTGCCAGCACGGGCCAGAGCGTGCAGGCGCAGGACGTCGGCGATCTGGAATACCGCGTCAACCCGCCGGATACCTCGAATGCGCCGCAAACTTCGGTAATCCAGCCGCAGGTGCCGGGCCTGGTCATCAACGAAAGCATCTCGCCGCTGGTCGTGGGCTCGCTGTTCGAAGTCCGTACCGTGGGCGGCGACCTGAAGCCGCTGGGCACCATCTTCCTCGGCCAGGCCGGCAGTGCGCCGAGCTTCATCGCCCAGGTCTTCGGCAGCAGCGACACCGGCCTGGGTGGCGGTGACGGCCAGGGCTTCCTCGGCTTCGGCGGCGGCAATGGCGGGATCTTCGGTGGCAGCACCTTCGCCACCATCTTCGGTCGCGAGGTACCGGGCGTCACCGAGATGAACGTGTTCAGCGGCAGCCAGTGGAAACAGAGCGACCTCAACCAGGGGCTGCGCGGGGTGTTCGGCGTGCCGACCTTCGGCCAGCAACTGCAACAAATCAATGAAGCCGACCAGCGCCATGTGCGCGAATTGGCCAAGGCCCTGGCAAAACCGGCAGAGATCGGACAACGGGCATGAAAAACAGCACAACTTTGCAGAATCAAGCCGTACCAGGGGGCGGCACAAGGATGAACAACAAACACAAACTGTTTGCCGCCAGTCTGTTGGCATTGGCCATTACCGGCTGTGCCGTCAAGACCGACCCGATCGAGCGTAGCGCCAGCGAAGAGCGTGCCCGTGCCGACATGGCGCAGATCTACAAGGACCAGGAGCCCCTCAGCGGGCCCCTGACCCTGCACCAGGCCATGGCCCGTGCGGTCAAGTACAACCTCGAAGCGCGCCTGAAGGTGATGGAAGAAGCCCTGGGCCAGCGCCAGCTGGACCTGGCCCAGTTCGACATGCTGCCGCGCATGGCCCTGTCCGCAGGCTATGCCGGTCGCAACAACCAGAGCGCCTCCAGCAGCCAGAGCATCCAGACCGGTACCCAGTCCCTGGAACCTTCGACCTCTCAGGACCGTGACCGCGAAGTGGCCGACCTGACCATGGTCTGGAACGTGCTGGACTTCGGTGTCAGCTACCTGGGCGCCAAGCAGCAGTCCGACCAGCGCTACATCCTCCAGGAGCGCAAGCGCAAGGTCATCCACACCATCACCCAGGACGTGCGTTCGGCCTACTGGCGTGCGGTGGCGGCAGAGCGTCTGCTGAGCCAGATCGATACCCTGATGGGGCGCATCAACCAGGCCCGCATCAACAGCCAGCTGATGAGCGCCCAGCGCATCGGCGACCCGGTCCAGGCGCTGAGCTACCAGCGCGCCCTGATCGAGGCCACCCGCCAGCTGGAAGAGCAGCGCCGTGCGCTGACCCTGGCCAAGACCGAGCTGGCCGCGCTGATCAACCAGCCGATGGACAAGCCGTTTACCCTGGCGCTGGACAACAACTACGCGGTGCCGGAACTGAAGGTCGACTTCGCCAAGCTGGAGCAGCAGGCCCTGGCCAGCCGTCCGGAACTGCGCGAGCAGGACTACCAGTCGCGCATCAGCGCCACCGAGACCCGCAAGGCCATGCTGCGCATGCTGCCGGGCCTGGAGTTCTCGGCCGGTGGTCACTACGACAGCAACTCCTTCCTGACCAACCAGAGCTGGGCTGACTACGGCCTGAAGGTCACCTGGAACCTGTTCAACGTGATTTCCGCGCCCGCCGCGATCAAGGTCGCCAAGGCCGGTGAAAGCGTTGCCGATGCACGTCGCCAGGCGATGTCCGTGGCGGTCATGGCCCAGCTGTACGTGGCCCGGGCCAACTTCGAGGAAGCCAGCCGCCAGTTCAAGACCAGCGAAGAAATGGCCAACCTCGACGGTCAGATCGCCGATCAGCTGCGCAATCGCTTCAAGACCAACAACATCGGTGAGCTGGAACTGATCCAGGGCGAGCTGAACAACCTGCAGACCCAGCTCAAGCGCGACCTGTCCTACGCCGAAATGCGCAATGCCTACTCCCAGGTGTTCGTCAGCACCGGTGCCGATCCGCTGCCGAAGGAACTGGCGGACGACAAGGTGCAGACCATCGCCAATGCCTTGCAGACCAGCGAGGACAACTGGAATCGTTGATTCTGCTTCGTAGCTGATGGCCTCATCGCTGGCAAGCCAGCTCCCACAACCCTGTGGGAGCTGGCTTGCCAGCGATAGGACCTTCACTGATCACAAAGAAGCGTGGTCTTACACATTGAAATACTTTCCCTGTGTAGTAAAACGCCGCTACAACTGTAGGATCAACGTCCCTTTTGTGATCTCAGGTTGATATGACTTCCTTCTCCTCGGAGCCCCCCAGTACCAGGCCTTCATGGCCTGTCTTCCTTTTCCGTCCCCGTGACGTTTCCTGCATGAGTGCCCATCCATGGAATGGCTAGCCGATCCCACCGCGTGGCTGGGACTGGCCACGCTGATTGTCCTGGAACTGGTCCTGGGCATCGACAACCTCGTCTTCATCGCCATCCTCGCCGACAAGCTGCCGCCCCATCAGCGCGACCGCGCGCGGGTGATCGGCCTGTCGCTGGCGTTGATCATGCGCCTGGGCCTGCTGGCCTCGATCTCGTGGATGGTGACCCTCACCGCGCCGCTGTTCGAGGTGTTCGGCAAGTCGTTCTCGGGACGTGACCTGATCATGCTGTTCGGTGGCGTGTTCCTGCTGTTCAAGGCCACCATGGAGTTGCACGAACGCCTCGAAGGCCATGTGGTGCAGGCCGGCGGCCCGGTGCGTCATTCGGCGTTCTGGCCCATCGTCATGCAGATCGTCGTGCTGGACGCGGTGTTCTCCCTCGACGCGGTGATCACCGCCGTGGGCATGGTGGAAGAGCTGTCGATCATGATGATCGCGGTGATCTTCTCCATCGGCATCATGATCGTCGCCAGCAAGCCGCTGACCCGCTTCGTCAACGCCCACCCGACGGTGATCATGCTGTGCCTGGGCTTCCTGATGATGATCGGCTTCAGCCTTACCGCCGAAGGCCTGGGCTTCCACATTCCGAAGGGCTACCTGTATGCGGCGATCGGTTTCTCGCTGCTGATCGAAGCCTTCAACCAGCTGGCCCGGCACCGTCGCAAGCGCAGCCTGCAGCAACACCGGCCGCTGCGCGAGCGCACCGCCCACGCCGTACTGCGCCTGCTGGGCGGGCGCCGGGTGGAAGCCGACGAGGTGGGCGAGGAAATCGCCGACCTGGTGGGCGAGGGCAGCGAGGAAGTGCTGTTCGACCGTCGCGAGCGGGTGATGATCAGCGGCGTGCTGAACCTCGCCGAGCGGCCGATCAGGACGGTGATGACGGTGCGTGCCGAAGTCGATGCCATCGACCTGGCGCAGTCGCCGGAGGCGATCCGCGAAGCGCTGGTCAATTCCTCGTACTCACGCCTGCCGCTGATTCGCGACGGCCGTATCGAGGAACCGCTGGGCTACGTGCACAAGAAGGAGCTGCTAAAGGAACTGCTGGCCGGCAGCGAGCCGGACCTGGAGCAACTGATGCGCTCGCCGTTGAACCTGCTGGAAAGCTTCAGCATCCTCAACGCCCTGGAGCAGATGCGCGCCGAGTCGACCCACATCGCCTTCGTGGTCAACGAGTTCGGTGACTTCACCGGCGTGCTGACCATGACCGACATCCTCGAATCCATCGCCGGCGAGTTGCCGGACGCCAGCGAGGTGGAAGGTCCGGGCATCGTCGCCGAGGAAGACGGCTACCTGGTCAGCGGTGCCCTGAACCTGCGCCAGGTCCAGGCACAGACCGGCTTTGCCGCCAGGCCCACCGACGACTACCAGACCCTCGCCGGGCTGGTGATGAGCCTGCTGGACCGCCTGCCGATGGTCGGCGACCAGCTCGACTGGGAAGGCTGGTCGATGACCGTGGTGGCCGTGGAGGAACGCCGCGTGCGTCAGGTCCGGCTCAGACAGCCGGTCGACGCTGACGCAGCAAGTGCATGACGCCTTCGAGCACCAGCACCAGGACCGCCAGCCAGATCGGCAGGTAGGTCAGCCACTGATCCTTGGCGATGCTCTCGCCAAGGATCAGGGCCACCATCACCAACAGCACCGGCTCCACGTAGCTGAGCAGGCCGAACAGGCCGAACGCCAGTAGCCGGCTCGCCAGCAGGTAACTGATCAACGCCAATGCACTGATCGCCCCCAGCAGCGGAATCAAGCCGTAGAGCTGCGGGTGGGTGGCCAGGTCATTGGCGTTCAGTGGTCCGCTGATCACGAAATACAGGGCTGCCGGCGACATCAACAGCATGTCGGTCCACAGGCCGCCCAGGTGGTCGGTGCGCAGGCGTTTGCGCAGCACGAAATAGACCGGATAACCACCCGCCACCACCAGCACTTCCCAGGCGAAGCTGCCGTGCTGGTACAGCTCATGGCCGACACCGGTGGCGGCCAGGGCCACGGCCACCTTCTGCAGGCGTGACAGGCGCTCGCCGTAGACCAGGCGACCGGTCAGGACCATGGTCAGCGGCAGCAGGAAATACCCCAGCGACACTTCCAGGCTGCGTCCCTGCAGCGGTGCCCAGAGAAACAGCCACAACTGCACGCCCACCAGGGCGGAGGTCGCGCACAGGCCGAGGAACAGCGCAGGGGTTTGCCGCACCCGTTGCAGCAGCCCGGTCACCAGCGGCCAATCGCGGGTGACGATCATGAACAGCGTGGCGCACGGCAGCGTCAGGAGCATGCGCCAGCCGAAGATTTCCTCGCCATCGAGCGGGGCGAGGAGGGAGGTGTAGTAGTACATCACGGCGAACAGGCAGGATGCCATTACCGATAAAGCAATGCCTCTGGACAAGGGGGCCTCGAAAAACAGTAAAGCGGGGGGAAGGTTTGCCCGCTCATGATCTCAGGGGCACCGGCGGTTGGGCAACCTCGCGAGCCCTCGGTTGTTCGGCCAGGGCTTTGACGAAGTCGTCCAGGGGCATGGGCCGGCCGAACAGGTAGCCTTGCTGGTAGTCGACGCCGAAGCGGGCCAGGTAGTCGCGCTGCTCCGCGGTTTCCACCCCTTCGGCGACCATGCCCAGGCCGAGCTTGCCGGACAGCTCGATGATGCTGTCGAGGATGTGCAGCGACAGGGCATCGACGCCGATCATGGCGACGAAGCTCTGGTCGATCTTCAGGTAGTCCACCTTGAACTGGCGCAGGTAGCTCAGGCTCGACTGGCCGGTGCCGAAGTCGTCGATGGCCAGCAGCACGCCCATGGCGCGCAGGCTCTCGAACAGCGCGTCGGTGGTGGCGCTGGGGGTGATCGGGGTGCGTTCGGTGAGTTCCAGGGTCAGCTTCAGGCACCCAGGCGGGAAAGCGTCGAGCAGGGCCTGGCAGTCGTCGCACAGGCTCAGGTCCTGGCAATGGGCGGCGGTGATGTTGACGCCGAGGTGGAAGCCGTCCTCGAACATGTCCGCGTAGGGTGCCAGGTCGCTGGCCAGCTTCTCCATCAGGCGCCGGGTCATCGGCACGATCTGCCCGCTGTGCTCGGCGAAGGGGATGAACAGGTCGGGACGCACCAGGCCCTCGCGGGGATGATGCCAGCGCATCAGCACCTCGGCCCCGGACCAGCGGTAGTCGCCATGGCGTACCACCGGCTGGAAGTAGGGCACGAACTCGTCGGCATCCAGTGCCCGCTGCAGTTCGGCCCGCGGTGAAGAGGCGCGGCGCAGTTGCCAGTAGCAGGCGGCGCCGGCAGCGGTACCGAGGAACAGCAGCAGGCCGAACAGCACCGGGTATTCGCTGCGCATCAGGCGCCAGGCCTGGCCCGCAGCGAAGCCGCTGTGCACCGAAAAGGCATAACGACTCGACGCCAGGACCTGGTTGGCGGCGGCATGGCCGGGCACCGGTGCGTCGCCGACCTTGCCCTGCCGATCGAGCCAGTGCGCTCCGACTTGCAGGCGCAGGTCGATATCCGGGGCGATCAGGCGCAGGGCACTGACCAGGTGGCTGCCGTCGACGGTGGCGATAGCGCCTTTGTCGCCGTCGCTGGCCCGATACACCAGCAACGGGTGACCGGGGGTGACCGAGTTGCCGTCCATCAGCCACAGGCTGCCGTTGGTGTAGTCGGCGGGGTCGACCGGTTCGCTGAAGTCGCCGAACAGCGAGCTGCAATAGAGGTGGTTGGCGTGGACCAGGTTGGTGGAGCGCACGAAGGGGCGGCGGGTCACCTGTTGGCGCAGGGCCAGGGTGACTTCGGCGCAGGGGCTGCCAGCCAGCGGCAGGAGCTCTTTGGCGGCACCGGCGACGTCGTCCAGCACCTGGTCGAGGTGGGCGACGGCCTGCTGTGCGCTGTTGAATGCGCGGGCATCGAGTTCGCGCTGGGCCTGCCAATGCATGATCGCCAGGCCACCCAGCACCGGCAAGGCGCCCACCAGCCAGGGCAGCAGCCGGAGCAGGGCGCGGCGGCGGTTTCGGGTTTTCTGCAGGGGCATTCCGGTTCCGTCCGTAAACGTTTCGGCACAGCATAGCGGCTGGGCAATCACAAATGGATCAACACACGACATCCAGCACCAACCCAAAGACAGTTGCCCCTACAATTTGACGTGACAGGCGACAAATCGATTTACGCTCTGTAGAATCGATTTACGCATACAACAATAAGGTTCCCCAATCCGTGGGGAATCAAGCCCGCAAGAAATGGGTCCTCTATGAAGTGTCATGGATTCAAGCTGATTCTTGGTGACTACCTTGCCCGCAGTACCCGGGGCATTTCCTGCGCGCCACCACGTTCACTCGCATCGACCGCCTGGTAACGAACGTTATTGCACCGTTTTGATGATGAGGAATACGAACATGGCAGATCTCTTCGACAACCCGATGGGCCTGATGGGCTTTGAATTCATCGAGTTCGCTTCGCCAACCCCCGGCACCCTGGAGCCGATCTTCCAGATCATGGGCTTCACCAAGGTCGCGACCCACCGCTCCAAGGATGTCCACCTGTACCGCCAGGGCGGCATCAACCTGATCCTGAACAACGAGCCGAAAAGCGTCGCCTCCTACTTCGCCGCCGAGCACGGCCCGTCCGTCTGCGGCATGGCCTTCCGCGTGCGCAACGCCCATGAAGCCTACGCCCGGGCCCTGGAACTGGGCGCGCAGCCGGTGGAAATCGAGACCGGCCCGATGGAACTGCGCCTGCCGGCGATCAAGGGCATCGGCGGTGCGCCGCTGTACCTGATCGACCGTTTCGAGGAAGGCAGCTCGATCTACGACATCGACTTCAACTGGATCGAAGGCGTCGACCGCCACCCCGCCGGCGCCGGCCTGAAGATCATCGACCACCTGACCCACAACGTCTATCGCGGGCGCATGGCCTACTGGGCCGGCTTCTACGAGAAGCTGTTCAACTTCCGCGAGATCCGTTACTTCGACATCAAGGGCGAGTACACCGGCCTGACCTCCAAGGCCATGACCGCGCCGGACGGCATGATCCGCATCCCGCTGAACGAGGAGTCGTCCAAGGGCGCCGGGCAGATCGAAGAGTTCCTGATGCAGTTCAACGGCGAGGGCATCCAGCACGTGGCCTTCCTCACCGACGACCTGCTCAAGAGCTGGGACGCGCTGAAGGGCATGGGCATGCGCTTCATGACCGCGCCGCCGGAAACCTACTACGAGATGCTCGAAGGCCGCCTGCCGGACCACGGCGAGCCGACCGCCGAGCTGCAGTCCCGGGGCATCCTGCTGGATGGTTCGTCCAACCCGGACGACAAGCGCCTGCTGCTGCAGATCTTCTCGGAAACCCTGATGGGCCCGGTGTTCTTCGAGTTCATCCAGCGCAAGGGTGACGATGGCTTCGGCGAGGGCAACTTCAAGGCCCTGTTCGAATCGATCGAGCGTGACCAGGTGCGCCGTGGCGTGCTGACCACCGAGTGATCGGGACACGCCCATGAAAAAAGCCAGCGATTGCTGGCTTTTTTCATTTCAGACCGGACGCCCGACGGCTCGCCGCCGCCGATACATCGCCCAGTAGCTAGCCGCCGCCGTCATGATGCCCACCAGCAACAGCGAAGGCGCGATCACCAGGCTGTTGTCCAGCAACTGGCGGGCGGCATGGCCCGGCGGATAGGCCATGTGCAGGGTGTAGCCATACAGGGGCGAGACCTGGCTCATGTAGGCATGTTCATCCAGCAGCGGGGCGCTGTCCTGGACCTCGCCCCTGGCGCCAATCAGGGTGGGCCCGAACTGCAGGTGGACATTGTCGGCGGCGCGGATGCCCTGCAGGACCCGCTGCAGGATCTTGCCGTCCGCGACCGCCAGCACGCCATAGGGATACTCCTGCAGGCGGTAGTAGAGAATCGCCGAGTCCGGGGTGTTGTCGTTGCCCGGCTCCAGGCGCAGGCGATGATTGAAATAGTCGCCGGGCATCACCAGCAGGCCGGATTCGCCGCGCAAGGTGCTGCAGTAGGCACGGTTTTCCCGCACCAGGGTCAGGGAGCGCAGTTCCGGCGTGGCCACCACCTCGCTGTACAGCACGGGCAGGGCCTTGCCACAGTCGTACTCGGCGAGGTTGAGCACCTTGTTGCTGGCCCGGTGCAGCGAATCGATCACATCGTCGACCCCCTGTCGGGCTTCACGCAGCGCCACCGTGGCGGATTCGTCGAGCTGTTTGTTCACCTGCCAGGCCATCACCAGCAGGCCGAAGGCGACCGGCGCCACGCCGATCAGCAACAAGGTCAGGAGGGTGATCAGTGCGTGGCCGGAATGAAAAGTACGAAGGGGCATGTGTCACCTATGAGAGGAGGCCAGGCCCGACCAAAGGGGGTCGGACCGAAGCCGGTCAGCATAAGTGAGGGCAATACCCGCTTCCTGTACGAGCGGCTGACATGGAGTGTCGGATTCTTCGTTTCGTCATGCCGTCGGTCCCTTGGCCCCGGCCTTCAGCGCTTGCACCACCAGGCGCCCCACCGCCGCGCCGGACGCCGGATTCTGCCCGGTGACCAGGCGACCTTCCTTCTGGTCGGCCAGGGCAAAGGGTTGCCACGGGTCCTCGGCCTTGCGATAGAGACCACCACGGGCAGCCAGTTCGTTCTCGGTCAGGAAGGGGACGACCTTGTCCAGCTCCGCCAACTGTTCCTCGACATTGGAAAAACCGGTCACTTCGCGGTCGCGCAGCAGCAGCGAGTTGTCGCTGAGCTTGATGTTGAGCAAACCCACCGCGCCATGGCAGACCGACGCCACCACGCCTCCGTTTTCCCAGATCTGCCGGGCGATGTCCTGCAGCGCGTGGTTGTCCGGGAAGTCCCAGATCACGCCATGCCCGCCGGCATAGTAGATCGCCTGGTAGTCACGGGGATGGACCTGGGCCGGCGCCAGGGTCGTGCCGAGGCGGTTCATGAACGCCTTGTCGTTGTACCACTGCCAGTCGATGTCCTGCGCCATGGTCAGGCTATGGGGATCGATGGGCACGTAGCCGCCGGCGGGGCTGAGGTAATCGACGTGGTAACCGGCCTGTTGCAGGACATCGGCGAAATGCACCGCTTCCCCCAGCCACAGCCCGGTGGCGCGCTTGAGGGTCGGGTATTTGGCCGTGTTGGTCAGCACCACGAGAACTTGCTTGCTCATTGCGGTGATCCTCTGGGGGAGGGGGGCACGGGTATTTTGGACCTGTACAGCATAGACCCCCGTGAAAACCGCGCACACCTCGCACGCCTTATGGCTATGTGCTAGCGTTCTGGAATGATTCACGTCTTCAAGGAGTACGACATGGTCGATGCAACGCAGCAGTCGCAGTTCATGCAGGCCGCCATCGACGAAGCCCGCCTGGGCCTGGAGGAAGGTGGGATTCCCATCGGATCGGTGATCGTCCATGCCGGGCGCATCATCGGTCGTGGCCACAACCGCCGGGTGCAGCAGGGCAGCGTGGTCCTGCACGGCGAAATGGACGCCTTCGAGCGCGCCGGTCGCCAGGACGCGCGGGTCTATGCCGAGGCCACGCTGTACACCACGCTGTCGCCCTGCGCCATGTGCAGCGGGGCGATCCTGCTGTACGGGATCGGCGAGGTGGTGGTGGGGGAAAACCAGACGTTCATGGGCGAGGAAGCCCTGTTGCGTGAGCGCGGCGTGCGCGTCACGGTGTTGCAGGATGCGCAGTGCATTGAGTTGATGAGCCGTTTTATCCGCGAGCGACCCGCACTCTGGAACGAAGACATAGGACAGGAGTCCGACTGCTGAGAGCAGTCAAGGAAGCGCGCGATGCACATCATTCATGTTGCCCCCCGGCCGGTCCAGCAAGGTGGAATGAGCGAAGCGGTCCGCCAGCATGACTGGGACCGGACCTCGTTCGGCCCGTTGCATCGCTGGCCCAGTTCCCTGCGCATCGCCGTGGACCTGATGCTGGCCTCGCCGTTCCCTGGCTGCCTGGTCTGGGGCAGCGACATGCTGATGCTGCACAACGATGCCTTCGTACCGATCCTCGGCACCAAGCCGGCGCCCCTGGGGCGGCCGTTCCACGAGGTGTGGAGCGACGTCTGGGGTGAGCTGGGGGCACTGGTGTTCCGGGTCATGGAAGGCGAGGCGGTATTCCTCGAAAACTTCCCCCTGGTGACCAGCCGCAACGGCGTGCTCGAACAGGTGTATTTCACCTTCTCCTTCAGTCCGGTGCGCGACGAAGGCGGCAAGGTCGCCGGTTTCCTCGCGACCGTGCTGGAAACCACCAGCAGCGTCGAGTCCGAGCGGCAGTGGCGCGAGCTGGCCCGTTCCTTCGAGCGCCAGGTGCAGGAACGCACCGCCGACCATCATCACCTGTGGGAGCAGTCCAGCGACCTGATGGTGGTGGTCCAGGAAGATCTCAGGCTGCGCACCTTCAACCCGGCCGCTCGGCAATTGCTCGGCTGGGACGACGCCCTCCACGGCCAGTCGCTGCTGATGGTGCTGCACCCGGACGACGGCGCCGAGGTCCGGCTCATCCTCGGCGGCGAGCAGGCGACCGGCGAGGGCCGCCTGCGTCATGCCGACGGGCATTACCGGCGCTTTACCCTGAGCGCCATGCCCGGCACCGATTTCGTCACCCTGCTGGGCCATGACATCACCCAGGACCATGAGCGCAGGGAAGCCCTGCGCCAGGCCGAGGAACTGTTGCGCCACGGCCACAAGATGGATGCCGTGGGCCAGCTGACCGGCGGTATCGCCCACGATTTCAACAACCTGCTCGCGGAGATCGGGGCCAGCCTGGAAATGCTCGAACGCCGCCTGGAGCAGGGGCGCACCGAGCAACTCGACAAATACCTGCACGCCGCGCGCCAGGCCACCGGACGCGCCGCCGACCTGACCCAGCGCATGCTGGCCTTCGCCCGTCGGCAGCCGTTGTCGCCACGTCCGGCCGACCTCAACGAACTGCTGCGCAGCATCGAGCCCCTGATCCACCAGGCCATCGGCCCGGACATCGACCTGCAAATGCAGGTCGACCCGCAGCCCTGGCTGGTCGAAGTCGATGTCAGCCAGATGGAAAGCGCCCTGATCGGCCTTTGCGCCAATGCCCGCGACGCCATGAACCGTCGCGGGCGGCTGAAGATCAGCACCTGCAACGAGCGTCACTACAGCGAATTGCCCGGCGTCGACCTGCCGCCCGGTGATTACTGTTGCCTGCGGGTGGAAGACAATGGCGAGGGCATGTCGCGGGCGGTGGTCGAGCGTGCCTTCGACCCGTTCTTCACCACCAAGGCGTCCCACAAGGGCAGCGGCCTGGGCCTGTCCATGGTCTATGGCTTCGTGCGCCAGTCTGGCGGCAGCATTCGCCTGGTGTCCGAGGAGGGGCGGGGCACCTGTGTCGAGGTGCTGCTGCCGCGTTTCTCCGGCCCGCCGCTACCTCAGCCGCAGCCACCGGAGCCCCTTGTCGAGGTGCCCGTGCAACTGCGCAACGAACGGGTGCTGCTGATCGACGACGAGCCGGTGTTGCGCATGCTGATGCGTGAGGCCCTGCAGGACCTGGGCCTGGAGGTATTGGAAGCGGTGGATGCGCACAGCGGCCTGGCCCTGTATGACAGTGCAGGCCCCATCGACCTGGTGGTGTCCGACATCGGCCTGCCGGGCGGCGTCAGCGGTATCGAGGTGGCCAAGGCCCTGCGCAGCCGCTCCCCGCAGCAGCGCATCCTGTTCATCACCGGCTTCACCGAGGAATCCATCAGCGCCAGCGGTGTCCTGGATGCCGGCCTGGAACTGATCACCAAGCCGTTCCGTCTCGAAGTGCTGGTGCACAAGGTCACTTCGATGCTTCAGCCACCGGTGCGGCCTTCGACCACCGAGCTGGCTGAGCGGCCTCGCTGACGGGCGGCCAGGCGTTCCAGCAGCAGGTAGACCACGCAGGCCAGCAGCAGGGGCAAGAGGAAATACACCGCGCGGTAGCCGATCAACGCCGCCAGCAGCGTGCCCTGGCTGTATTGCCCTTGCAGCAGGGTGATGAACACGCTTTCCAGCACCCCGAGCCCCGCCGGGATGTGGGTGATGACCCCGGCGATGCTGCTCACCAGCAGGATCGCCAGGATGGTCGGATAGCCCACCTTGTCCGGCAGCAGGGTGAACACCACCAGGCCCATCAGGCACCAGTTGCCGGCGCCCATCAGGCCTTGCAGCACGGCGAGACGCCAGCCGGGCAGGGTGATGGTCTGGCCGCGGAGCTGCCATTCGCGACGCCGGGAAAAACGGCACGCCAGCAGGTAGGCGAGGGCCACCGCCAGCATGACGATGCCGATCAGGCGCAGTCCCGTGGTACCGATTTCCAGCCCCGCCGGCAACCTGGGAAAGCCCATGGCAAACAGGCTGCCGGCCACCAGCAGGTAGCCCAGCCAGTTGGTCACCAGCCCCAGCCCGAGGATCCGCGTGATGGTCGCGGTCTCCAGCCCCAGCCGCGAATACAGCCGGAAGCGCAGGGCGACGCCGCCGACCCAGGCGCTGAGGTTGAGATTGAACGCATAGCAGACGAACGCCAGCGGCAATACCCGCCGCGCCGGCAGCGTGTGCCCGGTATAGCGGCGGCCGAGCAGGTCGTAGCTGCTGAACAGGGTGAAGCTGCAGGCGACGAACAGCAGCGCCGTCAGCAACACTCCTGGCCGGTAGGAGGTCAGCGCCTGCCAGACCTCGCCCCAGTCCTGGTTGCGCAGGAGCATGAACAGCAGCACCGGGACCAGGATGAAGAACAGCAGGGTCAGCGCCTGTCGCGCGCGTTTCCAGAAGGCATGCTTCATGACAGGCGCTCCTGCACCACTTCCTCGGCGCGGTACAAGGGTTTCAGGCGCGGCTTGTGGGCCGGCAGGGTGCCGAACAGGCGGGGGAAATAACGGGTGAAGTGGAAGGTCAGGAAGATCAGCGGCGCCCGCCACCAGTAGCCGCGCAGCACCCGTTGCAGGGTGACGCGCTTGCAACGCTTGTGGCGCAGTTCGTCCAGGTGCTCGAACAGGCGCTGGTTGAAGGCCTCGTCGCGGATCACCAGGTTGGCCTCCAGGTTCAGCGACAGGCTCAGCGGATCGAGGTTGCTCGACCCCACGGTGCTCCACCTGCGGTCCACCAGCGCCACCTTGCCGTGCAAGGGCCGTTCGCAATACTCGTGGATCTGCACGCCGTCGCGCAGCAGGTAGTTGTAGAGCAGTCGCGAGCACAGGCGCACCCAGGGCATGTCCGGCATGCCCTGCAGGATCAGCGTCACCTCGACCCCGCGCCGCGCGGCATTGCGCAGGGCGCGCAGCAGCCGGTAGCCGGGGAAGAAATAGGCGTTGGCGATGATGATGCGCTCGTGGGCGCTGACGATGGCCCGCAGGTACTGCTGCTCGATATCGGTGGGATGGTCGCTGTTGTCGCGGATGAACAGGCGCATGGTCGCCTGCTCGCTGTCGGCGTCCAGCACCGGAGCGCGGCGCCACCAGGCGCGGCTGCGCTGGCCCAGGCGGGCATGGCTGTCGAGCAGCGTCAGGGTGGCCCGGCGCAGGTCGTCGACGATCGGCCCGCGTACCTGCACGGCATAGTCCTGCTTGGCCAGCGGGCCGAAGTCGCCGAGGTGGTCGGCGCTGTAGTTGATCCCGCCGATGAAGCCCAGGGTGCCGTCGATCACCAGGATCTTGCGGTGCAGGCGCCGGAACAGGTTGGTGCGCACGCCCAGGCGCATCGGGCTGGGGTCGAAGGCCTGCAACTGCACGCCGGCATCGAACAGCGCCTGCAGGTACTCGCGGCTCAGTTCGGCGGTGCCGTAGCCGTCCACCAGCACCTGCACGCGCACGCCGCGGCGGGCCGCGTTGATCAGCACCTGCTGCAGTTCCAGGCCGACCTTGTCCTCGTAGATGATGAAGGTTTCCAGCAGTACTTCTTCCCGGGCCTGGCGGATGGCCTCGAACACCGGCGGGTAGTAACCCTCGCCGTTGATCAGCAGTTGCACTTCGTTTTCCGCGCGCCATTCGGTGTTCATAACAGGACCTCGACACAGAGTGGCAGGTGGTCGGACAGATGCGACCAGGGTTTGCGCGCCATCACCCGCGGCTCGTTGGCCCGGGCGTTGCGCAGGTAGATGCGGTCCAGGCGCAGCAGTGGCCAGCGCGCCGGAAAGCTGCGGGCCGGGGCGCCGTGGGCCTGGCTGAACACCTCGAACAGCCCGCGGCTGGCCAGCAGCGCGTCGGCGCGCTGGCGCCAGTCGTTGAAGTCGCCGGCGATCACCACCGGCGCGTCCTCGGGCAGGCTGTCGAGCAGTTCGCAGAGCAGGTTCAGTTGCTGCCGGCGCTGGCGTTCGTCCAGGCCCAGGTGCACGCACACCGTATGCACCTGGCGTTCGCCGGGCAGGGCCAGCACCGCATGCAGCAGGCCGCGTTGCTCGCTGCCCTGCACGCTGACATCGAGGTTGCGGTGCTCAAGGATAGGGAATTTCGACAGCAGCGCGTTGCCGTGCTCGCCCTCCGGGTACACCGCGTTGCGCCCGTAGGCGAACACCGGCCACAGGCTGTCGGCGAGAAACTCGTACTGCGGCAGCGGCGACCAGCCGGGATAGCGCTCGGCGTGGCGGCTGTGGCTGCCTAGCACCTCCTGGAGAAACACCAGGTCGGCGTGATGGCTGCGCACCGCCTCGCGCAGCTCCGGCAGTACATAGCGCCGGTTCAACGGGCTGAAGCCCTTGTGCACGTTGACCGTCAGCACCCGCAGCGAGGTCACCGCCGCCACTTCACTCAGTTCGATCTGGCTCATGCCGGACCCTCGCCAGCCAGCATGCGCGCCACGTGCGCCTTCAACTGCTCGAAGCTGAACGGCTTGTTCAATACCTGCATGTCCGGATCGAGACGACCGAGTTGCGCCGACGCCTGTTCGGCATAGCCGGTGATGAACAGCACCCGCAGGCCGCTGCGCAGCTTGCGCGCGATGTCCGCCAACTGGCGGCCGCTCATGCCCGGCAGGCCGACGTTGCAGATCAGCAGGTCGTAGGGTCGCTCGGTGCGCAGCAAGGCCAGCGCCGCAGTGGCATCGGCGACGTCCTGGCACTGGTAGCCCTGTTCTGCGAGGTTGTCGCGGACCAGTTGGCGCACCGTGGCATTGGACTCGACGACAAGGATGCGGCTGGCATGGGCATCGCGGGTCGGGCTGCCGGAGGCCACCGGGCTGCGCGGGTCCTCCGGATGGTGGCGGGGCAGCAGCAGTTCCACCTCGGTGCCCTGGCCTACCCGGCTGTGCAGGCTGACATGGCCATGGGACTGGCGACTGAAGCCGTACACCATCGACAGGCCCAGGCCGGTGCCCTGGCCGATGGGCTTGGTGGTGAAGAACGGATCGAAGGCGCGGTCGACGATGTTCTGTGGCATGCCGTCGCCGTTGTCGCTGACGCTGATCCGCACGAAGTCGGTACCGCTCAGGGGATGGGCCTCGGGCAGGGGCCGCGGCAGGTGCCGGTTGCTCACCTCGACGCGCACCTCGCCGCCCTCGGGCAAGGCGTCGCGGGCGTTCACCAGCAGGTTGTCGAGGGCTTCCTGCAACTGTCGCGCATCGGCCTTGGCCGGCCACAGTTGCTCATCGATGCGCAGTTGCAGGCGGATACCGGCGCCGAGCAGGTCACCGAGGCGCTTGCGCTCCAGCAGGGCGGCCAGTTGCACCGGACGGTCGTCCAGCGACTGGCGGCTGGAGAACGCCAGCAGCCGGTGGGTGATGCTGGCGGCGCGCTGCACGGCGTTGAGCCCCATGTCCAGCAGGCGCGGGATGTCCTCGTAGCGTTGCTGGCCGACTCGCTGGCGGATCAGTTCGAGGCTGCCACCGATGCCGGTCAGCAGGTTGTTGAAGTCGTGGGCGACGCCGCCGGCGAGCTGGCCGACGGCTTCCATCTTTTCGTCCTGGCGCAGGCGTTGCTCGTCTTCGCGCAGATGGCGTACCCGCTCCTCGGTCTGCTGTTGCAGGCTGGCCAGCTCCAGGCCCTGCTGGCAGCTGTAGTACTGGCGGCGGCGGGCGCGCAGCGAAGAGTGGGTGAGGTCGAGCAGGTCCTGCTCGGGAAAGGGGCAGGGCAGGATGAACAGGTTGCCCAGGGCCAGGCACAGGTCCGGGCTGCTGCTGATGGAGTGCTCGCCATCGCCGAGGATCACCACCGGCAGGTCCGACCACAGGGGCTGGCTGCCCAGGTAGCTCTTCAACAGCGAATCCTCGAAGCCGCCCAGGCAGGTATGGGCGATGATCGCCAGGCCCGCGCCATGGTCCAGCGCGTCGGCCAGTTCCGCCAGGTCGTGGGTGGCGAAGGCACTGACCCCGGCCTGGTCCAGCAGGCTCAGGGCCGCGCCACTGATCGGCGGGGGTGCCAGGATCAGCGCGCGTTCGCTGTTGGCTGACGAGTGGTTCACGGTCGATCTCCTTTGACAGTGCGGTGCCCGCGGCAAATGGGCCGATCGGGGGTGCACTCTCTCTGGACCGCGCCATTGGCGGCGGGGTTCAACCGGGTTTTACGTGGTGGGCGGGGGCGTCAGAGGCCTTGCTGGACCAGCGGATCGTCGGGGTTCTGCTGTTCCAGCTGGGCGAGCAGGATCTGCACGTTCTGCAACTGCCCGCTCTCCTTCCAGTACTCGATCAGCAGCACCCGCGCCTTGCGGTTCGCCGGCTGGCGCGAGAGCAGGGTTTCCAGCTGCTTCTGCGCCACGTCCAGCTGGTCGAGGCTGTGCAGGTTGAGGGCCAGGGTATAGCGGTAGTCGCTGTTGTCCGGCTCCAGCTCCACCGCCCGGGAGAAGGCCAGCAGGGCGTATTCCTCCTGCTTGTGGCGCAGCAGCCACTGGCCCAGTTCGAACTGCAGGAAGGCCGAGTCGGGATGTCGTTGCAGGGCCTGGGCCAATACTTCGCGGGAGCGGTCGGTCTGGCCCTGGCTGTCGAGCAGGCGCACCTGGGCGGCGAGGGCGTCGAGGTTTTCCGGCTCCAGCGCCAGCGCCTGGTCGACGGCGCGGGTGGCGGACGGGAAATCCCGTTCCTGCATATAGAGCTGGGCCAGATGGACCTGGTCGGCCACCGTGTCGCCGCGGGCCTGGAGGGCC
This sequence comes from Paucimonas sp., assembly GCA_031253995.1. Lineage (GTDB taxonomy): Bacteria > Pseudomonadota > Gammaproteobacteria > Pseudomonadales > Pseudomonadaceae > Aquipseudomonas. Next base: position 7,016 of record JAIRVG010000099.1, on the reverse strand, counting down.
AGTTGGTACTGGTCGAGAACGCTTTGCAGCGGGGCGAAATACAGGCCGATCTCGTCCGGGGTCAGGCCCACCAGGGCATCGACCGCGGCGAAGCGCACGCTGTCTTCCTCGTCGTCCAGCATCGGCCCCAGCAGCAGGCTGCGCTGGCTGGCGGGGACCATGGCGGCGATGGCGCCGAGGGCGGTGCGGCGCACCAGTGGCTCGTCGTGTTGCAGGTCCTTGCTGGCCAGTTTCAGGGCCAGCGGGGAAGGGTAGTTGGGCAATTCGGCATACAAGCTGGCGCGGCGGATCGCCGACAGGTCGTCGCGAGCCAGTTGCTGGTACAGCACCCGCGCGGCGCCGGGCAGGCCATTGTGAGCCTGGGCCAGGGCCTTGCCGTAGGCGTGCTTGAGGGCCGGGTTGGGCGGAGGGCTGTTGTCGCGCGACAGGTAGCTGCCCAGCCCGAGCACCAGCAGCAGGGCAAGGCCGACGAACAGGTAGAGACGCGGTTTGGGCATGCGTGATCCGGTCAGGGATGTGCGGAAAAGGGGTCAAGCTTGGGTCAGGGGGAGGGTTGAGTCAATCCGTGGGGGAGAATGAGGGGGGGCAGGACGTCATCAACCGAGGCGGCGTGCTGCAGAGTGGACGGGACCTCAGTCTGCAGGCGGGATGTGGCGTGCTTGTGCCTAAGATGCCGTTCGTACTGGACGGTGAGCTTACATGCTTCGGGTGTAGGGCCGCATGTGCGGCCCCTGAAGCGCAGCTAACCTTCCAGCTTGCAGTCCTTCCTGTTCAACAACGCTCCCATCAGCGCCTGACAGATTTCCAATGATTGATACGTCGCCCAGGCGAGATTGGCCGTCGGACGAGGCAGCATCTCGCATAACTGGGCATTGGTTTCAAAAGCCGATGTCAGCGCGGCCGAAAGGTGAACCAGCGCATCTTCAATGTCGGCTTCTTCGCATACGGTGAACAGCGGCGGGTGTGCACCATGGCAAGCGCCGAAGTGAGTGCGGGCAGTGGTGCGGCGAAGGGAAGAGGGTGGTGGATCAGGTACCAGCTTTTTCATGTCGTCGTTCTCTGTGGAGGGATGAAACGCCACGATCCTGCCGTCAAGCAGAAGGGTGGCGACTGTGCGAGGGTTGACGGACCGGTCCACAGAGAAAACCCGGCGCGCCCGAAGGCGCCCACACGCACAGCTGCCATAGCAACCAGCGCTCCATGAATCGGCCCGTCAAGACCGGTCGTTGTTGTGCAACGACCGGCGAAGCGTAGGTGCCGATTTCCAGGGGCGCAACGAAAGAAAACGCGAAAAAGTATGCTTGGGAAATTGCCTACGTAAAAGTCGGAACGGCGAGAAGTTTTGTAGTCCTACGCAACGCCCGGGTGAAGAAATCACTACCTTTCGAGTTTCGTCATCCGTCTCGCAAGTCCTTCCGTCTAAACGACAAACCGCAGCGCCGCCTCTCAATCGCACAAGTACCTGATCGAAACCAACCCGGTCTTCACCGAACTCAAGCAGTTCATGAGCTCCGACTACCTGCTCGCGGGCCTGGGCTACAACCCGGACGACAGCGCCAAGCGCCTGGGCGACGGCTTCTACGAGCAGCGCCTCGTCCAGCAAGCCATCGTCGCCCGAACCGGGCAGGCCTTCCTCGATGGCCAGACCTCGAACGAGGCCCAGTTCAAGTACCTGATGAACAACGCCATCGCCAGCAGGCAGCAGTTGAACCTGGCGGTCGGCGTGTCGCTGAGTTCGCAACAGGTTGCGGCACTGACCCACGATATCGTCTGGCTCGAAGAGCATGGCTTCGGGTGTAGGGCCGCATGTGCGGCCCCTGAAACGCTTTTAACCCTCCAGCTTGCAATCCTTTCTACTCAGCAGCGCCCCGACCAGCGCCTGACAGATTTCCAGCGACTGATATGTCGCCCACGCAAGGTTGCCTGCCGGACGAGGCAGCATCTCGCATAACTGGGCATTGGTTTCAAAAGCCGATGTCAGCGCGGCCGAAAGGTGAACCAGCGCATCTTCAATGTCGGCTTCTTCGCATACGGCGAACAGCGGCGGGTGTGCACTTTGACAAGCGCCGAAATGAGTGCGGGCAGTGGTACGGCTGAGGGAGAGGGTAGAAGCAGGTGGATCGGAAACAATCTTCTTCGTCAGTGCAACTCCTTGGATCAGTGGGACTGCCAAGCATCGCTGCTAAACGAAAGGGTGGCAGTTGTGCGTGGGTTAGCAGACCAGGGACCAAGGAACCCGGCGCGCCCGAGGGCGCCCCGCGCACAACCGCCATGACAGGACAGCCAATACGAAGCGATTGGCTGCGCGCGTACAGGGCGCTTGATGCACCTTGGAATTGGAGCAGGCTGCTAAACCTGATCGCTGGTTTCCCAGCGACCGGCGAAGCGTAGGCATCGATTTCCAAGGGCGCAACGAAAGAAAACGCGAAAAAGTATGCTTGGGAAATTGCCTACATAAAAGTCGGAACGGCGAGAAGTTTTGTAGCCCTATACAACGCCTGGGTGAAGAAATGGACGGCCGGTGAACTGACAGATTGCGGCTCAGAACGCTACAGCACCACCACATCACCACCACCCTCGCCAACCGAACCCCATGTCCCCGAGAGCACACGGGGTCCGGACGCTCAGCGGTTCACACCTGCGGTCAACCGCAGCGAGACATCGTCGAACTCCACGTCATCACCGGTAATGCGGATCAGCGACACCTTGAACGCGCTTTCCCCGAGAATGGCCGGTACATCGATCGAGTACTCGGTCCACTCGGAGGCACTGACGGGCACGTAGAAGGTCGAACCATCCGGCAGCAGCTTGATCTGCAGGCGTCCCATGGAGCCGGCCCCCACCCTGGCGCGGGCGTCGAGTTGGTAATAGCCGATGGTCGGGACGGCCACGGTCTGCGATACATCGTCCATGCGCAGCGTGCAGGTTTGCGCGCTGAAGTCCGCGCCGGTCATCTCCCAGTGCGCGCTGCCTTCGGAAAAGTCTCCGTTGCGGATCAGCTCGTCGCCCTGGGGGGCGAAGTCCAGTGATACATCGTCGACCCAGGCGGAAGCTCCGCGACCCTCGATGTAGATCTGCACGTTGCTGGTTCCGGCCGGCACCTCGAAGTCAGACTGGTAGGTATCGGGGGTGGTGCTGATGATGTCGACAACCACGTTCATGCTGTCGACTGCCAGGCGCACCTGGGCGATAGGCGACCCGGACGCCACGACCGCTGCCCGGCAGGAGAGGCGGTAACGCCCGGCTGGCATGCTGGAGATGGGTTGGGCTGCAACGCCGCCCGGGCCAACATTGCAGCGTTGGTTAGCGAAGTTGACGTCGTCGTAGACCTGCCAGTTCAGGCTTCCTTCGGAAAAGTCACCATTACGAATGAGTTCCGCGTGCGAAGGAGAGGTAGCGTTCATGCTATTTGGCTCCGGCGATTGGCGAGTGACAGCTGTGGTTGGATTTGCAGTGTATGCGCCGCCGGTACGGCTGAAACCTGGCAACTTTGTCAGTTGACAGCGGGGAAAAAGTGCTCAGCCAAATGGACGATTTAGCCAGCGCGAGGTCGGCGGATACTATGTGGAAAGCCTTTGTGCGAGGACCGAAGGTTGAGCCAGAAAGCCTCAGCTGTACGCAGGTTCGCGGACCGATACGAAAGGAACCCGCTAGACTCAACACATGCACCCAGCCTCTCTCCCGCTGTGATCGCGCCGGGATCATCACTTACGCCGGCGGCTCGCGCCGCAGGGTCGGGAGATCAGGATGAGCGCAGCACTCTTCCACCACACCCCCTCGATCACGGCCTCCGATAGCCGCGGCCTGACCGTGCGCAACGTCGAGTACCTGCGCCACCCCGATAGCGTCGCGACCACCCGGGCGTGCATCACCCGGCATCGCTATACGGCCGCTGGCTTCCTGCTGGACAGCTGCGACCCTCGGCTGCACGCCCTGGGCCGGGTCAACCTTGAGCAGGTGACCGACCTCGCCGGCCAGCCGCTGCGCACCCGCAGCGTCGACGCGGGGACCCGGGTCTGCCTGCATGATGGCGCCCGCCGCCCGGTCATGACACTCACCCGGATTGGTATCGATGCTGACGGCGGCGATGAGCTGACGCACGCCATCACGCGCACCTGTCACTACGAGGATGACACCCTGCGGGGGCGGCTGCTGAGCGTCAGCGAGCAAGCGCCGGACGCGCCCGCGCGGATCAGCGAGCGACTGGTCTGGGGCGGGGTTTCGGCGGAGGAGCAGGGCGCCAATCTCGCCGGGCAGTGCGTCCGTCATTACGCTACCGACGGCCTGTTGCGCACCGACAGCGTTGCATTGAGCGGGGTGCCCCTGCGGGTGTCCCGTCAATTGCTCGCCGGCGCCGATTCGCCGGACGTGTTCGCCGATTGGCAAGGGCAGGGTCCGGACCAGTGGGATGAGGCGCTCGCCGCGCAGGCCTGGCCGACCACGCTGTCGGTGGATGCCTTCGGCGCGCAACTGACCCTCACCGATGCCGCCGGCCATCGACGCCGCACTGCCTACGACGTGGCGGGGCTGCCGAAGGCGAGCTGGTTGACCCTTGCCGGCGGCAGCGAGCAGGTGATCGTCAAGGTCCGTACCTGGTCGGCCACGTTGAGCAAGCTGAGCGAGGAGCAGGGCAATCAGGTGCTCACCACCTGGCATTACGAGGGGCAGACGGAGCGCCTGGCGCGGATCAGGACCGAGCGCCCCGTCGGGCATCCCGCCGGTGCTGGCGTGCTGCAGGACTTGCACTATGAATACGACCCGCTGGGCAACGTCCTGCGGGTGGCGGACGAGGCACAGGCCATCCGTTTCTGGCGCAACCAGCGGGTCGCAGCGCAAACCCTGTTCACCTACGACAGCCTCTGCCAGCTGGCCAGCGCTCATGGCCGGGAAATGGCGGCGGCGGGGCAGCAGCCGCTCGACCAGGCTACCTATACCAACTACCAGCGCCATTACCGCTACGACATCGCCGGCAACCTGACCCGGATCCGCCACAGTGCGCCCGCGACCGGGCATGACTTTACCCGGGAGCTGGTGGTCAGCGAGCGCAGCAACCGGGCCGTGCCCGACTCGCTGGCGGCGTCGCCGTCCGAGGTGGAGGCGCTGTTCAGTGCGGACGGCCTGCAGACCCTCCTGCGCCCCGGCGAGGTGCTCGACTGGACCTCGCGCGGGCATCTTGCGACGCTCACCCAGGTCGCCGGTGGCCTGGCCGAGCACTACCGGTACGATGGCGGAGGACGACGGGTGTTGAAGATCAGCACCCTGGGCAACGGCGAGCGGGAGCGCACTCATTACCTGCCGCAGCTTGAGCTGCGCACGCTGCACAGCGGCCTTCGTGCCGGCGAGGATCTGCAGGTCGTCCTGTGCGGACAGGCCGGGGACGGCCAGGTCCGCGCGTTGCACTGGACCGCCGGGCAGCCCGACGGGATCGCCAACGATGCGTTGCGTTTCAGCTACGCGGACCGCCTGGGCAGTTGTCTGCTGGAGCTGGACCAGGATGGCCGGGTGACCAGCCGCGAAGAATACTTCCCCTATGGCGGCACTGCAGCATGGGCCGCGCCGGGCGAGGTCGAGGCCCGGCGCAAGACCCAGCGCTACTCCGGCAAGGAACGTGACGCCAGCGGGCTGTACTACTACGGGCTGCGCTATTACCAGCCGTGGCTGGGCCGCTGGCTCAGCGCCGATCCGGCGGGGACGGTGGATGGTCTGAACCTGTTCCGCGGGCTGCGCAACAATCCGGGAACGTTCAAGGACGCGGACGGGGCGATACCGGTGGTGCCGGAGGAGGCCGACCAGCCCGTCGAGCCTGTTGCCCGGGCGTTGATGGACAGCGCGCAGGTCGCGAGAAACGCATTCCTTTCCGGGCCGCATCGCGAGATAACGTACCGCGATCCCTACCGAAACGAATTCAGTTACGTTGCCGCGAACCTCGACCAGCATTACCGGCTTTTCCTTGGCAAGGACGGCCCCTCCAGCAACCTGATCATTACCAGTCACGCAGCCTCCGCGCCCTGGCTGCGGGACATCCGTGTGCCACCGGGGACGAAGTTCGGTTTCTACAATCCGCACGGCAAGCTGCTCCTGGATCCTGGCATCAGCAATATGGCGCGGGGCAGCAACAAGGTCTTCGTGATCACGGACGGTGTCGCGTTCGGGCCGAGGAAACAGGCGGCTCTGGAGATGCTGAGCCAGGGCGAAACCGAAAAGCTGTCCGGTAGCCGGAAAGAGGGGTTCATTGCCGACTACAACCTGTTCCGCTTCGACGATGACCGCGAGGATGCCGTGATCCGTGCAATGAGCCTGAACCGGGGCGGGCAAAGCAGTTTCCGCTTTGATGTCCTCACCGTCAGAAGCCGAAGGGCGCTGCCTGCGGTGTTGAAGATGGCCAGCCTGAGTGGTGCATTGAAAGCGCTTGTCAGTCACGGATTCAACTATGACGCGATCTACTGTTCGTTCTGTCGCGGAATTGTCGGAGGGCGCCGCAGGACGTTCGATCCGGCCCAGGCGCGGGATATATGAGAGGGTCGTCCAGATGAACGATATGCTTGTTTCCCGTCACGTCGACACTGGGTTGAAGTTCTTGACGTGAGTATGTTCATGAGCACCAGCAGCGTACTGATCAGCAACTTGCTGTACCGCTATGCCGAATGCCTCGACTGTGGCGATTTCGTGAGTGCCGCCAGCCTGTTCCGTCATGCCCGGATCCGCGTGGGCAAGGACGCACCGTTGATCGATGCGGATGGCATGCTGCGTCTACTGCGCGAACTGGTGATCCTCTACCCCTGCGGTACGCCGCGGACCCGGCATGTCACCAGCAATCCGATCTTCGAGATCGACGAGGCGGGGAACCGTGCCACGGTACGGTCGTGCTACACCGAGTGATGTCAGCCGGCACGGAACCGCGTCAGGGCTGACAGGTGCTTGCCTTGATAGGTGCAGCGGCCATGTGTTAGTGCGCCCCCCGCGCGGCGGTACTACTCATGGCCGCTACAAGGCGTAAGGGGGGCGCCTGGGAGGCC
>JAIRVG010000052.1 GCA_031253995.1 Paucimonas sp. | reverse complement strand
TGACGCACGATCTCCGGCACCGACTGGCGCCGGTAGAGGCGGTACTGCTTGCCCTGGGCCAGGCGGGCGAGCCGCGGTTCGAGGGTGATCTCGTAGTGGCCCTGCTCGATGGTCGCGCCGGTGCGCTTGAACGAGGTGATCACGCCGAAGATTTCGCGCAGGGGCTCGTGCTTCCTGCGCTTCTCTTCCCAGGGGTAGGTGATGGGTGGTTCGCCGTAGAGGCCGAAGCGGGTGTAGCGGTTGAGGAAGGCCGCCTTGTCCAGGTCTCGTGGCTTGATGTCCCGATAGACAGGGTCATCGCGGTAGCACTTCGGGTCCAGTTTGCGCTCGGCGCAGGTGAAGCGGATGGTGTAGTGGAAGGGCTTGCCGAGGTATTCGCTGCCTTCGAACGAGATCACGTCCAGCGGGACCTTCAGGTCCGCGACGTTGAGCTGGTACGGGTTGCGGGTGGTTGGTGAGGGGTATCGGCTAACGATGGTTTCCATGCCAGGGCCTGCTGATGAAGGTTGGGAACAAGGTGTCCGGAGTTGCTGGAGGTCTATTGCGCTTCGTGGGGTGCGTCGTCGAACTCGAGCACTACCCCGGCTTCCTCGTCATACCCCAGCACCACCCGCCGCACCGCCTGCTTGGCCGCCTGCCGCTGCAACAACTGCTGGCTGAGCACCGGCAGGATCTGCTGGTCGAGCAGGCTGTCGATATTCCGCGCACCGCTGTCCGGCAGCAGGCAGGCGGCGACCAGGGCGCGGTTCAGGGAGTCGTGGATCTGGCATTCCAGCCCGTAGTGGCGCTGCAGGCGGCGAGCGACCTTGGCCAGTTTCAGGCCGACGATGCATTCCAGCGCTTCGGCCCCCAGCGGGCGATAGACCAGGGTCTGGAAACGGGCCAGCAAGGCGGGCTGGAAATGCTCGCGCAACACCGGGCGCAGCAGTTCCTGGAGCACGCCATCGGTGGCCTCGGGCTGTTCGTCCAGCAGCGCCTGCAGGGCATCGCTGCCCAGGTTGGAGGTCATGAGGATGACGGTGTTGCGGAAGTCGATTTCCCGCCCTTCGCCATCCCGCATGAAGCCGCGGTCGAACACCTGGTAGAACAGGTTGAGCACATCGCGGTGGGCCTTTTCCACTTCGTCCAGCAGGACCACGCTGTATGGCCGCTTGCGCACCGCTTCGGTGAGCACGCCACCCTGGCCGTAACCGACGTACCCCGGCGGCGAGCCCTTGAGCTGGCTGACGGTGTGGGCTTCCTGGTACTCGGAAAGATTGAGGGTGATCAGGGATTTCTCGCCACCGAACAGGCTGTCGGCCAGGGCCAGGGCGGTTTCGGTCTTGCCGACGCCGCTGCTGCCCACCAGCAGGAACACCCCCAGCGGCGCCTGCTCTTCGCAGAGACCGGCCTTCGCCGCCCGCAGGCGCTGGGCCAGGGCAGACAAGGCCGACGCCTGGCCGATGATGCGCTCGCCCAGGCGCTGCTCCAGTTCCAGCAAGCCGGCCTGTTCATCCTTGAGCAGGCTGCCCAGGGGCACGCCGGTCCAGTCGGCGATCACCTCGGCGACGCTGCGCACATCCACATCGAGGCTGAGCAGGGGCTGCTCGCCTTGTGCCTCGGTCAGTTGCCGCTGCAAGTCGGCGCAGCGTTGCGGGTCGGGTGCTTCGCACTGGCGGGCGTCGAGCAGGCGGCGACTGAGGTCCAGGGCTTCGCGGTACTGCGCCTCCAGCCGGGCCTGCTGCTGCAGAAGACTTGCACAGTCCAGCTCGATGGCGGCGATCCGTGCCGCACCCTCGACACTGCCCAGGGCAAGGTCCTGCTCCAGCGCTTCACGCTCCAGGTGCAGCCCTGCCTGCCGGGCCTTCAGGCGCACCAACTGCTGGGGTTCACAATCCAGGCTCATGCGTACCCGGGCGCAGGCGGTGTCGAGCAGGTCCACGGCCTTGTCCGGCAGTTGCCGACCGCTGAGGTAGCGCCGCGACAGGCTGACGGCGGCCCTCACTGCACCGTCTTCGACGTGCACGCCATGGTGGCTGGCGTAGCGCGCCTTGAGCCCCCGCAGCATCTGGCAGGCGCCGACGTCGTCCGGCTCGTCGACCTTGACCATCTGGAAACGCCGCTCCAGGGCGGCGTCCCTTTCGAAATATTGCTTGTATTCGCTCCAGGTGGTGGCAGCGATGGTGCGCAGCTCGCCACGGGCCAATGCCGGCTTGAGCAGGTTGGCGGCATCGGCGCCACCGGCCTGGTTGCCCGCACCGATCAGGGTATGGGCTTCGTCGATGAACAGCAGGATCGGCGGTTCGGCCTGCTGCACGGCTTCGATCACCTGCTTGAGGCGTTGTTCGAATTCGCCCTTGACCCCGGCACCGGCCTGCAACAGGCCGAGATCGAGCACGCGCACGCCGACGCCCTTGAGGCTGTCCGGCACATTGCCGGCGGCGATCCGCAGGGCCAGGCCTTCGACCAGGGCGGTCTTGCCGACCCCCGGCTCGCCCACCAGGATCGGGTTGTTCTTGCGCCGGCGACTGAGGATGTCGATCACCTGGCGGATCTCGTCGTCGCGGGCGAACACCGGGTCGATCAGGCCTCGCGCGGCCTTGCCGGTGAGGTCCTGGGTGTATTTGTCGAGCACGCCGCCAGTGGGCGCGACCACGGGGTCGGTCGCCGCGACGACGCGCTCCTGTTGAACAGGGGGACGTTCTTCGGAGTGCTGGTCGAGCAGCGCCTGCAGGCGCTGCAACTGCACCCGGCTGACGCTGAGCAGTGGCCAGGTCGCTTCGCAGGCCAGCAGGTCCGGGTTGTCCAGCAGTGCATCGAGCAGATGCACCGAACGCAGTTGCTGGTGGTCCTCGTCCAGCGAGGCCAGCAACCAGGCTTCCTTGATCAGGCGCTGCAGCCGTGGGCACAGCTGCGGCTTGGCCTGGACCGAGCGTGGCAGGCCGTCGAGGTGGTCGAGCAGTCCCTGCCAGAGCGCGTCCATGTCCCAGTCGTAACGCCGGGCGATCAAGGTCAGGTCGCCCTCCCCCTGCTCCAGCAGCTTGAGCAGCCAGTGCTCGATGCCGATGCTGGCGTGGGCACGGGTCTGGCACAGTGAAGCGGCGGCACTGAGGGCTTGAGCGCAATAGGGGTTCAGGCGTCGTAGCAGACGGGTGGAACTGATGGCCATGGAAGGCGTCCTTGGGCTGGATTCCGGAGCGGGAAAAGAAAAAGGGCTGGAACGAGAAAGGGCGCCCGCTGGCGGGCGCCCATCCTTGCCGGGCTTACATCAGCCGGCGGCCGCGACGATCGGGCGGGTTTCCCAGTTGTCGGTATGGACGTGGTTGCCGTCCTTGTAGTCCCAGGTGATTTCCTCGTAGCGCAGCTCGACCTCTTCCAGGTGCTTGTAGGCCTTGTTCTCCGGGTCCTTGATATCGAGCATCTGCTTGGTGACGCTCACGACCTTCACGTCCTTCAGCACCATGCTGAAATAGACTTCGATTTCGCCGTCCGGACGGACCTGCTGGAAATCGAAGGTCGCTTGCTGCCAGCTCCGGCCCGAGCCGGCCGCACGGTCCAGGTACACGCTGGAGCGGTCCAGCTCCTTGACGAACTTGATCGGGTCATGGACTCGCTCGCCCGTCAGCTTGCCGGTGTTGCCATCGGTAGGCCGGCTCACCCGGTGCTCGAACGAAATCAGTTCGATGCAGCCTTCCAGGCCTTTGGCCTTTACCGAGCCCTCCAGGTGTTTGCCGGTCTCGTCGATGATTTTCAGATAAATGGGAAGTGCCATTTGAAGCTCCTTGTTCAGGTTTGAATGTCGCGCTAGCGACCTGTTGTCAGCCCGCTGCCGGCGAGGCGGCCGCACAGGCCCCCTCAGCCGGCACCAGGCGGATATCGACGCGACGGTTGCTCATGCGTCCGTCAGCGTGTTCATTGCTTGCGATCGGCTGGCTGGAGCCGAATCCCTGGACCGCGAAGCAGCCGTCGGGGATATCCCCCATGTGCTGCATCCAGTCGCGCACCGCCGCAGCACGGGCGCGGGACAGGCTCAGGTTGTGGGCGTCGCTGCCCGTGGCGTCGGTGTGCCCGGCGATCACGATCAGCCAGCCGGGTTGCGCCTTGATATCCACCAGGGCATTGATCAGCACCCTGGTGGATTCCGGCTTGAGTTGCGCGCTGCCGGAGCTGAACAGCGAGAGGCTGTCCAGGCGCACCGTGCCCGGGACCTTCGCCACCGGCCGTGGTGCCGGCGGCTGGCGATGCTCCAGCAGCACCGCCAGCAGGCGCTCGCGCAGCACCTGGTCGCGGTACAGGCCGAAGCCCAGGTCGAAGGGCTCGCCCTGGCGGCTGAAGTACTCCAGCAGGTCGGCGTGCCGACGCAGCTCCGCCAGGGACTGCTCACGCAGGGCATGGGCCGGCAGGTCGACGCGGATTGGCACCGGGATCGAGGCATAGCGCTGCAGATCGGCAAACACCTGGCGGATCAGCCGGTCGTTGTTCCAGGCCGAGCTGAGCAACGCCAGCACGGCGGCCAGGGTGAACATCCAGACGGCCCTGATCGCGGCGCGCTGGCGCGGCGTTGCCGCCAGACGCACGGGCAGACGCGACAAGGCGACGTTGGGAAGTTCCAGCGCCGAGGCGCTGGCCGGCGTGGCACCGCTCACCGTCACCAGCGCCAGTTTCTGCCGTAGCCGTTGCACCCAGAGATTGTCGGCGCGCTCCGCTGGCAGTGCCTCGACGAAGGTCATCGCCGCCACCACCGGCAGGCTGCCCGCCAGATGCGGCAGCACCTGCTCGCGCCACCACTGCGTGGCCCCCTCCATCTGCACGCTGGCGCGCAGCCGGCGAGCGCTCTCTTGGCCATCGGCGGCTTGTCGCTGCCAAAGCCCCAGCTCGCTGCAGGTGCCGGACTCGTGCACCTGCGGCCCCTCGTCGCCACTGCCCCAGACGAACCAGGGCGCGGCCTGCTGACCGCGCAGGTAGCTGGCCAGCAGCAGCGGCAGCGATAGTCCCTGCTTGCGCACCAGCGCAAGCTGATGGGCCAGTGCCCGCGCCTGGCAGGCGTGCGTCGCGGGGTCGTCGTGCTCGCCCGGGTTGGCGACGAACACGACGCCGAGCTGGCCGCTCCAGGTCGGGCGTCGGGCCAGCAAGGCCGAGACCAGTGTCGGCAGATTGCGCATATCGCTCACGGCGAGATAGCAGCCTTGGGGCGTCATGCGCAGCCGCGGTCGCTCGCCGTCTTTGCCACCCGGGAACAACGCGTCCAGGCCATCGCCACACACCAGCAACACCGGCTGGCGATAGGTCGCTGGCGGCAACTCGATGTCGTCCGCCAACTCCAGGGACTGGTGCAATCTTGCCGACTGGCGTCCGGCACGCCGCCAGCCCTGCGCAACCAGCGCGGTCACCAGCACCGCCATCACCACCCGCCAGTCCTCGGCGAACGGTGCGACCAGCAACACGCCGAGGGCCAGCGCCAGGGCCCAAAGCCAGAGGCCGCGAATCAACTTGAGAGTCATCCGTGCACCTCAACCCTGTCCGGGCAGTTTCAGGCGGTCGACCAGGTCCGCGAGGTACAGGTCCAGCCCGCACCAGACCGCGCCGATCAGCACCATCGAGCTGAACCCGTGCCGCCACGGCGAGCGCGACCAGACACGACCGAGCCTGGAACCGCGACTCGTGCCCCTGGGCCACGCCTGGGTGCAGCGCAGCGGTGCGACCCGCTCCTCCAGGGCAGCGACCAGGCGCAGTCGTTCGGGATCATCGTGCTGCTTGTAGCGGCCCTGGAACCCCAGCACCAGGACACGCTGGAACACGGTCAGCACCCGCGGATCCGGAGCGGGCTCGGCCAGCACCTCACGCATCTGCTCATAGAGGGATTCGCCGGCCTGGTGACTGTTGAACAGCCGCACTTGCAGCGACTCCTTGGCCCAGGAGGCATGCTCGTTCCCGGAGCACTTGCCAAGCACGCTCTCATCGAGAAGCGCGCACTGGGCATGGCTGATCAGGTCGGTGCTGCGTTGACCGAGGCCCGCCTCGCGCAAACGCTCGCGCACCCCTTCCACCAGTTCCAGGCAGCGCGCCCACAGGGCCTCGCTCTCGCTCACGGCCACGCCGTTGCCGACTTCCACCACCAGCAGGTAGGTGTCCTGCAGGAGTGCGTCGATATCGACACCCTTCATCTCGCGCCGGCTCATGAGCGCAGTACCGCGAAGAGTTCGAGCCGGACCTCGCCCAGCGAGCCCGGGACGTAGAAGACACAGTTCCGTGCATCGAGCGCGGCAATGCCTTTCGGGTGCCTGAAGTCGAGGGCGAAGTACTGGTTCTCCAGACGCAGCGGAATCGCCGCCGGAACGTGACCCAAGGCCTGCAACGGCACGCCATCGAGGGCGGCGTTGACCAGTTGGTCGACATCTTCCGGCGCCCCGGCCTTGCACAGCCGCGGGAACTGTTCCTGCAACTGTGCCGCTGGCAGGCGACAACGGACCGAGAGGTAGAAGTCGGCCCCCTCGGGCTCCCACAGGCGGGGATCGTTGAACGAGGCCTTCCAGCGATGGCTGCCCTCGGCCACCAGCTCCAGCGCGACGACCCGCGACGGCAGGCTGGCCTCCAGCAGCGTCGAGATGGTTTGCATCAGCGGCGCGAAGACCGATTCCAGTTGCTCGTGCCGATACGCCGGCAGGGCGTCGAGGTCGTGCTCCAGGGAGAAGGTCAGCAGGCTGCCGGCCAGCTTGGCCAGCTCGGTATAGACCTGTTCCGGCGCCCGCGGATGACTGAGCAGGTCCGCCAGCACCGGCTGGTAGCTGTTCAGCGCATTGAGCAACCAGAACAGCGACACGTCGGCAACGGCGAAGTCGGCCATGCGCTGGTTGCTTTCCCGGCGCATGCCCATCAGGCGTTGCCGCTTGGCGGCCAGCTGGGTCAGCAGGTTGTCCAGTTGCGTCACCAGCCCGGCATGGGCCGAGAAGCGCAACAGCGGCGGTACATAGCGCTCATCGATGCTCCACTCGCCCTGTCCGTCGCGCACTAGGCGCAACAGCGGGCAGGTGCACCACTCGGCGTTGTCGTCGCTGTCCAGGCGCAGGGTCAGGTTGTGCTCGACCACGGCGATCTGCTGGCGGTCATCGCCATGCACATCCTGGACGTCGCGCCAGTCCTGCCGGTAGCGCAGCGGCCGTTCGGCCTTGTTGCCCTCGAACAGGCAGTTCTCGCCGTCGGCATGCTCCCTGGGCAGCGCCAGCAGCACGGTGGCCTGCCCTGCTCCTTCGGGCAGCAGCCGGGACAGCTCCGCGGCGGGCGGCAGGCGGTCGACGAGAGCGCTGTCGATCAGCGTCCCGTCAGGCATCCGCACCAGCAGTGCGCTGGCCTTGAGCACCCCGAGGCGCAGGGCATCGCGGTCGAACTCGGCGAGCTCCACGCCCCATGGGTGCGCCAGCGCCAGGCGGGACAGGCTGTCGTTGCTGCGCGCCTCCCAGCGCGCCTGTTGCTGGAACTGCTGCGGGCACAGCAAGGCACCCGCGAACCAGAGTGGACGATGAATCTTCGGCATTGGCTTGCTCCTGCCTCGTCAGGCTTTCGCCTTGGGCATCCGGGAAACCAGCGACAGGTTCACGTCCATGCCTTCCACCTGGAAGTGCGGCACGGCGTACAGCTTGATGCGGAAGAAGCCCGGATTGTCATCGATGTCCTCGACGACGACCTTGCCTTCGCGTAGCGGATGGGATGCCTGGAGATCGTCGCCCGGGTCGGTCATCTCGGTGACCAGCCCCTTGATCCAGCGGTTCAGCTCCTGCTCCAGCAGGCTGCGGTCCTTGGTGGTACCGATGTTTTCGCGCTGGATCAGCTTGAGGTAGTGAGCGATGCGCGAGAGCAGGAAGATGTACGGCAGCCGAGCGTTGATACGGCTGTTGGCGGTGGCGTCGGTGGTGTCGTAGAGCGCCGGCTTCTGCGCCGAGTTGGCGGAGAAGAAGCACGCGTAGTCACGGTTCTTGTAGTACGACAGCGGGATGAAACCGAGGTTGGCGAATTCGAACTCGCGGGTTTCCGGGATCATCACTTCCGAAGGGATCTTGGCCTGGTTGCCGGTACCAAGGTCATACAGGTGGATCGGCAGGTCGGTCACCGCGCCGCCGGACTGCGGCCCGCGGATCTGCACGCACCAGCCGTTGGCAATGAAGCTCTTGACCATGTTGGCGGCGAAGGCGAAGGAGGCGCTGGTCCACAGGTACTTGTCGTGGTCGGGCCCTTTCACGCTCTCGATGTAGTTGAAGCTGCGCACCGGCACGGTGTCGGGCCCATAGGGCAGGCGACCGAGCACCCGTGGCAGGGTCAGGCCGATATAGCGCGCATCGTCGCTGTCGCGAAACGCCTTCCACTTGAGGTACTCGGCACGGTCGAAGTAGTTGCCGATGTCCTTGATGGCGGCCACCTCTTCCATCGACTGCTTGCCGAAGAACGCCGGGCCCACTGCGCCGATGAAGGGCATGTGGGCGGCCGCGGCGACCTTGGAGATGTTGCGCAGCAAGGCGATGTCCTGCGGGCCCCGGCCGAACTCGTAGTTGGAGATGGCGGCGGCGATCGGCTCGCCACCGGGGGTGTCGTATTCCTGGCCATAGGTGTGCAGGTACAGGCCGCTCTGGGCGATCTCCGGCGCATCCTCGAAGTCCTGGACCAGGTGATCCTTGCTGATGTCCAGCAACTCGATGCGCACGTTATGGCGGAAGTCGGTCTGGTCGATCAGCAGTTTCACGCCCCGCCAGGTCGACTCCACGCGCTGGAAGTCCGGGTGATGCATGACCACGTCGAGTTGCTGGCTGATCTGGGCATCGAGCGCAGCGATATGTTCATCCAGCAGGCTCTTGTCCAGTCGCTCGACCTTGCGCGAGGACTGCTTGATCAAGTCGAGGAAGACATTGACCGCCGCCGTGACCCGCTCGTCCGCGGACACTTCGGAAAGTGCCTCGGTATGTTGGAATACTTCAATGTCACTCAATACCGAAACCGGCTTGAGGTTGATCTTGTCGAACAGGGAAGTGTAGACACCCTGATTGTTTTCGAGCACGACGGTTGCGCCATCCGGCAACGCAGAAGACTGTTCTACGGACATGTTAAAACTTCCTGTAGTACTAAACGGGGGAGATCAGTTATTGGCCTGTGAGGCCAGCGCGGCCAGTTCGCTACGGAGTGTCTCGCTCAGGGCTTCGTCCTTGAGGATCCGCTCCAGCTCATGCCGGAAGGTGATGTTGTCGAGCAGGTTGGACTTGAGGTCACGCAACAGATTGCGCATCGCCAGCAGCGCCCGCAGCTCGGGGATCTGCCGCGCCACCTGCTCCGGCTCGAAGTCCTTCATGTGACGGAAGCCCAGTTGCACGGGCATTTGCGAGGCGTCGCCGGCCAGGGTGTTCTCCACCGTCAGCTTCAATGCCGGCGAAAACTCGCCAAGGACGGCATTGAAGTTGTTCTTGTCGATATTGATCTTGCTCCGTTCGGACAACGGGCGTTGTTCCTGGCCGTTGCTGTAGTCGCCCATCATCATGAGTTTCAACGGCAACTCGACTTTCTTCTGCGCACCACCGGTATGCAGGTCGAGCTTGATATTGACGCGGGCCTTGGGCACTTCATTCTGGAAACTGTTCGAAGCCATCGAATCCTCCAACAAGCAGGGTGCGAAATAATACTTTCCGGGAGCGCGATGAATACGGGCACCCGTCCAGATATCGATAAAAGATCGCTCAGCCAAAAGGGCCTACATGGATAGCGGTGAGCGAATGACGCGAGACAATGAACGATCTTCGTCGAGTGCGCTAGTCGTCGCTCAAGCGCCGTGGAAATTTCCTACAACTATCGGTGATTGTTCGTGAAGTTCGCCAGAGCAAAACAAGAAACAACTTAAAACATAAAAAGACAAAACCCAGCAAAACCGGGCTTTAAATGTTTCAAGCATGGAAAACATTAGAAATATTCGATTACGAATGTAATAGAGGGCGCCGGGAGACAAATCTGCCGGCGAAGAAGGGAGAAACGACAATCAGGAGGGAGTGAGTTGGCCGCCGTCATCACGGCGGCCCGGCATCTCGGTAAACCCGCACCCCATCAGGTGCGGGGCGCCTATTCGGCTTTCTTGGCCTTGCCGCCCTTCACCAGGCCATAGCGAATCTCCTTCGATGGCCCATAACCATAGAAGGACGTGTAGCACTTGCTGAAATGACTCGGCGAAACGAACCCGCAGGCCAGCGCCACGTCGATCAGCAACAGGTCGGAATGCTGCAGCAGTCGCCGGCTCTCGGTAATCCGCAACTCCAGGTAGTAACGCACCGGGGTAGTCCCCAGCTGGGTCATGAACAAGCGGCCGATCTGCCGCTTCGAGCGCCCGACATAGTGGGCCAGCTGGTCCTGGCTCAACGGCTCCTCGATATTGGCACTCATCAGGTTGATGGCTTCGCGCAGCGGCTCGCTCATCTTCTCGTGCAAGGTCGGCCGGGCCCGGCGGTAGCGCGATTCCTCGAAGGCGAGGATGTCCACCACGGCATCCACCAGGCCGCGACCACAGCGGCTGTTGATCCACTCCAGCACCAGGTGGAAGCCCCCCGCCGGGCTTGCGGCGGTGAGGCGGTCACGGTCGACCATGTAGCTTTCGCTGGTAACCTGGCTGTCCTTGGCGATCTCGGCGACCGCCGCGCGGTGCTCGGGGTGCACCGCGCAGCGATAACCGTCGAGCAACCCGGCCTGGCCGAGGAACCAGGCGCCATTCCACAGGCCCGCCAGGGCCACGTGCTTTTCATGGGCCCGGTGCAGCACCTGGACCAGCTCGGGAATCGGCCGCAACACCGTGCGCAACCCGCCGCAGACCACCAGCAGGTCGAGGTCGTCGAGATTGGCCGAGTTGAGCGGCGCGTCCGGGCAGATCACCAGGCCCAGGTCGCTGACCCGCGACCCGCCATCGAGGGTGAAGGTGCGGGTGGTGAACGACGCCGCCTGGATCAGGTTGGCGGTCACCAGGGTGTCGAGGGCCTGGGTGAAGGCCGGCAGGGAGAAGTGTTCGAGCAGGATGAAGCCAACCCGGCCTTCGCCTGCGGCCGTTTGCCCCTTTTCGCCAGTGAAGCGCAGGTTCGAGCCCTGCATGGCATCACTGAAATGCCTTCTTTCAACCACGTTATGTCTTCCACTCTTGTTCTTTGGAGAGCGCCGAAACGTCGAAACCGCCACGCCGGCGGGCATCGATGAATGATGCACGCCAGCGTGGCGGTGTCCAACTGTCCTTCAGCTTTTTCTGTTTATGTTGCAGCACGCACCCGGCGACCTTGCAAGGCACCTCGCGACAACCGGTCCAGCAACAAGGCCGCCGCCACGATCGCCAGACCGGCACGCAGGCCCAGGCCCATTTCCATGCGGGTCAGGCCGCGGGTCACTTCCGCGCCGAGACCACCCGCCCCCACCAGCCCGGCCAGCACCACCATGGCCAGGGATAGCAGGATGCACTGGTTGAGGCCCACCAGCAGGGTCGGCATGGCGGTGGGCAGTTCGATCTTCAGCAGGATGTCCCGCGGCGAGGCGCCCATGGCCTTGCCCAGCTCCAGCAGGTCGCCGCGCACGCCGTTGAAGGCCAGGGTGGTCAGGCGCAGCATCGGCGGGATGCCATAGATGATGGTGGCGAGGATCGCCGGGACCTTGCCCAGGCTGAACACCATCACCGCCGGAATCAGGTACACCCACGGCGGCACGGTCTGCATCACGCTGAGGATCGGGCTGAGCACGGCATCCAGGCGCTTGATCCGCGAGGCCAGCACCCCCAGCGGGAAGGCGATGGCCACCGAGATGATCACCGCCACGGTGACCAGGGCGATGGTCTGCATCGAGGCCGTCCAGAACCCGGAGAGCAGGCAGAAGCCAAGCATCACCACCGCCAGCACGGCGGCGCGCAGGTTGATGAGGAAGCCGGCGAGCAGCGCCACCAGGGCGATCATGCCGTAGGCCGGAATGGCCAGGAGCACGCCTTCGATACCGCCGAGCGCAGCTTCGATGCAGCGGCTGATAAAGGCGAACAGCCCGTGCAGGTTGGCGTTCAGCCAGTCCACCGACGGCGCCAGCCAGGCGCCCGGGGAGAACTTGATGTCGGCAGGATTCATTGCGCAGCCCTCCGGCCGATGCGGGTGGCGCTCTGGGCCATCCGGTCGAGGATCAGGGTAAGGATGACGATGGCGATGGCGGCGTTGATCGACATGGCGATGTCCAGGGTACGGATCGCCCCGTAGATCACCTCGCCCAGCCCGCCGGAGCCGACGATGCCGGCGATCACCACCATGCCGAAGGCCATCATCAGGCCCTGGTTGACCCCGGCCATGATGCTTGGCAACGCGAACGGCAGGCGGATCTTGAAGAACTGCTGCGCCCCCGTGGTGCCGCTGGCCTGTCCCAGTTCGATGAACACCTTGGGCGTCTGGCGGATGCCCAGGGAGGTCAGGCGCACCACCGGCGGCACGGCGACGATGAAGGTGGCCACCAGCGCGGTGCCCGGGCCGTAGCCGAGCAAGGCGATGGCCGGCAGCAGGTAGATGTAGGGCGGCAGGGTCTGGATCAGGTCCAGCACCGGCTCGCTGAGGCGGTCCAGCGACGGCATCAGGCCGGCGGCGACACCCACCGGAATGCCCACCACCAAGGCCATGCTGGTGGCAGCCAGGACCAGCGCCAGGGTGCTCATGGTCTGCGGCCACAGGCCCATGATCGCGCACAGCAGCAGGCCGACCATGGCCCCCACGGCGAAGCGCCAGTTACCCACCAGGCGCCAGCCGAGCACGCCGAACAGCAGGACGATCACGTAGAACGGCACCAGGGTCAGGCCGTCGTAGATGGCCTGGTAGCCGGCATGGAGGATGTCGTTGAGGCCGTCGAAGAACCACGCGCCGTTGTCCGACAGCCACTCCAGCCGCGCGTCGACGAATTCGTCGAAACCTGCGGCGAAACCCGAGGCGTTCATAGCGCGCGCTCCAGTTGCTGCGCAGGCTGCTCCTGCGCCGGCGCGCCCTGCACGCCACGCAGCAGGTCCTGCTGGGTGATGATGCCGAGCACCTGGCCGTTGTCGACCACGGCCAGGGCATCACCGCCGGAGCTGATCATCAGGTTGATCAGGGCGTCGAGGTCGGACTGCGGGCCGGCACTCGGCAGGCGCGCCGCGTCGAGCTGCGGATGGGCGGCGAGCGGCGACATGATCGAATGGGCCTTGACCAGGTGCAGGCGCGAGATGCCGGCGACGAACTCGGCGACATAGGCGTCGGCGGGCTTGAGCACGATGTCCTCGGCGGTGCCCTCCTGGATGATCACCCCGTCCTTCATGATGGCGATGCGATCACCGATGCGGATCGCCTCTTCCAGGTCGTGGGTGATGAACACGGCGGACTTGCCAAGGGACTTGGTCAGTTGGCGGAACTCGTCCTGCAACTGGCGGCGGATCAGCGGGTCGAGGGCGCTGAAGGGTTCGTCCATCAGGATCACTTCCGGATCGGAGGCGATGGCCCGGGCCAGGCCGACCCGTTGCTGCATGCCGCCGGACAGCTCGTCCGGGTAGCGTGCGGCCCAGTCGCTCAGGCCGACTTTCGCCAGGGCCTGCTCGGCGATCTTGTGCCGCTCGGCCTTGGAAATGCCGCGCACCTCCAGGCCGAAGGCGGCGTTTTCCAGCACGCTGCGGTGTGGCAGCAGGGCCACGCTCTGGAACACCATGCCGATGTGCCGGGCGCGGGTCTCGCGCAGGGCCGCGGCGTCGAGGGCGGCGATGTCCTTGCCCTTGATCAGGATCTGCCCGGAGGTGGGGTCGATCAGGCGGTTGAACATGCGGATCAGGGTCGACTTGCCGCTGCCGGACAGGCCCATGATGCAGTAGATCTCACCACGCCTGACCTTGAGGCTGACGTTCGACACGCCGACTACACAGCCATGGTCCTGAAGAATCTGCTTCTTCGACAAACCACGCTCCTTATAAGCACGCATGGCGGTATCGGCGTTCTTGCCAAAAATCTTCCAGACCGATTGGCACTCCACCAATACGTCTTCAGCTACTTCGCTTGCTGTGTTCATCTCGCACCCGTCGAACCAGGAATCTGGTTGGCTTTTTTATTACGTTCAGTTCGGCAGTGTTGAAAGCGTTGCCCGGCCATTGCCCGGGCAACGCGGTCCATCGAAATCAGTATTTCTTGATGTTTTCCCAGCGCTTGATCAGGTCGGCGTTCTTCGTCGCCCAGTCCTGTACCGCCTGCTCCACGGTCTGGCCGTCCTTCATCGCGCCGTTGATGGCGGTGATGTCGGAAAGCGGCAGGTAGACCCCGGCAATCAGCTCACGCGCCTGCGGGTTCTCGGCGGAGAAGCCCTTCTTGCCCACCCAGTAGTAGCCCTGTGGCGGGGCGAAGGAGCCTTTCGGGTCCTTGAGGAACTTGACGTCGAACTTCTGCGACATCCACGACGGTTCCCAGGTGGTGACGGCGATCCACTCCTTGCGGTCCACGGCGGACTTGAGGGCGGCGGTCATGGCGGCGGTACTGCCTTCGAGCAGGTTGAGCTTGAGGCCGTAGTCGGTGACAGCCTTGGCGGCGTCGCTCATCAGGCCCGAACCCGGCTCGATGCCGACGATCTTGTTGCCGAACTTGTCGGCGTTGGCGTTGAGCTCTTCCAGCGAGTCGATGGTGACGTACTTCGGTACGGCGATGGCCTGGTAGAGGCCGTGGGACACCGGCGAGATCTTTTCCAGGCGGTTCTTGTTCTTGTTCCAGTAGTCCTGTGCGGCGTAGTCGATCTGCGAGGCGAGGATCTGGATGTCACCCTTGCCCAGGGCGGCGTAGGCGATGCCCCATTCGGAGAAGTTGGTCACCTTGACGGTGTAGCCGGCGTCTTCGAGGACTTTCTTGGTGACGGTGGTGATGGGCGTGAGGTCTTCCCACGACAGGGTGCCCATGGTGATGGTCTTTTCCTCGGCGTGCGCCTGGAACACCGTGAGACCGACCATGGCGAGGGTACAAAGCGCTTTGCGCAAGAGTTTCATTGTTGTTCGTCTCCGTTGTGGTGCTGGCCGGGTGTGTCAGGACACCCGTTGATTGTTGTTGATCTTTTCTGCACTGCGTCTTTCACAACTTTCTGGCGGGGTTTTTCTGACGCCCGGCAAGGCCTGCCGACCGGCGCAAGACCCCGCGAACACTGGCCTTGAAGCGAGATTCGCACGGGTTTTTGGGGCGGTCAACGGAATTGTATTCTTTGTGTATACCCAAGGAATTCAAAAAGAATTCAACGGAAGTGCTATTTTCCCCAGTGTTTTCAGGGCTCTGAGGGTAGTGGAGCCTGGGAAAAAGCTGTCGCGGGTAGATATGGTGATGGCGGGATTTGATAAGAGTGTGTCTTCTGGATGCCATAAAGACCTTCACTTGCATCGCCTGTCATGGCCTCATCGCTGGCAAGCCAGCTCCCACAGGTACGGCGTACACCGGACCTTGTGGGAGCTGGCTTGCCAGCGATGAGGCCATCAAAGACAGCAGAAAACCTAACAAAACCGGGGATCAGACCCTGTCTCAGTTACCTAGATAAGCAGCGAAAACCGCTCGTCGAAATATCTGTAGACACATTGTCTAATCCTCCCCTATAGTCGTTATACAAATTGTAGACACAACCTGATGAGTACAAAAAAGGCTCCCATGAAAGCCACCGCAGCCCCCCTTTCCACTGCCGATGCCGGCCCTGATCGCAAGGCGCTTCTCTCCGAAGCCCTGCGTCGGCGCATCCTGAGCATGGAACTGGCGCCTGGCGCGGTGGTGGATGAACTGGCGTTGTGCGACGAGTTCGGCCTGTCCCGACCGCCGGTGCGCGAGTTGCTGCGGCAGATCGCCGCCGAGGGCTACATCGAGCTGGAAGCCAACCGCGCCCCACGCGTGGCGGCCATGAGTCACGAGTCGTTGCGCGCCTTCTTCCTGGCCGCGCCGCTGGTGTACATCGCCACCACCCAGCTGGCCGCGACCCGCGCCACCGAGGCCGAGATCGAGGAACTGCGCCGCATCCAGGCGCGCTTCCGCCAGGCCATCGAAGAGCAGCACGTGGAAAACCGCGTCATCTACAACGACGAGTTCCATCTGGAAATCGGCAAGATGGCCCACAACGACTACCTGATGCCGAGCCTGCGCCGTGTGCTCATCGACCACGCGCGACTGGGCAAGATTTTCTACCGCCACCCGACCACCGTGGACATGCAGAAGGACCTCGAACTGGCCTGCGACCAGCACGACCAGATCATCGAGGCCATCGCCCGCCACGACACCGAGGCTGCGGGACAACTGATTCGCGAGCACATGGAACTGTCGCGCCGGCGCATGGCGGAATACGCCGCACCGGAAGGCATGGAGGTATCGCTCGCGTTTTGAAAGACCCCGGAGCATGAAGGTTCGCGAGGTTTCGTGAAGCATTTCGGCCTGGGTGGCAACACCGGATCAAACAAGAACAGCCAGGTCCCTGAAATGACAAAAGTAACCTCGTTGCCGGCCGACGACAGTTCGTGCGGTTGGTATCACCTGAGCCCCAAGCGCACGCCACGGCCCGCGCATTCCGGCACCAGCCAGGCCCGCTGGGTAGTGCTGGGCGCCGGCTATGTCGGCCTCGCCGCGGCGCGCCAGCTGGCGCTGAACTTCCCCGATGAACAGATCCTGCTGGTCGAAGCCCAGGAAGTCGGTTTCGGCACCGCCGGGCGCAACGCCGGCTTCGCCATCGACCTGCCCCACGACATCGGCGCCGAGGACTACATCGGCGACATCGGTATCGCCGGGACCTGCCTGCGCCTGAACATGACCGGGCAGAACTACCTCAAGGACCTGGTCGCCGCCCACAACATCGATTGCCAGATGAAGTTCTGCGGCAAGTACCAGGCCGCCGTCGAAGACCGCGGCATCGCCGTGCTCGACGCCTACCGCCGCGGCCTGGAAAAGCTCGGCCAGCCCTTCGAGGTGATCGAAGGCGCCGACCTCCCCGACCATATCGGCACCCACTTCTACCGCAAGGCCCTGTTCACCCCGGGCACCGCGCTGATCCAGCCCTCGGCGCTGGTCAAGGGCCTGGCCGAGAGCCTGCCGGCCAACGTGACCCTGTACGAGAACACGCCGATCACCGACGTCGAGTACGGCGACAAGACCGTGCTGCGCCACGCCCGCGGCAGCATCACCGCCGACAAGCTGGTGCTGGCCAACAACGCCTTCGGCGGTCACTTCGGCTTCCTCAAGGGCACCATGCTGCCGATCTTCACCTACGCCAGCCTGACCCGGCCGATGACCGAGCAGGAACAGGCGCGCCTGGGCGGCAAGCCGTACTGGGGCGTGATCCCCGCCGACCCGTTCGGCACCACGGTACGCCGCACCCCGGACAACCGCCTGCTGATCCGCAACAGCTTCAGCTTCAACCCGGACGGTCGCGCCAACGGCAAGTACCTGGAACGCTACGTCGAGCGCCACAAGGCCTCCTTCGACCGCCGTTTCCCGATGCTGCCGGATGTCGGCATCGAGTACACCTGGGGCGGTGCGCTGGCCATGTCGCGCAACCATGAAAGCTATTTCGGCCAACTGGCACCGAACGTCTACGGCGCCCTGTGCTGCAACGGTCTGGGCGTCACCCGTGGCACCGCCACCGGCAAGTTGCTGGCGGACTGGCTGGCCGGAGAGAAGAACGACCTGATCGACTTCCTCCTCAGCTCGCCGGGCCCCAACGCCAACCCACCACAACCGTTCCTGTCGCTGGGCGTGAACGCGAACCTGAAGTGGGGACAGATGCGAGCGGGCAAAGAAAGCTGACCCGCTGCAGGAGCGCGGCTTGTCGGGCCGCCGAACCGCCGCGAAGGAGCGCAAAACGCTCCCCGACATGAAGTAGCAGCAAACAGTGTCGCGCCGGCCAGGCGCCAATCCCCGGACTGAAGTTCCTTTTCAGCGCCGCGGACCCGCTCGGCCGGAAAACAGATTCGATAGTGCAGGAAACAATAATGACAACTTCCAATCAATCAGTTGAAGACGTACCACTCAACCGCTTTCACCAGTTGCTCACCGCGCGCTCCGGAGGCGGTTCTTTCGTCGATGGCTATGTGCTCAGCATCATTGGCGTGGCCATGGTGCAGATGTCCGCAGGCCTGGGCCTGACCGCCTTCTGGCAGGGCATGATCGCCGCCTCGGCGCTGATCGGGATCTTCTTCGGCGGCTTCCTCGGCGGAGCCCTGACCGACCACTTCGGCCGCAAGCGCATCTTCTTCGTCGGCCCTACCCTGTTCATCCTCGGTTCGCTGGCGCAGTTCTGGGTCGAGTCCGGGCCCATGCTGTTCGCCCTGCGCTTCCTCATCGGCGTCGCGGTCGGTATCGAATACCCGGTGGCCACCGCGCTGCTGGTGGAATTCCTGCCGAAGAAATACCGCGGTCCGCGCCTGGCCACCCTGACCATCCTGTGGTTCGCCGGTGCCGCCTTCGCCTACATCGTCGGCCACTTCCTGCTGGCCTCGGACAACGAGAATGCCTGGCGCCTGGTGCTGGCCAGCCCGGTGGTGATCGGCGCGGTGCTGTTCGCCCTGCGCATGGGCACTCCGGAATCGCCCCGCTGGCTGCTGAGCAAGGGCCGCGCGGCGGAAGCCGAGGCGATCATCAAGCAGGTCTACGGCAATGCCTTCTCGCTGAAGAACCTGCCGGAGCAGCCCAAGGAAAAGAAAGTCTCGTTCCTCAACCTGCTGCACTCCGGCTATGGCAAGCGCATGCTGTTCGTCACCATGTTCTGGTCGTGCTCGGTGATCCCGGTATTTGCCGTGTACTCGTTCGCGCCGAAGGTCCTCGAAGCACTGAACCTGAAAGGTGACTGGGCCTCCTTCGGCTCCGTGGCGATCACCCTGCTGTTCGTCATCGGCTGCATCATCGCCACCCGCCTGATCAACAGCATGGGCCGGCGCAGCATGCTGATCCACAGCTTCCTCTGGTCCGGCCTGGCCCTGCTCGGCCTCGCTTCGATGCACGACGGCTCGCCGACCCTGGTACTGGTGCTGTTCGGCGCCTACGCCCTGTTCATCGGTGGCGCCCAGGTGCTGCAGCTGGTGTACCCGAACGAACTGTTCCCCACCGAGATCCGCGCGGTAGCGGTCGGCGTCGGCACCTCGCTGTCGCGTATCGGCGCTGCGGTCGGCACCTGGCTGGTGCCCATGTCGCTGCAAAGCTTCGGCATCGCCAACACCATGTACGCAGCCGCCGTCGTGACCCTGGTCGGCCTGCTGTTCGCCTGGGCCCTGGCCCCGGAAACCCGTTCCCTGACTCTGCAACAGGCCGCCTCGCTCGGTTGAGTGCGGCTTGAAACTTCCTTGCGTCCCACTGGAGAGAACCACATGAAATTCGCAGGCATCTACACCCCGGCCGTAACTCCGCTGAACGAAGACGGCAGCATCGACAAAGCCGGCTTCGCCGCCGTCCTCGACTACCTGGTGGAATCGAAGATCCACGGCATCATCATCGGCGGCTCCACCGGCGAGTACTACGCCCACACCGCCCAGGAGCGCTTCGAACTGGCCGCCCAGGCCAAGGACGTGATCAACGGCCGCCTGCCGCTGATCATCGGTACCGGCGCCATCCGCACCGAAGACTCGGTGGCCTTCGCCAGGCACGCCAAGGAAATCAAGGCTGACGCGCTGCTGGTCGGCACCCCGCCCTACGCCCTGCCGACCCAGCAGGAAATCGCCGTGCACGTGAAGGCCGTCGACGCCGCCGCCGACCTGCCGATCATGCTGTACAACTACCCTGGCCGCATGAGCGTGAGCATGGGCCCGGAGTTCTTCGACGCCGTTGCTGACGTGAAGAACATCGTCGCCATCAAGGAAAGCTCGGGCGACATGAACCAGCTGCACCGCCTGGCCACCAAGTACCCGCACATCTCCCTGTCCTGCGGCTGGGACGACCAGGCCCTGGAATTCTTCGCCTGGGGTGCCGACAGCTGGGTCTGCGCCGGCTCCAACTTCATCCCGCGCGAGCACGTGGCCCTGTACGAGGCCTGCGTGATCGAGAAGGACTTCGCCAAGGCCCGCCGCATCATGGCGGCCATGATGCCGCTGATGGACTTCCTCGAAGGCGGCAAGTTCGTCCAGTCGATCAAGTACGGCGTCAGCCTCAACGGCCTGGCCACCGGCGGCGTGCGCGCCCCGCTGCAAGGCCTGGAAGCCGGCGAGAAAGCCGAGCTGGCCGAAGTGGTCAGCACCCTGAAGCGCACCATCGCCAACATCGTCGAGGGCAAGTGAGATGGCCGATCTGCTGAGCAAGGCGGAGTACCTGGCGCTGGCCGCCAAGCTGCAACCGCGTAACCAGGCGTTCATCGACGGCGAATTCCGCGACGCCATCGGCGGCCGCACCTTCGTCACCACCAACCCGGCCACCGGCGAGAAGCTGGCCGAAGTGGCGGCCTGCGACGTGCAGGACGTCAATGTTGCCGTCGCCGCGGCCAAGGCCGCTTTCGAAGACGGCCGCTGGAGCGCGCTGACCCCGGGTGCCCGCAAGAAGGTGCTGCTGAAGTTCGCCCAGCTGCTGGAAGACAACTCCCATGAACTGGCGGTACTGGAAGCCCTGGACAGCGGCAAGCCGGTCAGCGAGTGCCAGAACGTCGACGTGCCGGAGACCATCCACACCCTGCGCTGGCACGCCGAGCTGATCGACAAGATCTACGACGCCACCGCACCGACCGGTTCGGCCGCGGTGACCATGGTGGTCCGCGAGGCCATCGGCGTGGTCGGCCTGGTGCTGCCATGGAACTTCCCGCTGCTGATGCTGGCCTGGAAGATCGGCCCGTCCCTGGCCGCCGGTTGCTCCATCGTGGTCAAGCCGGCCAAGGAAACCACCCTCACCGCCCTGCGCGTGGCCGAACTGGCCCATGAAGCCGGGATCCCGGCCGGCGTGTTCAACATCGTGCCTGGCGGCGGTCGCGAAGCCGGCGAAGCCATCGGCCGGCACATGGACGTGGCGATGGTCAGCTTTACCGGTTCCACCGACACCGGTCGCCTGTTCCTCAAGTACGCCTCCGAGTCCAACCTCAAGCGCGTGGTCCTGGAACTGGGTGGCAAGAACCCGGCCGTGGTCATGAACGACTGCGAGGACCTGGATGCCGTGGCCCAGTTCGTCACCGCCGGTGCCTTCTGGAACATGGGAGAGAACTGCTCGGCGTCCTCGCGCCTGATCGTCCACAAGGACGTGAAGGACGAGCTGCTGTCGCTGATCTCCAAGCATGTGAAGGACTGGAAACTGGGTGACCCGCTGGACCCGGACAACCGCCTGGGCGCCATGGTCAGCAAGGCGCACTTCGAGAAGGTTCGTTCCTACCTGGAATACGCCGCCGAGCAGAAGCTCAGCGTCGCCCTGGGTGGCGAGACCCAGGATGGCGTGTTCGTGCAGCCGACCATCGTCGACGGCGTGACCCGCGACAGCCGCCTGTTCATCGAGGAAATCTTCGGCCCGGTGCTGAGCGTGACCACCTTCGAGACCCTTGATGAAGCCATCGAGCTGGCCAACGACACCATCTACGGCCTGGCCGCCTCGGCCTACACCGGCAGCCTGCGCAATGCCCTGCGCCTTTCGCGGGAAATCCGCGCCGGTGTGGTCACGGTCAACTGCTTCGGCGAAGGCGATGCCTCGACGCCGTTCGGAGGCTACAAAGAGTCCGGATTCGGCGGTCGCGACAAGTCGATCTGGGCGCATGATCAGTACACGGAGCTGAAGACCATCTGGATCGACGCTTCGTGAGCTGAAACCCGGGTACTGTTCTGACGGAGTTCGGTACCTGACCCGGCCACCGCCCCACGCAGGCGGTGGCCACCCTGATGTCTTCACTTCGCAGTACAGCGAACGAGCAGCACGGCCCGTGCAGGCCACTACAACGCTGCGGCGCTGACGGTTCCCGAGTCTTCGGGCGACCACACAACCCCATACCCAAGAACCCGTCCGCACGACCGCCGGAGAGCGCTCGCGTGCGTACACATGCACAGACTTTTCTACTGCCCATGCTCGCCTCGAACGTTTCAACCCACAGCTCCACCCTCGGTCACCGCAATGCGCTGATCGTGGCCCATATCGCCGCGGTACTGTTCGGTCTTACCGGCATTCTCGGCGCCCTTATCCACTCGTCCGCCTCGGTCATCACCTTCGGTCGCGCAGCCTTTGCCGTGCTTGCCCTGGGTGCAGTGGCGCAGTTGCAGAAACGTGGCGTGTTCCACCAGTTGAACTGGCGCAAGTTCGGCATCATGGCCTTCAGTGGCGTGCTGCTGACCTCGCACTGGGTGAGTTTCTTCATTGCCATCAAGGTTGGTGGCGTGGCCGTGGCGACCCTTGGTTTCGCCAGCTTCCCGGCGTTCATCGCCGTGCTCGACCTGCTGGTGTTCCGCGAGCGCATCGGCACCAGCGAAAGCCTGCTGTTGCTGCTGGTCAGCCTTGGCCTGGTGCTGGTGGTGCCGTCCTTCGACCTGCTCGACCAGGGCACCGTCGGCCTGCTCTGGGGCCTGGCCTCGGGCTTCTCCTTCGCCTTGCTGGCGATCACCAACCGCCGTGGCCTGCAAGGCATGAACGCGGTGCAGGTGGCGTTCTGGCAGAACTTCACCGTGGCCGTGCTGGTGGCGCCGTTCGCCCTGGATACCCTGCTGGTGCACGGGCTGAGCCACAGTGACTGGATCTACCTGGCGATGCTGGGGATCTTCTGCACCGGGTTGTCCCAGTACCTGTTCGTCAAGAGCCTGGAAGGGCTGGAGGCGCGCAGCGCAGGGATGATCATTGCCCTGGAACCGGTGTATGCGATCGCCTGTGCCTGGTGGCTGTTCGGCGAACAGCCGTCGCTGCGGATGATGGCCGGTGCGGCGTTGATCATCCTGGCCACGGTGCTGTCGGCCTGGGGGAAATTGACGGCGGAGCAGGTGCATTGATCTAACGATCGTCGCACTCTCTCTGAGCTGGCTTGCCTGCGAAGGACCGCAAAGCGGTCCCGGACCTCATCGCAGTTTGGGACCGCTGCGCGGTCCTTCGCGGCGGTTCGGCGGCCCGACAAGCCACACTACAGGGAGGCGCGGTTTCAAGCCGGCAGGCTGCGCCGCACCACCTCGGCAAAATACCGCGCTCCGGTCGCCAGGATCCCGTCGTTGAAGTCATAGCAAGCGTTATGCAACGGCGTCCCGCCCGTCTCGCCCTCCACGCCATTGCCGATGAACACGAAGTTCCCCGGCACCTGCTGCAGGAACGCACCGAAGTCCTCGGAAATCATCATCGGCGCCACCTCGGCCTCTACCGCTGCCTCCCCCACCACCGCCCGCGCCGCGTCCACCGCCAGCGCGGTGTTTTCGGCCCAGTTCACCGTCGGGGCGAATTCATGGGTGTACTCGAACTCGCAACTCGCGCCATTCGCCGCGCAGATGCCCAGGCAGATTTCGCGCATCCGCGTCTCCAGCAAGGCCTGCACCGCCGGGCTGTAACTGCGGGTATCGCCCTTGATGGTCACGTGGGTCGGGATCGCATTGCGGATCCCATCGGTAAGGAACTCGGTGCACGACACCACCGCCGACATCCCCGGATCGACATTGCGCGCCACCACCGACTGCAATGCCACGACGATCTGCGCCCCCGTCAGTAACGGATCGATACCCATGTGCGGCCGCGCCGCATGAGTCCCACGCCCCTGGATGCGAATGACGAAATTGTCCTCGCTGGCCATGATCCCCCCGGCCCGCGTGGCGATGTGCCCCGCCGGCATCCCCGGCATGTTGTGCGCGCCATAGATGGCATCCACCGGGAAGCGCTGGAACAAGCCGTCAGCCATCATCGCCTTGGCCCCGCGCCCATGTTCCTCGGCCGGCTGGAAGATGAAGCGGACGGTGCCGTTGAAACCACCCTCCCGGCACAGCAGGTCGGCGGCGCCGAGGACCATCGCCATATGCCCGTCATGCCCACAGGCGTGCATCTTGCCGGCGATATGCGAGGCATGCTCGCGCTGCGGTGCCTGTTCGTGGATGTTCAGGGCGTCCATGTCGGCGCGCAGGCCGATCACAGCGCTGCCCTCGCCCACCGTCAGGCTGGCCACCAGGCCGGTACCGCCGATGCCACGGTGCACCTCCAGGCCCATGTCGCGCAGGATCCCGGCGACCCGCTCGCTGGTGTCGACTTCCTCGAAGCCGGTTTCCGGGTGCCGGTGGAAGGCGTGGCGCCAGGCTTTCAGGCGCTGTTCGAATGTGTCGTTCATGTTTGGGGGCTCTCTCAGGAAATCACGGGTTGTGCCGCCGGGGTCGGCGTGGCGTCGTCGACGTCAGCACGCCAGACCACGCTTTCTTGCAGGTAACGGGTGCGATAGCCGCTGCGCACGCCGGCGTAGTAGAAGGCCAGGGCCAACAGTGCGACCACCAGCATGTCCCAGCCGGCCGGGATCACGCCGATGCCGCCGAAATCCGTGCTGCCCAGCCACGACACCAGGGCCATGGCCGGCAGGAAGCCGATCAGCCACAGCGCCGCGTACAGGTCCTTGGCAAAGCCGCTCCAGCCGGACCTGGCCTGGAACCAGAAGAAGATCGGCAAGGCCCCCACCACCAGCAGGATCACCTGGCCGGTCAGCGGCCAGCGCGCCCAGTACAGCACCAGCGAAGCGCAGACGAAGGCGAACGGCGCGAGCACAGCCATGCCCTTGATCACCAGCGGGCGCGGTACGTCAGCCGCGCTGTTGCGCAGGGCCATCAGGCTTACCGGCCCGGTGAGGAAGGAAATGATCACGGCCACCGAGATCACCGCCGCCAGCGTGCCCCAGCCACGGAAGAAGAACAGGAAGACGAAGGACACCGCGAGGTTCAGCCACATCGCCGGGCGCGGCACGCCATACAACGGATGCAGGCGGCCAAAGACCTTGGGCATGGTGTTGTTACGCTCCATGGCGTAGATCATCCGTGCCGTGGTGGCGGTGTAGATCGAACCGGTGCCGGACGGGCTGACGAAGGCATCCAGGTACAGCAGCATGGCCAGCCAGTTGAGGTTGAGGGCCAGGGCCAGTTGTGCCAACGGCGAATCGAATTGCAGGCTGTGCCAGCCGGCGGCAATGCTGTCCGGGCTCACCGCGCCGATGAAGGCGACCTGCAGCAGCACATAGATGACCAGGGCGATCAGCACCGAGCTAATCAACGCGAAGGGAATGCTGCGCCCCGGATTGCGCGCCTCGCCAGCCAGGCTTACCGGGCTCTGGAAGCCGTTGAAGCTGAAGACGATGCCACTGGCCGCCACCGCGGTGAGCACCGCCGACCAGCCATAGGGAGCGAAGCTGGCCTCGGAGCCGTCGCCGAAGTTCTCGCTGTTGAAACCGGCCCAGATCAGCGCCACGCCGGTCAGCGCCGGGACGATCAGCTTGAACAGGGTGATCGCGGTATTGGTCCGCACGAACAGCTTCACACCCCAGTAGTTGAGGCCGAAGTAGACCAGCACCAATGCCGCGCTGGCCCACAGCCCCGGCGTGGTCAGCTCGCCATGGGCGACCATCGCCCGCGCCCAGGGATAATCCCAGGAAGCCATGTACTGGATCGAGGCGATGGCTTCGATGGGGATCACCGAGACGATGGAAATCCAGTTGGCCCAGGCCGCCATGAAGCCCACCAGCGAGCCGTGGGAGTAGCGCGCATAACGCACCATGCCACCGGACTCCGGGAACATCGCGCCCATTTCGGCGTAGGTCAGGGCGATCGCCAGGACCACCACGGCCCCGATCACCCAGGCCAGGATCGCCGCCGGCCCGGCGATGGCCGAGGCGTGCCAGGCACCGAACAGCCAGCCCGAGCCGATGATGGAGCCCAGGCCGGTGAGCATCAGCGACCAGGGTCCGATATTGCGTTGGGTAGTGTGCATCGTGTTCTCCGTTGTTGTTTTTTTCTGGAGCAGGACACGCCGGACCAGGCTGCGTGGGCCTGGTCGACGTGGGAAAACAGGGAAACGGCAGGGGTCAGGCGCGGGCCGACCACTCGCGCTGGCGGGCGCGCACGGAGTCGGCGGACTCGCCCACCAGTTCGGCGTAGACACGCGGGGCGGTGGCGCCTTCGGTGCTGATCAGCAAGACCCGGGAGTCGGCGTCCAGGCCGAGGTCCTTGGCCAGCGCCGGAGCGCCAGCCAGGCGTTGCAACGCTGCCAGGCCGGCCACCGCCGACTCGCCGGCTTCCAGCGGGATGTCGCGAGCGCTGCCGGCAGCCAGGCGACGCATGGCAGCAACCGCCTCGTCGTCCTCCAGGGTCATGAAGAAGTCCACGCACGGCTGCAGGAACTTCCACGCCAGCGGCGAGGTTTCTCCGCAGGCCAGCCCGGCCATCACCGAGTCCACCGAGCCGGTGGCCTTGGCCGCGCGGCCGGCCAGGGCGCTCTGGTACAGGCAATCGGCCTGGGTGGGCTCGACCACGACGAAAGTCGGCCGCTGTGCGCCCTGCAGTTCCCAGAAGTAGCTGGCGATGCCAGCGGCCAGGCCACCGACGCCGCCTTGCAGGAAGACATGGGTGAAGCCCTGGTCGTATGCCTCGACGATCTCCGCGGCGATGGTCCCGTAGCCCTGCATCACGTCCCGGGGAATCTCCTCGTAGCCGTCATAGGAGGTGTCGGACACCACCAGCCAGCCATTGCGGAAAGCCAGGGCCGCGGCCTCCTCCACCGACTCGTCATAGTTGCCGGCGATACGCACGATCTCGGCGCCATAGGCGGCGATGGCCTGCTCGCGCTCGACGCTGACATTGGCGTGCAACACGATCACGCAGCGGCAGCCGAGGGTCTGCGCGGCAGCGGCCAGGGCGCGACCATGGTTGCCGTCGGTGGCGCTGATTACGGTGAAGCCGGCCAACTCGGCGGCATGCTCGCCAGCGAGCAAGGCGCGCACGTTGAAGTTGTGCTCGGGGAAGCGGCGCAGGATCAGGCGCACCAGGGCGATGGGCGCGCCGAGGGCCTTGAAGCTGCCCAGCGCCGAGCGCCGCGACTCGTCCTTGACCAGCAATTGCCCCACGCCCAGTTCGGCAGCCAGGTCAGGCAAGCTTTGCAGTGGCGTGGCACCACGGTTGATGCCGCTCCAGTGCGACAGCCAGTCGCGACTCTGGCGGGCCTTGGCGATGCTCATGATGTCGCGCAGTTCCTCGGGGTAGGCAGCGCGGGTGACATTGGGGTTGGCGAGTAGCATTTCGGTCTCCATCGGGCAAGGCGGGGCCGTCACCCGCGACGCAGGGCCGCGGGTGTTGGCGTGAAAATGAAGGTCAGGCGAGTCGGCGAGTGACCACGTCCAGCAGGACCTGGGCGCCCATCACCAGCTGTGCATCGTCGGTGTGCTCGCGGGGGTTGTGGCTGATGCCGCCGTGGCTGGGCACGAAGATCATCGCCGCCGGGGCGATGCGCGCGATCATCTGCGCGTCGTGGCCGGCGCCGGAGGTCATGCGCCGGTGACTCAGGCCCAGGCGCGTGGCGCTGGCCTGGATCTGGTCGGCGAGGTCGCGGTCGAAGTTGACCGGCTCGAAGCGCACCAGGCGCTCGCTGGTGATCTTCACGCCCTCTTCCGCGGCGAGGCGCTCCAGGGTGCCGGCGAAGCGCTGTTCGGCCTGTTGCAGACGGGTTTCGTCCGGGTCGCGCAGGTCGACGGTGAACACCGCCTTGCGCGGGATCACGTTGATCACGTTGGGTTCGAAGGCGATGCAGCCGGTGGTGGCCAGGGTGCTACCAGCGTCGCGGGCGATGGCGCGGGCCTCGGCCACGGCAGCGCAGGCCACGTAGCCGGCGTCGTGGCGCAGGTGGGTCGGGGTGGTGCCGGCATGATTGGCATTGCCCTGCACCGTTACCTGCTGCCAGGAAATGCCCTGGAGGTTTTCCACCACGCCGATCTGGATGCCCTCCGCTTCGAGGATCGGGCCCTGCTCGATATGCAGTTCCAGGTATTCATGGGGCACGATGGCGCCGGGCTCCAGGTCGCCGGCGTAGCCGATGCGCGCCAGTTCGTCGCCCAGGCGGGTGCCGTCGGTACCGATCGTATCCAGCGCCTCGTCCACCGCCAGGCCGCCGGCGTAGACCAGCGAGCCCATCATGTCCGGCTGGTAGCGCACGCCCTCTTCGTTGGTGAAGGCCGCGACGGTGATCGGTCGTGCCGGCAGCACGCCGGCGGCACGATACGCGCGGGCCACTGCCAGGCCGGCGAGCACGCCGTAGCAGCCGTCGAGGGCGCCGGCGTTGGTCACGGTGTCGATGTGCGAGCCCATCATCAGGGGCGCCAGGTCAGTACCGGCAGCCGCAGGCAGGGTGCCGAAGATATTGCCGATGCGGTCGATACGCACCTCCAGCGCCAGTTCCTTCATCCAGGCCACCACCTGGTCGCGACCGGCCTTTTCCCCATCGGTCAGGGCGATACGGGTACGACCACCCTGCACCGGGTCGGCGCCCAGTTCGCCGAGGATGCGGATCTGCTCCAGTAGCAGGGCGCCGTCGAGCTGAAGGTTCATCAAGGTACTCCGTGGCTGTTCATCGATGGGTAAATGCTATTTCAATGCCCTGCACTTATTTCTTGATTTTTGCCCGGGAAATGAAATTTTATTCCGCATCCACGACCTTTCCGGAAATTCACCGTCATGAGCCTCGATACCTTCGACCTTGCCCTGCTCGACGCCGTGCAGCAGGACGCCACCACCTCGCAGCAGGAACTGGGCGAACGGGTCAACCTGTCCCCCGCCGCGGTCAATCGCCGCCTGAAGAAGCTCAATGCCGATGGCGTGGTACGCAAGACCGTGGCCCTGGTGGACCCGCCGGCGCTCGGCTACAGCCTGACGGTGATCACCGAAGTGGAAGTGGAGAACGAACGCCTCGACCTGCTCGATGCAATGAAGCGCACCTTCCTCGCCTGCCCGCAGGTGCAGCAGTGCTACTACGTGGCCGGCGAATGCGACTTCGTGCTGATCATGGCGGTGCGCAATATGGAGCAGTACACGGAGCTCACCCGGACGCTGTTCTTCGAGAGCAACAACGTCAAGCGCTTCAAGACCCTGGTGTCGATGAGCAATGTGAAGGTGGGCCTGAATGTGCCGGTGGATGTGCCGATGAATGTGCGTTAGAAGAAGTGCGGCAGCGACTGCCCGACCAGCAGCACGCCAGCCAGGGCCAGCAGGCCGAGGACGATGCGGCGGAACGCCAGGTCGCTGACATGCCGGTACAGCCGCACCCCCAGCAGGGTCGGCAGCAGGACGCTGGCGATCACCAGCGGGAACAGGCCCAACGCCTCGGCGGTGATGGTGCCGGAAGCGAGATAGACAGTCATGGTCAACAACTGCATGGCCAGGTTGAAGCCCTGGATCACCGAGCGCTGGGTGTCGCGATCCCAGCCCTTGAGCACCGACCAGAGCGCGGTCGCCGGCCCGGTCAGGCCACCCAGTCCCCCCATGACCCCGCCGAGCACGCCGACCGCCGCGTCGGCGCCGCTACCGCCAGCACGAATGCGCGGCAGGTTGGCGGAAAACAGCATCAGCGGGCACCAGATGATCAGGACGATCCCCACCAGCAGACGGAACAGCAGCGGGTCGATCTGGTGCAGCAACAACACGCCCAGCGGTACCCCCAGCAGGCCACCGATGACCATCGGCAACAGGTGCTCGCGCTTCAACCCGCGCCGCAGCGTGCGGGCAGCCAGCACCTGGCCCACCAGCGAGCCACAGACCACCAGCGGCCCGGTCAGCGCCGGCGGCAGCGCCCAGGCCCAGATGGCCATGGCCACCAGGCCGAAATTGGAGCCGGACAGGCCCTGGATGAAGCCGGCCAGTGCGGCGCCAAGGAGGATGATCAGCCAGAGGGAGTCCATGCTTGCCGTTTCAGGTGGAGGGGGCAGCAGCATAGGGGGTCGGCGCGGGGCGATAAAGATCCAATGCCAGGGGATGCGATGGGGCCATCTTGCAAATGACACCTTGTGTCATTAATATCCGCCACGTGTCATCCCTCCCCTCTACGGAATCCGCCATGAACGTCCATTTCATCGTCCACGAATCCTTCGAAGCCCCTGGCGCCTATGAAACCTGGGTGCAATCCCGGGGCTACCGCGCCAGCTACTCGCGGGTCTACCTGAACGAAGCGCTGCCGGACAACGCCACGGGGGTGGACCTGCTGGTGGTGCTCGGCGGTCCGCAATCGCCAGCAACCACGGTGGAAGAATGCCCGCACTTCGATGCCCGGGCGGAACAGCGCCTGATTGCCCAGGCCATCGAGGCCGGGCGCGCGGTGGTTGGTATCTGCCTGGGCTCGCAATTGATCGGCGAGTCCCTGGGAGCCCGCTTCGAGCACAGTCCGGAAAAGGAGATCGGCAAGTTCCCCATCGCGCTGACGGCACAGGGCCGGGCCAACGACAAGGTCACTCATTTCGGCGATGTCCTGGAAGTGGGCCATTGGCATAACGACATGCCCGGCCTGACCACGGACGCCCAGGTGCTAGCCTACAGCGAAGGCTGTCCGCGGCAGATCGTCGAATACGGTCCGCTGGTGTATGGCTTCCAGTGCCATATGGAGTTCACGCCGCAGGTGGTGGAACTGCTGATCGCCGCTTCGGAGGCGGAGCTGGCGACGCTGACCGATCGGCGGTTCGTGCAACAGCCAGAGGTGTTGCGAGGGCACGATTTCGAGGAGATGAATCAGAAGCTGTTCGGGTTCCTGGACCGGCTGGTGGAGGCGTATCGGGGCTGAGATGCTCGCCTTGAGCCTTGTAGCGCCCTTGAGATCCAGCGCCGCCCGCGCGGCGCTCGATCTCAAGGACGCCAAAAGGCTCAAGGCATGCACCTGACAACCCTCAACCCAGCAACTCCGGCTAGGCTTCGCCATCAGCACTCCCTCATCCTCTGCTCCATCGCACAACCACACCCGCCGGTACCCCGCAGATGCCCAGCCCCTACGCCACCCGCTTCGCCACCGTCCTCGCCTACATCGACTCCAACCTCGAAGGCGACCTGTCGGTAAAGACCCTGAGCCAGCTGGCGAACTTCTCGGCGTACCACTTCCACCGCCAGTTCAGCGCCTACGTCGGCGTGCCGGTTGCCCGCTACGTGCAACTGATGCGCCTGCGCCGGGCGGCGCGGCGGCTGGCAGGCCAGGCGGACTGTTCGGTGCTGGAGGCGGCGCTGGAGGCCGGTTTCGAAAGCCCGGAGGCGTTCAGCCGGGCCTTTCGCCGGGACTTCGGCACCAGCCCCAGCGCCTTCCGCCAACGGCCGGAATGGCAGGTATGGAATGCGGTATTCGCCATCCCCCACTTTTCAAGGAGCATCAGCATGCAAGTGAAGATCGTCGAGTTCGCCGCCGTCCGCGTCGCCGCCCTGCAACACCTCGGCGCACCCGGCCTGGTCCAGGAAACCGTGCGCCGCTTCATCGACTGGCGCCAGCACAGCGGCCAGTCGCCGGTAGGCAGCAGCCGCACCTTCGGCATCCCCTTCAACAACCCGGATACCACCCCGCCGGAAGAATTCCGCTTCGCCGTCTGCGGCGAGATCGAGGAAGAGGTGAAGCCCAACGACGCAGGCGTCGGTGAAATGCGCATCGCCGGTGGTCGCTACGCAGTGGTGCGCCACCACGGCTCGCCGGACACCATCGGCGAGACCATCTACCCGGTGTACCGCGACTGGCTGCCCTCCAGCGGCGAGGAACTGCGCGACGACCCGCTATTCTTTCATTACCTGAGCGTATTTCCGCAGACACCCCTGGAGCAATGGCAAACCGATATCTACGTCCCCTTGCAGTGAGCCGCCGCTGTCACCAGCCTGCCACGCAGCCCCCCTAACATCGGCGGCACAACCGTGAACGAGGCACATCATGTTGCTGACCGATGACTCCCTGATCCAGCGCATCTACCACGAGCTGGTCGACCATAGTGACGAAGAACTCGAACTGGAGCTGGCCGAAGACGCCGAGCACCTCGACGAGCTGTTCGACGAAAACCTCCCCGACAGCCCGGAAAAAGCGGCACGCCGCCGTTATTTCCGCGAGCTGTTCCGGCTCCAGGGCGAACTGGTGAAGCTGCAAAGCTGGGTGGTCAAGAGCGGCCAGAAGATCGTGATCATCTTCGAAGGCCGCGATGCTGCCGGCAAAGGCGGCGTGATCAAGCGCATCACCCAGCGCCTCAACCCGCGGGTGTGCCGGGTCGCCGCGCTGCCGGCACCCAACGACCGCGAACAGACCCAGTGGTACTTCCAGCGCTACGTGCCGCACCTGCCGGCGGCGGGCGAGATCGTCCTGTTCGACCGCAGCTGGTACAACCGCGCCGGGGTCGAGCGGGTCATGGGCTTCTGCAACGACGAGCAGTACGAGGAATTCTTCCGCAGCGTGCCGGAGTTCGAACGCATGCTGGTGCGCTCCGGGATCACCCTGATCAAGTACTGGTTCTCGATTTCCGACCAGGAGCAGAACCTGCGCTTCCTCAGCCGCATCCACGACCCGCTCAAGCAGTGGAAACTCAGCCCCATGGACCTGGAATCCCGCCGGCGCTGGGAGGCCTACACCAAGGCCAAGGAAATCATGCTGGAGCGCACCCATATCGACGAGGCGCGCTGGTGGGTGGTGCAGGCCGACGACAAGAAGAAGGCCCGCCTGAACTGCATCAGCCATCTGCTCAGCCAGGTGCCGTACGAAGAGGTCGCGACGCCGACGGTGTCGCTGCCGCCTCGCGAGCGCCAGGCCGACTACAGCCGCACGCCGACACCGGACGGGCTGATCGTGCCGGAGATCTACTGACCGGAGAATGCGACACATCTTGTAACATCCTCTTCCGATAATCACCGGTGCCCTACACTCACCGGTATCGAGACATGGACCCAAGCACGCTCGCCTCACCTGCTTCGACCGCCGGGGGCCATCGCCCTCGGCTCAACCACCAACCGGGGCGGGTCGCTTCGGCCCTCTTCTTCGTCATCCTCCTCGCCGGCATCGGCTTCTCGGCCTACAGCCTGGTCCAGGACGTCAGCGACATGAACGCCGTGGTCACCACCTGGACGCCCTTCCTCCTGCTGGGCATCGCCCTGTTGATCGCTCTCGGCTTCGAGTTCGTCAACGGCTTCCACGACACCGCCAACGCGGTGGCCACGGTGATCTACACCAATGCCCTGCCCGCGCACTTCGCGGTGATCTGGTCGGGTTTCTTCAATTTTCTCGGCGTGCTGCTGTCCAGCGGCGCGGTGGCCTTCGGCATCATCGCCCTGCTACCAGTGGAGCTGATCCTGCAGGTCGGCTCCTCGGCCGGCTTCGCGATGATCTTCGCCCTGCTCATCGCCGCCATCATCTGGAACCTCGGCACCTGGTGGCTGGGCCTGCCCGCCTCGTCCTCGCACACCCTGATCGGCTCGATCATCGGCGTCGGCGTGGCCAATGCCCTGATGCACGGGCGCGACGGCACCTCCGGGGTGGACTGGGCCCAGGCCAGCAAGGTCGGCTACTCGCTGCTGCTGTCGCCGCTGGTCGGCTTCGTCTGCGCCGCCCTGCTGCTCCTGGCCCTGCGCCTGTTGGTGAAGAACCGCGAGCTGTACAAGGCGCCAAAAGGCGACACGCCGCCGCCATGGTGGATCCGTGGCCTGCTGATCCTGACCTGCACCGGCGTCTCTTTCGCCCACGGTTCCAACGACGGCCAGAAAGGCATGGGCCTGATCATGCTGATCCTCATCGGCACCCTGCCGATGGCCTACGCCCTCAACCGCACCATGCCGGAAAGCCAGGCCACCCAGTTCGCCGCGGTCGCCGAAGTGACCCAGCAGGCCCTGCAGCGCAGCGACCCGCTGGCCGCCCCGGCCGAGCCGCGTCCGGTGCTGGAGACCTACGTGCGGACCAAGCAGGCGACCCCGGAGCTGGTGCCGGCGCTGGCCGTGCTGTCCGGGCAGATCGGTGCGCAGGTCAAGGGCTACGGTTCGCTGGCCAAGGTGCCGGCGCAGGCCATGGCCAACGTGCGTAACGACATGTACCTGGCCTCGGAAGCGATCCGCCTGATGGACAAGGACAAGGTCGGCAACTTCGATGCCGACACCACGGCCAAGGTCCAGGCATTCAAGAAGCAGATCGACGACGCCACCCGCTTCATCCCGCTGTGGGTCAAGGTGGCCGTGGCCATCGCGCTGGGCCTGGGCACCATGGTGGGCTGGAAGCGCATCGTCGTCACCGTCGGCGAACGCATCGGCAAGACCCACCTGACCTACGCCCAGGGTGCCTCGGCCGAGACCGTGGCGATGCTGACCATCGGTGCGGCGGACATCTATGGCTTGCCGGTATCGACTACCCATGTGCTGTCGTCCGGCGTGGCCGGGACCATGACCGCCAATGGCACCGGCCTGCAATGGGCCACGGTGCGCAACCTGCTGATGGCCTGGGTGCTGACCCTGCCGGCGGCTATCCTGTTGTCGGGTAGCCTGTACTGGATCCTGAGCAAGCTGTTCTGATTGACCACCAGGGGTCGCCTGGCGACCCCTGGCATTCAGGCTTGCAGAAGTCCTTTTGCCCGCGATGCGACACGCAAGCGGCGCTGGATCCGCAACGCAACAAAAATCCCCCTCGCCCCACGGAACCATTTGCCGCGGTCAATACTCGGAACGTGATTCCCGCCAATACTGGCAAAGCGCCCAGCATCTTTTCCTGCTACCGCGCTACTATCCAAGAGCCCGTGCATTCCGAGACCGGCCCCATTTCCCAGGAGCGACACCCGATGGCAGCACTCAACTCCAGCACGCTCGAAGCGATCCAGGTCCAGCGCCAGCAACTCCTCGACACATGGACCCAAGGCCTGGAGGCCAGCGGCGCCACGCGCAACCTCAAGGAACAGGACCTGCACCAGCAGACCAACGAATTCCTCCATCTGCTGATCAACGGCCTGCAGAACGAAGCCGGCGCCAACATCGGTGCCAACGGCTGGGACGACGCCCGCCTGTTCCTGGAAAAGCTTTCCCACAGCCGCGCCCTGCTCGGCCATGACTCGCACCAGACCGCCAACTTCATCTTCGCCCTCAAGGGCCCGCTGTTCGGCCTGCTGCAAAACCACTACCGCGACCAGCCGGCGCTGCTGGCCGAACAGCTCTGGGAAATCTCCGAACTGCTCGACGCCCTCGGCATGCACACCATCCGCACCTACCAGAAGTCCCGCGAGGCGGTGATCAAGCGCCAGCAGGAAGAACTGCTGGAACTGTCGACCCCGGTGGTCAAGCTGTGGGACGGCATCCTCGCCCTGCCGATGATCGGTACCCTCGACTCGCAACGCACCCAGGTGGTGATGGAATCCCTGCTGCAACGCATCGTCGATACCGGCGCGGAAATCGCCATCATCGACATCACCGGCGTGCCCACCGTCGACACCCTGGTCGCCCAGCACCTGCTCAAGACCGTCACCGCCATCCGCCTGATGGGTGCCGACTGCATCATCAGCGGCGTGCGTCCGCAGATCGCCCAGACCATCGTCCACCTGGGCCTCGACCTGCAGGGCGTGAGCACCAAGGCCAACCTTGCCGACGCCCTGAAACTTGCGCTGTCGCGCATCGGCGTCACCCTGGCCAAGCCGGTCTAAGCCCATGGAACGCATCCCGATCCTGCAAATGGGCGACTACCTGCTGGTGACCATCCAGGTCGACATGCATGACCAGCTCGCCATGACCCTCCAGGAAGACCTCGCCGAACGCATCAGCCGCACGTCGGCCAAGGGCGTGCTGATCGATATTTCGGCGCTGGACATGGTCGATTCCTTTATCGGCCGGATGATCGGCACCATCTCCGGGCTGTCACGCATCATGGACGCGCAGACGGTGCTGGTGGGCATGCAGCCCCAGGTGGCGATCACCCTGGTGGAACTGGGCCTGACACTGCCTGGTGTCATGACCGCGCTCAATGTCGAGCGCGGCATGCAAAAGCTTCGCAACCTGGTGGAACAACCATGAACCTGCGCAGCAGCGGTACCCAACCGGTGCGCCTGGAACAGGACGTGGTCCTGGCCCGGCAGACCGCCCGCAAGCTGGCCACGGACTGCGGCATGCGCCTGATCGACCTGACCAAGCTGGTCACCGCGGTCAGCGAGCTGGCGCGCAACACCGTGGTCTACGGTGGCGGCGGCGACATGGACTGGCAGATTCTCGACGACATCGGCCGTACCGGCCTGCGCCTGAGCTTCCGCGACCAGGGCCCTGGCATCCCCGACATCAAGCTGGCCATGACCGACGGCTGGACCTCCGGCGGCGGCCTCGGCCTGGGCCTGACCGGCGCCCGTCGCCTGGTGGACGAGTT
The DNA here is from genome assembly GCA_031253995.1 of Paucimonas sp. Classification (GTDB taxonomy): domain Bacteria; phylum Pseudomonadota; class Gammaproteobacteria; order Pseudomonadales; family Pseudomonadaceae; genus Aquipseudomonas. The sequence continues at coordinate 214,088 of JAIRVG010000052.1, read as the reverse complement.
CGACCTGCAAACCGCGCCCGGCGAGGGCACCTGCGTGACGATTACCCGATGGACCTGAATGTGACCGGATCGTCCACCCAGGTGCTGGCGATCGAAGATGTATCCCAGATAGGCCATGCCCGCCGCACCGCGCAGAAACTGGCCCAACGGCACGGTTTCAACGAGACCGACGCCGGGCGGGTGGCGCTGGTGACCACCGAGCTGGCCAGCAATATCCTCAAGCACGCCGGCCGTGGCGAGATGCACCTGCAGGTGCTGCCCCGTCGGTCCGGTCACGCCATCGAGATACTGGCAGTAGACCGCGCCGCAGGCTTCGACGCCGGGATCTGCCTGGCCGACGGCTATTCCACTGGCGGAACCCAGGGCATCGGCCTCGGCGCCGTGCTGCGCCAGGCCGATGTCTTCGACCTGCACGCCGACGAGCGCGGCACCGTGCTGCTGGCACGCTTCCACGCCAGTGGCGACCGCGCCCCGGACCTGCGTTTCGGCGTCAGCCAGCACTCCCTGCACGACGATCCGCACTGCGGTGACAGTTGGGCCCTGGCGGTGGGTGGCGCTGGCATCGCGGCCCTGGTAGTGGACGGCCTCGGTCATGGCGAGGAAGCCGAGCAGGCCGCCCACGCCGGACGCGGCGCGTTCCTCGCGCAGCCGTTCGGCACACCGCACCTGCTGATGGAAGACCTGCACCAGGCGATGCGGTCCAGCCGCGGCGGTGCCGTGGCCATCGCCCGCTTCGATGCCCGCCACGACCGCCTCGACTTCGCCGGCATCGGCAACATCAGCGCCAGCCTGGTGACCCCGGAAAAGACCCGCGGCCTGACCTCCCATCCGGGCATCGTCGGCGCGCAATACCGGAAGATCCAGACCTTCGACTATGCTCCCGTGAACGCAAACCTGTTGATCCTGCACAGCGATGGCCTGCAATCGCGCTGGAACCTGCGCGACTACCCCGGCCTGGTACAGCGCCACCCCGCGGTGATCGCCACCGTGCTGCACCGCGACTTCAGCCGCGGCCGCGACGACGTGACCGTTCTGGTGACCGCCCTGGAGACACCCGATGACTGACCTGTCCACCCTCACCGCCGAGCAGCGCAGCCTGTTCGAGCGCCTGAGCGGCGAAAACGACGCCCTGCGCGCCGAGCTGGAGGAAACCAACCAGGGCGTGCTGGCGCTGTACTCGGAACTGGACACCCAGGCCGAACAGCTGCGCCAGGCCTCGGACCTGAAGAGCCGCTTCCTCTCCTACATGAGCCACGAGTTCCGCACCCCGCTGGGCTCGATCCTGAGCATCACCAGCCTGCTCGCCGACGAGCTGGACGGCCCGCTCAGCCCCGAGCAGCACAAGCAGGTGAGCTTCATCAGCAACGCCACCCGCGAACTCAGCGACATGGTCGACGACCTGCTCGACCTGGCCAAGATCGAGGCCGGGCGCATCACCATCTCCCCGGGCTGGTTCGACATGCTCGACCTGTTCGCCGCCCTGCGCGGCATGTTCCGGCCGATCGTCAACAGCACCGATGTCGACCTGATCTTCGAGGAACCGGCCGGCCTGCCGCGGCTGTACACCGACGACAAGAAGCTGGCGCAGATCCTGCGCAACTTCATCTCCAACTCGCTGAAATTCACCACCACCGGTGAAGTGCGGGTCTCGGCCAGCCTCGAAGGCAGCGACCTCATCCGCTTCGCCGTCAGCGACACCGGCATCGGCATCGCCCCGGAACTGCACGGTGCCCTGTTCGAGGACTTCTCCCAGGTCGACTCGCCGCTGCAGAAACGCCTGCGCGGCACCGGCCTGGGCCTGTCGCTGTGCAAGCGCTTCGCCGCCCTGCTCGGCGGCGAGGTCGGAGTGTGCAGCGAACCAGGGGTCGGCTCGACCTTCTTCGTCACCATCCCGCTGGCCGTGGCCTCGGAGGCCGCCGATGAAGCGTGACCTGCAGTTGCTGATCGTCGACGACAACGTCGCCACCCGCTATGCCCTGCGCCGCCGCCTCGACCGCCACGGCTACAGCGTGCTGGAAGCCGGCACCGGTGGCGAAGGCCTGGCGCTGATCGAACTGCAGCACTTCGATGCGCTGATCCTCGACGTCAACCTGCCGGACATGAGCGGCTTCGATATCGTCCGCAAGCTGCGCGCCGACCCGCGTACCGCGCTGCTGCCGGTGATCCACGTGTCGGCGGCGTCGATCCAGACCGGCGACATCATCACCGGCCTGGACGCCGGTGCCGACGCCTACCTGATCCACCCCATCGACCCCGACGTGCTCCTGGCCACCCTGCGCACCCTGCTGCGGGTGCGCGACACCGAGAATGCCCTGCGCGAGAGCGAGGCGCGTTTTCGCGAGATATTCAGCAATGTCTCGGCGCCCATCGCGGTGCTCGACGCCAACCTGACCATCCATGAATGCAACCACGCCTTCACCCGCTTGCTCGAAGGCGTCGACGACCCGCAGACGGTGCGCGAGTGCCTGGACGACAACGACGCCCAGGTGATCGGCGAGCTGCGCCTGCGCCTGGCCGACGGCGAGCGCTGGAAAGGCACGCTGAACATGAAGGTCAAGGGCGAGCGGCGCGAGACCGAGTGGCAGATCTCGCCGTACCGCACCCCGGGGTCGAGCCTGGTGTTCGTCGAGGACGTCACCGAGCACCGCCACCGCGAGCGCTCGCACCAGGCCCAGCTGGACGACGCCAACACCCAGCTGGCCAAGGAAGTCGCGGAGCGGGCGCGGACCGAGGCGCAACTGCTGCAGGTGCAGAAGATGGACGCCCTGGGCAAGCTCACCGGCGGTATCGCCCACGACTTCAACAACCTGCTCACCGGGATCATCACCAGCCTCGAACTGATCCGCAAACAGGTCGACAAGCAGGCCTCGGGCAAGCTCCACCTGTACGCCGAGGCCGCGCTCAACTCCGCCACCAGCGCCGCCTCGCTGACCCACCGCCTGCTCGCCTTCGCCCGCCAGCAACCACTGGACACCCGGCCGGTGGACGTCAACGAGCATGTGCGCTCGCTGGAAGAGCTGGTGATCCGCACCATCGGCGAACGCATCGCCCTGACCCTGGAACTGACCAACCAGCCGGCCATCGCCCTGGTCGACCCGGTGCAGCTGGAAAGCGCCGTGCTCAACCTGGTGATCAACGCCCGCGACGCCCTGCCCCAGGGCGGGCATATCTGGATCACCACCTACGCCGCCTATTCCCGCGGCAACCCGAAGCTGCAGGATGGCGCCTATGTGTCGCTGTCCGTGCGTGACGACGGCATCGGCATCGAGCACAGCGTGATCGACAAGGTCTTCGAGCCGTTCTTCACCACCAAGCCGCTGGGCCAGGGCACGGGCCTGGGCCTGTCGACCATCTACGGCTTCGCCCGCCAGTCCGGTGGCGACGCCCATATCCGCAGCGTCATCGGGCGTGGCACCGAGGTGACCCTGGTGCTGCCTGCCGGGGCCGGCGTGCCGGGTGCGCCGCCGGTGCCGGCGGGCAGTGGCGATGCCCAGGGCCAGGGCGAACATATCCTGATCGTCGAGGACATGCCGTCGGTGCGCATGTTCGTCAGCGAAGTGCTGCTGGATGCCGGTTACCGCTGCACCACGGTGGAAAGCATCGAGCAGGCGCTGGAGCAGTTGCAGCACGACACCTCGATCGAGCTGCTGCTGACCGACGTGGGCCTGCCGCGGATGAGCGGACGGGAGCTGGCGGATGTCGCCCGGGGCTGGCGTGCCGGGCTGCCGATCCTGTTCATGACCGGGTATGCGCAGACCGCCTTGAACCGGCAGGCGTTCCTGGCGCCGGGAATGGACATGCTGTTCAAGCCGTTCCAGATCGGCGAGCTGCTGGACAAGGTGCGGCGGTCGCTGGATGGGGGGCTGACTGCGACATGATTCATTGATTTGACAGGGACCTATGGGAGCGGCGCACTTGCGGCCTCACTCCTCCCGCAGATCCGGCGCCTCCAGCAACCACCCGCGAAACGCCTCCAGCGCCGGCAACGCCTGGTTGCGTGGTGGATACACCAGGTAATACCCCCGCTCACTGGCATACGCCGGCAACGGACTCACCAGCGTGCCCTCCGCCAGCTCATCGGCAATCAGGATCCGCGGCACCAGGCCGATACCGATGTCCGCCCGCACCGCCTGGATCAGATGGGAAGTGAGCTCGAAACTCGGCCCCAGGCGCATCGACTGGTGGGCCACGCCATGATGGGAAAACCAGTCGCCCCAGGCGTTGGCGTTGTTGGCCACGCTGAGCAGGGTCTGTCCGGCAAGATCCTGCGGCGCCCAGACATCCCGCGAGGCCGCCAGCGCCGGCGAGAGGATCACCAGCAGTTCCTCGGCATGCAACCGATGGCTGACCAGCCCCGGCTGCTCACCACTGGCGACGACGATGGCGGCATCGATGCCGCTGGTGGCGAAATCCACCGGTTCGATCCGCGAGTTGATATGCACCAGCACCTCCGGGTGCAGCCGATAGAACTCGTGCAGGCGCGGCAGCAGCCATTTCGAACCGAAGGTCGGCAGCGTCGCCAGCCTCAGGCTGCCGCCACCGCCGTGGTGGGCCATGGCATGCAGGGTAGCGCTGCGGATCCGCCCCAGGGCCTCGCTGATCTCGCGCTGGTACAGGCGCCCCACCTCGGTGAGCTTGACCGTACGCCCCTCGCGACGGAACAGGATCACCCCCAGTTGCTGCTCCAGGGTCTGCACCTGGCGGCTCACCGCACTCTGGGTCAGCGACAGTTCCTCCGCCGCGCGGGTGTAGCTTTCATGCCGCGCCGCAGCCTCGAACGCCAGGAGCAGGGACATGGACGGGGTCAGGTTGCGGTAATTCATTCATAAAACTCATCAAAGGCTGCGCCATTATCCGTTTGTGTCCGCCGCGACACTACGGAATCATTGGCATCATCCACCATCTGACCGAAGGATGACCATACATCCAGGTCAGGAATCATGATTAGCCCGACATAAAAGAGGCCATCCGCCGATGATCGCCCAGCTCCCGGTCGCCGCCCCTGCCGCCGACTACACCGCCTTCCTCGATGCCCTGCGCGCCGCCGGTTTCCGTGGCCAGTTCAGCGCCGACTACGGTACCCGCACGGTGCTCGCCACCGACAACTCCATCTACCAGCGCCTGCCCCAGGCCGCGGTATTCCCGCTGGATGCCGACGACGTGGCCAGGGTTGCCGCGCTGATGGCCGAGCCGCGCTTCCGCCAGATCAAGCTGACCCCACGCGGCGGCGGTACCGGCACCAACGGCCAGTCGCTGACCGACGGCATCGTCGTCGACCTGTCGCGGCACATGAACCAGATCCTCGAAATCAACGTCGAGGAGCGCTGGGTACGGGTCCAGGCCGGGGTGGTCAAGGACCAGCTCAACGCCGCGCTCAAACCCCACGGGCTGTTCTTCGCCCCCGAGCTGTCCACCTCCAACCGCGCCACCGTCGGCGGCATGATCAACACCGACGCCAGCGGCCAGGGCAGCTGCACCTACGGCAAGACCCGCGACCACGTGCTGGAGCTGCACAGCGTGCTGCTGGGCGGCGAGCGCCTGCACAGCCTGCCGGTGGACGACGCCACCCTGGACGCCGCCTGCGCCCTGCCCGGCCGGGTCGGCGAGGTCTATCGCATGGCCCGGGAGATCCAGGAAACCCAGGGCGAGCTGATCGAAAGCACCTTTCCCAAGCTCAACCGCTGCCTGACCGGCTACGACCTGGCGCACCTGCGCGACGACGCCGGCCGCTTCAACCTCAACAGCGTGCTGTGCGGCGCCGAGGGCTCGCTGGGCTACGTGGTGGAAGCCAAGCTCAACGTGCTGCCGATCCCGAAATACGCGGTGCTGGTGAACGTGCGCTACACCAGCTTCATGGACGCCCTGCGTGATGCCAATGCGCTGATGGCGCACAAGCCGCTGTCGATCGAGACGGTGGACTCGCGGGTACTGATGCTGGCGATGCAGGACATCGTCTGGCACAGCGTCGCCGAATACTTCCCGGCCGATCCCGAGAAACCGACCCTGGGCATCAACCTCGTCGAGTTCTGCGGTGATGAACCGGCAGAGGTCAACGCCCGGGTCGCGGACTTCATCCAGCACCTGCAAGACGACCAGAGCGTCGAACGCCTCGGCCACACCCTGGCCGAGGGCTCGGCGGCGGTGACCCGGGTCTACACCATGCGCAAGCGCTCGGTGGGCCTACTGGGCAACGTCGAGGGCGAAGTGCGCCCGCAGCCGTTCGTCGAAGACACCGCGGTACCGCCGGAAGCGCTCGCCGACTACATCGCCGAATTCCGCGCCCTGCTCGACGGCTACGGCCTGACCTACGGCATGTTCGGTCACGTCGATGCCGGCGTGCTCCACGTACGCCCGGCGCTGGACATGAAGGACCCGGCCCAGGCCGCGCTGGTCAAGCCGATTTCCGACGCCGTCGCCGCCCTCACCCAGCGCTACGGCGGGCTGCTCTGGGGCGAGCACGGCAAGGGCCTGCGCTCGGAATACGTGCCGGACTACTTCGGCGAACTGTACCCGGCGCTGCAACGCCTGAAGGGCGCGTTCGACCCGCACAACCAGCTCAACCCCGGCAAGATCTGCACCCCGCCGGACAGCGCCGAAGGCCTGATCAAGGTCAACGAGGCGCCGCTGCGTGGCGAGCACGACCGGCAGATCGACGAGCGCGTATGGCAGAGCTTCGGCAGCGCCGTGCACTGCAACGGCAACGGCGCCTGCTACAACTACGACCCCGACGACGCCATGTGCCCGTCGTGGAAAGCCACCCGCCAGCGCCAGCACTCGCCCAAGGGCCGCGCCTCGCTGATCCGCGAATGGCTGCGCCTGCAGGGTGCGGCGAATGTCGACGTGCTCAAGCCGAACGGTGTGTCCTGGCTCAAGGGCCTGCCGCAGCGCCTGCGCAACGTACGGGCGCAGCAACAGGGCCAGGCCGACTTCTCCCATGAGGTGTACGACGCCATGGCCGGCTGCCTGGCGTGCAAGTCCTGCGCGGGGCAATGCCCGATCAAGGTCAACGTGCCGGACTTCCGCTCGCGCTTCCTGGAGCTGTACCACAACCGCTACCAGCGTCCGCTGCGGGACTACCTGATCGGCTCGCTGGAGTTCACCATCCCGTACCTGGCCCATGCGCCGGGGCTGTACAACGCGGTGATGGGCTCGAAGTTCGTCGGCGGTTTGCTGGCCGAGCGCATCGGCATGGTCGACAGCCCGCTGATCAGCCGTTTCAATTTCCAGGCCACCCTCAAGCGCTGCGGCGTGCGTGCGGCCAGCGTGCCGGCGCTGCGCGAGCTGACCCCGGCGCAGCGTGAGCGCAGCATCGTGCTGGTGCAGGATGCCTTTACCCGCTACTTCGAGACGCCGCTGCTGGCGTCGTTCATCGACCTGGCCCACCGTCTCGGGCACAAGGTGTTCCTCGCCCCGTACAGCGCCAACGGCAAGCCGCTGCATGTGCAGGGCTTCCTCGGCGCGTTCGCCAAGGCGGCGATCCGCAACGGCACCCAGCTCAAGGCCCTGGCCGACTGCGGCGTGCCGCTGGTGGGCCTGGACCCGGCGATGACCCTGGTGTATCGCCAGGAGTACCAGAAGGTACCGGGGCTGGAAGGCTCGCCGAAGGTGCTGCTGCCGCAGGAATGGCTGATGGACGTGCTGCCGGAGCAGGCGGGTGGCAAGGGCGGCAGTTTCCGCCTGCTGGCCCACTGCACCGAGAAGACCAATGTGCCGGCCAGTACCAAGCAGTGGGAGCAGGTGTTCTCGCGGTTGGGCTTGAAGCTGGCGACCGAGGCCACCGGGTGCTGCGGGATGTCCGGGACCTATGGCCACGAGGCGCGTAACCAGGAGACCTCGAAGGTGATCTTCGAGCAGTCGTGGGCAGGCAAGCTGGACAAGGATGGCGAGCCGCTGGCAACCGGGTATTCGTGCCGCAGCCAGGTGAAGCGCATGGCGGACCGCAAGTTGCGGCATCCGTTGGAGGTGGTGTTGCAGCATGTGATTGGCTGAACGCCCGCTTCCATGTCCCTGCCAAATCAATGAGTCATGTGTTGTTCCGGGGCAACGGACGTTGCCCCGTGATTTGCATCGGTATCTACACAGCCCCCCCCGCCGCAGCCTCATCCACCTCCAACGGCTCCGGCCTGAACAGCGGCTTCTTCATCACCAGCTTCACCCACAGCACCGCGATCAGCGAAATGATCCCCAGTACCACGCCGGCAGTACCGAAGATCTTCCCGGTCATTTCCGGCGCCGGCGAGGCGTGCCAGATGGCGAACAGCATTCCGGCGATGCCGACGATCTGCGGCAGCGGATAGAACGGCGTGCGGAACGGCCGCCGGGCATTCGGGTAGCGACGACGCAAGGCGATCACGTCGATATGCACGATGATGTAGGCCAGCAGCCAGGCCAGCGCCGCCGCCAGCAGCAACAGGCTCACCGCCTCCGGGTTCTGCCCCAGGATCAGGATCGGCAGGCCGGTGATCGCGGCGATGAACAGCACCGCCACCCAGGGCGTGCGGGTCCGTGCGCTGAGGCGCTTGAACTGCGGGAACGCCTGGCCGTTCTCGGCCATGCCATAAAGCATCCGCGGCAACGCCGCCAGCGACGAGTTGACGGTACTCGCCGTGGCGGTCACCGAGGCGGCCACCAGCAGCGCCTTGCCGCTCTCGCCGAACAGCGTGGTGGCGTAGAGGAAATGCGGCAGCGGGTCACTGGCCAGCAACTCCCGTGGAACCAGGAGCAAGGCCCCCAGGCAATAGAGGACGATCACGCCGAAGATGATGGTCAGGCCGAGCATCATCGAGCGCGGGATATTGCGTTCCGGACGCTTGGTCTCTTCCACCAGCGGACAGACGAACTCGGCGCCGACAAAGCCCCAGATGGCCATTGCCGCGAGCGCGACCGCCCCCATGCCCAGCGGGTTCCAGCCTTGATCCATTGAGGTCTGCAGGCTGCCTTCGGCATGCCCGAGGGCCCCGATACCGAGGGCCAGGAGCATGGCGACCATGACCACCGCGAGCACCGTCTGCAACTTGGCGAACACGTCGATGCCCAGCAGGTTGAGACCGGTGAACAGCGCCAGCATGCCCCCCGCCACGGCCATCGGCGGCAGCACGCCGGGGTAGACCTTGCCGATGATCAGGTCGAGCAACAACAGCTCGGCGGACAGGGCGAACATGGCCACCACCATGTAGCCGGAGAAGGTAGCAAGGATCGCCGGGAAGTGGCCGATGGCGACTTCCGTGTAGCTGCTCAGGCTGCCGGCGCGCGGCACCATCAGCGCCAGTTCGGAGAACGACATGGCATAGGTCAGCGCCAGGATATAGGCGATGCCCAGGGGAATGATGAAGCCCAGCCCGGCCATGCCCGCGCCTTGCAGCATCATGACCATGACGCCCTGGGACACCACCAGGCCGATGGCCACCGACAACAGGGCCCCGAGGCCCAGAACCCGGCGTAGCCCGCCGGAATGCACTGGCGTCGCCGCCGTCACTGAAGCGTTCATTGCAGCATCCTTCTTATCGTTGTTGTGTGCAGCGTTATCGCCCGGCGCCGCACGCACGACGCCGGGCGGGTGAATCGGATGTCAGCGTGCGGCCCAGGCGTTGAAGCGCTCTTCCAGCTCCTCGCCGTGGTCGACCCAGAAGCTGGAATCCACCAGCAGGCCTTGTTCGAGGTTGGCCGGCGCGGTGGGCAACTGGGCCTGGATATCGGCCGGCAGGGTGCCGAGGGTCTGCTTGTTGACCGGGCCGTAGGGGATGTTCGAGGAGAAGGTCTTCTGCGTGTCCGCCTGGCTGGCGAAGACGATGAAGCGTTCGGCCAGGGCCTTGTTCGGCGAGCCCTTGACGATGGCCCAGTGGTCCGGGTCGTAGAGCCCGCCGTTCCAGACGATGCCGAGGTCGGTGCCCTCTTTCTGGGCCACGGCGATGCGGCCGTTGTAGGCGGCGGACATCACCACGTCGTTGGCCGCCAGCCATTGCGGTGGCTGGGCACCGGCTTCCCACCACTGGATCGAGGACTTGATCTGGTCGAGCTTGGCGAAGGCGCGGCTGACGCCTGCGGGCGTGGCGAGGACCTTGTACAGGTCGGCCTTGCTTACGCCATCGGCGAGCAGCGCGGCTTCGAGGGTGTACTTGGCGCCCTTGCGCAGGCCGCGCTTGCCGGGGTACTTGGTGGTGTCCCAGAAGTCCGCCCAGGAGGCTGGCGGCGTGCCGACCTTGGCCGGGTTGTAGGCCATGACCATGGACCAGACATAGCTGGCCACGCCGCACTCGCTGACGGTGTTGGCGATGTAGTGGTCGGCATTGCCCAGCAGTGCCGGGTCGAGGCGTTCGAACAGGCCTTCCTCGCAACCGCGCAGCAGCTCGGGGCTTTCCACTTCGACCACGTCCCAGGAGATCTGTCCGACGCTGACCATGGCCTTGACCTTGGACAGCTCGCCGTTGTAGTCGCCGGCCACCACCTTGCCCGCCCCGCTCTGCTCGAACGGTTTGAAATAGGCCTGGTCCTGGGCGGCCTTGGTGGCGCCGCCGAAGGAGATGACGGTGAGCTTGTCCGCCGCCGCCATCGTATTGCCCGCCATCAACGCGGATACCACTGCCAGTGCACACGCATGCATTTTCAAAGACATCGACATTTCCTCACTGCTTCTCGAAGTAAATGCCGGGGCATCGCGCACGCGCGAGCGAGCGCGGGTATGAAACCCCGACACAGTTGGAACGGACAGGCTTGAAAGGGCAGCAAAAGGCGGGTGCGGTTTATTGTTCTGTGCCCGCGTATTGGAGGGGTCGCGGGGTCCGGCACCGGCCTGGTATCGATCGCTCGGGGGCGTCGTTGGTTATTCGTATGGTTTCGATTCTGCGGTGTTTCGTGGAACAGGAAAAATATGAAATATGTTCTGTGAAGGTATGAAAAAGCTTTGTAGCCGGCCCTGTGGGATCGGCTTCATCCCACAGGGTCATCCATGGCCTTAAAGCACCCCGATCTCCCGCGCCGTGCGGTCCACCGCCCGCCGCGTCTTCTCCACCAACTCGTCCAGGTCGCCACGGCTGGCCACCAGCGCCGGCGCCATGATCATCCGGCCCAGGGTCGAACGAATGATCACCCCTTCCTCGAAACCGATGGTGCGGCAGCGCCAGGCAATGTCGTTTTCATTGGCGAAGCGCTTGCGCGTGGCCTTGTCCTCGGCGAACTGCAGCGCGGCCACCATCCCGGCGCCCTGGATATCGCCCACCAGCGGGTGATCCTGGAAATGCTCGCGCAGCAGTTGCTGCAGGTACGGGCCGGTATCGCCCTTGACCTTCTCGACAATCTGCTCCTCACGCAGCGCCTTGAGGTTGGCGATGGCCACCGCCGCCGCCACCGGGTGGCCGCCGTAGGTCAGCCCGTGGGCGAATACGCCGCCCTCTTCCACCAGGGTCTCGGCAATCCGCTTCGACAGTACCAGGCCACCCATGGGCACGTAGCCGGAGGTCAGGCCCTTGGCGATGCTCAGGGTGTCCGGCTCGAAGCCGAAGTACTGGTGGGCGAACCATTCGCCGGTACGCCCGAAGCCACCGATCACCTCGTCCGCACACAGCAGCACGTCGTACTTGCGGCAGATGCGCTGGATCTCGGCCCAGTAGCTGGCCGGCGGGAAGATCATGCCACCGGCGCCCTGGAAGGGTTCGGCAACGAAGGCGGCGACGTTCTCGGCGCCCAGTTCGAGGATCTTCGTTTCCAGTTCACCGGCCGCCTGCAGGCCGAAGGCATCCTCGGACAGCTCGCCGCCGTGCACGTAGTAGTACGGCTCGCCGATATGGGCGAAGTCCGGAAGCATGCCGCCCATCTCGTGCATGAAGCCCATGCCGCCCAGGGCGGTGCTGCCCAGGGTGGAGCCGTGGTAGCCGTTCCAGCGGCCGATCATGATGCGTTTCCGGGGTTTCCCGGCGACCTGCCAGTAGCGGCGCACGGTGCGGATCAGCAGCTCGTTGGCCTCGGAACCGGAGTTGGTGTAGATGGCGTGGCTGTAGTGCTTTGGCAATAGGCTGAACAGCAGCTCGGACAGCTCGATCACCCGCGGATGGGTGGTCTGGAAGAACAGGTTGTAGTACGGCAGCTCCTCAAGCTGGCGGGTGGCGGCAGCGGCCAGGTCGGCGCGGCCGTAGCCCAGCGCGGTGCACCACAGTCCGGACATGCCGTCGATGTAGCGCTTGCCCTCGGTGTCCCACAGGTTCAGGCCCTGGCCCTTCTCGATGACCAGCGCGCCCTTTTCGTTGAGGACCTTCTGATCGAGGAAGGCATGGATGTGGTGGGCCGCGTCGAGCTTCTGGTAGGCCTGGGTGGTCTTGTTGTTATTCATCGCAGTCATCGAGGATCTCCGGGCTGGCGGGATGGCGACCTACCGATTGGTAGGTTCGATGGACAGGATTGTGCGCCCAGGTGGCGTGGGGTGGAAACCAGTAAAAATATGCTCGGGCTATAGAGGAATGCTTTGCAGCCTGCAAAAAAAAGCGCCCCGGTGGGGCGCAAAGGAATTCACCTTCAACCAAAGGAGTTGTGGAGGCAAAGGTGAATGGGGGTGCCGCTCAAAGTACCGACAGCGGGTACTCGACGATCAGGCGAAACTCGTCCAGGTCCGACTCGAAGGCCGTCGCGCGGGTATTGGCCTGGCGCACGCGCAGGGACAGGTCCTTGGCCGCGCCGCTCTGCACCACGTACTTGACCTCGATGTCCCGCTCCCAGCGTTTCTGTCCGGTGAGCGGATCGCCATTGGCGTCACGGCGCATGTACACGGCGTTGGCGTTGGAATAGTCGGCGTCGGTGCCCTTGCCGTAGCGGGTCATGAACGACAGGCCGGGAATCCCGTAGCTGGCCATGTCGAGGTCGTAGCGCAGCATCCACGAGCGTTCCTTCGGCGAGTTGAAGTCGCTGTACTGGATCGAGTTGTCGAGGAAGATCGAGTCGGACTGGCGCAGGTAATCGAAGTCGTCGTCGCCGTTGTTGCGCTGGTGCGTCACGGCCAGGGTGTGGGCACCGAAGCGCAGGCCGAGCTTGCCGCTCCAGATGGTGTTGTCGAACGCGCCGAGCAGTTGCCGGCCCTCGTCGACGGCGCGGTAGGCATTGAAGCCGCTGATCAGGGTGAGGTCGTCCGCCAGGGGGTAGCTGAAGCTGGTACCGGCGTAGTACTGGTTCCAGGCGTCTTTCAGGCGGCTGCCGTAGAAACTGACGCTGAGATGGTCGTTGACCGCGTAGTCGCCGCCGCCATAGGCAACCCAGGGCGAATCCACCGCGCCGCCATAGAAGGTCACGAAGCCATCGCGCAGGTTGCCGGACACCGGCTGGCTCATCGAATGCAGGCGCCCGGCCTGCAGGGTCAGGCCGTCGAAGCTGGTGTTTTCTGCCGTCACCCCGCGGAAGCTTTCCGGCAGCAGGCGCGAGTCCCCTGCCGCCACCACCGGCGTGGCGGGGAACACGTCGCCGACCCGCACCACGGTGTCGAGCAAGCGCGCCTTGACGGCGCCACCGAGCTTGCTGAACTCGTCGCGGGCGTCGCCGTCACGGTTCACCGGCAGCACGTCGAAGGAGCTGCGCCCACCGTTGCGGCCGCCTCCGGTGTCGAGCTTCAGGCCGAGCATGGCGAAGGCATCGACGCCGAAACCGACGGTGCCCTGGGTGAAGCCCGAGGAGAACCTGCCGATGATGCCGTGGGCCCAGGCTTCGGAGTAGCCGTTGTCACCGACCTTGCCATAGACCGGTGCGGGACCGTCGCGGTTGTCCCGGTTGAAATAGAAGTTGCGGTTCAACACGGTGAGGTCGCTGCCCTCGACAAAGCCTTCGGCCTTGTCTTCAGCGGTGGCGGCGTAGCTTGCGGACAGCGCGCAGAGCGCCACCAGATAACGGGGAAACAGATAACTCATGCAATGCTCCTTCGAGGTCCGGCAGTTTTTTGTTATCGGGTGCCCGGCACGGGCTCCGGGGCGCCAGGGGAAAGCGCCGCAGCGAGGGTTGCAAAGGGTGGATAACGACGAGGTGATGGGCTGATTACAATTTCGTCATGCCCCTGTCATCTGCGAGCTTGCGTGCATTACAGATTTGTAATCCTGCCGCCACGCCGTTGATAGCTGCCCCTGATTAGAGTGCGCCACTCTTCCCATGAGGGCCTGGCGGCACGTTCGCCGTTCTTGTCAGGCCTGGCGCCCGCGAGGACCTGCAAGTGCCCCGATTTCCCGTCTTTTCCCGATCGCTCGCCACGCTCTGCATGCTGCTGACAGCCCCCCTGGCCCTGGCCGACAGCCTCAGCCTGCCCCAGGCCATCGCCACGGCCCTGGAACACAACCCGGACATGGCCGCCGCCCGCCAGGAAATCGGCATCGCCGAGGGTGCCCGGCGCCAGGCGGGGCTGATCCCCAATCCGGAGCTGTCCTGGGAGGTCGAGGACACCCGGCGCGACACCAGCACCACCACGGTGACCCTCAGCCAGCCGCTGGAACTGGGCGGCAAGCGCGGCGCGCGGATCGAGGTGGCGCGGGTTGGCCAGGACCTGGCGCAGATGACCCTGGAACAGCAGGTCAACAACCTGCGCGCCGACGTGGTCCAGGCGTTCTACAGTGCCCTGCGCGCGCAGACCGGCGTGGAACTGGCGAGGCAGTCCCTCGACCTCACCGAGCGCGGCCTGCAGGTGGTCGAAGGCCGCGTGCGGGCAGGCACTTCGTCGCCCGTCGAGGCCACCCGGGCCCAGGTGCAACTGGCCGAAGCACGCCTGCAACTGAGCCGGGCGCAAAGCGAAAAGAGCAACGCCTACCGGCAACTGGCCCAGATCACCGGCAGCGCCGTCGACACCGTCGACCGTCTCGACGCACCGTCGCTGTCACCCGGCCAGCCGCCTGCCGACGACCTGCTGCTGGGCCGCCTCGACCAGACCGCCGAGCTGCGCCAGGCGCTGGCCCGCATCGACCAGAACGACGCCGCGCTGGGTTCGGAAAAGGCCCAGCGCATCCCCGACCTCACCGTCAGTCTCGGCAGCCAGTACGACCGCCTCGAACGCGAGCGCGTCAATGTGGTCGGCCTGTCCCTGCCCCTGCCGCTGTTCGACCGCAACCAGGGCAACGTCCTCGCCGCCGCCCGCCGCGCCGACCAGGCCCGTGACCTGCGCAACGCCACGGAACTGCGCCTGCGCAGCGAAACCCGCACCGCACTCAACCAATGGGGCACGGCCATGCAGGAAGTGGCGTCCTACGACAGCACCATCCTGCCCGCCGCACGCCAGGCCGTGGACACTGCCACCCGCGGTTTCGAGCGCGGCAAGTTCGGCTTCATCGAAGTGCTCGACGCCCAGCGCACCCTGATCGCCGCCCGCGAGCAATACCTCGCCTCCCTGGCCACCGCCAGCGACGCCCGGGCCCGTGTGGAACGGGTCTTCGGCGACCTCGACGCCCTTACTGCCACCCCTTGAACCCCGCTCTGGAGCAACAATGGACAACACACGCAAGATCGCCCTCGCGGTAGCCGCGCTGGCGGCCCTCGGCTTTGCCGGTGCGGCCTGGAACGGCAGCGATGCCGGCCATGGCGCCGACGATGGGCATGGCCATGGAAAAGCCGCCAGCACTGCGACCAAGGATGAACATGGCGAAGAAGGCCATGGCGAAGAAGGCGGCCACGACGAGGAAGGCAGGCTGACCCTCAGCGAACAGCAGATCAGCAGCGCCGGCATCGAACTGCAGGCAGCCGCACCGCGGGAGCTGGGCAGCGTGGTCAGCTTCCCCGGCGAAATCCGCTTCGACGAGGACCGCACCGCCCACGTCGTGCCGCGGGTTCCCGGGGTCGTCGAAAGCGTCCACGCCAACCTCGGCGAAACGGTGAAGAAGGGCCAGTTGCTGGCCGTGATCGCCAGCCAGCAGATCTCCGACCTGCGCAGCGAGCAGCAGGCCGCCCAGCGCCGGGTCGAACTGGCGCGGGTGACCTTCGAGCGGGAAAAACAGCTGTGGCAGGAGAAAATCTCCGCCGAGCAGGACTACCTGCTGGCCCGCCAGGCGCTGCAGGAGGCCGAGATCGGCCTGGGCAACGCCCGGCAGAAGGTCGCCGCCCTCGGCGCCTCGGTAACCGCCGCCGGCGGCAACCGCTACGAACTGCGCGCGCCGTTCGATGCCGTGGTGGTGGAGAAGCACCTGGTCCTCGGCGAGGTAGTCAGCGAGGCCAGCAACGCCTTCACCCTTTCCGACCTGTCGCGGGTCTGGGCCACCTTCGCCGTGCCGCCGCGGGACCTGGACAAGGTCGCCAGCGGACGCCCGGTGCGGGTGTCGTCTCCGGACCTGGACACTGAAGTGGAAGGCACCATCGGCTACGTCGGCAGCCTGCTGGGCGAACAGAACCGTGCCGCCACCGTCCGCGTCAACCTGACCAACCCCGACGGCGCCTGGCGTCCCGGCCTGTTCGTCAGCATCACGGTCACCAGCCGCACAGCCCCGGCGGCGGTCACCGTGCCCTTCGAGGCGGTGCAGACCGTGGAGGAACGCCCGTCGGTGTTCGTGCGCAACGCCGACGGCTTCGACACCCGCCCGGTGACCCTGGGCCGGCGCGATGGCGCCCACGTGGAGATCCTCGACGGCCTCGCGGTCGGCGACCAGGTCGCCACGCGCGGCAGCTTCACCCTCAAGTCCGAGCTGGGCAAGGCGTCCGCCGAGCACAGCCACTGATGCGCTTCCACAGGATGACTTCGCATGTTTGAACGTCTGATTCGCTTCGCCATCGAACAGCGCGTCGTGGTGATGATCGCCGTGCTGCTGATGGCCGGCATCGGGATCTACAGCTACCAGAAGCTGCCGATCGACGCGGTGCCGGACATCACCAATGTCCAGGTGCAGATCAACACCGCCGCTCCCGGCTACTCGCCGCTGGAAACCGAGCAGCGCATCACCTTCCCGGTGGAAACCGCCATGGCCGGCCTGCCCGGCCTGCAGCAGACCCGCTCGCTGTCGCGCTCGGGGCTGTCCCAGGTCACGGTGATCTTCGCCGACGGTACCGACATCTTCTTCGCCCGCCAGCAGGTCAACGAACGCCTTCAGGTGGCCAGGGAACAACTGCCCGAAGGGGTCGAGGCGCTGATGGGCCCGGTCTCCACCGGGCTGGGTGAAATCTTCCTCTGGACCGTCGAGGCCGAGGACGGTGCGCGCAAGGCCGACGGCACGCCGTACACCCCCACCGACCTGCGCGAGATCCAGGACTGGATCATCAAGCCGCAACTGCGCAACGTGCCGGGGGTAGCCGAGATCAACACCATCGGCGGGCATGCCAAGCAGTACCAGATCGCCCCCGATCCCAAGCGCCTGGCCGCCTACAGGCTGACCCTCAACGACCTGGTCGCTGCGTTGCAGAGCAACAATGCCAACGTCGGCGCCGGCTTCATCGAACGCAACGGCGAGCAACTGCTGATCCGTGCGCCGGGCCAGGTCGGCAGCGTCAAGGACATCGCCACCATCGTCATCTCCAGCGTCGACGGCACGCCGATCCGGGTGAGCGATGTCGCCGAGGTCGGCATCGGCCAGGAACTGCGTTCCGGCGCAGCCACCGAGAACGGCCGGGAAGTGGTGCTGGGCACGGTGTTCATGCTGATCGGCGAAAACAGCCGCAGCGTCTCGCAAGCGGTGGCGGCCAAGCTGGAAGAAATCAACCGTACCCTGCCCGAAGGCGTGGTCGCGGTGACCGTGTACGACCGTACCCACCTGGTGGAAAAGGCCATCGCCACGGTGAAGAAGAACCTGGTGGAGGGTGCGATCCTGGTGATCGCCATCCTTTTCCTGTTCCTCGGCAATATCCGCGCCGCGCTGATCACTGCCATGGTCATCCCGCTGTCGATGCTGTTCACCTTCACCGGCATGTTCAACAACAAGGTCAGCGCCAACCTGATGAGCCTCGGCGCCCTGGACTTCGGCATCATCGTCGACGGCGCGGTGGTGATCGTCGAGAACGCCATCCGCCGCCTGGCCCATGCCCAGCACAAGCACGGGCGCATGCTGACCCGGACCGAACGCTTCCAGGAAGTCTTCGCCGCCGCCCGCGAGGCGCGCCGGCCGCTGATCTATGGCCAGCTGATCATCATGGTGGTGTACCTGCCGATCTTCGCCCTCACCGGGGTCGAAGGAAAAATGTTCCACCCCATGGCCTTTACCGTGGTCATCGCCCTGCTCGGCGCCATGCTGCTCTCGGTGACCTTCGTCCCAGCGGCCATCGCCATGTTCGTCACCGGCAAGGTCAAGGAAGAGGAAGGCCTGGTGATGCGCAAGGCGCGGCTGGGCTACGCCCCGGTGCTGAGCTGGGTCCTGGCGCACCGTAACGCGGCCTTCGCCGCCGCGGTTGCTGCGGTGGTGCTGAGCGGCGCGCTGGCCAGCCGCATGGGCAGCGAGTTCATCCCCAGCCTCAGCGAAGGCGACCTGGCCCTGCAGGCCCTGCGCGTGCCCGGCACCAGCCTGAGCCAGTCGGTGGACATGCAGCAGCGCCTGGAGAAAGCGCTGCTGGAGCAGGTACCGGAAGTGCAACGGGTGTTCGCTCGCACCGGCACCGCGGAAATCGCCGCCGACCCGATGCCGCCGAACATCTCCGACGCCTACGTGATGCTCAAGCCCCAGGCGCAATGGCCCGATCCCGGCAAGTCCCGCGAGGCGATCATCGCCGCCGTGCAGAAGGCCGCGGCGAGCGTGCCGGGGAGCAACCACGAACTGTCGCAGCCGATCCAGTTGCGCTTCAACGAACTGATTTCCGGAGTGCGCAGCGATGTCGCGGTGAAGGTGTTCGGCGACGACATGGATACCCTCAACCGCACGGCGGCGAAGATCGCCACGGCGCTGCAGGGCGTACAGGGCGCTTCGGAAGTGAAGGTGGAGCAGACCACCGGCCTGCCGGTGCTGACCATCAATATCGACCGGGAAAAGGCCGCGCGCTACGGCCTGAACATCGGTGAAGTGCAGGACGCCGTGGCCATCGCCGTTGGCGGACGCCAGGCCGGCATCCTGTACGAGGGCGACCGCCGCTTCGACATGGTGGTGCGCCTGTCCGAGACCCTGCGCACCGACGTGGCAGGCCTTTCCGAACTGCTGATCCCGGTGCCGGCCAACGCTGCGCTGGGTGCCGAGCGCATCGGTTTCATCCCGCTGTCCCAGGTAGCCAGCCTCGACCTGCAACTGGGGCCGAACCAGATCAGTCGCGAGAACGGCAAGCGCCTGGTGGTGGTCAGCGCCAACGTACGCGGTCGCGACCTCGGCTCCTTCGTCGAGGAAGCCAGTGCCATGCTGGAGCGCGACGTGCAGGTGCCGGCGGGCTACTGGACCACCTGGGGCGGCCAGTTCGAACAGCTGCAATCGGCGGCCAAGCGCCTGCAGGTGGTGGTGCCGGTGGCGCTGCTGCTGGTAATGACCCTGCTGTTCCTGATGTTCAGCAACCTCAAGGATGGGCTGCTGGTGTTCACCGGCATTCCTTTCGCCCTTACCGGCGGTGTGCTGGCCCTGTGGCTGCGGGATATTCCGCTGTCGATCTCGGCGGGGGTGGGCTTCATCGCCCTGTCGGGGGTGGCGGTGCTCAACGGGTTGGTGATGATTTCGTTCATCCGCAACCTGCGCGAGGAAGGTGCGAGCCTGGCCAGCGCGGTGACCGAGGGCGCCCTGACCCGTCTGCGGCCAGTGTTGATGACGGCGCTGGTGGCGTCCCTAGGCTTCATTCCCATGGCCCTGGCCACCGGGACGGGTGCAGAGGTGCAGCGGCCGCTGGCGACGGTGGTGATCGGCGGGATTCTCTCGTCCACGGCGCTGACCTTGCTGGTGTTGCCGGCGTTGTACCAGTGGGCGCATCGGCGGGATGAGGAAGAGGTGGCGTGAAAATGAAACCCACGGTGCGAGCCGTGGGTTTTTCTTTTGGGATTGGTTTCTCGGCTGGAATCTCTACGCCTGACGGTAGATCGCGTCGGGGCTGACAGGCAACGAAAAAAGCCAGGCATTCGCCTGGCTTCGGGTACCACACACTCTTCAACTGTCGGTTTTCTTGTCTTCCTTGTCCTGCTTGACCACCTGCTCCTTGCCATCCCCCCACAGCCGTTCCTGCTCGGCCTTGAACTGGGCCTGGAAGCGCTGGATCCGCTCCATGCCATCCTCCGCCTGGGCAACGCCGACACTGCTGGCAAGCAGACCGGCAACCAGCATGACCTTCATGATTCGCATGACACACCTCACCTGTCGCAGGGCCACAGGGAATTGCGACCCTTGTTGCCAGCCAGTCTAAGAACCCACGGCTAACACCAAGGTGAGGCGCAGATGACAATCCCGAAAGCTTCAGTAGCGCCGCGTACTCATCAGCTCGTCCAGCACCCGGTTCGGCACGCGGAACGGAATCGCCGCATGGTCCTCCCCCGCTTCTATCTGGAAGTCGCTGCGCAGGCCGTACTGCGACAGGTTCTCCAGGCGCAGTTGCAGGGAGCGCACGTCCTGGATCTCCTGGGGCATCTCTCGGTCGCCGGCGATCAGGCTCAGGCTGCGGTGGATCAGGTCCAGCTTGCCGGCATGGGCCCTGGCCGTGAACGCCTTTTCATGGGCCAGCAGGTAGCGGTCCTGCCACCACAGGCTCGGGCTGATGGCGACGTAGTGCTGGAACAGCTGCGGC
The DNA here is from genome assembly GCA_031253995.1 of Paucimonas sp. Lineage (GTDB taxonomy): Bacteria > Pseudomonadota > Gammaproteobacteria > Pseudomonadales > Pseudomonadaceae > Aquipseudomonas. Next base: position 193,484 of record JAIRVG010000052.1, on the reverse strand, counting down.
CGGGTGAACAGGGTGTAGATGCCGAACATCCCGCCAAACGAATGACCGACCAGGCTGCGCTGGTCCTGGTCGACCTTGAAGCGCTCGTTGACCTTGGACATCAGGCGTTTCTCGATGAAGTCGAGGAACACGTCCTGCCCGCCCTGGGGCGGGTCGTTGCGGTCTGCCGGGGCCGGCGGCGACAGGTCGTAGGCGCGCCGCACGAAGTCCAACGGGGTGTCGCTCGGGTAACCGATACCCACCAGGATCGCCCCGCGCAGACGGTCCTGCGCCCGCTTCGCCGCATGGAACGCCGGGAAGTAGGCATTGCCGTCCAGCAGGTAGATCACTGGATAGCCGCCGGTCCAGGGCAGGTCGCCCTCCGGCAGGCTGACCATGATCCGGTATTCACGACCTTCATCGCTCTTCATCGTCCATTGCTCGGTGCCGTCCAGGGTCACCGGCTCGGCCCGGGCCGCCGTGCTCAACAGCAGGATGCCGAGGGCTTTCATCAGGGTACGCAACATGGTCCGCCCTCCCCTTACCAGCGATAGCTGAGGCTGGTGACCACGCTGCGCGCTTCGCCGCGGTAGCAGTAGCCGTCCTGACAGTTGATGAAGCGCTTGTCGAACAGGTTACGGGCGTTGAGCGCCAGGCGCACGCCGTCCAGGCCACCGCCGAAGTCGTAGTGCACGCCGGCATCGACCAGGGTGTAGCCCTCGTTCTTCACTTCGTTGGCCGGGTCGCCGTAGGTGCTGCCGGTGTAGCGCGCACCGCCGGACACGCCGAGGCCGAACGGCAGCTTGTAGTCCAGCCACAACGCGGCCAGGTGGCGCGGCACGTTCTTCGGCACCTTGCCCTGGTCGCCTTTGTTGCCCTTGGTCACTTCGGCATCGTTGAAGGCGTAGCTGGCGGTCAGGCGCAGGTTGTCGCTGACATCCGACACCGCTTCCAGCTCAAGCCCGCGGGACACCTGCTCGCCGGTCTGCACGTTGTTCAGCGGGTTGACCATGTCACGGGTCTGCACGTTGCTCTGGGTCAGGTGGTACAGCGAGCCGGTGAGCAAGGTGCGGCTGCCCGGTGGCTGGTACTTCAGGCCGACCTCGAACTGCTCGCCCTCGGTGGGTTTGTACGGCTGGCCGCTGGTATTGACGCCGCTGACCGGGAGGAACGAGGTGGCGTAGCTGGCATAGGGCGCCAGGCCGTTGTCGAACAGGTAGAGCACACCCAGCTGGCCAGTGGTGGCGGAATCGCTGGTGGTGCTGTTGATATCGGTGAGGTTGTCGTCACGCCGCACGTGCACCCAGTCGCGACGCAGGCCGGCGGACAGGCGCCAGTTGTCCAGTTCGATCTGGTCCTGGACATAGGCGCCCATGCGGTGTTCGAGACCGTCCTGGTCGGCCCACACGTCGGTCGGCTTGACCACCGGCTGGTGGTAGTCCGGTGCCCAGCGGTCGATGGTCGGGGCCGGACCCCAGGCGTACAGCAACGAGGTGTCAAGCCAGGCGTAGTCGACGCCGCTGACCACGGTGTGGTGCAGGTTGCCGGTGGAGAAGCGGCTGACCAGGCGGGTGTCGGTGGACAGCGAGCTCATGTCCTCGTACAGGCCGACGGCGTAGCGGTCGAGGATATGCCCGTCGATCAACGCCGTCGGTTGCAGGTACTGGTTGGTGGTGCTGACCTGGCCGTAGCGCAGGTTCTGCTGGACGCTGAAGGTGTCGTTGAAGCGGTGCTCGAACTCGTAGCCGAAGGTCCACTGCCGCTGGTGCAGCTTGTCGTAGTACTCGTCGCCCTGCCAGAAGTCGGTCAGGTGATCGCCTTCCTGCACCATCATCGGCGATGCCGCGGTCTGCCGTTCCTGGTACTGGGCCAGCAGGGTCAGGCTGGTGTCCGGGTCGATCTGCCAGCTCAGCGACGGCGCCAGCAGGCGCGAGAGGTTGTCCATCTGGTCGACCGAGTAGCCGGAGTCGCGGTACAGGCCGACGGTGCGCAGCAGCACGTCGCCGGCCTCGTCCAGCTTGCCGCCGACATCGAACTGGCCCTGCTCGTGGCCATAGCTGCCGGCCTGCACCTGCACTTCGTTCTTCGCCAGCAGGCTCGGGCGCTTGCTGACCCGGTTGACCATGCCGCCGGGACTGATCTGGCCATAGAGCACCGAGGCCGGGCCCTTCAGCACCTCGATGCGCTCCAGGGCGTAGGCCTCGGTGGAATACAGCGACAGCCAGCCGCTGCCGGGCTGGCGCAGGCCGTCGAGGAAGTCGGCGGCGATGGTGGTCTCGAAGCCGCGCACCTGGATGTTGTCGAAGCGCGGGTCCAGGCCCGAGCTGCCGACCCGCACCCCGGCGCTGTAGGCCACGGCATCCTCGACCTTGTTGACCTTGCGGTCGTTGATCTGCTCGGCGGTGACAACGCTGACGCTCTGCGCGGTTTCGAGGATCGACTTGTCGCTCTTGGTGGCGCTGCTGGCATTGCTGGCGAAATAGCCGTCCACCGGGGCGAAGGCGCTCTGCAGCGCGGTGCTGTCGATGCTGGTGGGCTCCAGTTGCAGGCCAGCGCCGCTGTCGCGCAGGACCACGAAGCCCGAAGCGGTGCGGTGCGCCACCAGGCCGCTGCCCTTGAGCAGTTTCGCCAGAGCATCTTCCAGCGAGCCGCCGGCGTTCAGGCCGTTGGTGCTCAGGCCGCGGACGTCGTCAGGGGCGTAGGACAGGGTGATCCCGGAACGCTCGGCAAAGCTGCTCAGGGCCTGGGCCAGGGATCCCGCCGCAACCGCCGGGGCGACCGGCGCCGCGGTGTCGGCGAACGCCGGTACCGCGCCGAGGGCCAGCGCCAGGTACACGGCGCGGGTCAGGTAACGGGGCTGGAAGGGAAATGGCTGGGGTCTGGCAGCGTGCATGACAACGTCCAATGAGGGAGAGATATCCCCTAACCGGACGAGTCCATGAAGTCCGACAAAAAATTTTTCCCGGCGTCTATGCCGGGACCAGGCGCACCCACCAGCGCGTGCGTTCGACCACCTTGACCGGCAGCAGGTGGGTGAGGTTGTCCAGCAGCGAGGCCGGCTCGTCGAGACGGAACACGCCGGACAGGCGCAGGTCGGCGATACGCTGGTCGCAGCCCAGCCAGCCGTGGCGATAGCGCCCGGCCTCGGCGAGGAATTCGCCCAGGCGGATATCGTTGACTACCAGCAGGCCGCGGCTCCAGGCGAACGGATCGAGTGGGCTCCTGCCCAGCACGTTCATGCCCACCGCCGACACGCCCAGGCCCTCGCCCGCCTGCAAGCGGCGCTGGCCGACCGGCGAAGTGACCAGCACCTCGCCACGGTCGACACGGATCTCGCTGACGCCATCGCGCTCGCGCAACGACACCCGTGCATCGATGCCGCTGCATTGGGCGTAGCGGCAGCGCGCCTGCCAGCGCGGGCCGTCCACCAGCACCTCGCCTGCGCGCAGCAGCAGTTCGCCGCCCTGCACGTCCACGGCGCTGTCGCCGTTGAGCAGCACCTGGGTGCCGTTGCCCAGGCTGACGGTGCGGCGCTCGCCGAGGGCCGTGACATAACCGGCGTGCCAGGCCGACGGCACGCTCACGGCGGTCAGTGCACCGCCGCCGACCACCAGGCCGAGCATCTTCAGCGCACGGCGGCGGCTCAGGTCGGCGGATGCGCGCTTGAGCAGCGGGATGGCCTGTTCGGCGTTGGGCAACTGGCTGGCCTGGAACATCCCGGCCATCTGCTGCAGGCGTTGCCAGGCCAGTTGGTGGCGGGGATCGCGGCGCAGCCAGTCATGAAAGGGTTCTTGCAGCTGCGGATTGCCGCGCAGGCGCATCTGCCACTCGATGGCGCTGCGCACGATACTCTCCGGGACGCGCTCGCGGGTCGCGCTCATGCCGGGTCCTCGAAGCACAGGCGGTAGCAGTGCAGCAGCGCGTTGGCCACGTGGCGTTCCACGGTGCGGCTGGACACCCCCAGTTGCGCAGCCACCTGGGCGTGGGTCAGGCCGCCCAGCTGGTACAGCAGGAAGGCTTCGCGCACCGCCGGCTTGAGGCCTTCGAGCATCTGCGCGATGCGTTCCAGGCATTGCAAGGCTTCGTGGCGGATTTCCGGCGAGGGGTGACTGGCTTCGGGCAGGTGTGCCAGGGCTTCGAGATAGGCACGTTCGAGAGCGTCGCGGCGCCAGTGATCGATCACCAGGCCGCGGGCGATGCGGGCGAGCAAGGCCCGCGGAGCGCTGGCGGTGACCGGCTGGTTGCGCACCAGCAGGCGCACGAAGGTGTCCTGGGCCAGGTCGGCGGCCTGCTGCGAACAGCCCACCGAGCGCCGCAGCCAGCCGTTCAGCCAGCCGTGGTGGGTGCCGTAGAGCACGTCGAAAGGAACGATGGAATCCGCTGGTTGTAGCGACATGACACTCCCCGGAGCCGGAAAAGGCGGGTTACGGGGCGGCACATTAATAGCGAATCATTCTTATTTCAACCCTGCTCTCGATGACGATCATCCGGACATGTCAGCACTGCCCGCCCGACGCATCTGCGTCTTGCAGCCCCGTTACCGCTCACTCCACCGGGATCACCGGATCAATGACCTGAGTCAGCAAGTGATCGTGTCCCTCGACATGCCAATTGGCCCAGATACGGCCTTTCGAATCCGGCTCCAGGCTCAGCCAGTTGCGCTCTGGTACCAGGTAGTGCCCCTTGAAGCCGATGGGCAGCATCCTCGCACTGACACCGTATTCGATGGTTTCCTGGCCCGCCCCGAACTTCTCCATGAAGTACACCGCCACCGCGGGCGGCGGCGTATGCACGATGCCGGTCGAGACCAGCTGGAAGATCACCCCGGCACCCTTGCCGTGTTGCGGCAGTGTCGACTCGATAACGGCGGCCGCAGCCACATGGACGTCGCCCGAGACGATGGTGACCCGCGTACCCAGGGCGGAGAAATTCAGCAGGCGCTTGATCAGCCGCTGGCGCTCGTCGCGGTGCGGCTTGCTGCGCCAGTGATCACGCAGGTCGTCTTCCAGCTCCCAGGTTCCCGGCAGCGCATTGAGCGCCACCTCGGCAGCATTCAGGTCCAGATAGGCCACCGGCAGGCTGGAGCACAGCAGAAGGTGCCGGGGCCTCGCGACGGACAAGCCATCGAGCCAGGCGAAGATGGAATCCCAGGTGGCCTCGGAGGCGATACGGGTCGGTGTGAAGCGGCCGTTCTTGTCCTTGAGGTCCGGGTGGCGTTCGCTGCGCAGGTCAGGCACCAGGATCGCCAGTTCGCCGAGGCCCGCGTAGGCCAGTGTGAAGCCCTGTAGCGGCGCCGGCTTGGCAGAGTCGATGGGCAGCGCAGAAGGGTGGGTTTCGCCAGCCTTGAGTTGTTGCTGGAACAGGCGGTAATACGCGGAGGCCAGCCTGAACAGGTTCTGATAAACCGGGCATTCGTGCAGTTCCTGCGGGTAGGAACCCCAGCCGTCAGTGATGTCGTGGTCGTCCCACATCGCCACGTAGGGAATCGCCTGGAGCATCTGGCGCACGCCGTCCTGGCTCCAGCGCGAAACGTAGAGTTCGGCAAGGAACTGGTCGACCTGGTCCTCCAGCTTCTTGTTCCAGGTGGCCGTCACCTGGTCCTTGTGCGAGCGCTCCGACCAGTCCTTCATCGGCCCGGTGAGCACGGTGAGGGAATCGGTGTAGACCTGGTCGCCGCCCATCAGCAGCAGGTGGAACTCCTTGTCCTTGACGGTATGGCGCTGCCCCATGTCGAACCAGCGTTCGTTGGCCCTGTCGATGACTTTCTTGCGGTACTTCTCGGCGGAAAAACCGTTGCACGACTCATAGGCGACACGCGGCGATTCGCCCGCCGCCGGCACATGAAAGCTCGCCCGGCCATCGCCGACATCGATCTCGCAGCGCAGTGCGGTGTTTTTCTTCTGGGTGGCGGCGATCTGGATCCGCCAGACATCGCGGGTCGGTTTCGAGAAGGGAATGCCGGCGATCCTCTCGATATCGATCAGTTTGCAGTTGGTGAGCCTTGCCGCGGGCTGCGGATCGCCGAGGTCGGTGACCAGCAGCGCGGAAACACGATACTTCCCGGCATGGATTCCCTGGAAGTGCACTATCGGGCCAAGTCGCAGACTCATGGCGATCCTCCTTGATCATTGTGTGGCGGTGCATTGACTGGCGTCTTGAAGTAACAGCTGGATACTAGTCATTGCACAAGAAACCGCCACACCAATGATCGTCAAGGACCATCCCGGTACCCCAGGTTCCACGACGCCCGCAACGCCGCCTTCTTCAGCGCATGCACCTGCGCCGGGTCTACCTCGCGGGCGATGTTCTGCACCGTCGCCACCAGCGCAACCGCACCGATGAACTCGGCATTCATGCCCAGGATCGGTGCAGCGATCGCCGAGATGCCCAGGGTTTCTTCCTCGATGGCAGCGGCCCAGCCTTGCTGGCGCACCGCGCTGACCTGCTGCTTGAGCACCTGGCGGTCGGTCACGCTGTTGACCGTCACCGCCGGCAATTCGCCCAGTTGGTCGACGCTCAACTGCCGGGCAAAAGCCAGCGCCACCTTGCCCTGGGCATTGCAGTGCAGCTGCAACTCGGTGCCGGTGCGCACGCCGATTTCCAGGGCCGACTTGCCCAGCTGGGTGTCCATCACCACCAGGCGCTTGCCCTGCAGCACCGAGAGCACCACCGACAGGCCCAGCTCGTCACGCAGATCGCGCAGGGCATCCGCCGAGGCACTGAGCAGGTCGATACCCCCCGCCGCCGCCTGGCCCAGCACATAGGCCTGCACCCCCAGGCGATAGCGCGAGGTCTGCGGGTTCTGGCTCAGGTAGCCGCGCTCCACCAGGGTCTTCAGGTGGCGAAACACCGAGCCCTTGGTGGTGCCCAGTTGCACCGCCAGCTCGCTGACGCCGATTTCTTCCGACGCCCCCGCCACCCGCTCCAGCACGTCCAGCGCCAGTTGAACCGAGCGCACGCCGCCCGTTGCCGTTTCACCGCTCATGTCGACGATCCTTCCATTTTTGGCACTGCGTTCGCATAGGCGAAACGCAACGATGGCGCGACTATCACCCATCTTCGTGAAATCTGGCAAGCCCCGGTACGAGGCCGGGCGGACGACGGACAACCACGCAAATGGCGCAAGCCCATGATTTACCTGGCTTTGCTTCGGATAGCCCTCGAACAAACAATCTTCTTGTTCGCTCAGCGAAAAATAATTCTTCCAGTAGAAACACAAAGCATTTGACGACACCCCGGATTGATCGTAAAAATGAAACCACGTAACGCATACGCATACAAAAGAGGATCAAGTCATGACAGCTCGTGGTTCGGCGCTGGCCCAGCGGGATATCGCGCACCATCTCCACCCCCAGACCAACCTGCGCCTGCACGAAGAAGTCGGCCCGCTGCTGATGGAACGTGGCGAAGGCATCTATGTGTTCGACGAACAGGGCCAGCGCTACATCGAGGGCATGTCCGGCCTGTGGTGCGCGACCCTGGGCTTCAGCCAGCCGCGCCTGGCCGAGGCGGCCTACGCCCAGTTGCTCAAGCTGCCCTACCAGCAGACCTTCGCCCACCGCAGCCACGGCCCGGCCGCGGACCTGGCGGCGATGCTGATCGAACATGCCCCCGCCGGCCTGACCAAGGCAGTGTTCCAGAGCTCCGGTTCGGAAGCGGTGGACACCGCGATCAAGTTCGTCCGCTACTACCACACAGCCATCGGCAAGCCCGGCAAGACCCGCCTGATCGCCCGCCAGCGCAGCTACCACGGCACCACCCTGGCCGCCGCCAGCCTCACCGGCCTGCCCAACATGCATAAAGGCTGGGGCGAGCCGCTGGCCGACGTGATCCATGTGCGCTGCCCGCACCTCTATCGCCAGGGCCTGCCGGGCGAGAGCGAGGAAGCCTTCGCCACGCGCCTGGCCGAGGAGCTTGAGCAGGCGATTCTCGACGCCGGCCCGGAGACCATCGGCGCCTTCTTCGCCGAACCGGTGATGGGCACCGGCGGGGTGATCCTGCCGCCGGCCGGTTACTTCGCCAAGGTCCAGGCGGTGCTGCGCAAATACGAGATCCTGATGATCGCCGACGAGGTCATCTGCGGCTTCGGTCGCACCGGTCACTACTGGGGCTGCGAGGCCATGGGCATCGAGCCGGACATGCTGACCTGCGCCAAGGGCCTGTCCGCCGCCTTCCAGCCGATTTCCGCGCTGCTGCTCAGCGACCGCATCTACCAGGTCATCGCCGACCAGAGCCAGGCCCTCGGCGGCCTCGGCCACGGCTACACCTACGGCGGGCACCCGGTAGCGGCGGCGGTGGCCCTGGAAACCCTGAAGATCTACGACGAACTGGATATCGTCGGGCATGTCCGCGAGGTCGCGCCGGCGTTCCAGGCCGGGATCCGCGCACTGGCCGACCACCCGCTGGTGGGCGAGGCCCGCGGCATCGGCCTGATGGCGGCGCTGGAATTCGTCGCCGACAAGGACAGTCGCACACCCTTCCCCGCCGAGCTGAAGATCGCCCAGCAGGTCAGCAACGCCCTGCAGCGCAACGGCATCCTCCTGCGCGCCCTCGGCGACACCCTGGTGATGGCGCCGCCGCTGATCGTCGATGCCGAGCAGATCCAGACTATCCTCAAGGCGCTGACCCAGGCCCTGGACGACGTGCTGGCAGGTATCCGGCCATGATCGCCCGTGACCTTCGCCCCCAACCCAAGGCTGCCATGACCGAAGCGCCCGATAGTCCCGACCCGCTCGCCGATGCACCGGTCCTGGTGCGTTTCGACCAGGTCTGCAAGACCTACGACGAACGCTCCTGGGTGGTCGACAACCTGCACCTGGACATCCGCCAGGGCGAGTTCCTGTCCCTGCTCGGCCCCAGCGGCTCGGGCAAGACCACCACGCTGATGATGCTGGCCGGCTTCGATGCCCCTGACCGCGGCCAGATCCTCATGGACGGTGCCGATATCAGCCGCCTGCCGGCCTACAAGCGCGACATGGGCGTGGTGTTCCAGAGCTACGCGCTGTTCCCGCACATGAGCGTGGCGCAGAACGTTGCCTTCCCCCTCAACCTGCGCAAGGTTCCGGCTGCCGAGAGCCGCGAGCGGGTGCGCGAGGCCCTGGCCCTGGCGCGCCTGGAGGGCTTCGAGGACCGCCAGCCGGGCCAGCTCTCCGGTGGCCAGCAACAGCGCGTGGCCCTGGCCCGCGCCCTGGTCTACCGGCCGCGCATCCTGCTGATGGACGAACCCCTCGGCGCCCTGGACAAGGCCCTGCGCGAGCACATGCAACTGGAGCTGAAGGCGATCCACAAGCAGCTGGGCATCACCTTCGTCTATGTCACCCACGACCAGGACGAAGCCATGACCATGTCCGACCGGGTCGCGGTGTTCAACGACGGTCGCATCGCCCAGATCGCCCCGCCGCAGACCCTGTACAACCGCCCGGCGACGCGCTTCGTCGCCAACTTCCTCGGCGAGACCAACCTGCTGGAAGGCACCCTGATCGGCCGCACCGGCGACTTCGCCACGATCCGCCTGCTGGAAGACGGCTCGCTGCACCAGGCGCGCTGCGCGGACACCAGCCTGGCGGTCGGCGACAGCGCGGCACTGGCGATCCGCCCGGAAAACCTGCGCCTGGCCACGGCGGACGACGCGGCCATCGCCGCGCGGGTGGTCGACAGCATCTTCCACGGCGCCCATTGCCGCCTGCGTTTGCGCATGGCCGGCGGCAGCGAGCTGTCGATGACCTACAACCCCGGCAGCCTCGGCCGTCCGGCGCCGCTTCCTGGCGAGGCGGTGAACCTCGGCGTGCCGGCGGAACTGGCGATGATCCTGCGCTGAACCACCACAAGAACAAGCACCACCCGATTCGATGAACCGCTCTACCACTGCCGTCCAAAACCAATTTCAAAGGCTGGGAGTCACATCATGTCCACTTCAGTTTCCTTGCACCGTTTCACCCTGACCCTGTGCGGTCTCGCCCTGCTCGCCGGCACCGCCCAGGCCCGCGACCTGACCGTGGCCTCGTGGGGCGGCGCCTACCAGGACGTGCAACGCAAGATCTTCTTCGAACCCTACGCCCAGGCCAGCGGCAACAAGGTGGTCGAGGACAGCTGGGAAGGCGGCATCGGCCTGCTGCGCACCCGTGCCGAGGGCCAGGATGGCGGCTGGGACCTGGTCCAGGTGGAAGCCGAGGACCTGCAGCTGGGCTGCGGCGAAGGGCTGTTCATGCAGCTCGACTTCACGCGCATCGGCGGCAAGGACAGCTACATCCCCAGCGCCGTGAGCGAATGCGGGGTGGGCAACGCGGTGTACAACTTCGTCATCGGCTACGACACCAGCAAGGCCTCCCGCGCCCCCACCGGCTGGGCCGACTTCTTCGATACCAAGACCTTCCCCGGCAAGCGCGCCCTGCGCCAGGGCCCCAAGGGCAACCTGGAAATCGCCCTGATGGCCGACGGCGTGGCGCCGGCCGACGTGTACAAGACCCTCAACCTGCCGGGCGGCGTCGACCGCGCGTTCAAGAAGCTCGACAGCATCAAGTCGCAGTTGCTGTTCTGGAAGGCCGGCGGCCAGCCGATGCAACTGCTCGCCTCGGGCGAAGTGGCCATGACCACCTCCTATAACGGCCGCGTGACCAACGCCATCCGCCAGGACCACAAGCCCTTCGGCCTGGTCTGGAACCAGTCGCTGCAGACCATGGACAGCTGGGTGATCCTGGCCAACTCGCCGAACGAGGACAAGGCCTACGGCCTGCTCAAGGTGATGGGCGAAGGCGAGCACCAGAAACTCTGGCCGGCCCTGCAACCCACCGGCATCACCTCGGTGAAAGGCATCGCCGACACCGACCCGGCAGCCCTCGCCGACTCGCCGAGCGCACCGCAGAACGCCGCCAACGTGCTGGTGCTCGATGACAGGTTCTGGGTCGATCGCATCGACGAACTGAATGCCAAATGGACCGCCTGGTCGGCCAAGTGATCGCAGTCGAGGAATCGAGATGAGCGCTGTAGCCCTCACCCCATCATCCACGCCGGTGGTCGCGCGCAAGGACCGCGCCGCCCTCTGGCGCGCCTATGCCCTGCTGGCGCCGCTGGTGCTGTTCCTGTTGCTGACCTTCGTCGGCCCGATCGGCACGCTGCTGTGGCGCGCCGTGGCCGACAACGAGCTGCCCCAGGCCCTGCCCGCCACGGCACAGGCGTTGCGCGCCTGGGATGGCGTGTCCGCGCCGGACGAAAGCCTGTTCAAGCCGCTGGTGCAGGACCTGCGCCAGGCCAGCCCGCGTGACCTCGCCGGCCTGGCCCGGCGCCTGGCCTACGAGACGCCGGCCCTGCGCAGCCTGCTGACCACGGCCAAGCGCGAGGTCGGCACGCTCGACGGCAGCGCCGCCAGCCTGGCCGCACTGGACCCGCGCTGGCTGGACAACGCCACCTGGCAGACCTTCAAGCGCGCCGCCGGCCCCGTGGGCAGCTATCACCTGCTGTCGGCAGTGGACATCAAGCACGACTACAAGGACGGCATCGTCGCCAAGGACGAAGCGGGGCTGTACCGCTCTATCCTGGCGCGGACCTTCAGCATCGCCGCGATCACCACCCTGGTCTGCTTGCTGCTGGCCTTCCCGCTGTGCGTATTCCTCGACCGGCGCACGCCGCGTACGCGCAATGCCCTGCTGCTGCTGATCCTGCTGCCGTTCTGGACCTCGATCCTGGTGCGCACCACCGCCTGGATGGTGCTGCTGCAGGACGAGGGCATGGTCAACGCCCTGCTGCTGGCCACCGGGCTGACCGACAGCCCGGTGCACCTGCTCTACAACCGCTTCGGGGTGATCCTGGCGCTGGTCCACGTGATGCTGCCGTTCATGGTCTTCCCGCTGCTGGCGGCCATGGCCGGGTGCAACCGCCTGCTGGTGCAGGCCGCCTATTCCATGGGCGCGCGGCCGTTGCGGGTGTTCTTCCAGGTGTACCTGCCGCAGGTGCTGCCGGGGCTCGCCGCCGGTGCGCTGATGGTGTTCATCGTCACCCTCGGCTTCTACATCACCCCGGCGCTGCTGGGCGGGCCGGCGGACCAGATGATCAGCTTCTATATCGCCCAGTTCACCACCGGCACCCTCAACTGGGGCCTGGCCTCGGCCCTCGGCCTGGTGCTGCTGGTGGCCACCACCCTGCTCTACCTGATCCAGGCGCACCTGGCCCGCCGTGGCGCGGAAGGAGTCAAACGATGATCCGCAACCCCAACAGCGGCCGCGTCGCCTGGCTCGGCAACCTGGGCCTGTCCCTGAGCGGCTGGCTGGTCCTGGCCTTCCTGCTGCTGCCGATCCTGGTGGTGCTGCCGCTCTCGTTCAGTGACAGCCGCTATATGTCCCTGCCCTTGGGCAGCTTCACCCTGCGCTGGTACGAGGACTTCTTCGCCTCGCCGCAATGGCTGGGGGCCTTGTTCAACAGCTTCGCCATCGCGGTGGCCAGCACCGTGCTTGCCGTGGTGCTGGGTGGCCTGGCGGCGCTGGGCCTGCGTCATCCGGCGATGCCCGGCAAGCGGGTGATCGAGGTGCTGCTGATCGCTCCGATGATCGTGCCGGCGGTGATCGTCGGGGTGGGCATGTACTTCGTGTTCTCCAATGCCGGGCTGACCCGCAGCTACACCGGGCTGATCCTGGCCCACACGACGCTGGCGGTGCCTTTCGTCATCGTCAACGTCGGTTCGGCGCTGGGCGGGCTGAACCAGAGGCTGCTGTGGGCGGCGGCGAGCATGGGCGCGACGCCGTGGATGACCTTGCGCAAGGTGACCTTGCCGCTGGTTTCGCCGGGGCTGATTTCCGGCGGGTTGTTCGCCTTCGCCACCTCGCTGGACGAGGTGGTGGTGACGCTGTTCCTCGCCGGGCCCGACCAGCGAACGCTGCCGCGGGAGATGTTCACCACGGCGCGGGAGGCGCTGAGCCCGGTGCTGTTGTCGGCGGCCACCATCATGGTGCTGTTCGCCACCTTGCTGCTCCTGCTGTCGCGGTCGTTGACCAAGCGCTGAGCGTCGCGCTCGATCGCTGGCAAGCCAGCTCCCACAGGGACCGCGCTGCTCTGGAGAGCAGCGCTCCATATCACTCCCACAGGTCCTCCACTGCCTTGGACAGCAGTGGAGAACCTGTGGGAGCTGGCTTGCCAGCGATGAGGCCAGCCCCCACCAAATTCCCTCTTGAAGCGCCTTGACAGCTTTCGCCAAGCCTCTCTACCATCGCCACACAAAGAAATGCTGTTTCTATAAAAAGAACAACCAGAGAAAAGCAATGAACCTCATTTCCCGCAATACCTTCGCCTCCGACCAGGACTGTGCGCTGTACAACCGCATTGCCTGGCGCATCCTTCCCTTCCTCTTCGTGCTCTATGTCGTGGCCTTCCTCGACCGGGTCAACGTCGGCTTCGCCAAGCTGCAGATGGCCGCCGACATCGGCCTCAGCGACATGGCCTTCGGCTTCGGCGCCGGGGTGTTCTTCCTTGGCTACTGCCTGTTCGAGATCCCCAGCAACATGATGCTGCAGAAGGTCGGCGCGCGGCTGTGGATCACCCGGATCATGGTGGTCTGGGGCCTGATCTCGACCTCGATGATGTTCGTCAGCAGCCCCACCTCGTTCTACATCCTGCGCTTTCTCCTGGGTGTCGCCGAAGCCGGCTTCTACCCCGGCGTGGTGCTCTACCTGACCTACTGGCTGCCGGCCTACGCCCAGTCCCAGGGGCTGGCCTGCCTGAGCCTCGGCGTCGGCATCGCCGGCGTGCTCGGCGGGCCGCTGTCGGGCTGGATCATGCAGACCTTCGCCGGCCTGTACGGGCTGGCCGGCTGGCAGTGGCTGTTCCTGCTCGAAGGCCTGCCGGCGGTGATCCTCGGCATCGTGGTGTTCTTCTACCTCGACGACCGTCCGGGCAAGGCGCGCTGGCTGACGCCGGCGCAGAACGCCAAGGTAGTGGCCGACCTCGACCGCCAGCGCCAGGGCTTCGAACAGGCCGGCGCCACCCACACCTTCGCCAGCGCCTTCCGCCACCGCGGCCTGTGGTGCCTGGTGTTCGTCAACTTCGCCCTGCTCTGCGGCACCTACGGCGTGTCGTTCTGGCTGCCGCAGATCATCCGCAGCCTGGGCGAGCAGTCGCTGTTGCAGACCGGGTTGATCTCGGCCATTCCCTTCGCCGTGGCCTCGGTGTGCATGCTGATCGTGGGCAAGCACTCGGACCGCACCCGCGAGCGACGCTGGCACGCCTCGCTGTCGATCCTCGCGGCCTGTCTCGGCCTGGTGCTCAGTGCGGCCCTGCACGCCCATCCGTTCCTCTGCCTGTTCAGCCTGTGCATCGCCATGGCCGGCTGCCTGTCGGCGTTCAACGTGCTCTGGGCGATTCCCGGCACCCTGCTGACCGGAACCGCCACCGCCGCCGGCATCGCCCTGATGACCACCGTGGGCAACCTGGGCGGGTATGCCAGTCCGTTCATGATGGGGTGGATCAAGGAGGCCAGCGGGCATCTGGAATATGGGCTGTACGTGCTGGCAGCGCTGACCTTTGCGGCCGCGCTGGTGATGTCGCGGGTGAAACCACAAGGGCAGCCTGCCGTGCGTGGACTACCGACCTGACACCCGGCTCTATCGTTCCCAGGAGAGAGAACATGACTGCAACCCGCTTCTTCCATGACGAACACTGCTTCTGGCACAGCGGCGGCATGTTCGCCCTGACCCTGCCCGTCGGCGGCTGGGTCGAGCCGCCGTCCGGCTCGGCCCACGCCGAATCGCCGGAGTCCAAGCGCCGCCTGAAAAACCTGGTGGAGGTCTCCGGCCTCGGTCGCGCCCTCAGCCACCAGGGCGGCGAACCTGTGTCCCTGCAACAGATGCTCAAGGTGCACAGCGCCGGCTACCTCGAACGCTTCCGCCAGCTCTGCGAAAACGGCGGCGGCCTGCTCGACCCCGGCGCCCCGGTGGGCCCTGACACCTGGCAGGTAGCGCGGGTCTCCGCCGGCCTGGTGTGCAATGCCGTGGACCAGGTGCTACGCGGCGACTGCGACAACGCCTACGTGCTCAGCCGCCCGCCGGGGCACCACGCCCTGCCGGACCAGGCCATGGGCTTCTGCTACCTGAACAACATCGCCATCGCCCTGGAAAACGCCCGCGAACACCGCGGTCCCATGCGCGTGGCGGTGCTCGACTGGGACGTGCACCACGGCAACGGCACCCAGGCGATCTACTACGAACGCGCCGACACCCTGGCCCTGTCGATCCACCAGCAACGCGCCTATCCCCGCGGCTACACTGGCGAGACCGACGTCGGCAGCGGCGCCGGACACGGCTACAACCTGAACATCGCCCTGCCGCCGGGCAGCGGCCACGACGCCTACCTGCACGCCATGCACAGCGCCATCCTGCCGGCGCTGGAGCGCTTCGAACCGGAGCTGATCGTCGTCGCCTGCGGCTTCGACGGCAACGGCGTCGACCCCCTGGGCCGCATGCTCCTGCACAGCGACAGCTTCCGCGAAATGACCCGCCTGGTCCGCGGGGCGGCCGAGCGCCTGTGCCAGGGCAAACTGGTGCTGGTGCATGAAGGCGGCTACGCCGAAGCCTACGTGCCGTTCTGCGGCCTGGCGACGATCGAGGCACTGAGCGGCGTGCGCACGCCGGTGGTCGACCCGCTGCTGGACATGCTCGTCGCCCAGCAGCCGGATGCCGACACCCTGGCCTTCCAGCGCGGCGCCATCGATCGCTGCATGCGCCTGTGGCGCGAGGCCGTCGACGGTTCCTGATCCGTCCCACCCGACTTTCTTTCACAACCCTGCGGTCAACGTCCGGTCCTTCCACGGCACCGGGCGCGAACCCGCGCACCTGCCTGGAAACCTAAAACAATGAACGGCAAAACCCTTTTGGCCCTGGCCATCCCCTGCGCCCTTCCCTTCAACGCTCTGGCCGACGGCGGCGGCTTCGTCGAGGACGCGCATTTCTCGATCAAGGCACGCAACTTCTACATGAACCGCAACTTCCTCGATGACCGCACGGCGCAGAACTATTCCGAGGAATGGGCGCAGGGCTTCATCGGCGTCTTCGAGTCCGGCTTCACCCAAGGGACGGTGGGCTTCGGCGTGGATGCCATCGGCCTGCTCGGTCTCAAGCTGGATACCGGCGGTGGCCGCAAGGGCGGCGGCACGCTGCTGCTGGAAGAGGACAGCGACGGGGCCAAGGACAGTTACTCCAAAGGCGGCGTGGCGGTGAAGGCACGCTTTTCCAATACCGTGCTGAAGGTCGGCGAACAGCTGGTGAACCTGCCGGTGCTGGCCATCAGCGACAACCGCCTGCTGCCGGAGACCACCCAGGGCTGGCTGCTGACCAGCAAGGAAGTGGACGGCCTGACCCTGCACGCCGGCCACTTCACCGCCCTGCGCAGCCGGGACCAGAGCGAGCACGACAGCGGCCACCTGACGTCCCTGGACCTGGTGGGCGGCAACTACCAGATCAACCGCGATCTCAGCGCACGGGTCTATCACTCGGATGTTGACGACTACTGGCGCAAGACCTACGCCGGCGCCACCGCGCAATGGCAGCTGGCGCCGAACTGGCTGGCGAAGTTCGACTTCAACGGCTACGACACCCGCAGCCAGGGACGTGCCCTGGGCGGCACGCTGGACAACCGTATCTGGAGCCTGTCGGCCACCTTGAGCAGCGGGGCGCACAGCGTGATGATCGCCCACCAGCGGGTCAGTGGCGACGGCAACTACACCTATGGCGTGGACGGCAACAGCACGGTGTTCCTGGCCAACTCGGTGCAGTATTCGGACTTCAACTACGAGAACGAGCGGTCATGGCAGGCGCGGTATGACTTCGACTTCGCCGCAGTGGGTGTGCCGGGGTTGAGCTTCATGACCCGCTACCTGCGCGGCACCGACTTCCATACCGCGCAGACCGATGACGGCAAGGCCTGGGAGCGGGATATCGAGCTGAAATACGTGGTGCAGTCGGGGCAGGCCAAGGACCTGTCGGTGCGGGTGCGCCAGGCGAGTTTTCGCAGTGCGGACCGGGGGTTGAACTTCAATGAAGTGCGGTTGATTACCGAGTATCCGTTCAACCTGTTCTGAGGCCATCGATAGCTGGCTTTCGATACGTAGGAGCAAGCTGGCTTGCCTGCTCCTACGGTCTGAGTGCAGCTGGTTCAACTGAACTGCTCGCGATACTCCCCCGGCGTCAAGCCCAGCCGCTCGCTGAATACCTGCCGCATATAGCGCACACTGCCGAACCCACTGCGATACGCCACCGTCTTCAACGGCAGGTCACCACTCTCCAGCAACTCCCGCGCCCGGTCGATCCGGGCATTCTGCAGGAAGGCCATGGGCGTCATGTTCACCTCGCGGTTGAACACCCGGGAAAAGTGCCGCGGACTCATGGCCGCCAGGGCCGCCATCCGCTCGATACCGAACGGCTCATCGAGATGCTCCAGCACATGCTGCTGCACCCGGCTGATCGGCGTCTCTTCCTTGGCCACCGCCCCCGCCAACGGGCTGAACCGCGCCTGCCCGCCCTGGCGCTTCATCACCACCAGGAGCACCTTGGCCACATCCTGGGCGACCTTCTTGCCGTGATCCTCCGCCACCACCCCCAGCGCCAGGTCGATACCCGCGGTCACCCCGCCGGAGGTGATCAACTGGCGGTCGCGCACGTAGATCTGGTCGGTCTCCACTTGCGTGCGGGGAAAGGCCCGGGCCATGCGCTCGGTGTAGTGCCAGTGGGTGGTGACGCGGTAGCCGTCGAGCAGGCCGGCGTGCCCGAGGATGAAGGAGCCGGTGCAGATCGAACCATAATGCCGGGCGCGCTGGGCAACGTCCTGCAGCCACTGGCTCAGCGGCGGGCAGATTTCGTTGTAGGCACCGGGACCACCCGGCACCAGCAACAGGTCCCAGCCACCATCGTCGTCGGCAATGGGCCGGTCCGGCTGTACCGTCACGCCATTCGACGCACGCATCGCCCCGGGCAGCGCGCCGAGGGTGGTCAGCTGGTAATGGTCCTCGGGCTTCAGGTAGCGGTTGGCGATGGAGAACACTTCCAATGGCCCAGCCATGTCCAGCAGGAGAAAGTCGGGGAACAGCACCATGGCCACGCTTTTCATCGAAGGGGGTCACCGCAGGTCGAGAGTACAGGTGCGACGCATTATGACCTTCTCCCTCGACTATCGGAATGGTCCTACACATTGTCCACAAGAGAAGGACAGTGATTCCATTTCCATCTACTTATTGCGTCAGCGGGTAAACAGTAATCTACACCCATCGCATCGACGGTTGCCTTCCGCAACCCGACCAGACAAGGAGATTCACCATGCTTACCCTGCGCAAAGCGTCCGACCGTGGCCTGGCCAACCATGGCTGGCTGAAGTCCTACCACACCTTTTCCTTCGCCCATTACCGCAACCCCGCCGAGCAGGGCTTTTCCGACCTGCTGGTGATCAACGACGACCGCGTCAGCGAGGGCAAGGGTTTCGGCCAGCACCCGCACCGCGACATGGAGATCTTCTCCTACGTCCTGGAAGGCGCGCTGGAACACAAGGACACCCTGGGCACCGGTTCGGTGATCCGTCCGGGCGACGTGCAACTGATGAGTGCCGGCAGCGGCGTGGCCCACAGCGAGTTCAACCACTCCCATGACGAGCCGGTGCACTTCCTGCAGATCTGGATCGTCCCGGCCGAGCAAGGCGCCGAGCCGCGCTACCAGCAGGCGCACTTCGGCGCCGAGGAAAAACGCGGCCGGCTCAAGCTGATCATCTCGCCGGACGGCACCGACGGTTCACTGCGTATCCGCCAGGATGCACGGGTCTATGCCGGTCTGTTCGACGGTGACGAGAGCGCCGTGCTGAAACTGCCGGCAGACCGCAACGCCTACGTCCACGTGGCCCGCGGCAGCGTGGTGCTCAACGGCCTGCAACTGCGTGAAGGCGACGGCGTGCGCCTGCGCCAGGAGCAGATCGTCGAGCTGCGCAACGGCGACGACGCCGAAGTGCTGGTGTTCGACCTGCGCCCTCACGAACTGCCGGGCATGGCATGACCCTCTGCGAACCCTGGACCGTTCATCGGTTCAGGGTTCGTAGCCTTCCACGATGATCACTTCGGCCTTCGCCGCGCCCTGCCGATCGCTGCAGGCTTCCTGATACTGCGCCGAGCGATAGCAGGCCACGGCCTGTTCATACGACTCGAACTCGATGACCACGCTGCGCTGCGGCGTCGCTCGACCTTCCATCGCCTCGCTGCGCCCGCCACGGGCCAGCAGCTTGCCGCCGAACGCGGCGAACGCCGCCGGGGCGCGCTGGGTGTAATGCTGGTACTGCTCGGGATCGGTCACATCGACATGGGCAATCCAGTACGCCTTCATCGCTTGATGCTCCTCTACTGGGAAAATTCGTATTATGGTATACCATAATTTTCAGCGAACCACAGTGAGCGCGCAGCATGGCTTTCAACAGCATCGAAGAGATTCTCGAAGACTACCGCCAGGGCAAGATGGTCCTGCTGGTGGATGACGAAGACCGGGAAAACGAAGGCGACCTGCTGATCGCCGCCGAGCGTTGCGACGCCGCCGCCATCAGCTTCATGGCCCGCGAGGCGCGCGGCCTGATCTGCCTGACCCTCACCGACGAACACTGCCAGCGCCTGGGCCTGGAGCAGATGGTGCCGGCCAACGGCAGCGCCTTCAGCACCGCCTTCACGGTGTCGATCGAGGCGGCGCGCGGGGTCACCACCGGCATTTCCGCCGCCGACCGCGCCTGCACCGTGGCCGCCGCCGTGGCGGCCAACGCCACGGCGGACGACCTGGTCCAGCCGGGCCACATCTTCCCCCTGCGCGCCCGCGAAGGCGGCGTGCTGACCCGTGCCGGGCACACCGAGGCCGGTTGCGACCTGGCGCGCCTGGCCGGTTTCAGCCCGGCATCGGTGATCGTCGAAGTGCTGAACGACGACGGCACCATGGCCCGCCGCCCCGACCTTGAGATCTTCGCCGCGCGCCACGGCATCAAGATCGGCACCATCGCCGACCTGATCCACTACCGCCTGAGCACCGAGCAGACCGTCAAGCGCATTGGCGAGCGCGAGTTGCCGACGGTGCACGGGACCTTCCGCCTGGTGACCTATGAGGATCGCATCGAGGGTGGTGTCCACATGGCCATGGTCATGGGCGATATCCGCCGCGAGCAGCCGACCCTGGTGCGGGTGCATGTGATCGACCCGCTGCGCGACCTGGTGGGCGCCGAGTATGCCGGGCCGGCCAACTGGACGCTGTGGGCGGCGTTGCAGAAGGTCGCGGCCGAAGGCAATGGCGTGGTGGTGGTGCTGGCCAACCATGAGTCGTCCCAGGCTTTGCTGGAGCGGGTGCCGCAGCTGATCCAGCCACCGCGGCCGTATCAGCGCGGACAGTCGCGGACCTATTCGGAGGTGGGTACCGGGGCACAGATTCTGCAGGACCTGGGGGTGGGCAAGCTGCGCCACCTGGGGCCGCCGCTGAAGTATGCGGGGTTGACCGGGTATGACCTGGAGGTGGTGCAGAGCATTCCGTTCGAAGAGGGGATGGTGGGGTGATCAGGGTGGTGCGTTGCGCTTGAGGGGGCACCTGTAACCCCCCGACACCCAATGGAGTGATAGCCGGTAGCCTCCAACCTCTTGCCAAAAGCTTGGAATACCATAATATGATATCCCGTAGACCTTAAAACTGCAGGCCGGCACCTACAATCAAAAACGGCCATCACACTTTGTAAAAGCTGCTCCCCGAACATGATTGGCGGGCGACAGAAAGCCCGCCTCGAATAACAAAAGCAACGAGGGCGTAACCATGCTGTTGAGCAAACGTGTAACCGCAGTGCTGTCCGCCAGCCTGCTGACCCTGGCATGTCAGGCCACCCAGGCCGCCGACAGCCTGAACTTCGTCAGCTGGGGCGGTACGACCCAGGACGCCCAGAAACAGGCTTGGGCTGATCCCTTCAGCAAGAGCAGCAACATCAAGGTCGTCCAGGACGGCCCGACCGACTACGGCAAACTCAAGGCCATGGTCGAGAGCGGCAACGTGCAGTGGGACGTGGTCGACGTCGAAGCCGACTTCGCCCTGCGTGCCGCCGCCGAAGGCCTGCTCGAACCCCTCGACTTCAACACCATCCAGCGCGACCGCATCGACCCGCGTTTCGTCTCCGACCACGGCGTCGGCTCGTTCTTCTTCTCCTTCGTCCTCGGCTTCAACGAGGGCAAGCTGGGCGGCAACAAACCGCAGGACTGGAGCGCGCTGTTCGACACCAAGACCTACCCCGGCAAGCGTGCCCTGTACAAATGGCCAAGCCCCGGCGTGCTGGAACTGGCCCTGCTGGCCGACGGCGTACCCGCCGACAAGCTCTACCCGCTGGACCTGGACCGCGCCTTCAAGAAACTCGACACCATCAAGAAAGACATCGTCTGGTGGGGCGGCGGCGCCCAGTCGCAGCAACTGCTGGCCTCCGGCGAAGCAACCCTCGGCCAGTTCTGGAACGGCCGCGTCTACGCCCTGCAACAGGACGGCGCGCCGGTGGGCGTGAGCTGGAAGCAGAACCTGGTCATGGCCGACTTCCTCGTGGTACCGAAAGGCGCGAAGAACAAGGACGCGGCCATGAAGTTCCTGGCCAATGCCGCCAGCGCCAAGGGCCAGGCCGAGTTCGCCAACCTCACCGCCTACGCCCCGGTCAACCTCGACAGCATCAGCCAGCTCAAGCCGGAGCTCGCACCGAACCTGCCGACCGCCTACGCTCAAGAGCAGGTCACCCTGGACTTCGCCTACTGGGCGAAGAACGGCCCGGCCATCGCCACCCGCTGGAATGAGTGGCTGGTGAAATGAAAGTCGCCATCAACGCCTTGCAAAACGCGACCGGTGCCGGTGGCACCGGCGCCAAGGGAGCGGCCATGCCTTCCTCGCCTCCCCTGCGCCAACGCTGGCGCGGCAGCCGTAACCTGGTCCCGGCCCTGCTGTTCCTCGGCCTGTTCTTCTTCGCACCACTGATCGGCCTGCTGCTGCGCGGCGTGCTGGAACCGGTGCCGGGGCTGGGCAACTACGAGCAGCTGTTCGCCAACTCGGCCTACGCCCGGGTGCTGTTCAACACCTTCTCGGTGGCCGGCCTGGTCACCCTGATCAGCGTGCTGCTCGGCTTCCCCCTGGCCTGGGCGATCACCCTGGTGCCGCGCGGCTGGGGCCGCTGGCTGCTGAACATCGTCCTGCTGTCGATGTGGACCAGCCTGCTGGCCCGCACCTACTCCTGGCTGGTGCTGCTGCAGGCCTCCGGGGTGATCAACAAGGCGTTGATGGCCATGGGCATCATCGATGCCCCGCTGGAGATGGTGCACAACCTCACCGGCGTGGTGATCGGCATGAGCTACATCATGATCCCGTTCATCGTCCTGCCGCTGCAGGCGACCATGCAGGCCATCGACCCGATGGTCCTGCAGGCCGGCTCGATCTGTGGCGCCAGCCCGTGGACCAACTTCTTCAAGGTGTTCCTGCCGCTGTGCCGCTCGGGGCTGTTCTCCGGGGCGTTGATGGTCTTCGTCATGTCCCTGGGCTACTACGTGACCCCGGCCCTGCTCGGCGGCGCGCAGAACATGATGCTGCCGGAGTTCATCGTCCAGCAGGTGCAGTCGTTCCTCAACTGGGGCCTGGCCAGCGCCGCCGCGGCGTTGCTGATCGTGATCACCCTGGTGCTGTTCTACTTCTATCTGAAGCTGCAACCGGAATCCCCGGTTGGCAACGCGAGGTAAGCGACCATGCTCCTGACTCCCAATGCCATGAGCCGGCGCATGCGTTTCGGGCTCTACACCACTACCGGGCTGATCGCGCTGTTCCTTCTGTTGCCGATCGTGTTCATCGTCCTGCTGTCGTTCGGTTCGTCGCAGTGGCTGGTGTTCCCGCCGCCGGGCTGGACCCTGAAGTGGTACACGCAGTTCTTCTCCAACGCCGAATGGATGGACGCGGCGCTGGCCAGCCTCAAGGTGGCGGTGCTGACCACGATCTGCGCCGTGGCCCTGGGCCTGCCCACCGCCTTCGCCCTGGTGCGCGGGCGCTTCCCCGGCCGCGAGATGCTCTATGGCCTGTTCACCCTGCCGATGATCGTGCCGCTGGTGATCATCGCCGTGGCCGTGTATGCGCTGTTCCTCAAGCTGGGCTGGACCGGCACGCTGTTTTCCTTCGTGGTCAGCCATGTGATCGTCGCCCTGCCCTTCACCATCATCTCGATCATCAACTCGCTGAAGCTGTTCGACCAGTCGATCGAGGATGCCGCGGTGATCTGCGGCGCTTCCCGGCTGCAGGCGGTGTTCAAGGTGACCTTCCCGGCGATCCGCCCGGGGATGATCGCCGGTGCCCTGTTCGCCTTCCTCGTGTCGTGGGACGAAGTGGTACTGAGCGTGATGATGGCCAGCCCGAACCTGCAGACCCTCCCCGTGAAAATGTGGACCACCCTGCGCCAGGACCTGACACCGGTGATCGCCGTCGCCTCGACGCTGCTGATCGGCCTGTCGGTACTGGTCATGGTGATCGCCGCCGCACTGCGCCGGCGCAACGAAGTCAGCGCCTGAGCGCCTGGAGAGAATAAAAATGAGTGCAGTGATCAAAGATGCCGCCCAGGCCAAGACCCTCGTCAGCCTGCGCAACCTGAACAAGCACTACGGCGACTTCGCCGCGGTGGACAACATCGACCTGGAGATCCAGGACGGCGAGTTCCTCACCTTCCTCGGCTCCAGCGGCTCGGGCAAGAGCACCACCCTGTCGATGCTGGCCGGCTTCGAGACGCCGAGCAGTGGCGAGATCCTGGTCAACGGCCAGTCGCTGGTCAACGTGCCGCCGCACAAGCGCGACATCGGCATGGTGTTCCAGCGTTACTCGCTGTTCCCGCACCTGTCGGTACGCGACAACATCGCCTTCCCCCTGGCCATCCGCAAGCGCAGCGCCGCCGAGCGCGACAAGCAGGTGGACGCCATGCTCAAGCTGGTGCAACTGGACAAGTTCGCCCATCGGCGCCCGGCGCAACTGTCCGGCGGCCAGCAGCAGCGCGTGGCCATTGCCCGGGCGCTGGTCTACGAGCCGCGCATCCTGCTGATGGACGAACCCCTCGGCGCGCTGGACAAGAAACTGCGTGAAGACCTGCAGGACGAACTGCGCCAGCTGCACCGCCGGCTGGGCATCACCATCGTCTACGTGACCCACGACCAGGAAGAAGCCATGCGCCTGTCGCAGCGCATCGCGATCTTCAGCCACGGCAAGATCGTCGGCCTGGGCACCGGGTATGACCTGTACCAGAACCCGCCGAATGCCTTTGTCGCGTCGTTCCTCGGCAACTCCAACTTCCTGCGGGTGCAGGCCCAGGGCAATGGCGTGGCCAGCTTCGAGGGGCAGGCAGTGGCGATGCGCCTGACGCCGGGCCTGGCCAAGGGGCAGGATGCGCTGTTGATGGTGCGTCCGGAGAAGGCCCTGGCCTTGAGCCGCGAGCAGGCGGCGCTGGAACCGTTGCCAGCAGGCTGGAACGAGGTCACCGCGAAAGTGGGTGAGGTGCTGTTCCTCGGCGAGAGCCAGACCTGCAGCGTGATCACGACCGGTGGCACGGCCATGACCGTGAAGGCGTTGTCGGCGGCTGGTATGTCGATGAAGCCCGGGGATGAGGTGAAGGTGCGCTGGGCGGTGGCGGATGCCTGTGTGTACAGCGAGTGGCAGGAAAGTGACCTGAGCAAGGCGGCCGGGGCGCACTGAGCCCTGGCCTGAATGAAAAGTCCCGGCCGATTGGGCTAATGCCGCTCACTCAAGCGGAGCAGCCTTACGATCCAACCGGATACCGGGTGTTGGAAGTTTTCACCGTCCAGGGCCTCCCAGGCCTTGGACGGTGATCCAGAGACATCCCTCCGATACCTCCTCGTAACTCAGCCGACCTTCTGCCCGTTGCCGATAGCGGATTGGCCGGCCTCTATTGGTCACTGAGCCAATAAACCTGGGGCATTATCTTTTGCCCACTTGGCGAATATCTTCGCTAACTCCACACTTCCAAACTCAGAGTAGTGACCATACTCATCACGGTAGAGTGGCATACCGTCTTGAATGCCGGTGCATTTCTCATCCTTGCACAGCATTTGGTTCTGATCGAAAAATCGTACGTCAGGGTGGGCTTTAGTAATCTCGGCGATTATGGGAGCGTAAGCCTTGTCTATTCCTTCCCGCTGCTCGTGACTGATCGTGCAGTCGTTGATAGGGGATTTGAAAGGCCTGGCGAAGCATCCCTTGGCGTCATATCCCAACATTAGATGAGGGATAAACACGATGACCCCGACGCCCTTCTCCTCTAGCTGCCCAATGTATGTGCCAAGTCGAGCGGCATAAGCAGCGTCTGGCTGGGGATTCAGTCCATCGATAATCGCATATTTGACAGTTTTCGACTTGTCGATGATGTCATTGATCAGGTTTTTCTGTTGAAGCGGACGGTCGCCCGAGCACGGGTGAGTTGTTACTGGAGTACCTTCAGGTGCAGTATCAGGATTGGCAGGATCACAAGTGCCGATGGAAAGGATCGTGTTTTGCTTCGTTTCAGGGTTTTGTGCCAGCCCTGCATACAAATGGTTAGCGAAGCTGGTACCAATAAGCATCAGCGTGGGATTGGCGTCTTCGCTTTCCATGCAGAACCACCACCCAAAGTCCGCAGTCCCCGCCATCGGGTGTTTCGCCATGCAGCTATCATTCTTGGTGTACTGCCAGAGCGGCCCTACGAACTGTGCATTGACCTTCTCTGAAAACTTGACCGCCCCACGATCTGGAAGCCCGTTGAATTTGTAGGTCACATAACCCGTAATACCCATCCCGATCATGAGTATCGTCAGCGCGATAGTCCTGGTTCGGCTTCCAATATTTCTAAGAGGGATTTCGATGAATCGATAGGTCATCCAGGCAAGCAGAACGGAGAGCGCTACGGCGGCCAAACGAATTTCAGCACTCGGCGTGCCGCTTTCGATGATCCTTGCGAAGGTCAGCAAAGGCCAGTGCCAGAGATAAAGCGGGAAGCTGATGAGGCCAATGAAGACAAGGATTCTGTGGGACAAAATTGATCGATTGAGCCAGGCATGCGGGCCTGCAGCGATGATCATGACTGACCCGATTGTCGGTAACAGTGCCCACCAACCCGGGAAGGCGTTGTTCTTCGTAACCAGGGAGAAGGCGACAAACAGCATGGCCATCCCGGCAAATGATTGGCAGTTCCTGATGACCGGGCTCGCTGTTGCTCTCCAGGTGGGGAGAAGAACGTCTTTATTCATCGTCACATAGGCAAGAAAGGAGCCTGCAAGAAGCTCCCAAAAGCGTGTTTGCGGTGAGTAAAAAACAGATACGGAGTCAGTCTTGATGTTACTGACATTCAACCAGAACGATATTGCCGCGACCACGACGATCAATATCAAAGCGTTAAGCCGAGCCTTCCATGCGGCCCAAAGAATAAGCGGCCACAACAAATAAAACTGCTCTTCGATTCCCAGCGACCAAAGATGGAGCAATATCTTGGTTTCTGCTGAGTTGTCAAAATAACCAGACTCACTTAGAAGTACCAGGTTGGAGACGAATACCGATCCGCCAGCGATATGCTTGCCGAGCTGCATGAACTCGTCAGCAAAGAGCGCGAACCATCCGAATGCCCAGCTCGCGAACAATACGATCAGCAGTGCGGGAAATATCCGATTGACCCGGCGACTGTAAAACTCCCCAAAGCTGAAGCTTTTTCTCTCAAGGCCGCCAAAAATAATACTACTGATCAAAAATCCCGAAATGACAAAGAATACATCTACCCCTACAAAGCCCCCCTTTATGTAGGACGGGAAGGCGTGGAATAGCACCACTGACAGAACGGCGATGGCCCGCATGCCATCAATGTCCGGTCTGTATTTGGGATGACCCAGACGAGCCTTCGCCTCTAATTCTTGTGGGTGTGAAATAGATGTCATTGAATCCCGCAGCTCCATAGTCATGACGCCCCGTCCACGGGGCGGCGATATGCTACCGAGTAAATCCGCCTAGGGAAACTCCAAACAAGTTGCTCATCAGCCGGAATCGGCGGCCTGGGGATGCCGAAAATCCCGATTTCCCGCCGTTGATTACTGGATGACCAAGGCAACGCCTTGGTTAAGAGCTATCTCAGCACCGCTCAGAGGGTCTGTGATGACTTGTTCGGAGAATCCCTGGCTGGGCTTGACCGCGCAGCAAAAAAAATGCAAGCATCGCGGCCTTTTGGGCATTCTGAAGATATGGCTGGGCGCAGTACTTCGAGGAGAGACCTCTTAAAGCTAGTCGGTGCCGGCGCTGGAGGGGTTGCATTAGGGCTATCTGCAGGCTGCGTATCAAGCCTTGGTAATCCTGCATCAAGAGGAAAGTCCGAGGATCGCAAGGAGTCCGACGGACGAGCCCCTAGGGCGGACCATCTTGCCAGGACATCATTCGAGCACAATGATTCAGGCATGGCGGGGGTTGGCGACCTTTCCACGGTATCTGCTGCCATCTCAAAAGGATCTCTGCGAGTGACATTCGTAGGGGATTCAATCTTCGAAGGCGTAAGCCAGATCTCCTACAAGGACAGCCCGGTAGGAAGATGGATTCGCCTATTGAAGGATCAAAATCCAGATCTCGAAATCCGATTCAGCAATCTGAGCATCCCTGGTCAGGGGCTCTATCAGCTTCGGCACCCTAAGTTTGTTGGTGGCGAGCAGTATGTTGATGGCCGCACCTTCGCGATGCGAGAGTCGCCAGCAGACGAATGCCGTTGGCCTGGCGGAACCGTAATTGGAAAGTCGTGGTGGGACCATGTCAAGGATTCTGAGCCTGACCTTCTGGTTTTTGGGTTCGGAATGAATCACATTGTAACGGCACCAATAAACTACAACCCCACCACCATAACCAATGCTCAATTCTATAGAGAGTTCCATGAGCGCATGCGGCTATGGAAAAAGTTCCCGAGTGTCGCAGCTACCACTTCAATCCTGCCTACGAGAAGAGCTGACGTAGATGGAGGCATCTGGCCCAGATTGAGAATGATGGTAAGCGAAGATGCCGAGATGGTCAGAGCCATCTGCAAGGAAATGAGCTGGACGTGTATTGATGCAAATAGATGGTGGAGCATTGCTGCTGATGCCGTGGACCCGGTGCGAAGAGAGGCCGATGCAACAGCATCTCCTGGAGATATCAGCGCTGGATGGTCATCATCGTCCGGGTCATGGCTTACGACAGGAAATGGCAGCATCGCAGGTGCTGGAGAGCTTCGCGCAACAGAAAAGTGCAACGATCTTTATTTAAGGTTTCGCATGAAAGTGCGCGATGGCAAGCGCGGATCGTTTGGAGCTTTTTGGCGTGATCGCGGGGACCATGCCGAAAAAGGGAAAAACCGATACGAGCTTCTAGTGTCCTCCTGTAGTGGAGAGACGCATGTCGAATCTAGCTGGCAAGGCGTTCCGATATCCTCTGTAGCTGTAGGCCCGACAAAGGAAACCCATACGGTCGAGATTTCAGTAAAAGGCGCAAATCATAGCATTTATGTAGACGGTATCCGCGTGCTTGAGTTTACCCATATGGGGAATATGGGAGAGGGATATCATGGTGTCTTCTCGGCGCATGGAGATTCATCCGAAAGATTCGAGGTTGAAGATATCGAGTCGATCAGCGAAAAACCATTGAGACTTCCGATAGAGAAGAGGACTGACGAAGAGCTTCTAGGGTTAAATGATTGGTATTCAAACCAGAAGTCTCTTGGTGGCGGGTTGACGAATCACCCGTCTATTCTCGGTGTAAAAGCCAGTTATGTTCCGGCCTTCTACGATGTTGCCAGAGCAATACGGTATATAAGCGACTTCTCTGGCAACCCGCCAGACCTCAGCCTTGTTTAGTTCCGTGGGACCATCTAAATGCTGATCTCAAGAGGATAGGTAATAAGGAAATTTTGGCAGGGGGTATCGGACAGATGCTCCCGGATCACCGTCCAAGGCCTGGGAGGCCCAGGACGGTGAGGATTTCCAAAACCCGGTATCTGGTGTTTCGTAACGCTGCTCCGCTCAAGCGAACAGCATCAGGCTGGCGCAGAAGTCCGGATCAGGTGATCGAAAGCCGCCAGCGAAGCCTTGGCCCCCTCACCCACCGCAATCACGATCTGCTTGTACGGCACCGTGGTCACGTCACCCGCCGCGAACACACCGGGGATGTTGGTCTGGCCCTTGGCATCGACGATGATCTCGCCCCGCGGGGTCAGTTCGACCGTACCCTTGAGCCAGTCGGTGTTCGGCAGCAGGCCGATCTGCACGAAGATCCCTTCCAGCGCCAGCTCATGCTCGGCATCGGTGGTGCGGTCCTTGTAGCGCAGGCCGTTGACCTTCTGCCCGTCACCCAGCACTTCGGTGGTCAGCGCACTGGTGATCACCTTGACGTTGGGCAGGCTGTGCAGCTTGCGTTGCAGCACGGCGTCGGCACGCAGTTGGCTGTCGAACTCGATCAGGGTCACCTGGGCGACGATCCCGGCCAGGTCGATGGCCGCTTCCACGCCGGAGTTGCCGCCGCCGATCACCGCCACGCGCTTGCCCTTGAACAGCGGGCCGTCACAGTGCGGGCAGTAGGCCACGCCGCGGGAACGGTATTGCTGCTCGCCCGGCACGTTCATCTCCCTCCAGCGCGCGCCGGTGGCGAGGATGACGGTCTTGGCCTTCAGCGTCGCGCCGCTGGCCATGCGCACTTCGTGCAGGCCACCGGCAGCCGCCGGCACCAGGGCCTCGGCACGTTGCAGGTTCATGATGTCGACGTCGTACTGCTTGACGTGTTCTTCCAGCGCCGTGGCCAGTTTCGGGCCTTCGGTTTCCTGCACCGAGATGAAGTTCTCGATGGCCATGGTGTCCAGCACCTGGCCACCGAAACGCTCGGCCGCGACGCCGGTGCGAATGCCTTTGCGCGCTGCATAGATAGCCGCTGCAGCACCGGCCGGGCCACCACCGATCACCAGCACGTCGAAGGCGTCCTTGGCGTTGAGTTTCTCGGCCTGGCGCTCGCTGGTGCTGCTGTCCAGCTTGGCGACGATTTCTTCCAGGCCCATGCGGCCCTGGCCGAACACTTCACCATTGAGGTACACGCTCGGCACCGCCATGACCTGGCGCGACTCGACTTCGGCCTGGAACAGCGCGCCGTCGATGGCGACGTGACGCACGTTGGGGTTGAGCACCGCCATCAGGTTCAGCGCCTGGACCACGTCCGGGCAGTTCTGGCAGGACAGCGAGAAGTAGGTTTCGAAGTTGAATTCGCCTTCCAGACCGGCGATCTGTTCGATCAGCTCGGCGCTGGCCTTGGATGGATGGCCGCCGACCTGCAGCAGGGCCAGGACCAGGGAGGTGAATTCGTGGCCCATGGGGATGCCGGCGAAGCGCAGGCTGATCTGGCCATTCGGGCGATTGAGCGAGAACGACGGGACACGGGCATCGGTGCCGTCCTCACGCAGAGTAATGAGGTTCGACAGGCTGGCGATCTCGCGCAGCAGGTCGTGGAGTTCGCGGGACTTCGCGCCGTCATCGAGGGAGGCGACGATCTCGATCGGCTGAGTGACCCGCTCCAGGTAGGCTTTCAACTGAGTTTTAAGCGTGGCGTCCAACATACGGGCGATTCCTTTTCAAACGATGGAAAAAACAACGCCCGGACGAATTCGCCCGGGCGTTTTTGCGGGGCGGGGGTACGACTAGCTAGTGCGGCTCTCCACCGCCCTCAGCGACATGACCGGCTTAGATCTTGCCGACCAGGTCCAGCGAAGGGGCCAGGGTGGCCTCGCCTTCTTTCCACTTGGCCGGGCAGACTTCACCCGGGTGGGCGGCGACGTACTGGGCAGCCTTGACCTTGCGCAGCAGCTCGCTGGCGTCACGGCCGACACCACCGTCGTTCAGCTCGACGATCTTGATCTGGCCTTCAGGGTTGATCACGAAGGTGCCACGATCGGCCAGGCCTGCTTCTTCGATCAGCACGTCGAAGTTGCGCGAGATGACGTGGGTCGGGTCGCCGATCAGCGGGTACTGGATCTTGCCGATGGTGTCCGAGGTGTCGTGCCAGGCTTTGTGGGTGAAGTGGGTGTCGGTGGACACGCCGTAGATCTCCACGCCCAGCTTCTGGAACTCGGCGTAGTTGTCGGCCAGGTCACCCAGCTCGGTCGGGCAGACGAAGGTGAAGTCGGCTGGGTAGAAGAACACAACGGACCATTTGCCTTTCAGATCGGCTTCGGAGACCTGAACGAAGTTGCCGTTGTGGTAAGCGGTTGCGTTGAACGGTTTGACCTGGCTGTTGATGATAGGCATCGATGACTCTCCTTCAGGGGTTGTGAAAAACTTGATGGAGAGATCGTAGCCAATAGAACCGATCAATGCTCATTGGCAAAAATGATGTTGATGATTGGTTTTGGCTATAAGGCGGGGAAATTAATAGAAGAATTCAAGACTAGCGCAGATCCCTGTGGGAGCTGGCTTGCCAGCGATAGAGCCGGATCTGACAACACCTTCGTCAGTGCCGGCCTCATCGCTGGCAAGCCAGCTCCCACAGGGTTTTGTGTTGGCCTCGGGTCAGCGGGTCAGCGGGTCACGGTGCGCATGGTGACGAACTCTTCCGCCGCCGTCGGATGTACACCGATGGTCTCGTCGAACTGCTGCTTGGTCGCCCCGGCCTTCAGGGCGATGCCCAGGCCCTGGATGATCTCGCCGGCGTCCGGCCCGACCATGTGGCAGCCCAGCACGCGATCGGTCTCGGCATCCACCACCAGCTTCATCAGGGTCTTTTCCTGGACGTCGGTGAGGGTCAGCTTCATCGGGCGGAAGCGACTTTCGAAGATCTTCAGCGAGTGCCCGGCTTCCAACGCCTGCTCCTCGGTGAGGCCAACCGTGCCGATCGGCGGCTGGCTGAACACCGCAGTGGGAATGTTGCGGTAGTCCACCGCACGGTATTCCTCCGGCCTGAACAGCCGCCGCGCCACCGCCATGCCTTCGGCCAGGGCCACCGGGGTCAGCTGCACGCGACCGATCACGTCGCCGATGGCGAGGATCGACGGCTCGTCGGTCTGGAACTGCTCGTCGACCTGAACGAAACCACGCTTGTCCAGCTGCACCTCGGTGTTCTCCAGGCCCAGGTTGTCCAGCATCGGCCGGCGCCCGGTGGCGTAGAACACGCAGTCGGTGATCAGCTCGCGACCGTCCTTGAGGGTGGCCTTGAGGCTGCCATCGGCCTGCTGGTCGATGCGCGCGATATCGGCGTTGAACTGCAGGTCGAGGCCGCGCTTCTCCAGTTCTTCCTTCAGGTGGGTGCGCACCGAGCCGTCG
Organism: Paucimonas sp.; assembly: GCA_031253995.1. Classification (GTDB taxonomy): domain Bacteria; phylum Pseudomonadota; class Gammaproteobacteria; order Pseudomonadales; family Pseudomonadaceae; genus Aquipseudomonas. Next base: position 161,203 of record JAIRVG010000052.1, on the reverse strand, counting down.
AAGCCCCGCAGGAACAGGTCGCCACGGTAGAGCAAGGTGGTATCGGCGCCCAGGCCCTGGAAGATCCCGGCGAACTCGACGGCGATATAGCCGCCGCCCACCACCAGCACGCGCTTGGGCAGGGTCTTGAGGAAGAATGCTTCGTTGGAGCTGATCGCCAGCTCGCGTCCCGGGATGTCCGGCACCTGTGGCCAGCCACCAGTGGCGATGAGGATGTGCTTGGCCGAATAGCGCTTGCCCTCCACTTCCACCTCATGGGGCCCGGTGATCTTCGCGTGGCCTTCCAGCAGGGTCACGCCGCTGTTGACCAGGAGGTTGCGGTAGATACCGTTGAGGCGCTGGATCTCGCGGTTCTTGTTGGCGATCAGCTGGGCCCAGTCGAACTGCGCATCCTCCAGCGACCAGCCGAAGCCCGAGGCCTGCTCGAACTCTTCGGCGAAATGGGCGCCGTACACCAGCAGCTTCTTCGGCACGCAGCCGACGTTGACGCAGGTCCCGCCCAGGTAGCGACTCTCCGCTACCGCCACCCTGGCCCCGAAGCCCGCGGCGAATCGCGAGGCACGCACACCGCCGGAACCGGCGCCAATCACAAACAGGTCAAAATCGTAGGCCATTTCACTCTCCTCGGCAGGCCGCCAGCATAGCGCCAGTGATGACCTATTGGAAAAGCTTCAAGCGTTAAGCTGCAAGCCTTAAGAAAAAGCCGTCAGCATCGCGCCTGCTTTTACTTGCAACTTGCGGCTTACAGCTTGCAGCTCAAAAAAAAGCCACCCGAAGGTGGCTTTTTTGGCACAACGGGAAGACTCAGTAAGCCTTGCCGGTCTTGTAGAAGTTCTCGAAGCAGAAGTTGGTCGCCTCGATGTAGCCTTCTGCGCCACCGCAGTCGAAACGCTTGCCCTTGAACTTGTAGGCCATGACGCAGCCGTTCTGCGCCTGCTTCATCAGGGCGTCGGTGATCTGGATCTCGCCACCCTTGCCTGGCTCGGTCTGTTCGATCAGGTCGAAGATGTCCGGGGTCAGGATGTAGCGGCCGATGATCGCCAGGTTGGACGGCGCGTCTTCCGGCTTCGGCTTCTCGACCATGCTGTGCACGCGGTAGATGTCGTCGCGGATCATCTCGCCGGCAATCACGCCGTACTTGTTGGTTTCCTGCGGATCGACTTCCTGGATGGCGACGATCGAGCAGCGGAACTGCTTGTACAGCTTGACCATCTGGGTCAGCACGCCGTCGTCGTCGAGGTTGACGCACAGGTCGTCCGCCAGGACCACGGCGAACGGCTCGTCACCGATCAGCGGACGGCCGGTGAGGATGGCGTGGCCCAGGCCTTTCATCTCGGTCTGACGGGTGTAGGAGAAGGAGCACTCATCCAGCAGGCGGCGGATGCCGACCAGGTATTTTTCCTTGTCGGTGCCCTTGATCTGGGTTTCCAGCTCGTAGCTGATGTCGAAGTGGTCTTCCAGGGCGCGCTTGCCGCGGCCGGTGACGATGGAGATCTCGGTCAGACCGGCCTCCAGGGCTTCTTCGACGCCGTACTGGATCAGTGGCTTGTTGACCACCGGCAGCATTTCCTTGGGCATGGCTTTGGTTGCTGGCAGGAAGCGGGTGCCGTAACCGGCGGCCGGGAACAAGCATTTCTTGATCATAAAAGTCCTTAACGAAGGGCTGTGCGTACGAATTTCGGCGCAGTCTAATCAGGCGGCGTGCACCTTACAATGCCCCGCCCGGGCGCAACCGTTGCCATCATAGAGAAATCCACTGGGCGATAGTTCCCGGCCATTGAAAATATTGGCTTTACGCCATTCTCCAGGCGTCGGAAAGGTGTCGTTTTCAGGGTAGGAAACGATACCTTTGCCATCATCCCGGCGGGCACTCAAGAGGATTTCAGCCCGAAATGCAGCGGGTCGCCGCATTGTTCACATCGGAAAGACGCAACGGGAAGTTGTTCAGCCGCTCATGCAGCTTGATGCTGCTGCCACTGGAGCGTTCGCTGATGTCCATTACCGCCGCCGGCGCATCGGCCAGCTTCTGCGGCACGATGACCCGGATCGAATTCTTCTCCCGCGTCACCTGCAACGGATCACGGCTGTCCTTCAAGCGATCCTGGACACAGGCCAGGTATTGCTCCGGCGACTTGCCGGACATCACATCCAGGGTCTCCGGGCTCTGTTCCAACTCGGCCACACTGGCGCAACCGGTCAGCGTCAACGCCAAGGCAGATACAAACCATTTCATCGAGTCCCGCTCCAAACTTTAAAAACCCTAGGACCACCATTAGGCCAATTTGCTCCCTGGAATGTCAGATTTATCGCAAGGAATGTGACGAGTCCTACATTACTTCGGCAACCTTCTGTTATCGTGCCGCTTTGCCGAAACATCCCTTGCGGAGCCGTAACATGAAATTCGTACACCAGCGCGAACACCTGAACGAAGACGACATCGTCGTCATCGAATGCTCCCAGCGCTGCAATATCCGCCTGATGAACGATGCCAACTTCCGCAGTTTCAAGAACGGCGGCCGGCACACCTATCACGGCGGGGCCTTCGACAAGTTCCCGGCGAAGATCACGGTGCCGAGCACCGGCTTCTGGAACATCACCCTGGACACCGTCACCACGCGGCCGATCTCGGTGACCCGCAAGCCGGCCTTCACCCACAAGATCAAGATCATCCGTCGTTCGTCGTCGCAACTGAGATAAGCCCCATGACCGCCACCATCAAATACGTCATCAAGTACAAGCTCGACGGCGAACGCCGCTGGGACTTCGCGCACATGCCGGACAACTCGCAAGAGCAGGCCCTGGACGCCTTGCGCAAGATCCACGGCGACGACGTCGAGAAGATCACCGACATCCAGGTCAGCAAGGCACTCTGAGGCCCGCGACCGCAGCAAGGAGACCGCAGCAATGAGTCAATGGCCGGACCCGCGCATCCTCGACCTGTTCGCCATCGAACTGCCGATCCTCCAGGCGCCGATGGCCGGTGCCAGCGGTTCGGCCATGGCCATTGCCGTGAGCAATGCCGGCGGCCTCGGCTCCCTGCCCTGCGCCATGCTCGGCGCCGAACAGATCCGCCAGGAACTGGAAACCTTCCGCCAGGCCAGCCGCGGTCCGCTCAACGTCAACTTCTTCTGCCACACCCCACCCGCCAGCGACCCGGCACGCATCGAGCGCTGGAAACAGGCGCTCAAGCCCTATTACGAGGAAGTCGGCGCCGATTTCGACGCGCCGACGCCGGTGTCCAGCCGCGCGCCGTTCGATGACAACAGCTGCGCGCTGGTCGAGGAATACCGGCCGGAAGTGGTCAGCTTCCACTTCGGCCTGCCCGAGCCGCGCCTGCTGGCACGGGTCAAGGCCACGGGCGCCAAAGTCATCTCCAGCGCCACCACGGTGGCCGAGGCGCTGTGGCTGGAGCAGCACGGCTGCGACGCGATCATCGCCATGGGCTACGAGGCCGGCGGCCATCGCGGCATGTTCCTCAGCGATGACCTGAACAGCCAGGTCGGCACCTTCGCCCTGGTCCCGCAGATCGCCGACGCGGTGCGCGTGCCGGTGATCGCCGCCGGCGGCATCGGCGATGCCCGCGGTATCGCTGCGGCCTTCACCCTCGGCGCAGCGGCCGTGCAACTGGGCACCGCCTACCTGTTCTGCCCGGAAGCCAAGGTCTCCCCGGCGCACCGCCGCGCCCTGCACACCGCGCGGGAAAGCGACACGGCGCTGACCAACCTGTTCACCGGACGCCCGGCCCGCGGTATCGTCACCCGGATCATGCGCGAACTGGGCCCGGTCAGCGACCTGGCCCCGGCCTTCCCCCTCGCCGGCGGCGCGCTGATGCCGGTGCGGGCGATCAGCGAGCCCCAGGGCAACAGCGACTTCAGCAACCTGTGGTCCGGCCAGGCCCTGCGCCTCGGTATCGAGCTGCCGGCGGCCGAATTGACACGCAAACTTGGCGCAGAAGCCCTTACCCTGATCCGCCGCTGAAACAAAGCTTCCCGTTTGCGAGACAATCGCTATATATTCAAATATATAGCGATTAGCCTTCACTCACCCACGGAGCTGTTTCATGCGTATGTCTGCACCTCGTATCGCCCTGACTGGCCTGTTCACCTTGATGGCGCTCAACAGCGCGTGGGCCGATGACGTCCAGGTCGCCGTCGCGGCCAACTTCACCGCACCGATCCAGGCGATCGCCAAGGACTTCGAGAAGGACACCGGTCACAAGCTGGTCGCCGCCTTCGGCGCCACCGGCCAGTTCTACGCGCAGATCAAGAACGGCGCGCCGTTCGAGGTCTTCCTCGCCGCCGACGACACCACCCCGGCCAAGCTGGAAAGCGAAGGTGCCACCGTCAAGGGTTCGCGCTTCACCTACGCGGTGGGCACCCTGGCCCTGTGGTCGGCCAAGCCCGGCTATGTCGATGCCAAGGGCGAAGTGCTGAAGAAGAACGAATTCCAGCACCTGTCCATCGCCAACCCGAAAGCCGCGCCCTACGGCTTGGCTGCCACCCAGGTACTGGACAAGCTGAAACTGACCGAAGCCACCAAGGCCAAGATCGTCGAAGGCCAGAACATCACCCAGGCCTTCCAGTTCGTCTCCACCGGCAACGCCGAGCTGGGCTTCGTCGCCCTGTCGCAGATCTACCAGGATGGCAAGGTCACCAACGGTTCGGCGTGGATCGTCCCGGCCGAGCTGCATGACCCGATCCGCCAGGACGCGGTGATCCTGGAAAAAGGCAAGGACAACCCGGCCGCCAAGGCCCTGGTCGACTACCTGAAAGGGCCGAAGGCCGCTGCTGTCATCAAGTCCTACGGCTACGAACTCTGATGCCGCTCGACGCCAGCGATTTCGGCGCAATCTGGCTGACCCTCAAGCTGGCGTCGCTGACCACCCTGATCCTGCTGCTGGTGGGCACGCCGATCGCCTGGTGGCTGGCGCGCACCCGCTCCTGGCTGCGCGGGCCGGTGGGCGCGGTGGTGGCCCTGCCCCTGGTGCTGCCGCCGACGGTGATCGGTTTCTACCTGCTGCTGGCCCTCGGTCCCCATGGCTTCATCGGCCAGACCACCCAGGCCCTGGGCCTGGGTACCGTGGTGTTCAGCTTCACCGGGCTGGTGATCGGCTCGGTGGTGTATTCCATGCCGTTCGTGGTGCAGCCGTTGCAGAACGCCTTCACCGCGATCGGCGAACGCCCGCTGGAGGTGGCCGCGACCCTGCGGGCCAGCCCGTGGGACACCTTCTTCAGCGTGGTCCTGCCCTTGGCCAGGCCCGGCTTCATCACCGCCAGCATCCTCGGCTTCGCCCATACCGTGGGTGAGTTCGGCGTGGTCCTGATGATCGGCGGCAACATCCCCGACAAGACCCGCGTGGTCTCGGTACAGATCTTCGACCACGTCGAGGCCATGGAGTACGCCCAGGCCCACTGGCTGGCCGGCGCAATGCTGGTGTTCTCGTTCGTGGTACTGCTGGCGCTGTATGGCAGCCGCGGCAAATCGGCCTGGAGTTGAACATGACCTCGTCCATCCGCGCCCGGGTGAACATCGCCCGCGACGACTTCACCCTGGATGTCGACCTGAGCCTGCCCGGTCGCGGTGTCAGCGCCCTGTTCGGCGCCTCCGGCTCGGGCAAGACCACCTGCCTGCGCTGCCTGGCCGGGCTGGAGCGGGCCGGCGACGCCTATATCGAAGTCGAGGGCAAGGTCTGGCAGGACTCGGCCAACGGCATCTTCATCCCGCCGCACCAGCGTCCGATCGGCTACGTGTTCCAGGAAGCCAGCCTGTTCAGCCACCTCTCGGTGCGCGGAAACCTGGAGTTCGGCTGGCGCCGCATCGATCCCGCCACGCGCCGCATCAGCCTGCAACAGGCCTGCGAGCTGCTGGGCATCGATCACCTGCTGGCGCGCAAGGCCGACACCCTCTCCGGCGGCGAGCGCCAGCGCGTCGGCATCGCCCGCGCCCTGCTCACCAGTCCGCGCCTGCTGTTGATGGACGAGCCGCTGGCGGCCCTCGACGCCCCGCGCAAGCGGGAAATCCTGCCGTACCTGGAACGCCTGCATGACGAACTGAGCATCCCGCTGATCTACGTCAGCCACGCCCAGGAAGAAGTCGCCCGCCTCGCCGACCACCTGGTGCTGCTGGAACAGGGCAAGGTCCTCGCCAGCGGCCCGCTCAACCAGACCCTCGCCCGCCTCGACCTGCCCCTGGCCCAGGACGAAGACGCCGGGGTCATCATCGAAGGCCGCAGCGGCGCCTACGACGCCACCTACCAGCTGCTGGACCTGCATCTGCCGGACAGCGACCTGTGCCTGCGCATTCCCCATGCGCCACTGCCGCCCGGTTCCAGCCTGCGGGTCAAGATCCAGGCCCGGGACGTCAGCCTGAGCCTTGCCGAGGATAGCCAGTCCAGCATCATCAACCGCCTGCCGGTGACCCTGCGCGCCGTGGGCGAACAGGATAATCCGGCGCAGGTGCTGGTCAGCCTGGACGCTGGCGGGCACCCGCTGCTGGCCCGGGTCACGCGTTATTCCAGTGACCAGCTCGGCCTGCACGAGGGACAACGCTTGTGGGCGCAGATCAAGGGCGTGGCCCTCCTCGGCCATAACGCCTGAACCGGCTGTTTGCGCCCGGCCCTGGGCGCAAAGTTGCTGCTGCAAGCAAGAATGAAACTCATTTAAATCAATGAGTTAAATCCTCACAAAATGAAAGTTATTTCATGAGGGTTTCTCTTTTGATAAGAGAAATTTCCCATATGCGTTCAAGCGCCCTATGCTTGCGGGGTGGAACATTTCGCCAGGCGAAGTTTCCGACTATCCGAACGACTCCCAACCGAAAAAGACATCAGCAAATATTTTGCTCGGGGAATTAATTTTCAACGAATGCGTCTTTAATGAAGGGAAAGAGGGAAGCGCTCCCCCGGCGCTCCCCATCCTCCGTGGGCTCCACCCGCGAGGCATTTCAAGTTACCAAGGAGAAGTACATGCTGATACTCACCCGCAAGGTTGGCGAAAGCATCGTCATCGACGATGACATCAAGGTCACCATTCTAGGCGTCAAAGGGATGCAAGTGAGGATCGGTATCGACGCACCGAAGAACGTCCAGGTGCACCGTGAAGAGATCTACAAGCGCATTCAGGCCGGCAGCCCGGCACCGGAAAAAGGAGAAGGCAATCTGTAAGCTGTCCGCATGACTTGTGTCGCACGGATGCGCCCGGTCCAGAACCATTACGGGCCATCGCCCCACCTGTTGATCGCGCTACCGGGGCTCACCCCCCGGGCGACGGCATCAGTTGCCGGACCATGGCAATCAGGATTGCGGGATCGAACGGCTTATCCAGCACCCCGTCGAACAGCCCGGGATTCTCTCGGCCGATACTGGCCTGCGCGCCACTGATGAGAATGATCGGCAGCGCCTTGAACCGCGGGAGGTCACGCAGCTTGCGGGCGAGTTCCTCGCCGTTCATCACCGGCATCATGTAGTCGGTGATCAGCAGATCCACCCGGACATCATCCAGCACTTCCAGGGCCTTCTCGCCGTTGCCGGCCTTGACTACCCCATACCCCTCGTCCTCCAGGGTGAATGCCAGGATGTCGGAGATCTGATACTCGTCGTCGACCACCAGGATCGTGCTCATATCGTCAGACCGCGGCCCCTCAGGACCGCTCCAGTGGCTGCGCCGTGCCGGATAGCACCGCGGCGGCCTCGTTGAATGCCTTGTGCAACTCCATTCCCCCCTCACCGAAGACCACCTCCAGCAAGGCCGGGTCATAGCGACTGTCGCGCACCTTCAGTATCGACAGGACGCGCTTGAGCTGCGAGTTGAGTTCGACGAAACGCATCAGCAGCAGGTTGTCGACGATGCTCGACAGCTCCGGCGCCGGCGCGATGATTTCCGAGCCGAACAGATCGCGCATTTCCCAGGTCGCCAGCACGGTCACGTCGCGGGCCCGCAATTCGCCCATCAGGGCACGGAAGAATTCGTTCAGGCGTTCCGGGCGGGTCGCCAGGCGGGCGAAGGCACCGAGGTTGTCGATCACCACCCGCTTGATGCCCAGCTCAGCGACCTGGCGTACCAGGCGTGCACCGACATCGTCGAGCAAACCCTCGGTGGTCGGCTGCCAGAGCATGTGCAGCGCGCCGTCCCGTTCCAGCGTCGGGAAATCCAGGCCGAGGCTGGCAGCCTTCATGCGCAACCGTGCGGCGGACTCGTAGAAACCGAAGTACAGCGCTGGCGCCGAGGGCGTGGCGGCGCTGAGGAAGCTCAGGCCCAGGGAGGTCTTGCCACTGCCTGACGGGCCCATGACCAGGGTTACCGAACCTTGCGCCAATCCTCCGTCGAGCAAGTCGTCCAGGCAGGGAACACCGCTGCTCACCCGCGCCCACGTCTCGCTGCCGGGGCCGGACGGATGGCCGTACAGTGCCTCCAGGCGCGGATACACCTGCAGGCCGTCGGCGGTGATCTCGCACTCATGCAGGCCGGACAGCGCCGCGCTGCCGCGGGTCTTGCGCAACTGGATGCGCCGTACCGCGCGGGCACCGTGCAGGTCCTCGCCCAGCTCGATCACGCCGTCGACCATGGTGTGCTCGGGGCAGTCTTCCTCCAGGTGAACGCTGGTCAGCAGGAGCAAGGTGCAACTGGCGAAGGCGGCATGGGCCTGCAGCTCGGAGATGAACTTCTTGGTGTCGAGCACGGTTTCCGCCCGCGAGCGGGCGTTGAGCAGGCCGTCGATGATCAGCAGCGACGCGCCGTGCCGGGCGATCTCGCTGCGCAACAGGCGGACCACCGCCTCCAGGCCTTCCTGTTCCAGGGTGTCGAAGGCACTGAGGAACTGGATCTGGTCGCCGATCTTCGCCGCGTCGAAGAACGACAGGGTCGACAGGTACTGGAACAGGCGCTCGTGGGACTCGCTGAGCAGGGTCGCCACCAGCACCCGGCCACCGCGATCGACGTGATTGAACGCCAGTTGATTGGCCAGCACGGTCTTGCCCGAGCCGGGACGACCCTGGACGATATAGGCGGCGCCGGCGACCAATCCGCCCTTGAGCAGATCGTCGAGGCCCTGGATACCCGTCTCTAGACGCTGGAGCTGTTCCACGATGCACTCCCCTCCCCGTTACTGACGACTGCCGGCAGGCACAAGGTCATGCAGGTGCCTTGCCCCGGCACGCTGTCGACCCAGATCCCGCCATTGCTCTGCTTGGCAAAACCGTAGACCTGGCTCAGGCCCAGGCCTGTGCCCTTGCCGAATCCCTTGGTGGTGAAGAACGGCTCGAAGATCCGCGGCAGCACCTCGTCATCGATGCCCTTGCCGGTGTCGGTGACACTGATCAGGGCAAAGGTACCGACCAGGTCCTCGCGCTCTCCCAGCAGCACCTGGTTGCGCGCGCGGATGCGGATCTCGCCACCGTTTTCCATCGCGTCGCGGGCGTTCAGCACCAGGTTGAGCATGACCATCTGCAACTGCCCCGCGTCCACCTCGACCGGTGCCAGGTCGTCATCGCACAGCACGTGCAGCTCGATCTCCCTGGGCAGGGCCTGGTGCAGCAGTGCGTGGATCGATTCGACCACTTCCGCCAGGTTCACCCGCACCACGTTCAGTTCCTTGCGCCGGGCGAAGCTGAGCAACTGCTGGGTCATCTGGCTGCCGCGCTGGCCGGCGTCGATCACGTGTTCGAGCAGGCGGTGGGTGCGTTTCGGGTCCTGGCTGTTGATCGCCAGCTTGGCCGAGTTGAGGATGATGGTCAGCAGGTTGTTGAAGTCGTGGGCCATGCCGCCGGTCAACTGGCCTAGGGCTTCGAGTTTCTGCGACTGGAACAGCTGGGCACGCATGGCGTCGAGCTGCAAGGCCGCGTCGCGGCGGTCGGTGATGTCACGGGTGATCTTGGCCAGGCCGATCACCCGGCCTTCCGGCGAGCGCACCACGTCCAGCGCCACCAGGGCCCAGAAACGGGTGCCGTCCTTGCGTACGCGCCAGCCTTCGTCCTGGGCCCGGTCGTCGCTCAGGGCCTTGCCCAACAGGTAGGTGGGGCGCCCGTCTCGGCAATCCTGCTCGGTGAAGAACAACGAGAAATGCCGACCGATGACTTCTTCGGCCCGGTATCCCTTGATCCGCTCGGCACCGGCGTTCCAGGAGACGATATGGCCGCTGAGGTCCATCATGTAGATGGCGTAGTCCACCACCGTCTGCACGAGCTGCTCGTACAGGCTGGCGTTCATGCCATGCAGGTCCAAGGGTTCGGAAGGATCCATTTCGGAGTCCGCTGTCTGTTATTGGAGTGTAGCTACAGCATACGCTGAGAGGACGACATCGCGTGAGGTGTATTCCTGCACTGCCTTCAGGCGTATTCCGATACGGACCATATATTTGCCCCACAACCATTGCGCTGGATCAAGGTATAGCGCGATTGTTGCCCGCGCGCCTGCGGGAAGACCGACGAGTTGCTATAGTCTGCGCGCCCGGCGGTCACGACAGACACGCGGTTGAGGAAATGAAGCCTTGGTCACCGACACTCGCATGAAACGCATTCACGACGATCTCGAACACACCGCCGACGGCATGGAGCAACTGGCCCATGGCCTCGCCGGGCACGCCCTGTACCTGCGCAACTCGGTGCATGCCGAGGACGCCGTCGAAGTGAATGCGCGGGTCACCGGGCTCCAGGCCTCGATCAGCGAACTGCGTGCAGTCGCCAACAGCATCGAGCGGGACTGAGCCGCCAGCATGCTCCCCGAACATCCTGGAGCCCTCCGCAGGCCGCAGGCCCTGCGCCTGTATCGACAACGCGGGCGGGTCGGGCTGTTCTTCGTCGGCGGCCTCTCGGTGCTGGCGGGCATGACCGATGCCATCGGTTTTCTCGCCAGCGGCGATTTCGTTTCCTTCATGAGCGGCAACACCACGCGCCTGGCGGTGGCGGTCAGCGAGGGCAAGTTCTCGCTGGTGCTGCGCCTGGCCTTGCTGGTGGTCACCTTCGTCATCGGCAACGCCCTCGGCGTGATGATCGCCCGCTCCAGCCGCAAGCGCGCCTGGCCGCTATTGGCCCTCACCGCGCTGCTGCTGATGGCCGCCGCGTTCTGCGGCGACTACCTCGAACTGCTGGCCCTGCTTGCCGCCATCCTGGCCATGGGCATGCTCAACGCAGCGGTCGAGGAAGTGAACGGCCTGCCCATCGGCCTGACCTACGTCACCGGCGCCCTCTCGCGCTTCGGACGCGGCCTCGGGCGCTGGCTGATGGGCGAGCGCCGCAGCGGCTGGCGCATGCAACTGGTGCCCTGGAGCGGCATGCTGCTCGGCGCGGTGCTGGGCGGCTGGCTGGAACACCGCCTGGGGTTTGCCGCGCTGATCTTCAGCAGCATCCTCGCCGCGCTGCTGGGCGTGGCCTCGTTGCTGATCCCGCGGCGCTGGGTGCAGCGCTACATGGCGCGCTGAGCCGGCGCCTGACCATTGACGGGAATATAACGATGAGTTATAAAGCCCGCTTGCTTAGAGAGGCTTCCTGAATCTCAAGCAAGCTGCGAGTGTGGTGGAATTGGTATACACAGCAGACTTAAAATCTGTCGGCGCAAGCCTTGCGGGTTCGAGTCCCGCCACTCGCACCAATCTCCGAAAAGCGCCCATCGAGGCGCTTTTTTCATATCTGCCAATCACTTGGCGGCGCCTTTGCAACAAATCGCAAAAATCACGGTCATAGCTGCGCCATCGATCTACCGCCCTGCGGCGGTTAAAGGAAATGACCGTGCTGACCCGCCTGACCCAGTTTTCCCTGCTTGCCGCGATCCTGCTCTCGGCCGGCTGCGCCCATCACCATCACCACCATGGCCGTGACGACGGCGGCTGGCGCGATCGCGACCAACGCCGCTGGCACGATGACGACCGCCGTCGCCATGACGATCGCTACGACTACCGTCGCGACGATCGCCGCTACCGTGACGATGACTGATTACCCCTTTTTCCTGACCCACTGATTGCTCCCCTGCCCTGAGGTTTCTCCCATGCGTCTTTCACTGCCTACCCTCGCTCTAGGTTTTCTGATGTCCCAGGCCGCCCTGGCCGGTGACGGCACCGCTGCCATTGGCGGCGGTCTCGGTGGCGTGCTGGGCAACGTCGTCGGCCAGCAGATTGGCGGCAGCACTGGCGCAACGATCGGCGCCGGTCTTGGCGGGGCTGCCGGCAGTGCGGTGGCCGCGAAGAAAGGCAACCGCACCGAAGCGGCGATCGGCGGTGGCCTGGGTTCGGCGGGTGGTTCGTTCCTGGGTGGCAAGATGGGCGGCTCGACCGGCTCGATGATCGGCGCAGGCCTTGGCGGTGCTGCAGGTGGTGCGGTGGGCAACCATCTGGCGGATGACAATCGCAGCTCAGGGAAACACAAGCACAAGCGGCGCCATCGGCATCGTTGAGATGCGGGAAGCGGGGCTTTGGCAGGGACGGCTTGGGAGGTGACGTTGCCCTAACTCGCCTCCAGCACCCGCGCCAGCGCCGCCCCCAGCTCCGCCCGGCGAAACGGCTTGGCCAGCACGCCGAATCCCTGCAACTGCGCCGGCGTCAACGCGGAGTAACCAGTGATGATCAACACCGGCAGCTGGGGCAACAGCCCACGCAGTTCCCGCGCCAGCTCGATACCCGCCTTGCCCGGCATGATCTGGTCGGTGATCAGTGCGTCGACCACCAGACCATCGACAATCAGCCGCATCGCCGCAGCCGCAGAGCCCGCTTCGGCGATGCGATAGCCCAGTTCGTGCAGCTGCATCGCGGTGGTATTGCGCGCCATCTCGTCATCGTCCACCAACAACAACTGCAGGGGACGGCTGGAGATGCGCAGGTCCACACAGGCCTCGTCCTCCACCACCGGCGCTTCGGTAATGGGCAGCCAGATGCTCACCTGGGTCCCCTTGCCCTCTTGCGAAGCAATGCTGATCGCACCCCCCGACTGCATCGCCAGGCCTTGCACGGTGGATAGCCCGAGCCCGGTGCCCTGCCCCACGCCTTTGGTGGAGAAGAACGGGTCCATGCAGTGCTTCAGGGTGCTTTCGTCCATGCCGCAACCGTTGTCGGTGACCATCAGGCAGACATAGCGCCCGGCAATCAGCCCCTTGACCAGGCCGCTGGGGATGTCGGTGAGCTTGGCGCTGATGTCCAGGCGCCCGCCTTCCTGCATGGCGTCCCGAGCGTTGACCGCCAGGTTGAGAATCGCCAGTTCCAGCTGGTGCGGGTCGACCATCAAGGCCGGCAATTGCGGCGAAATATGGGTCTCGATCCTGATTCGCGGTCCCAGCGAGCGCGCCACCAGTTCCTGCATGCCACTGACCAGCGCATCCAGCCTTACCGCCTGGGGATTGAGGTGCTGGCGCCGGGCGAAGGTCAGCAAGCGTCCGACCAGCACCCGCGCCCGCTCGGCGGCATGCAGGGCGCCATCCACCAGCGCCTGCGAGCGTGGATCCTGCAGACGCCGGCGAATCAGGTCCAGGGTGCCCATGATCGGCGTCAGCAGGTTGTTGAAGTCATGGGCGATACCGCCGCTGAGCTGGCCGATGGTCTCCATCTTGCGCGTTTCATGATGCTCGATGACCTCGGCCTTGTACTGCGCGACCATCAACTCCACACGCTCTTCCAGGCAAGCCTTCAACTCACGCACCTTGAGCTCGGCGCGGGCGCGCTCGATGTGCGCCCAACAGCGCTGGGTCACGTCGCAGACCAACGCCTGCTCGTAGTCGGACCAGGGGCGTGGCGTTTGGTCATGCACTGCCATCAGCGCGGTCAGGCGCCCGTCCTTGACCAGCGGCATGCACAGCGTCGCCGTGATGCCCAAGGCCTGGAAGGTGGCAGCGGCGGCAGGTTCCAGTCCATCCAGGTCATTCACCTGCAAGGGCTGGCCAGCATGCAGCCGGGCTGCAACGGCAGCACCGAAGTCACTCAGCCTGTGCCGACGCGGCAGGTGCACGGCATGGGGCGCAGCCCATTCGCCCTGTACCGTGAACCCGTTCTGGTCGGCATCCATGTCGGCGTAGGCGCAGTTCGACAATTGCAGGTGCTCACCCAGCAAGCGCGTGGTGATGGCCATCACCGCCTCCGGATCGGTAACGCTGGCCGTGGCCCTGGACAGCGCATCGAGAAAACCCAGCTTGCGGTTGGCCAGCACGGTCTCGGTGGTTTCCGTCACCGTGTCCAGCATGCCCACCACCCGGCCGCTGCCGTCACGGATCGGGCTGTAGCAGAAGGTGAACCAGGCTTGCTCCGGCGCACCACGGCGCTGGATCACCAAGGGGAAGTGCTCGATATAGGTCGCCTTGCCGGCCAGCGCCTGCTCGGCGATGGGACGGATCTCGTCCCAGGCCTCCTGCCATACCTCGCCGAAGGGAACACCCAATGCCGACGGCTTGCTGCCGAGGATCGGCGCGAAGGCGTCGTTATGCAGCGTGACCAGTTCCTCGCCCCACATCACTGCCTGGGGAAAGCTGGAATCCAGGCACAGGGACACCGTGGTCCTGAGCACCTCCGGCCAGTCCGCGATGGGCCCCAGGGCTGTCGAAGCCCAGTCGTAGCGGCGGATGCGCTCGGCCATTTCTCCGCCCGCCTGGAGCCATTCGGTCATGTGTCGTTCTCTACGGATGGGTGTTCAGCGTGACGGGAACGGCCTTGCAAAAGGCGCATGCCTGGACGTAATACGCCGCTGCGTCGGGTCAGCAATGATTACGGGTAGAGGGACGAAGGTCGGGAAAGTTCAGTAGCACAGGGCCATGTCTTCGAAAAGGGCGGAGCAGCAGCCCTTTCTTCGGGTGCAAACGGAAGCGAGTCAGGCCACAGGCAAGCCTGCCAGCCGTGCCAGCGTGGGGTAGTCAAGGCCACCGGGGACAGTCTTCAGGTAGGTATCGATCGCCTAGTCATCCTCGACCATCCCCAGCATCTGCCGATGCCTGGCATGGGCATGTTTCGACTCTGCTGCGGTTCCCGGCTGCAAGGCCATCTGGATCATGGTTTCCTTGGCGTGCTCGGGTATCTCGCGGTAGTAGCGGTAGTCCGCCATCCCCTTGAGCAGGGCCCGGTCGAGCACGATGAAACTGCCCGTGGGCAGGATGTTCGTGTTTTCGGTGCGGCTCAACGACATGTCGATCTTGCGCCCCCCGGCTTCCACCCAGCCATGGGACGCCACACCACCCCACGAGTCCTCGCCGACCCAGCCGATGACCACATCGACGTCGATGTCGCGTTCTTTCTTGAGGTAGCGCTTGAGGAAAAACGACAAGTGATAGCAACCACCCCACATGCCGCCTTCCATGACAATGCCTTGATGGATGCGGGTGGCCGTATCGACGATGAAACGATCTTCGGCGGACAGGGACAACAACCATTCCCGATCCAGCTTTTCGAACTGCTGCGCCAACCGCTTGCGTTGCCGTGCCTGGCCCATGGCTTTGCTTCCTGCAAAGTTGATTGGTGCACAAACCTTAGTCACGAAAAGCAGTGGGTACAATCTGTCAAATGTGAAGTGGTAGAGATTTCATCAAAAGGCTGGCGGAATTAAATTTGTTTTCATCAATGCCGGAAAATCTTCACTGTTAATTGGAAATTTCGGTTTTATACCAACTTCCACTCAATCAGATTGATTGCTCTTCGAAAGAGCATTTTATGCCCCTGAAGTCTCGATAGCCCATCAGCTAACCGGCGGCTTTCGCGCCCGGAGCAGCGCGAATGCGATATTGGGCAACATCATGATGATGAGCATGCCCCAGAACCCGACCTTGCCTGCTTCATGCAGGGCTGCGCCCAGGGCGATGAACAGGATCAGGACCACGAAGCGCAGCGATACGAATTTTTCCAGGCCTCTCACCTTGGTCCTCCGTTATTATTTCCGCCCAAACGAAAAACCCCGTAGACCTTGATCTACGGGGTTTTGAATATGGAGGCCGAGGTCGGAATCGAACCGGCGTAGACGGATTTGCAATCCGGAGCATAACCACTTTGCTACTCGGCCTCTGATGAGTTTCGGCAATCTTCGATTTACCTAACTCTTTGAAAACGTTGAGATTTTTATTTCTTGTCGCTTTCGATGGACGCCATTATGCGTGCATTCACCCATGCTGGCAACCCCCTGATTTAAAAAAAGTTTCTGCCCGGTGACAGGGACGGTTCGCACTGCGCGACCGCCCTGCCCCGCGGGTTTTCTTCAGGCGGCCTCGCGTTGTCCGCCGGTGCGGGTGACTTCGAACAGGCCCACCAGTTTCTGCAGTTTGTTGGCATTGAGCCGCACGGTTTCCGCGCTGGCGTGAAGTACGTTGACGGTCTGGTGCATTTCCAGCGAGGACTGGTCCACTTCCTTGATGGTCCGCCCGTAGTCCAGGCTGCGCTGGTTGAGCTGCTGGATGATGTCGAACATGTTTTCCACGGCCTGGTGCAGTTGCACGTTCTCCGACGACGCCTGTTCGGCAAGGCCGAGGCTCTGGTCGACATTGTTCACGCCATTCTCCATGAAGCCGACCGCCTCGCGCGTCTCGCCTTGCAGGCTTTCCACGGTGAGGCGGATTTCTTCGGCGGCGCTGGACGTTCGCGCCGCCAGGCTGCGGACTTCGTCGGCAACCACGGCGAAGCCACGACCATGCTCCCCCGCCCGCGCCGCTTCGATGGCGGCGTTGAGCGCCAGCAGGTTGGTCTGGTTGGTGATGTCGCTGATCAGGTGGCTGATCTTGCCGATCTCGACCATGCGGCTGTCCAGCCGCTGCACGCTGGAAGCGGAGCGCTCGACCACGTCGCGGATGGACTGGGTGCCCTGCTGCACCGTGAGGAACTGCTCGCGGGCACGCTCGACCACCTCGTCCATGGCCTGCTTCATCTGTTCTGCACCGGCAGACGCCTGCTGGATCTCGCCCAGTTGTTCTTCGACGATGACCATCATGCGGTGCACGGCATCGGCCACTTCCATGGAGGTGCTGCTGGCCTCGCGGCTGCGCCCGATCATCATCTGGTTGGTGCTGCCGACGCTGTGGCTGGCCTTGACCACCTGCCCCACCACCGAGTCCAGGTGGTCGATGAAGCTGTTGATCCAGCGGCCCATGTCGCCGGTTTCGTCATTGGCCATGCGCGAGGTATCGAGGCGCTGGCGCAGGTTGCCCTCGCCTTCGGCGATGGTGCGGATCACCCCGGTCAGTTCGTTGAGGCGCGCCGCGAGGCGCTTCGGACCGAGCGTACTGAAGACCACGGCGGCCACCAGCAGGCTGGCGACCTCGCACAGGTCGATCAGGTGCTGGGCCAGGCCGCTGTAGTGCTGCACCGCATAGTTGCTGGCGAACAGGGCGAGCATGGTGGCCAGGTACGGCTTCATCAGGCCGTAGCTGAGGGAGCGCCGGCGGTAGACCTCTTCCAGGTCGGCCTCGCACATCATGCCCCAGCGGTCCGGCGAGCCTGGCAACTGGAAGGTCACGCCCTTGCCCACCACCGGGATATGGCGGTAGTCGGAATAGCCCGGGTAGGTGACGAACAGGTTCGAGCCGTTGCGGATGGTTTCCCGCACGCCAGGGTGCAGTTGCTGGGTGGCGGGGTCGGTGAAACGCAGTTCCAGCTCGGTATGACGCTGCACCTGCACGGTTTTCCAGGGCGTGTGCACGCCGCTCTTGAGGTTCTCGCCATGGCTGAAGGTGCCGTCCTCGAAGCGCGAGCGCGACAGCGCCACGCCAGGCTGAAGGTTGCGGTCGAAGCGCGACTGGACCATGAACAGGTAGTTGTCCCCGGACTCGGCGAAGATATGCCCGGCCTCGCGCTGGATCAGGTCGCCGAGTACGTCATTGGGCACTCGCCCGCACAGGCAGCCGAGCGTCTTGCCCGCCACCTTCAGCGGTTGATAGAACATCAGCGTCACTTCGTCATGGAAACGCGACGACGAGGGCCCGATGGCCAGGGTCAGGGGGTCGCGGTAAGGGCCATGGAGAAAGGGTGCCTTCAGCCCTTCGGCGAGCGCCGCCGGATCGATGCTGCGCGGGTCCTGTCGGCCCCAGGTCGAGGCCAGCAACCTGCCGCTGGCGTCGACGACGAACAGTTCGGAAAAGTCCTCGGCCTGTTGCAGTTTTTCCTGCAATGCCTGGCCGTCGATGGCACTGAGGTCACCCAGGCCCTGGGCAAGTTCGGCGAGGTGCTCCCACTGTTCCTGGGCCCAGTTGTTGAGCAGCTTGACCCGGGTTTCGGCGATGGCCTCGAAGGTTTGCTCGATGACCGGATAGGCTGAGCGGTTGACCCGGCAGGCCCAGCCCATGGCGAGTTTTCCGGTCTTGCCGAACCAGGGCAGCCACCGCCGTTCTTCACCCGACAACTGCATGGAGTTGCTTGATAGCGACATAGACCTCTCCAATGGCGACATTGCAATGTTTCAGGAGAGGCAACTAACAGGCCAAGAGCAAAGCTAGCTAACGAATTTGCCGGTGAAACTGGCTTTCTGCCATTGTCCTGGTGATAAACACGAACCTGTCGCGTCTTCCCCATCGAACAATCGCCCCAATCAGGGGCAAGATAGCCGCCCGACTCATCAAAACGGTGCAAAAACAACGAGTTAGAGCTAGCCAGCGGCCAGTGCCCAGTCACCCAGGCGCCTGCTGTACTCACTGGGTTCGTCGCTGGCTCTGGCTTCCCGGGTGGAGAACAGGCCCAACTGGGCAGCCCTGGCAATGGCCGCCACCTTGTTTTGCACGCCGAGCTTGACGATGGTGTTGCGCGCATGGAAGTTCACCGTCGACTCCGACAGGTGAAGGATGTCGGCCACCTCCTCGGCGGTCTTGCCGATGGCCGACCAGCGCAGCACTTCGATCTCGCGACAGGTCAGGTGCAGGTTGTCGATCTTGCGCTGCAGTTCGTCGACCTGCTGCATGTGGATCAGGTTGCACAAAAGCAGGACCTGCCCCGCCTTCTCGTACCACTCCTCGTTGCAGATCGGTCCCTCACGACGGGCCACGTCCAGGATGCTGAACACACCTTCCGAATGCGAGCCCTGCGACCAGCCGTGACACAAGCCGAACGACTGGGCGTCCTGCCAGATGCAGGGTGCGGCATGGAAACAGCTTTCGTCCCAGAACAGCGGCAGTATCGAACGACGACAGTGCTCGATGCGCGGGTCGGCTTTGCTGTAGTTGCACGCTTTGTAGCGCTGGCTCCAGCCGTCGGGCCACGAGCTCCAGAGCATCGGCCGCGAGTCGAAGCTGGTCCAGCAGGAGAATCCGAAGAAATCAAACCCCAGTTGCACGATCAGGTCGTGCAAGGCAGTGAAGCGCAGATCGGGAGAGACTTCTCGTGCCAAAACACTCAGGACGTCGGCACTGAACGGCATGATGCACCTCTTGTAAAAAGCGCTGGCGTCCCTCCCAGATGCGCTTTTGGGTGGCAGATATTCCGTGGTAGCAGGATGAGGCTAGTGGCGCGGTCATCACCCGACAACAGGCTTTTAGGGTTATATCGAAAGCAAGCCTTTCGTGCGCAACCGCTCTGCCAAGGGGCGCCTGCGAGAGAACCCGATTGCACAAAGGCTGCACAAAAACAGCCCGCCATCCGGCGCAACCCAGTAGCATGGCCTACCCACGCAAACGCGGATGCTCCCATGCTCACGGTCGCCGACCTGATCGCCATCGAACTGCTGAAACTGCGGGCCGTCGCCGGGGCTGCCGGCATCCACCGCCAGATCACCTGGGCCCATACCGTCGACCTGCCGGACCCGTGGCGCTGGATCTCGCCGGGCGACCTGGTGATGACCACCGGCCTCGGCCTCCCGCATTCGGCCGACGAGCAGACCACCTGGCTCGAACGCCTGGTGCAGGGCAACGCCAGCGCCCTGGTGGTCGCTCCGCGCAGCGATGCCCCTGCCCTTACCCCGGCACTGCTGGAAGCCGCCGACCGCCTGTTGTTCCCCGTCCTGCTGGCCAGCTTCGAACTGGAGTTCGTCAAGCTGTCGCACTACGTCATCGAGAGTGTCCTGCAAGCCCAGCGCGAGCGCTTCAACGCCAGCGAGCGGCTGTTCCAGACCTACGCCGAAGCCCTGCGCAAGGCACCGGACATGACCGGTCGCCTGACGATCCTCGCCACGACCCTGGACCTCAACCTGGCCCTGGAAGATGCGGTCGATGCCACCCTCGTCGTCGAGACCCGCCCGCAGGAGCGCACCGCGCTGCAACAGGCCGAGCGCATCGCGCTGGGCGGGCGCAGTCGCACCAACCTGCTGCTGGCCCGTGGCAGCCGGCGCAGCGCCGACGACTCGATCCTGATCCGCTCGCTGGTGGGCCTGCTGGGCGTCGAGCTGGAGCGCCTGATGATCCAGCGTGACCAGCAGCGCGAGGAAGGCGCGGCGCTGCTGCGCAGCCTGCTAGACAGCGAGACCGAGTTCAGCCTGGCACGACCGATTCTGGAGCGCCGGGGCCTCACGGGATCGCTGGTCTGCCTGGCGATCCGTCCCGCGGCACAGGGGCCCTGGTCCGCCGACGAAGTCCATCAGGCGCCGGCCTTGCACGTTGCAGCGCCGCTGATGCTAGGGGACAACGGCCTGGTCCTGGCCATCAGCCGCAACGACAGTGCCGTGTTCGAAGCGCTGCGCAGCAACCTCGGCAGCGGCACCATAATCGGCGTCAGCGGCCCGATCGCTGCGGCCACGGGCTTTCGCGAAAGCGTGCGCCAGGCCCGCCTGGCGCTGACTCAGGCCATCGACCTGGAGGCTTCGCTGTTGCGTTATGGCGAGGCGGAGACCGGCTTGATCATGGCGCCCAAGTCCCTGGCCGAAGCTCGTGCACTGGTCGGTCGCTACCTCGGCCCCTTGATCGAACACGACCGCACCCAAGGCGCGGCGCTGCTGCGGACCCTGATGACGTTCCTGGAAAACGATGGCAACTGGAAGGCGACGGCGTTCGACCTGGAGATCCATCGACAGACCCTGGTCTACCGCCTGAAGCTGGTGGAGCAACTGACGGGTATCAAGCCCACCACGACCCAGGGCATTGCGCGGTTCTGGATTGCGTTGCAGGCGGGCAAGAACACCGAGTTGTTCTGACGGGCCGCAAACGCCCGGTGCTGGCCGCAGAAAAAGAAACGACCCCGCTGCGTGGGCGGGGTCGTCTGTGTTCACTCAGCTCGGGTCAGTTACTGGTCGGCATCGCAAACTCCGCCCCCTTGGCAATCGCCTGCGGCCAGCGCTGCATGATGCTCTTCTGCTTGGTGTAGAAACGCACGCCTTCCTCACCGTAAGCATGCATGTCCCCGAACAGGCTCTTCTTCCAGCCACCGAAACCATGCCAGGCCATCGGCACCGGGATCGGCACGTTGATACCCACCATCCCCACCTGGATACGCCGGCCGAACTCGCGGGCGACATGGCCGTCGCGGGTGTACAGGCTGACGCCGTTGCCGAACTCATGGGCGTTGATCAGTTCCACCGCCTCGGCGAAATCCCTGACCCGCAGGCACGCCAGCACCGGGCCAAAGATCTCTTCCTTGTAGATGCGCATGTCCGGAGTGACCTCGTCGAACAGCGTGCCACCCAGCCAGAACCCGTCGCCACAGCCCTCACCCGCGGTCTGGCCATTGAACCCACGGCCATCCACCAGCAATTTCGCACCCTCCTTCACCCCTTGCTCGATGTAGCCGGTGATCCGCTCCAGCGCCGCGCGGGTCACGATCGGCCCCATCTCGGCCTGCAGGTTGGTGCCGTTGAGCACCTTCAGTTCCCGGGTACGCTGGATCAGCTTGGGCATGACCTTCTCGGCCGTTTCGTCGCCAACGAACACCGCCACGCTGATCGCCATGCAGCGCTCGCCGGCCGAACCGTAGGCGGCACCGATCAACGCATCGACCACCTGGTCGATATCGGCATCAGGCATTACCACCAGGTGGTTCTTCGCCCCGCCGAGGGCCTGCACGCGCTTGCCATGGCGGGCGCCGGTCTCATAGATATGGTTGGCGATCGGCGTCGAGCCGACGAAGGAAACCGCCTCCACGTCCGGGTGCACCAGCAAGGCATTGACCGCTTCCTTGTCGCCCTGCACCACGTTGAACACGCCGTCCGGCAACCCGGCCTGCTTCAGCAGCTCGGCGATGAACAGGCTCGGGCTCGGGTCGATGGGGCTCGGCTTGAGCACGAAGGTATTGCCCGTGGCCAGGGCCACCGGGAACATCCACATCGGCACCATCACCGGGAAGTTGAACGGGGTGACGCCGGCGACCACGCCCAGTGGCTGGCGCAAGGTCCAGTTGTCGATATTGGTGCTGACCTGGTCGGTGAAGTCGGTCTTCAGCAGTTGCGGCGCGCCGCAGGCGAACTCGACGATCTCGATGCCGCGGGTCACTTCGCCCTGGGCATCGGTGAAAACCTTGCCGTGCTCGGCGGTGATCAGCCGGGCCAGGTCGTCGCGATGCTCGTTGAGCAGCGCCAGGAAGCGGTTGAGGATGCGCGAGCGGCGCAGCGGCGGCAGGTTGCTCCAGGCCGGGAACGCGGCCTTGGCGCTGGCCACTGCGGCGTCGACGTCGGCATGGCTGGCCAGTTGCACCTGGGCGCTGAGCTGGCCGGTGGCCGGGTTGTAGACAGGCAGTTGCTGGCCGCTGGTGGCCTCGGCGCGGGCGCCGGAAATCCAGTTGGTGATGTGCTGTGTCATATCGGTTTTTTCCCGTGGATCAGTAGATGGCGTAGACCTTGCGGACGGTTTCCAGGACATCCCAGCGCCCGGTCCAGCCCGGCGGCAGGATGATCAGGTCGCCACCGCCGACCTCGACCACCTCACCGGACGCGTCATCGGTGAGCAGCGCGCGGCCGGAGAGGATGAAGGTGAACTCGGTGTCCGGCCGGTCGATCACCGGCCAGCCGCCCGGCTGGCACTCCCACACGCCGAGGTTGCCGGTGGCGGTGGGTGCCAGGGTCTGGATGGCGATCTGCGGATCGCCCTGGTCGGCGCCGGCACGCTGGCCGGCGGGGTTCAGCGCCAGCGACGCGAGGCTGGCGGACTTGAGAATGGTGAAGCTGGTCATGAAGGACTCCCTTTAATGTGCGCCGGTGAGCTTTTCCAGCAACATCGCGGTGCGGGATGGACGATGGGTGAAGCGCTCTTCGATATCGCTCAGCGAGGCCGCAGCCAGTCCGCTGTTGATACCCAGCCAGCGCAGCGGCTCGCGCTCCC
Source organism: Paucimonas sp. (assembly GCA_031253995.1). Classification (GTDB taxonomy): domain Bacteria; phylum Pseudomonadota; class Gammaproteobacteria; order Pseudomonadales; family Pseudomonadaceae; genus Aquipseudomonas. Next base: position 138,098 of record JAIRVG010000052.1, on the reverse strand, counting down.
ACGACGGCGAGCGGTGATTGACGAAGGGCAGCGTGTTGATGTCCTCGTCGCGTTCGAGGATCAGGTTGCGCAGGATCCGTCCCGCCAGGTTGCTGGTGGCGACGCCGTCGCCGACGTAGTTGCCGGCCCAGGCGATGCGGTTCTTGCGATCGATGCTCACGGTGGGGCACCAGTCGCGGGACACGCCCAGCGCACCACCCCAGCGATGGGTGATTCGGGCACTGGCGAGATCGGGGAAGAACTCCAGCAGCGTCTCGTGGATCCGCGCATGGATGCTGTCCACCAGGTCGGCCTGCTCGGACATCCGCGAGCCCCAGTTATAGGGGGCACCGCGACCGCCGAAGACCAGGCGGCCCTCGGTGGTGACCTGGCCGTACACCCGCAGGTGGCGCATGTCGTTGAAGGCCAGGCGCTGGTCGAGGTTGAGCCTGGCGAGCAGGTCACGGGGCAGTGGTTCGGTAGCCAGCACCAGCGAGTACAGCGGAATGACGAAGCGCGAATGACCCGGCTGCTGCGAGGTGAAGGCCTCGGTGGCGCGCACCGTGATCCCGGCCTTGACCTCGCCGTGTTCGGTACGCACGCGGCCAGGCTCGATCTGCGTCACCGCCGAGCGCTCGTGGATCTTCGCGCCCATGGCTTCCACCAGTTGCGCCAGGCCGCGCACCAGCTTGCCGGGATGGATCAGCGCGCAATGCTCGGTATACAAGCCACCGAGCACGCCCTGGGCGCCGACCCGAGCCCGGGCCTCGGCGGCGTCCAGGGTGCGCCACTGTTGCGGCAGGCCAAACCGAGCCGACGCCTCGACCGCCGCCCTCGCCCGCGCCAGTTGCGGCGCACTGCGGGCCAGGGACAGGAAGCCCTGCTTGGCGTAGTCCGCCTCGACACCCTCCAGGGCCAGGACCCGGCCGATCTCGTCGACGGTGTGGTTCATCGCTTCCTGCAGGTGCAACGCGGCGCCATGGGAATACAGCTGTGCCACCCGTGGCAGGGAGATCGGGAAGATCGCCGAGGCCCAGCCGCCGTTACGCCCGGAGGCACCGAAGCCGACCTCGCGTTTTTCCAGGAGCACCACGCGCAGCGAGGGGTCGCTTTTCAGCAGGTAGTACGCAGTCCACAAACCGGTGTAGCCGGCGCCGACGATCACCACGTCGGCCTCGACGCTGCCTTGCAGCGCCGGGCGTGACGGGGCCGGCTCGAACCACAGCGGGCGGTTGGGGAGTTGGGTCAAATCAAGGAGTGCTGACATGCTGTTGGCTTCCCGCAGGCATGGAGTTGCATCGAAATACGACTATCAGGCGCTTTCCGTCAGTCGCGTGGCGGTCTCGCCTTCCTGCCGGCGAGCCGGGGACAGGCGCAGGACCAAGTAAGAGGCGCCGATCGCGACGATGGCGATCAGGCACTGCAGCAGGCTGATCTGCATGCTCGGGTCGAAGGCCATGCTCACCAGCACGGTGATGATCGACGCGGTCACCAGCAGCGGCAGCCAGGGGTGGCCCCACATGGCGAACTTCAGGTTGCCTTCGGCGACCCAGCGACGGCGCAGTTTCAGCTGCGACAGGCAGATCATCAGGTAGACGAAGAGGAACACCGTGCCCGAGGAATTGATCAGGAACTGGAACACCGTGTCCGGCCACAGCGCCGCGATCACCACACAGCCGTAGCCGACGATCGTCGAAGCGATCACCCCGCGTACCGGCACGCCCTTCTTGCTCACCCCGGCGATCCAGCGCGGCGCTTCGCCGTTGGAGGCCAGGACGAAGAGCAGGCGCGACGAGGTGTAGAGGCCGGCGTTGAGCACCGAGAGCACCGCTACCAGGATGACGATGGTGAGCATGTCGCCGGCGCCGGGAATGCCGATGCGGTCCAGGGTGGTGACGAAGGGCGACTTGCCGGGTACCAGTTCGGTCCAGGGCTGGGCGACGACGATGAAGAAGGTGGCGAGGACGAAGAACACCAGGATGCGCACCATCACCGTGTTCACCGCCTTGCGGATGTTGCGCGAGGGGTCTTCCGATTCCGCTGCGGCCAGGGTCGCGACCTCGACGCCGGTCATGGAGAAGATCACCACCACCACACCGGTGAACAGCGAGCCGATGCCATGGGGCAGGAACCCGCCGTGTTCGGTGAGGTTGGCGAAGCTCGCCTTGGAATCCGGCCAGAGGCCGAACACATAGAGCCCGGCGACCACCAGGAACACCACGATGGCCGCGACCTTGACCCCGGCGAACCAGTACTCGGCCTCGCCGAAGGAATGCACCGAGAGCAGGTTGAGCAGGGTCATGGCAATCATCAGGCCGAGGGCGATGACCCAGACCGGGATGTCCGGTAGCCAGGCATTGATGATCTGCCCGCCGACCACGGCTTCGAAGCCGACCACGATGACCCAGAAGTACCAGTACAGCCAGCCGGTCATGTAGCCGGCGGGCCGGCCGAAGGCCATGCGGGCGTAATCGACGAAAGAGCCCTTGGCGGGATGGGCGGCGGCCATTTCGCCGAGCATGCGCATCACCAGGGCGACGATCAGGCCGGTGATGGCATAGGTGATGAACGCGCCCGGACCGGTGGACGCGATGACTGCGCTGGAACCGACGAACAGCCCCGCGCCGATGACGCCGCCGAGGGCCAGCATACTGATGTGTCTTGTCTTGAGCGCACGCTTGAGGCGCGGATCATGCTCCGTTTGGATAGGCATTTCGTGTCTCCGATTGTTATTAGTGATTAACACTGCCCGGGGCCAAGCGTAGGGGGGCTTGCGGGAGGGAGACAGTGTCGGAATCACCACGCGGAGACGTTGGATTGTACAAATGTATGAAGAGAGGGAAACATCTCAGGTAGAAGCGCAAAGGCCAGGCAGGCGCTGAATCCAGAAAGGCGCCCACACCCAACTCGTGCTGGATGGATTTGGGGCCGCTATGCGGCCCTTCGCGGGCAAGCCACGCTCCTACAAGCGTTTGCGTAAGACCTCGGAGAATCGATGACCGTTCGTCGTAAAAATTTAAAGATATCCATAGGCACAACATCCTACATCTTCTTAATTTAGATCGACACCTCACCTTAATTAAGGAAAAGGCCTACATAATTTTACATCGAGAAATATCTAAACCTCTCAAAATAATCAATCTAGAAGCATCGCACACCAGCTTAGGAAACAACCGCAGGAATTATCCTACACATGACAACTTCCTAATAAACCACGAACATCCCCCAAGCCAGAATCCCAAATTGACACCATGCGCAAGAGAAACTAACAATGTTCATCTCCTGTACAAATAGCCCTAAGCCCACGAAATATAAACCACGAACAACGCCTGCCACATAAACATCAAAACAACTACTCAAAAATATGCCTCAACAAAATCAACAAAACCCGACAACAATCAATGGTGCCATTCCCATGAAATCCTCACCAACCACAAGAATAGCCAGACTGACTGGCATTTTTTTACGAGAACAACTCCGAGAGCCAATCTCCTTGCTATGGACACTAATCTCGCCCAGCGCACTATTCTACTTGATCACCTACAACAACATGACCTTCAGCACTCAAGCGGCTGACTATATAAAATCAACCGCCGGATTCTATGCCTACATCTCCGCCACGGTGGCGTTTTTTGGTGTCACCTTCTACATCATCGGCCGAAGGGAAAGCGGGTTCATCAGGTCGTTCATCTACTCAACCGAAGCCAAATCCATTTTCCTGGCATCGCACCTCATTTGTTATTTTGTTGCCGCATCACTCTATTGCGTCAGTTTCTATCTGATTACCAAGCCAGGGTTCGGCGAATACAGCCTTCGAGAATTCGCCGAAATCCTCTACCGCTTCCTGACTTGCTTCATCATCTTCTGCACTCCCGCTCTCTTGCTCGCCAATCGCAGACTGAAATTTCAAACCGCGAACACCGTGATTTCGATCGTCATCTTTATTCTGGTCCTGTTGACACTATTGTCGTCCAGAGTCGAAAGCACTGCGATTGACCTTGTGAACATCATCAACCCTTTCCACCTCTCGAAAGACATCATGGCCGGCCACTCCCGGGTCCTGCCTTTCATGGCGTCCTTCGGCGCAATACTCCTGATTACCTTCGCTTGTCTCGTCAAAACACTGAAAATCAATCCGGTATGGAGCAGATATTGATGGTCGCGATAAAGGCAGAAGCGCTGTCGCTGAAATTCGACGACAAGACCTTGTTCGACAAGGCAGACATCCTGATCAAAAGAAATGAGATAACCGGGATCATCGGGAAAAATGGCGCGGGCAAGACTACGTTTTTCGACTTGATCTGTGGCGTGCGAAATCCTGACCAAGGCACATTGCAAAATCTGGCGAAAAGCCACGCCTACTTGTCACAGACACTGGGAATGCCAGCGACCTTGTCGATGAGGGAAATCTACGAAATGACCGCGTCGCTGTCCTGCGAGCGGATACCTTCACTTGCCATGACCCTGGAAAATTTCCACGCCTGGGATACCAGGCTGGCAGCAAAATTCGGCGACACCTTGAAGAAACGCCCCAGCCATTGCAGCTACGGGGAAATACGGTTTTTCTTCACCTTGTCGCTCATCTCGTTTTCGAAGGAGTTGCTGATCCTCGATGAACCCACCGCCGGGGTCGACCCCGAGTCACGCCACTACATCTGGTCGTTCATCAAGAAAGCTAAGGAGGCCGGCACCACAATTATCGTGTCGTCCCATAACATCCAGGAGATCTGCGAACACTGCGACAGCTTTCACCTGATTCACAACCACAGGTTTTCCAGGTTCGCCAATGCACAAGCCTTCATGAGCAGATTTGGCGGGAACACACTGGATGATGCTTTCATCGCCAGCATCCATAGCTGATTTCAAGACAGGCTGCGGTTGATTCGACAAACGCACTCGAATCAACCGCCCGGACAATGCCTAAACGCCCACCGGCATCGTAAACCTGAACTCCGTCCCCTTCCCTACCTCACTCCTGGCCTCGATCCGCCCGCCATGGGCCTCGACGATGCCCTGGGTGATATACAGCCCCAGCCCGGTGCCAGTCGGGTTGCCGTCCTTGATCGTCCAGTAGCGCTCGAATACATGGGGCAACTGATCCGCCGGGATGCCTTCGCCGTTGTCGCGCACGGTAAACACGATCTCGTTGCCACCCAGCGCCGCATGCACCCCCACCGCACCCAGCCTCGGGGTGAACTTGATGGCGTTGCCCACCAGGTTCGACAGCACCTGGAACAGCCGCTCCGGGTCTGCGTTGATCTTCAGGTCGGGCTCGGCCTCGAAGGCGATGCTGATGTCCTTGTTCAATGCCAGCGGCGCCAGCAACGCCTGGGTCTCTTCGAAGATCTGACTGACGTCGAGCAGCTTCGGCGAGATGGTGTAGCGCCCGGCATCGATCTTCGAGGTGTCCAGCAGGTCATCGAGCAGCGTGCTCATCCGCCCCGCCGCCTGCTGCATGGTGTCGATGGCCGTGGCGATGCGCCGCGAGGTGTGCGGGCCGTCGGAGCTGAAGGATTTCTGCATCATGCCGCAGAGCATGGAGATCACCGTCATCGGGTTGCGCAGGTCATGGGAAACCACCGCCACCAGTTCGTCGCGGGCCCGCACCGCCTGCTGCTCGCGGCGAACCTGGCGAGCCAGGTCGTTTTCCAGGGCGGAACGGCGCAGGTCATTGGCCGCGAACAGGTCACCCGGGCTCCACTTGCGCGAGATACCGGCCATCTCCACCTTCCAGATCTCGAACGAGGTCCGTGGCCGCAGGCGCAGGCCGGTTTCGGAGTTCTCCAGGTCCAGCGGTTTCTTCGGGTCGCCGCTCCAGTTGATGCTTTCCTTCACCTCCGGACGGAACCACAGCACGCCATTGTCCACCGGCTTGGGCAGGCTCATGGCGAGCACGCCGCTGGCGACGTGCTGGTAAGCCTCGGCCGGGGGATACACGCTGGAGAGATTGTGGCTGGCGAAGACCGGCTCGCCGCCCTGCTGCAACCATTTGTGCAGGGCACGAATCTCCTCGGGGGGCGGGCAGTTGCCGTAGCGATGCAGTTGCTTGTCTTCGATGATCGCGATGCCGACGGCATCGGCCAGCGCCATCAACACCTCAGGCTGCTGGGCAAGCCCGTCGAAGACGTTCTGCGGCGAGTCGTTCATCGCCTGCTTGAGCAGCGCCAGCGCCTCGATCTTTTCCTCGCGCTGGCGGCTGATCTCCAGCGCTTCCATGGCACTGATCTGCAGCGACAGGACCTGGCCGATGGCCTGGCAGGCCATGCGCAGCTCGTGGGGAACATGCAGAGGCTGGCGGTTGCCGCAACTGATCAGGCCCCACAGCTCGCCATCCTTGAGCAACGAGATGCTCATGGACGACAGCACGCCCATGTTCTTCATGTACTGGCAGTGGATCGGCGACACGCTGCGCAAGGTGGCGAAGCTCATGTCCAGCGGCGCCTCGGTGTCCGGGCGCAGGCGCGGCACCAGCGGCACCGCCTGGTAGTCGGCGTCGGGGATGATGCGCAGCCAGTTGCTGCGGTAGAGGTCACGGGCCTGCTGGGGGATGTCGGAGGCCGGGAAGAACAGGCCATTGAACAGCTCCATGGCCGGCGCGGACGCTTCGGCGATCACCTGGCCGTGGCCTTCTTCCTCGAAACGGTAGATCAGTACCCGGTCGTAGCCGGTCATGGCCTGGATTTCGCGCACGCTGATGTCGTACAGCGCCTGCAGCGAACGGGCTGCCTGCAGGCGCTGGAGCATGCGCCCGAGGTTGACCAGGTTGCCGGCGATGCTCTCGGGCCCGAAATGCCGGGCCTGCACTTCCAGTTCGAGGATCAGCACGCCGTCGTGGCGGTGCACCAGGCCGTCGAAGGTCAGGCCGTTGAGCTGCACCTGAAGCGGCGACTCGTTCGACAGGATCGGCTGTTGCAGGGTATCGCGCAGCGCGGCGACCGGCCCGGCGCCGAGCAGGCTGTCCAGCGCCTGGCCGACCAGTGCCTGCGGCTCGCGTCCCAGCAGGGACTCGACGTTGGCGCTGATCTGGATGATCGACAGGGCTGGCTCGCTCAGGGTGAGCAGTACGCCATGGGGCTGGATCGCGCCGGGAAAGCGGATCGGTTCATTGGCACAGTTGGCCAGCAGTTCTTCGAAGGCCTCCTGCTCTTCTGGGGTCATAGCAGTACCTCCCGGCTTTCCAGCCAGCGTTCGAAACAGCGGAATGTCTGCTGCGCGGCCGCAACCACGACGGCGCACTCGGCGGCGTCCAGCGGGCGGCTGCACAGGTAGATGAGAAAGGCGCGCCAGCGGCGACCGGTGTCGGCGCCATAGACGTCGAGAAACGCCGCGCCATTGCTGGCGTCCAGGCCCAGGCGGCCATGGATTTCCCGACGTAGCACCTGGCCGCCGAGGGTCGCGCCCTCAAGGACGTAGAGCACGCCGAGGCAGGCGGCCGGCGAATCGAGCCGCGGCAGCTCGGTGCATGCCGGCAGGTCGGCCAGCACCGCAGCCGACAGGCCCAGGGTCTGCAGGTCGTCGCGCAAGGTGGCGGTCTTGTAGCGGGGGTGCAAGTCGAAATCGGTGGAAGGCCCGCAGGCCCGCTGCAACGCGGCTTCCAGCGGTGAATAGAAGCCGTGGTAAGCCTGCATCAGCAGGAGAAAGGCCGGGATATCCAGGGTGTCGGAGAAGAAAGGCAGGCGTTTTTCCAGTGCGATATGCAATTCGCCGGTGCTGGCACGCAGGGCTTTCAGGACCGGCGCCGAAGCGACATCGAGGGACGTGGGTTGCATAGGGGGGCTGGACTCTATGGAATGACCTCGTGATGGCCAATTGCTGGAATCTGATCGAAAGATCAACACACAAAATGGACTAATTCCTACATGTTCGCAACGCGGGATTTAGCGTGTGCGCAAAAGGAATGGGCGCTGCATTGAACAAGGCGGGTGCAGGCCCACAAAAAAAGGCCACCGGGCGAACCCGGCGGCCTTTCTTCTTGCCAGCGCTGAAACTTACTTGTTGTAAGTCATCACGCCATCCTCACCTTCGATGAAGCCGTTGTACGGGCTGACCTGCCTGGTGGTGAGCAGGCCGGCATCGAACAGCTTCTCCGGACCGGTCTGCTGGATGATCGCCGGCTGCAGCAGCGCTTCCATGAAGCGACGGCTTTCCGCCAGGCTGCCACCGATCACGCGGTTGCCCAGGTCGACGGTGGACGAGTCGTTGACGTCACCCATCAGCTCCTTGACCAGCGCCTCGCTGCCGTTGCCGGCATTCAGCGACACCTGCCAGGCGCGCACGTTGGCCACGCCCGGCATGTTGTCCAGGACCTGCGGCGCAACGAAGACCACCTTGCCGCCACCCGGGGTGTTGGCCGTCTGGATCGACGCAACCTTGATGGTGTTGCCGCCCTGGTAGCTGACGGTACCGGTGTCGGTGCTGGTGGTGGTGTTGGCCGCCATGGTGACGTTGCCACTACCGTTGACGCTGACATTGCCGCGACCACTGGTGGTGATGTTGGCGTTCTGGTTGACGTTGACACCGTTCAGGGCAATGTTGCCCGCGCCAGCGTTGGTCACCGCGCCGTTGACATTGAGGTCGCCAGCAGTGGCCAGGGCGATGTCACCCTGTGCGGTGGTCAGCGACGCCAGGTTCAACGCCGAAGTCGAGGTGCTTGCCAGGTTGGCGCCGCCGTTGCCGGCCGAAGCCGCCAGGGACTGCACGTTGACTTCCAGCGCGTTGCCGGCCTGGCCGACGCCATTGCTGGCAACCAGGTTGGCGCTCTGCGCGGTGACATTGTTGCCGCCGTTGTTGTTGGCATCGCGGATGGCACCGGCGGCAGCGTTGAGGCTGACGTCGTGACCGGCCGCGTTGACCACGTCCAGGCCGATGTTGCCGGTCTGGCTGGTGACCGCGACGTCGCCATTGGCGCTGTTCACGGTCAGGCGGTTGAGGCCGTCGGCTTCATTGATGCTGACGTTGCCGGCAGCGGCCTGGGCGTTGACGCTGTTGGCCTGGGTCTGCACGGTCATGCCATTGCTGGCGGTCAGGTTCACGGCATCGCCCTTGACCCGGGTGCTGCCATTGCCATCATCGACCAGGGCACCGTTCTCGGTGGTCAGGGCCACGTTGCCGGTACCGCTCACCGAACCCAGGGTGGCATTGCCGTCGGCGACGCTCACGGCGATGTTGCCGTTGCCGGTACTGACGTTCTCCAGGGTCACGGCCTGGCTCTGCGCCAGGTTGACGTCGCCGCCGGTGGTGCTGGCGGCAACGGTGTTGCCGTGGAGTTGCAGCGCACCTTGTGAACCGTTGCCCAGGCCATTGGCCGCGCTCAGGTCGACGCGATCACCAGTGATACCGGTGGCCTGGGCCACACGGGCCAGCAGGCGAGCGAAGAAGGTCGGCTGCTGGGTGACGATGGCGCCACCGGTGGAGGTCAGGGCCACGTTGCCGTTGCTGGCGGTGACGCTGCTCACGCCGATATCGCCGCCAGCGGTAACGCTGACATTGCCGTCGTTGGTGGTGACACGGCTCAGGGTGATGCCGTCGTCTTCGGCCAGGGCGATGTTGCCGCTGGCGTTGCTGACGGTGGCGCTGTCCACTGCGGTGTGCAGGTTGACACCGGTCTGTGCCGACACGTTCAGGCTGCCGCCCTTGACCAGGCCGCCGTTGGCGGTCACCACCTTGCCGGTGGAGTCCAGGGAGATGCTCTCGCCCTGCAGCTGGTTGATGGTGATGTCGCCCGCGTTCAGCGCTACCAGGCCATTGGCCGCGGCAACGTGGTCGAGGGTGACGGCGTCAGCTTCGTCGACCACGATCGAACCATTGCTGGCCGAAGCCACCAGGGTGTCGACAGCGGTACGCAGCGCGTCGTTGGTGCCGATGTTGCCGCCCGCGTTGGCGGTCAGCTGCCTGGCGGTCACGTTGCGTGCAGCAGTGCCCTGGACCTGGATGTCACCGGTGGTCGCGGTCAGTGCCACGTTGCCGTTGGCGGTGCCGACCTGGTCGATGACCAGGTTGTTGCCAGCGCTGTAGGCCACGTCGCCCTGGCCGACGACATCGGCCTGGGTACCGACGTCCATGGTCAGGTCGCCACCCGCTTTCGCGGTGAGGTTGCCGGCGCCGGTCTGGATCAGCGCGTGCTGGTTCAGGTTGCCGCCCGCATCGACGACGATGTTGCCGCTGCCGGTGGTGAGCTGTTGCAGGTCGATGTTGCCGCCAGCGCTGTAGTCGACATTGCCGGTACCCTGCACCGAGCTGTCGGCCAGGGTGGTCAGGTTGCCGTCGGCGTGCGCCTTCAGGTTGCCCGCCGCAGTCTGTACCTGGGCGTTCTGCACCAGGTTGCCAGTGGCCTTGAGGTCGATGTTGCCGCCGTTGGTGGTCAGCTGCTGCAGGCTGACGTTGCCGCCGGCGCTGTAGTCGATGTTGCCGCTACCGTCGACACGGGTTGCCGCCAGGGTCGTCAGGTCGCCGCCGGCCTTGGCGACGATGTCGCCCACGGCGGTACGCACCACGTCGTTCTGCACCAGGTTGCCGCCAGCACTCAGGCTGAGGTCGCCACCTTCGGTGCTCACCTGCTGCAGGCTGACGTTGCCGAAGCCGAGGTAGGTGATGTCGCCCTGGGTGACCACGGTGGCGTTGGCCAGCGCAGTGATGTCGCCCATGGCGCCGATGCGCAGGCTACCGGCGTTGGTGGAGACATAGGACTTGTGGGTCAGGTTGCCCAGCGCCGTCAGTTGCACGTCGCCAGAGCTGTTGACCCGGACGAAGTCCTCGGCCACCAGGTTGCCGCCCGCATGGGCGGTGACGCTGCCTTCGTCGGTCTGCACGCCCTGGTTCAGCACCAGGTTGCCCCGCTCCGCCTTCAGCTCGACGTTGCCGGTGACCGCGGTGATTTCTTCCAGGCTGGCCTTGCCACCCGCGTTGTAGACCAGGTTGCCTGCACCCAGGGACCTGGTGCGGACGGACTGGAGCATGTCGATGTCGCCACCGGCCTTGACCAGGATGTCGCCATTGTCGGTGAGGACGTTGGCGTTCTGCTGGACGTTGCCGCCCGCGGTCAGGCGCGCCGCGCCGTCGCCGTAGTTGCGCACGCTTTCGTCGATGGTCAGGTTGCCGGCGGTGCTGACTTCGATGTCGCCGTTGGCGTTGTTCAGGCCGCTGATGGCGGTGTTGCCCAGGTTCGGCGTGACACCACCGATGACCAGGTCGCCCTCCAGGTCGTTGACCTTGATGCTGCCCTGGTCGGCATAGGCTTCCAGGTTGGCGACCTTGACGTCGACGGCCTTGGCATTGCCGATGCCGTTGGCGGCATACAGCGACAGCCTGGCCGCATCGATGTTGCTGGTGCCATCGGTCTTGGCGTTGGTGATCTGGTTGCCGGCCACCAGGGACACGGTATCGCTGCCGCTGGTGTCGGTGCTGATGCTGCCGATGTTCAGCGAACCACCGGTGGTGACGGTGACGTTGCCGTGGTCGGTTTCCAGGGTGCCCACGGTCAGGTCGTCGACTTCGGCCAGGTTGACCTCGCCGGCGGCGGTGACGTTGACGGTGTTGACCTGGGTGTCCAGGTGACGCTGGGTGTTGCTGCCGGTGGCACCGACACTGCCCGCTGCGTGGATGTTCAGGGTGTCGGCGACGATCAGGGTGCTGTTGTCCTGGTCATCGTCGATCGCGCCGTCGGCCTGCAGGCCGATGGTGCCGGTACCGGCGTCGAGGCTAGCGACGACCACTGCACCACCGGCCTTGAGGTCGATGTTGCCGCTGGCGGTGGTCAGGTTGCGCGCGGTCACCGCGTTGGCTTCACGCACGGTGATGTTGCCGGCGTTGGTGACTTCGGCGTTCAGGGTGTCGACTTCGGTATCCAGGTCGATGGCGCCGGTGGCCTTGGCCACCAGGGTGCCGCCCTGGACGTTGCGGTCGACGGTGTTGCCGTCGATGATCGCGCCGTTGCTGGAGGTCAGGCTCACGGTGTGGCTGTGAGTGCTGTCCTTCACCAGTTGGTCGATCTTCAGCGAACCGTCGGTGGTGACGCTGATGTCACCGGCGCCGCTGATGCCCTTCACGGCACCCTGGGTGCCGATGGTCAGCAGTGCGCCGCCGTTGGCGTTGACGATGGCCACGCCGCCGTTGCCGGCATCGGCCGCGACGCGGTCGGTCTTGGTGTTGACGGCAGTCAGGGCACCGATGCCATTGCCGGCCACCATCTTCAGGTCCGGGGTCGCCAGCACGCCGCCCTGGCCGAGGATGGCCTGGCCAGCCTTGAGGCTGATGGACGTGTCGCTGTTGACGTTGCCGACCACACCGACGTTGCCGGCGGCATCGGCGACGATCTTCTGCCCGCTGGCCACGGTGATGTCACCCAGGCCCAGGCTGCCGGTGGAGTTCAGGTACAGGCTGGAGTCGATGACCCCGCCGTTGTTGATGTCCAGGCGGTTGGCGGTGATGCCCAGCGGCTTGTCGGCCGAGCTGTCGATCTGCTGGTTCAGGTTGTAGGCGGCCACGGCCTGCTTGCGCACCTGGAGGGAGGCATCGCGGGCGGTGTTGGCCTTGAACACGGCCAGGTCGGCGGTAGCCTTCGAGGTCGCGGTGGTGTCGCGGATCTGGGTGGTGGTCGCCAGGTTGGTCGCCGCGGTGTAGACCGCTGCGTTGGCCACGTCCAGGGTGTTGTTCAGCTCCACCAGCAGGTCCTGCTGCGGTGCCAGGCTGTAGCGCTCCCAGCTGTCCAGCGCCAGGGAGGCAGCGGACATCACCAGGTCGACCACGGCGAAGGCGGCGTCGGCACCGGCGTCACCGGAGAACGGCACGGCCTGGGCGGCACCGGCGATCACGGCGGCGGCGTTACGCACCACGGTGGCGGCGTTGAGCGCGGTGTTCAGCGCGTCGGCCTTGGCCGACATGCTGTCGACCTTGGCCGACTGGTTGTTCGCAGCGATCTCGGCCAGGCGCTGGCTGAGCTCGGCCAGGCTGTTCTGCAGGGTGGCCGAGGTCACCAGGGCCTCGTAGTCCTTCAGTTGCTGGATGAGGATGTTCAGCTGCAGCAGCTTGGCCGCGGCTTCCGCGTCACGCGCCGAGTATTCGGCGATGGCGGTGTCACGGGTCAGCTCGGCGGTGTACTTGCTCGGGGTGCTGGCGGTCAGGCTGACGTTGTTGCCGCGGATGTTCTGCGCGGTACCGTTGCCGTCGAGGATCACGCCGCCGGCCGAAGCCACGGTGACGTTGCCGGTGGTGCCGGCATCGAGCATGCCGATGGTGATGTTGGACTGCGCCTGCAGGGTGATGTTGCCGCCGTCGGTCTTCAGGTTGCCGGCGATGATCACGCCGTCGTAGCCCGGGATCTCGGCGCTGGCCTTGGAGGTCGCGATCAGGGTGATGCTGCCGCCACCTGGCAGGTAGATGGTGTCGTTCTGGTTGAGGAAGACGATGTTGCCCGAAGTCGCCTTCAGCACCAGCGAGCCGCCATCCATGGTGATGGTGCCGCCGCTGTTGTCGAGGATGGTGATGGCGGTCGCGACGATGTTGATCGCGCTGGTGCCCTTGCCGGTCAGCGAGCTGGCGTCGACGGCCACGGCGCCGGCGTTGGTTGCGGTGACGCCACCGCTGCCGCCTGCGGCGGAGAGGAAGCTGACGTCCAGGGCCAGGTCGCCGTGCTGGCCGATGCCGTTCGGCGCGCTGATGTCCAGCGAGCGGGCCACGACGTTGGCGTTGGCGGTGCTGCTACGGCCGTCTTCGATGCTGCCACCGGCGGCGATCTTGACGTTGTTGCCACCGGCATTGACGTTGCCCAGCTTGATGCTGCCGTCGGCCTGGATCTGGATGTCACTGCCGGTGCCGCCGCTGGTGATCTGCTTGAGGGAGATCAGGTTGCCGCTGGCCTGGCGCGCGTAGATGCCACCGTTGGCAGCGTCGATCACCAGTTCGTCGACCTGGATTTCGAGGGCGTCGCCGCTGGTACCGAACGACTTCACCGCTGCGCTCAGGCCGCTGGTGATGAAGTTGGCCGCCGAGCCGTTGCCGTCGGTGACGTTGCCGGACACCTTGAAGTCGATGGTGCCGCTGGCCTGCAGCTGGCCGACCACGGTGTCGCCGGCGTTCTGGAAGGCGATCTTGCCGTTGCTGGCGAGGACGTCAAGCAGGGTGATGGCGCCGATGTTGGAGAAGTTGACGTCACCGTTGGTGGCGGTCAGGTTCACTGCGCCTGCGGCGACCTTGCTCGACAGGGCCTTGGTGGCGCTGCCGATGGAGGCGGCGGTGACGTTCAGCGAGCCGGCCGAGATCACCGTGCCCGGCGCGCTGGCGGCCGCGGTCACGGCGCCACCGGCGGTCAGGTTGACCGCGGTCTTGGCGTTGACCGAGTTCACTTCCAGGTTGCCGCTCTGGTTGACGCTGACGGCACCGTTGGCCGAAGTGGCCGTTGCGGTCAGGGCCAGGTCGGCCGAGGTGTTGGCGATATTGGCGGTGCCGTTGCGGCTGCTCAGGGTCAGGTCGCTGGCCGCGGTCTGCAGGGCGGTGCCGACGGCGCCGATGCTGCCCGAAGCGTCGAGGACCAGGTCCTTGGCGACCACGCTGCCGCTACCTTGGGTGATGTCACCGGCAGCGCTCAGGGAAACGCTCTTGTCGCTGCCTGCGTCGATGCCGTTGAGCTTGATGCCGGTGGAGGTGTTGCTGAACGACAGGTCCAGGGCCTGGGTGCGGGTCAGCGCCAGGCTGCTGGTGTTGCGCAGGTAGGTCAGCGCGCCGCCGCTGAAGGCGACGTTGGTGTCACCGTTAGGGGTGGTGACCGAGAGCTTCTGCAGGGCCTTGTCGTTGGTGGCGAAGACGCCAGCCTGGGCCGCGGTGGTGGTGGCGGTCAGGGTATCGACGCTGGTGCCGAGCTTCTTCGCCGAGGTGGCGATGCCGGACTTGGCGCTGACGGTCAGGTCCTTGGCGGTGACGTTGGTGGTCGAGCCGCTGGCAGAGATGATCGAGCCGTTGTCGGCGTTGACGGTCACGCTGGCACCGGTGGCGGTGACGCTGCCGAGGGTGACGTTGCCCTGGGTGGCGCTGAGCACGACGTTGTTGTCGGTGCCCGCGGCGGTCAGGGTACCGATGGTCAGGCCGTTGCTTTCGCTCAGGTACACGCCACCGTTGCCGGCTGCGGCGTTGACGGTATTGCTCTGGGTGCTCAGGGACTGGGCGGCGTCGCCGACCTCGCCACCGGCATTGAGGTTGACGGTGCGACCCACCAGCGAGGTACCGGCCTGGGCGGCCAGGATGCTGCCGGTGTCGGAGGTCACGGTCAGGCCGTTGGTGGCCGAGACGGTACCGGTGAGGACCACGCCTTCGCTGGCCTGGACCTTGACGTTCTTGCTGCCGACGCTGCTGTTGCTCAGGGTGATCGAGCCGCTGTTGTCGATGGCTGCCGAGCTGGAGGTCAGGCCGTTGACGGTGATCTGCTCGCGGGCGATGACGTCGCCGAGGATCACTGCACCGTCGTTCTTGAGGTTGATGCCGCCGTTCTGGGTCGAGGCCGAGAGCACGCCGACCTTGGTGTTGACCGCGGTGCTGTCGCTGCCGACGGCACTGTCGGCGACCAGCTTGGCCGAGTAGCCGGTGACGTTGGCCTTGGAGGTATCGGCGGAGGTGATGCTGCCGTTCTGCGCGGTGATCACCACGCTGCCGCCCGCTGCCGGGGTGCCGGCCTTCACTTCGCCCAGGGCGACGCCGCCGTTGACGTCGGTGACCAGCACGTTGCCGCTTTGCGAGGAGGCGTTGAGCACGTCGGCATCGACCTGGACCGCGCCCGTTTCCGAACCGATCGAGGCGCCCTCGTCCTTCACGTTCAGGTTCAGGGTGGTGGCGCGGGTGGAGCTGTTGGCGCCGGTGGCGATGGTCTTGCCGGCGGTCAGGGTGGCGGTGGTGGCCGCTGCGGTGCCTACGCCCTTGATGGTGTTGTTCTGGACGATATCGCCCGCATCGATGGTCAGGTCGGTGGCTTCGATGATGCCACTGTTGTTGACCACCGAGCTCATCAGGCCGCTGGCCGAGTTGCCTTGCAGCACGACGGTCTGGGCCGACACGGTACCGCTGTTCTTCACGCCTTCCAGGTCGCTGCCGGTGGCTGCGGCCAGGGTGTCGCCGGTGACGCTGAAGTTGATCAGGTTGCTGCCTTGCAGGTTGACCGTGAAGCGGTCACCGGCAGCCATGGTCACGCGGCCGACGTTGGCGATCACGAAGCCGGAGTTGTCGACCTTCGGCGCGACCAGGTAGACGAAGCCACCGGCGCCGCTGGTGATGGTGCCCTGGTTGGCGATGCTGGCCAGGTCCTTGCCGGCAACCTGGCTGAATTCCAGCTGGCCGCCGTTGAGGAAGCTGGAGTCGGTGACGTCGAAGGTGGTGGCCAGCAGGCCGGCCACGTCGACCTGGGAACCGGCGCCGAAGACGATGCCGTTGGGGTTGATCAGGAAGATGTTGCCATTGGCCTGCAGGGCGCCCTGGATGTTCGAGACCTGGCTGCCCAGCACCCGGTTCAGGGTGATCGAGTCGTTACCGGCGTTCTGCGCGAAGCGCACCAGTTCGCCTGCGTCGATGCTGAAGTCGGTCCAGTTGATGATGCCTTTCTGCAGCGCCTGGGTGATCACCAGTTCGTTGTTGTTCATCGAACCGATGCTGATGCCGCCACTGACGACGGAGCCGCCGGTCGGGGCTGCCAGGGCGACCGAGCTGGTGGCGCCGATGACGGAAACCGAGACCGCCTTGATGAATGTCTGCGTGCCTTTCTTCTTGCGGGACATGAGTACTTACCTGTGCAAAATGGGGTGGTTTCCGTGGCTCAGAAGCGGTAGCGCGCCTGGGCGTAGACGTAGGAGCTGTCCTCGGTCTTGTCACCGATGGGCACACCGAAATCGACGCGCAGGTCGACGCTGTCGATCGGCCGGGCCAGCAGGCCGATGGCGGCGCCGGTCAGGTCCTGATGGTCGTCCTGGCCGACCAGCGGGTCCTTCAGCCACACCTGTCCATGGTCCAGGCGCGCGGTGGCCTGGTAGCGGTCGTTGTCCTTGAAGATCGAGTAGCGGCCCTCGACGCTGGCGGTGAAGCCATGGTCGCCAGACCAGGTCGACGGCGCGTGACCGACCACCGAGTTGAAACCACCGACACCCCACTGCTCGCTCGACACCAGCGAATCCAGCGAGTACTGGCCGGCGATGCGCGGGATCACCAGGAATCGCGGGGTGATCTGTTGCAGGCGGGCCACATCGAAGGTGAATTTGGTGAACTGGTTGTCCGCCTTGGCGGCGGCGCGGCTGGACATCAGCGACTCGTCGTCCATGCCGCCCAGGGCCTCGCCGAGACCGTAATGCAGGCCGGCGGTGGCCAGGGTGCGGCCGTACAGGTCGGCGTTGTCCAGGTTCAGGCTGAAACGCAGCTTGCGGATCTTGTCTTCGGCGGTACGCACGCCAAGGATGCTCTGCTCCAGGTCCTGGGATTCCAGCCAGGCTTCGGCGGTGACGATGCTGCGTGCCGAACGCACGAAGTCCTGGGACACGCCCAGGCCCCAGCTCTGGTTGTCACCCTCGATTTCCAGCACGCGGTAGGTATTGCCGACATCGACGTTACCTTTCGAGAAGTAGGCGCGAGCCTTGGTACCGCTGGTGTTGAGCGGCAGGCTGTAGTCGACGTAGCCGTACCACAGGTCGCCATCGCCCACGGAGGTCAGGGCGAGAACGTTTGCCTCGTCGCCATGACCGGTCAGGTTGGCGAACTTCAGGCTCGGCATCAGGCGGGTTTCGCCGGTGTCCTTGCTCCCGTAGTTGTTCACTTCCATCGCGCCCTGGACACGCGGCGCCTCGGTGACGTCGACCACCAGGTCGGTGGAACCGGTCTTCGCGCCCGGCTGCAGGGTCGAGGTGACCTCGATGCCCGACAGGCGGTTGAGGTGGGTCAGCGCGCGCTCGACCTGCTCCAGGGTGAACGGCTTGCCTTCGACCACGCCGCCGGCAACCAGGGCGTCGTGCACCTGCTCCGGGGAGAAGCGCTTGGCGCCGGTGACCTGCACGTTGCCCAGCCAGCCTTCGAGCACCACCAGCTTCAGGGCCGGTTCGTTGGCGAAGTCCTGGGCCGGTACGACGACCTTGACCAGACGGTAGTTGGCAGCCTGGTAGTAGGCCTCGATCTTGGCAGCCAGGGCCTTCATTTCGACCAGGGTCATCGGGCGGCCGATATCTTCGGCGATCTGCGCGCTGAGCTGTTCGCTGCTGAAGGTGCGGTTGCCGCTGAATTCGACGGCCTTGACCAGCACGCGGGTCTGCGCGGCCTGGGCCGGGGCAGCGGGAGCGGCGGTTTCGGCGGCCATGGCCGCGTTGGCTGTCATCACGGCAAAACCGAGGGCGCACAGCAGCGCCTTCGCAGGTTTGGGGGAATTGAACATGGGAACCTTGCTGTCAGTGATGGGCGAGGAAGTTGTGTGAGGACGGTAAGTCGATCGACGAATTACATCCGGCATTTTCTGGTTCTCTAGCGACTAAGCACACTCGAGCACGGCCTCCTGGAAGGAGACCGAACAATCCTTGGTAAACCGTTGGCAATGTTTTGGGCAAAAAGTCGCCCAGGCCGAAAAAATGTCAGCCAATTAATTTTCTTGTTGGGCACACACAAGCGGCCTCAATGAAGCTTGCACGCAAAGTTTTCTTGCACTCCCCCCGCAAGTCCGTCGCAGCAAGTGACCAATAGCATGGCCTGGGGTGAGCGAGCGCATTAATAGCGCTGTTGTGAATAACGGTCAATGGTGAGCTGAAGTATTTTTTTGGCGCGGGTTAATTGGCGGTAAATAGCGCACTGTTTCTAAGTGCACAAATAATTAAGATCGCGGGACCGGAGCAATTGGAAGTTGGCTTGGGACAGCGGGACGGAAAGGGTCGAGCGAGACCCTGGAATCCCGCAAAGCCATGCTCCTCGGGCCTTTGCGCCGAGCGCGCGGAGCCACGACCAGCATTCAGAGCAAATCATGGACGCTGCACAACCTGTTTGTGCGTGATTGTTTAGCGCAACAGTAAATTTTTTCAGGAAAACCTGGACAGATGCCACAAGTTAATAAAAGTGCAGAAAAGGAAATATCACGACCTCGCGCGATCGGTGCATCACCAACTATCTCGACAATCATAAAACAGCAACTACCGGAATGACCGAAGAAGAATAGATAAACTCAAACAAGAACCTAAAAAAGCAATACGACAAAGAACAATAGTCGAAATCAAAAAGCATCCAGTCCATTTTGCCAGAATCAATTGAAAGTGAGCATCCTGCTTGCTCTACTGGAACCCCGATTATAGATCCCGCAGCGGACGGTTCATGTCATGCTGATATTTAACTACCGAAACTCGCAACGATCATTTTACTTTATGAAAAGCACGGCCTAGTTCCGTTGATCTACGTCCGCCGATTACGGCGGAAACCCGTCCGCCCCAATGAATTCGGGCTGACCAGGTCGCCTCGCCTGCCGCTGGACTGTTGGACGATCAGGCAAGGAAGATGGCCTTATAATGTCACCGCGACCCGCGGAGCCAATCCACTCGAATGCGTACCATGAACTAGTCAGACCACCCGATTGAATCGCTCATGCCTGTTTTGCCCCTTGATCCTTCCCTGATATTTCGAATGGTTACATAAGTGACGTAGTTCACATTTTTCGCCCCGCTGGGGAGTCGTGGATTCATGCCGGAAGGTGGATATGGCATACCAGAATGGGCAATGAACCGGATCGGACATTAGCTGGTAGTGGCAAGATAATTTCACCGTGTGCCGTTCCCAGCGTATCTGAAAGAGTGGATTCCCAACCGAGTGGATGGAACTCTTTATCAAAAACGTTGTCTCGGGGAAGTTGGCGTGCTTCAACTAGCAGGTCAGGAAAATAACTCGCCTACTTGGCACAGACCGCGTCAGGGCCGGCAGGCACCTGGAAGCCTTGAAGCCATTCCCCGGCAGACCTCCCCCTAACCCAGCAAAACCTCCGCACACAACCCGCCCCCCTCCCGGTTGCTCAACCGCAACTCCCCACCCAGGCTTGCCGCCAGCTGCGCCGCGATCGCCAGCCCCAGCCCGGTCCCCCCGGTATCGCGATTGCGTGAGCTCTCCAGGCGGTAGAACGGCTTGAGCACCTCACCCAGGGCTTCCTCGGGAATACCCGGACCGCGATCCAGCACCTGGATCGACAGGCGCCCGCCCACCGTCTCCACCCGCACCAACGCTTCGCCACCAAACTTCAGCGCGTTGTCCACCAGGTTGGTGAGCAAGCGC
Source organism: Paucimonas sp. (assembly GCA_031253995.1). GTDB lineage: Bacteria > Pseudomonadota > Gammaproteobacteria > Pseudomonadales > Pseudomonadaceae > Aquipseudomonas. Next base: position 117,869 of record JAIRVG010000052.1, on the reverse strand, counting down.
CGCAACGCCTGCGGCCGGCTGACCAGGAGCAGGTTGCCCGGCACGTCCAGTTCCACCGGCTTGCCGATATCGCAGTAATCGAACACCAGGCTTTCCAGAAAAGCCGTGAGCTGGATCCGGCTCGGGGCTTCCGTCGACGGCTCGGTACTGCGGGCATAGGCCACGCCTTCCTTGACCAGGTGCTGGATCTCGTCCAGGTCGCCCCACAGCTTGTCCTTCTCGGCACCGTCATCCATGAACTCGACCCGCAGCTTCATCCGCGTGATGGGCGTCTGCAAGTCGTGGGAGATGGCCGCGAGCAACTGCACCCGCTCCTTCACGTAGGCGGCGATGCGCTCCTGCATGGCGTTGAAGGCCATGGCGGCACGGGCGACCTCGGTCGGTCCATGCTCCTCCAGTGGCTGCGCCGGACGGCTCAGGTCAAGGGTGTCCACGGCCGTGGCCAGGTGCGTCAGCGGGCGCAGGGCTATGCGCACCGCCAGCCAGGTGCAGGCCAGCAACAGCGCCAATTGCCCCAGCAGCACCAGCGGCAGCCAGGGCGACAAGGGCATGATCGACGGGCGCACATCGAGGGTCAGCGGCTGGCCATCGGCAAAGCGCAGGTGCGCCTGGTAATGCGGACGGATATCCGGGATATCGCGGAAACTCAGCGCGTAGTGCGCCCCCAGGGTCGCCTTGATCGACTTCACCGACACCGGTTCGTCGTCCATCGCCGTGCCCGTCTCGCCCTCGTCCAGGCGATAACTGTAGTTGGGCCGCTGCAGGCGTTGCAGCCAGGCCGGCCGCTCCGCCGCTGGCAGGCGTTCGAGAATGGCCACCGAGGTGTCGATGTCCTGCTCGAAATTGCTCAGCATCAGGGTTTTCGCGCTGCTGTAGCGCTCCAGGGTCTGCATGGCGAAGGTCAGCCCGTGGGCCAGCACCAGGCTGGCGAAGAAGATCAGCGACAGCCGCGAGGCCAGGCTGCGCGGCCAGCGGCTCATGCGGCGCCCTCGATCAGGCGCACCGGGAAGCTGAACACATAGCCTTCGTTGCGTACCGTCTTGATATAGGCGGGCTGGCGCGCGTCATCCAGCAGGCGCTGGCGCAGGCGGCTGACCATCAGGTCGATGGAGCGGTCGAACAGGTCGGCCTCGCGGCCCTGGGTCAGGTTGAGCAACTGGTCGCGGCTGAGCACCCGCTGCGGATGGTCGAGGAATACCCGCAGCATGCGGTACTCGGCGCCGCTCAGGGCCACCACGGTGTCGTGCTCGTCCAGCAGGTGGCGCGCCGTGGTGTCCAGGCGCCAGGTGCCAAAGCCCAGCAGCCGCGCCTGTTCGCTGACCACCAGGTTCGGCGGCAGCATCCGCGTGCGGCGCAGCACCGCGTTGATCCGCGCCAGCAACTCGCGGGCCGAGAACGGCTTGACCAGGTAGTCGTCGGCGCCCATTTCCAGGCCGACGATGCGGTCGGTCTCGTCGTCCCGCGCGGTGAGCATCAGAACTGGAGTAGCGCGGTGCTTGCCGGCGCGCAGTTCGCGACACAGGACCAGGCCGTCATCGCCGGGGAGCATGATGTCGAGGATGATCAGGTCGACCTGGCCGGCTTCGAGAAAGGCCCGCATCTGCCGGCCATCGGCGGCCAGGGTGGTGCGCAGGCCGTTCTTCTTCAGGTAGTTGCCCACCAGTTCGCGGATTTCCCGGTCGTCGTCGACGATCAGCACATGATCAGCATTGGCGTCCATCAGGGGTGGCCTTTGGCTTGGAGAAGATGGGTGGAGTCTATCGGGACGGTCATCCGCTGACAGCCCGGTTTGTAGGGTTATGTATCAGGACCCTGTGCGGATACCTCAAGCGACAGTAAAGACCCCGATCGACACACAGGGGATACCTCCCCGGCGCGAAATGGCCCCACCTTTCCTCGCCATGGAGAACGCCATGCTGATCATCGCCTTCCTGGGCGGCCTGTTGACCGTCCTCAGCCCCTGCATCCTGCCCATCGTACCCTTCGTCTTCGCCCACGCCGGGCAACGCCGCGCCTCGCTCCTGCTGACCCTCGGCGGACTGGTGCTGACCTTCGCAGCCGTGTCGAGCCTGGCGGTGGTCGGCAGCGACTGGGTGGCCAGGGCCAACACCGGCGGCCGCTACCTGGCCCTGGTGGTGATGGTGCTGTTCGCCCTGTCGCTGCTGACGCCGCGCCTCGGCAACTGGCTGGCCCGGCCCTTCGTCGCCCTCGGCAATCGCGTCGCCCCTGGCGCCACGGCGTCCGGGCCGCTGGCCTCGCTGCTGATCGGCGTCGCCACCGGCCTGCTCTGGGCACCCTGTGCCGGACCGATCCTCGGCCTGATCCTCAGCGGCGCCCTGCTCGCCGGGCCGAATGCGCAGACCAGCCTGCTGCTGCTCGCCTACGGCCTGGGCAGCGCGGTGTCCCTGGGCCTGCTGATTCTGGCCGGCAAAGGCCTGGGCAAGCGCCTGCGCCTGTCCCTGCCGGTGATCGAATGGCTGCGCCGCGGGACCGGCGTGGTGGTCCTGCTGGCCGCGGTGGGCATCGCCTCCGGTGGTACCCGCGAACTCCTGGCGGGCACCTCGTCGCAACTTTCCAATCGCCTGGAGCAGCAGGTGTTGAAGTCGGTCTCCGCGGTCATCGACCGCCTGGTCGCCAAGGCCCAGGCCGCCAGCGCCCCGGACCTCGCGCCCAAGGGCCAGATGCCCTCGCTGGCCGGCGCGGTGCAGTGGCTGAACTCGCCGGAACTGAGCCCCGAAGCCCTGCGCGGCAAAGTGGTGCTGGTGGATTTCTGGACCTTCGACTGCATCAACTGCCAGCACACCCTGCCCCATGTGAAGCAATGGGCCGAGCGCTATGCCAAGGACGGCCTGGTGGTGATCGGCGTGCACACCCCCGAGTACCCCTTCGAACGGGTGCCGGCCAACGTGCGCAAGCAGGTCGAGCGCCTGGGCATCACCTACCCGGTGGCGATCGACAACGACTATGCGATCTGGCGCCGTTTCAACAACCAGTACTGGCCCGCCCACTACCTGATCGATGCCAACGGCCAGGTGCGCTACAGCCACTTCGGCGAAGGCGCCTACGCCACCCAGGAACAGGTCATCCAGGCATTGCTGGCCGAAGCCAGGGCCGCCCGATGATTTCCCCCGCCCCATCAAGGAGCAAGACCATGCGCAACCTTACCGCCGTCATCGCCGCCAGCGTTCTGCAACTGGGCCTGCTGGCCTCTACCCAGGCCGCTGAAAGTACCGCACCGCAGATCGCCCCGATCGTCGCCGGCAGCCACACCTCGCTCGGCCCGCTCAAGCACGTCAAGGCCGGCCTGCTCGACGTGGCCTACGCCGAGGCCGGCCCGGCCGATGGCCCGGTAGTGATCCTGCTGCACGGCTGGCCCTACGACATCCACAGCTACGCCGATGTTGCCCCGGCCCTGGCCGAGCAGGGTTACCGGGTGCTGATGCCCTATGCCCGCGGCTACGGCGAGACCCGTTTCCTCTCGCCGAAGACCCTGCGCAACGGCCAGCCGGCGGCGCTGGCCCAGGACCTGATCGACTTCATGGATGCACTGAACATCAAGCAGGCGGTGCTTGGCGGCTATGACTGGGGCGCACGCACCGCGGATATCGTCGCGGCGCTGTGGCCGGAGCGGGTCAAGGCGCTGGTGGCGGTGAGCGGGTACCTGATCGGCAGCCAGCAACTCGGCAAGCAGCCGCTGCCGCCGGCGGCGGAGCAACAATGGTGGTACCAGTTCTACTTCGCTACCGAGCGTGGGCGCCAGGGCTATGCGCAGAACACCCATGACTTCGCCCGGCTGATCTGGAAAACCGCCTCGCCCCAGTGGCACTTCGACGACGCCACCTATGAACGCAGCGCCGCGGCGCTGGCCAATCCGGACCATGTGGCGGTGTCGGTGTACAACTATCGCTGGCGGCTGGGCCTGGAAAAGGGTGAGCGACGCTATGACGGGATAGAGAAGAGGCTGGCCGCCTTCCCGCCGATCACGGTGCCGAGCATCGCCCTGGAAGGCGACGCCAACGGCGCGCCGCATCCGCCGGCCGAGGCGTATGCCAAGCGCTATGTCGGGAAGTACGAGTACCGGCTGATCGAGGGTGGCGTGGGGCACAACCTGCCGCAGGAAGCGCCGCAGGCGTTCGTCCAGGCGATCGTGGATGTGGATCGGTTCTGAGGGAAGGGTCAGGGCCTCGTTGCTGCATTTTCAAGCAGTGCGGTCGGTGTGGAATTCATCCGCGAAGCGGCCATAAAACCGATATCCCAGGTGTGTCAGAAAAACTCGGGACTCAGGTTTCATGACGGCTTCGCCGCCGATCGCGGCGCTATCAGCGCTGCCCGTGAATCGACCGCCAATGCACGATCTGCTGCTGGATATTCCACTGGATGATCTGCTCGTACAGCGTCTCGGTGAACGCCGGGTCGAAGCCCGCCGCCGCGGCCCACTCCAGGCGTTCGCCGAGCATCGCCGCGACCCGCTCCGGGGCCGGGATCGCCTGTTCGCTGGCCTTGAAGCGCACCGCTTGCTTGACGTAGCCGAGGCGCTTTTGCAGCGCCTCGAAGATCTGCCGGTCATGGAAGTCGATGCCGTCGCGGATGTCCGCAAGGCTGGTGCAGGCTTCCGGGGATTTCGGTTGCAACATTGAACGTGTCCTCTTTCGAACCAGGGTCAGATTACGTCGAAGCGCGAGCCGGCAACCCGCGCCGGCGCCAGCGCATGCAGCCCGGCAACCCGCGGACCGGCACGCCATTCCCGGGGCCGGACCTCGGCAATCATTTCGTCGATCAGGGCATCGATCATGCTCTTGTCCTGATGATGGGGCGTGGTGATCAGGTGCGCGGTGTCGCCGGAAGTGGCCAGGCAGTATTTCCTGGCAATCCGCGGCGACGGGCAGGGAAACACCACGGTGATGGAGTTGTCATTGCGCCAGGCGTCGATCCCCGCTTCGCGCAGGCGCTCGACAGCGTACTGCGCGTTGTCCAGGCTGTGCTTCACCCGGCGCCGCCATTGCGCCGGCGAATGGCTGCGCAACGCGGCCCACATCAGCATCGGCGTGTGGCCGTTGCGCGAGCCGCTGATGGTCTTGTCGTTGGCGCTGATGTAGTCCACCTCCACCGAGATGCGCTCGACGTTGGCTCGCCGGGCCACGACTATGCCGCAGGGAATCGGCGAGCCGATCATCTTGTGCCCCGAGACGCAGATGGAGTCGATGCCGTCGGCGAAGGTGAACGGCTGCGGCTGCTCGACGAACGGCAGGATCATCCCGCTCAGCGCCGCATCGGCGTGCAGGTAGTAATCCTCGCGGGCAATGCCGGCCTCGGCCAGGCGCTGCTGGATGATGGCGATATCGTCCACCGCGCCGCGCATGGTGGTGCCGATGTTGGCGAAGATGATCGGATGGTGCTCGCCGTCGGCGGCAATCTTCGCCAGCAGGTCGTCGTAGTCGATCTCGCCGCTGGCCAGCGACTCCACCGCCCGGCACTTGATGCGCAGCAGCTTGACGATCTTGGCCACCGAGTAGTGGGTGTCCTTCGAGTAATACAGGGTGCCGTCGGGGAACAGCTCACGGGCCAGGTAGCAGCCGAACATGTTGCCCTCGGTGCCACCATTGGTGACGTAGCCCCAGCTGTCCTGCAGCGGGATATGGAACAGCTCGGCGAAGAAGGCCATCACGTCCTTCTCGAAATCGAAGGAGTTCAGCACGTAGTTGCCGGGCTCGGCCCAGTCACCGCAGTTGTTCAGGGAGAAGCGCAGGAAGCGGTGCAGCGGGGCATAGTTGAAGTCGGCGTTTTCCGGGTAGCCGATGTTGAAGTACTGGTTCCTCAGGCAATGCTCCCAGAACTGATCCAGCCGGGTCTGATCGGCAGAAGACAACGTCATATCCAACTCCTTTTAAATAGACTGGGCGGACCGCGCTGCTGGGTAGCGCGGTCCGCGGCACATCAGGCGGCCTTCTGGCGCGCCTCCACCAGCGACCACCAGCTGGCCAGGGTCGGCGCGCTGGCCAGTTCCTCGAAGCTCACGGCGATACCACGGGCCTTGAGCTCGCCCGCCACCTTCATCACCTGCAACGAGTCGAGGCCGTAGTAGATCAGGTTCTCCTGCGGGTCGAGGGTCTCCCCGTCCTCCAGCACCTGGCGCAGCCGCTCGTGCAGCCAGGTCCGGGTGTTTTCCACGTTGAGCAGGTGGCGCAGGCGCTTCTTGTCGATCTTGCCCACGGCGGTCAGCGGCATCACCTCGATCAGGCGGATGCGGTCCGGCAGCTTGTATTCGGCGATGCCCAGCTCCAGCAGGTGCCGGCGCAGGGCCGGGGCCTTGAGGGCAGGATTGCGCGAGACGACGAAGGCGCAGCTCTTCTCCCCCAGCGCCTCGTCCGGCATGGCCACAAGGCCGGCATGGGTGACGTCCGGGTGCAGCACCAGCAGGTTCTCGATCTCTTCCGAGGCGACCTTCTCGCCGCCACGGTTGATCTGGTCCTTGATCCGCCCGACCACCCGCAGGTCGCCGCTCGGGGTGAGCTGCACCAGATCGCCGGAGTAGTAGAAGCCGTCGGCATCGAAGGCGCTGGCGTTCTGCTCGGGGCTCTTGTAGTAGCCGCAGAAGGTGTAGGGCCCCCGGGTGGCGAGCATGCCGGTCTCGCCCGGCGCCACCGGCACGCCGTCCTCGTCGAGGATCTTGATTTCGTCGGCCGGGCTGATGGGACGCCCCTGCGTGGTGAAGATCTGCTCGTCGCTGTCGTCCAGGCGGGTGTAGTTGATCAGGCCCTCGGCCATGCCGAACACCTGCTGCAGCTTGCAACCGAGCGCGCCGGGCACCTGGCGCGCCAGTGAATCGGCGAACACCGCGCCGCCGACCTGCAGGTATTCCAGCGACTGCAACTGCTCGCGATGCGCCGGCGCCGCCTGCAGCCACAGGGCCACGGCGCTCGGCACCAGGGCGACGGTGTTGATCTCGTGGCGGCGGACCAGTTCGAAGCAGCTCGACGGCTCGGGCGTCGCCGCCATCACCACGCACCCACCGGCATGGAATACGCCAAGGGCGCCGGGCGAGCTGAGCAGGAAGTTATGCGGCGCCGGCACTGCGCAGAGGAAGCGGGTGTGGCTGTCCAGCGCGCAGATCTCGGCGCAGGTGCGGGCGTTGTAGTGGTAGTCGTTGTGGGTCCGCGGGATCAGCTTGGGAATCCCGGTGCTGCCGCCGGAGAGCTGGAACAGCGCGACCTGGTCGGTCGGGGTCGCGGCGAACGTCACCGCCTGGCTGGCCGGGGTATCGATCCAGTGGGCCAGGTCCCTTGCCGGATCGGACTCGCCGAGCAACAAGGTGATCTCCGGTACCGCGCCAACCTGGGCGAAGGTCTCTGCATAGCCGTCGTCACGGAACACTTCGTGCTCGCGGGAGCCGACCAGCAACCTGGGCAGGATCTGCCTGGCATAGGCACCCAGCTCCAGCTTGCGATGGCTGAACAGCGCGCTGAGCGGCACGATGCCGGCCTTGAGCAGGGCGAACAGGACGATGTAGAACTCGGCGACGTTGGGCAGTTGCACCAGGGCCGTGTCGCCCCGGCCAAGGCCGCGCTCGGCCAGGCGCGAGGCCAGGTTGGACGACAGGGTGTCCAGCTCGCCGTAGGTGAAGCGGCGGTCGCCACAGATGATCGCCAGCGCTTGCGGTCGGGCCTGGGCGCGCTCGATCAGGATGCGGTCCAGGGTCTGGTCGATCCAGTAGCCCGCGTCGCGATAGCGTTGCGCCCGCTCCTGGGGCCAGTCGGTGAATTCGATAGTCATTGGGTCCAACGTCCTTGGTTAATGATGCAGTCCGCAGGCACGCAGCATGGTGCCCAGTTTGGTCTGGACTTCCGCCCATTCCGCCGCCGGTTGCGAGGCCTCGACGATGCCGGCGCCGGCGAACAGGCGCACGCGGTTGCGCTTGAAGGTGCCGCAACGGATGGTCACCACCCACTCGCCGTTACCCTCGGCGTCGCACCAGCCAACCATGCCGGTGAACAGGCCGCGCTCGAAGGGCTCGACGAAGCGGATCAGCCGCCGCGCACGCTCGGTAGGGAAGCCGCAGACCGCCGGGGTCGGGTGCAGGCGGCAGGCCAGTTGCAGCGCCGACACCGAAGGGTCGGCGAGGTCACCCTCGATGCGCGTGGACAGGTGCCACAGCGCCGGGGTGCTGATCAGCGACGGCCGCAGCGGCACGTCCAGCCGGGTGCACAGCTCGCCGACACGGGCCGCGATGTCGCGGGTGACGAAGCCGTGTTCGTAGTGGTCCTTTTCCGAGGCCGCCAGCCACTCGGCGTTACGTCGGTCGGCGTCGGCATCGGCCATGCGCCGGGCCGAGCCCGCCAGCGGATTGGAGACGAAGTTCCAGCCCTCCTTGCGCACCAGCAGCTCCGGGCTGACCCCGAGCAAGGTGGCGCCATCGCTCATCGGCACGCGGAAGTGATAGCCCGCGGGGTTTTGCGCCCGCAGGTTGCGCTGTACCAGGTCCACGTCCACGTCGCCGTCGAAGACCAGTTCGCGCTGGATCGACAGCACCGCCTTGCGCACATCGCTGTGACGGAAGTTGACGATGGCGTGTTCCACCGAACGCTTGAAGGCGTCCTCGTCGGGGATCGCCTTCTGTTCGAGCAAGCCGGGCATTTCCTCGCCCAGGTTGGCGCCGGACGCGTCACGGGCACGCCACTCATGCTCCTGCGCAAGGTAGAGGCACGAGGCTTCGGCGGGATCGAAAGGAATGGCGCCGACCACGATGGGGTTGGCCTGCCCTGCCCGGCGAGCCCTGTCGAGGGCCTGGGCGACGGACTTCTGGAACAGGCCTTCGGCGTTGTCGCCGCCGGCGGCGGGAGTATCGATGCGCTGCAAGGCACCGTTGACGACCAGTTCACGGTCACCCGAGGTGAATGAAAAGGTCATGGATCGGTCGACTGCCACTGCTTCATCCATGCCAGTCGCCATGAGCGTGCTCGCTCTCATCTCGGTTTAGCCTCCTGCCTACGAGTCAGAAAAAAATTACAGTTGAATCGGAATCATTATCGTTTCTATTATAGGGGACGCCATAAATACGGACTTGTCAATCAGCGACACGAGTGAACCCATGAGAGCGTTAACCGAAATGCAAGCCGCCTGTTGGATCGGGCGCACGACTCATGCGGCATTAGGGACAGTTTCAGCTCATCTGTACGCCGAGTTCGATGGCACCGCCATCGACCTGGAGCGGCTTCATGCCGCCCTTGCACAGGTATGTATGCTGCACCCGATGCTGCGCCTGAGAATCGACCATGAAGGCCAGCAATTCATCGCCCCGCCAGACCAGGCGCCGGGCCTGGAAGTCGACGACCTGCGCGGCCTGGCCGAAACCGACGCGCACCTTCAGCTGGCGCGCAAGCGCGATGCCTGGAGCCATCAGCAACTGGACCTGCGCCAGGGCCACGGCGCCCGCTTCGGCATCAGCCTGCTGGACGGCGGACGCTGCCGCCTGCATGTCGACACCGACATGATCGCCATCGACCCGTCGAGCTTTCGCGTGCTGCTGGAAGACCTCGCGCACTGCTACGAAGAGGCAGACAACCCGCCGGCCCCAGCGCCGACCTTCTTCGACTGGTGGGACGCGGCACGCACCGATTCCGCCCTGCACGCCGCCCGGGAACGTGATCGTCACTGGTGGCGTGAGCGTCTGGACCGTATCGCGCCAGCACCCGCCCTGCCGCTCCTCGATCCGCCCGAAGCCCGGGCACGCAGCCAGCGCCTGAACGCCTGGCTCAACCCCGGGCAACGCCAGGCCCTGCGCCAACTGGCGCGAGCGCAGCGGATCACCCTGTCGAACCTGCTGCTCGGCCTGTTCGCCGCGGCACTCGGCGCCCAGACCGGCGATCGTCGATTCCGCCTCAATGTCCCGGGTTTCTGGCGTGCGCCGCTGGTGGACGGGGCCGAGCGCATCGTCGGCGAATTTGCCAATGTGCTGATCCTCGACATCGACCTCGACCAGGCCGACACCCTGGCGGCGCTCTGCGCCCAGGTGGCGCGGGACATGATCGAACGGCTGGAGCACAGCGCCTGGTCCGGGGTGAACCTGATGCGCGACCTGTCGCGCCATCACGGCACGCCGCAACTGGCGCCGGTGGTGTTCACCGCAGCCCTCGACCTGCCCGGTGGCGAACTGTTCTCGCCGCGGGTACGGCGGGCCTTCGGTGAGCTGAACTGGGTGATGTCGCAGGGGCCGCAGGTGGCTCTGGATGCACAGATCGCCAGCGCCGACGGCGGCATCCTGATCAACTGGGACATCCGTCTGGATGCCCTGCCCGAAACCTGGGTCACGGCGCTGTTCGAGCGCTTCACCGGCCTGCTGGCCGAGGTTGCCGCGCAGCCTGCTGTCCTTGAGCGGCCGCTACCGCAACCCACGCCGCTCACCCCGCTGCAACAGGCCTATCTGCTCGGCCGCACTACCCAGATGCCCCTGGGCGGCGTGGCCATGCAGGAGTTTCGCGAGTACCGCGGCCGGCTGGAAATCGCCGTGCTGCGCGAGCGGCTGGCGGCGATGGTCCGCCGTCATCCGGGGCTGCGCACCCGCATCGACGAGCGCCGACGACTGCAGTGGATCAGCGACGAAGTACAACTGAACCTGGATGAAGTCGACCTGAGCCACCTGCCCCTCGCCGAGGCGCTGGCGCAGATCGAGACGCAGCGCGAAGCCTATGCCCATGCCATGGCGCCGCTGGAGCGCTCGCCGTGGAATGTCACGGCCTTCCGCCTGGCCGGCGACGAACTGCTGGTGTTCACCCGCTTCGACGCCCTGATCCTGGATGGCCGCGCCATCGCCGCGCTGCAACTGGAACTGTGCGAAGGTCGCGTCGACGAACAGCCCGTTACCGAGAGCGCCAGCAGCGACCTCTCGACGCAACGCAAGGTGGACGCCGACTACTGGAGCACCAAGCTGGCCACGGTGGACGGCCCGCCGCGCCTGCCCTGGAGCCTGCCACTCGACCAGGCTGGAGTGGGTCGCTATGAACGACAGAGCCTGCGGGTGCCCAAGGCAACCTTCGCCGCGCTGTCCCGTCTCGGCGCCCGCCAGCGCCTGTTCAAGAACTCCGCGGTGATGGCGGTGGTGCTGGAAGTCCTCGGCCGCTGGGTCAGCGAAGGCGGCCTGTGCGTAGCGGTGCCGGTGGCGCCAGCGAGCGACGCGGCCTTCGCCAACCGTTCCAGCTTCCTCGCGATCAACTGGACGGACAGCGACGCCAGCTTCGTCCAGCGCGCCGCGCAGTTGCAGGTGGATGTGCTGGAAGGCCTGCAGCACCTGGCCTTCTCCGGCGTCGACCTGGCCCGCCAACTGTTCGAGAAACATGGCCCGGGCCCGGTGCTGCCGGTGGTGATCACCAACGGCCTGTCCTGGCCGGTGGCTGCCGGCGACAGCGCCATGCAGCTGCAAGGCGGCCTGACCCAGACCCCGCAGGTGGCCATGGACATCCGCTTCTGGGCAGACGCCGAAGGCGCGCTGCAGGTGGATATCGACTACGCCCGCGACGTGCTGGCGCCCAGGCTGGTGGGTGACTATCTGCGCGGCCTGGAGCAGGCCATCGAGCAGATCGCCAGCAGCGGCGAGTTCGCCCTCGACAGTACGGCACTGGTGGATATCGCCCACTACCGCCTCAACACGCCCGTCAGTGCGGCCTGCCGCGAACCCTGGCTGGCACGACTCGCGGCCAACCTGTTCCGCCCTGGCAATGACAGGCTGGCCCTGGTCAGCGGCGAACGCCAGCTGAGCTACGCCGAGCTTGGCGAAGGTGTCGCCCGGATCATCGCCGCCCTGCGCGCCCGCGGCCTGGAACAGGGCCATGTGCTCGCCCTGTGCCTGCCGCGCAGCCCGGAACACACCATGCTGGCCCTGGCCTGCGCGCTGACCGGGGTGATCTGGGTGCCGATCGACGCCGCCGCACCTGCGGACAGGCGCCAGTACCTGCTGGAAAACTGCGACCCGGACCTGGTGGTGCTGGCCGAAGCCGAACCCCTGGTGCACCCGACGACCACCTGCGCGGCGCTGCTCGCCGAGCCGGCCCCGGCTCCCGCGGACCTGCCCGACCTGTCGCTCAACGACACCCCGGGCTACTACCTCTACACCTCGGGCACCACCGGCCGGCCGAAATGCGTGGTGCTCGACAACCGCGCCACGGCCAACGTGCTCGGCGCGACCCTGGCCAACTGGCAGGTGAGCGAGCGCGACGTGGTGCTCTCGGTCACCCCGCTGCACCACGACATGTCGCTGTTCGACATCTTCGGCAGCCTGACCGCCGGTGCCACCCTGGTCCTGCCGGGCCCTGGCGAGGACAAGGACGCGCTGCGCTGGAACCAGCTGGTGGCCCGGCACGGCGTGACCCTGTGGTGTTCGGTGCCGGCCATCCTGGAAATGCTCCTGGCCTGCCGTGGCGAGCACGACCTGCGCAGCCTGCGCCTGATCGCCCAGGGCGGCGACTACATCAAGCCTGCGGTGATCGCCGAACTGCGGCGCCTGCTGCCGGACACGCGCCTGGTTTCCCTGGGCGGACCGACGGAAACCACGATCTGGAGCATCTGGCACGAGATCAGCGACGCAGACCGCCAGTCGATTCCCTATGGCCAGCCGCTGCCTGGCAACCGCTACTTCGTCCTCGACGCCCATGGCCGGCATTGTCCGACGGGCGTGGTCGGCCGCATCCATACCGCCGGGGTCAACCTGGCGCTGGGCTACCTGCAGGATGGCGAGCTGCTGCAGACCGACTTCATCACCGTCCAGGATGAAAACGGCGAAAGCGTGCGCGCCTTCCGCAGCGGCGACTGCGGACGTTATCGCGACGACGGCACCCTGCTCTTCGACAGCCGCGTCAACGGCTACGTGAAGGTGCGCGGGGTACGGGTCTCGCTGCCGGACGTGGAAATGGTGCTGGGCCAGCACCCGGCGCTGCGCCATGTGCTGGTGGTGGACTACGGCGATGCGCGCCTGGGCGAACTGTGCCTGGGGGCGCTGTATGTCGTCGATCCGCAGGCCACCGTGCCAAGTGCCGGCGACCTGCGCGACTACGCCCGCAAGCACCTGCCGCAGTCCCATGTGCCGACGCTTGTGCTGGCGGTCGACGCATTGCCGCTGTCGCAGAACGGCAAGCCGGACCGCCGTCGCGCCCGCGAGCTGCTCGCCGCTCCGCCGCCCGCCACGGCGCGGGACAAGGTCCTGGACATCTACCGGCAGGTGCTCGGTCTGGCACCCGACGCCAGCAACGACCCACAGGTGGACTTCGTCAGCCTCGGCCTGCGTCCGCAGCACCTGAAAGCCATTGCGGCGCGGCTGCACGAACAGTTCGCCGTGCCGCTGTCACCCGGACAGTTGTTGCGCTGCCGCCATGCCGGCGACGTCGAAGGATTGCTCACCGCCGCGGGTGCCTGAGTGCCCCGCGCTGAATCAAGGGCGTTCGCGCCCTCTTTAAACTGCAAGGCTCAAGGAGATCGACTGGATGAAGGATTTACCCACCGTGGATATCGCCGGCATCGGCATAGGCCCGTTCAACCTCGGCCTGGCCGCGCTGCTCGCTTCTCATCCGGGGGTGAGCGGCCTGTTCCTCGATCGCAAGACCGAGTTTCGCTGGCATGAAGGGCTGATCCTGCCCGGCACCACCCTGCAGGTGCCGTTTCTCGCCGACCTGGTGACCATGGCCGACCCCACCAACCCGTTGAGCTACCTCAACTACCTGCACCAGCACGAGCGCCTGTACCAGTTCTACTGGTACGACAATTTCCAGGTGCCGCGTCGCGAGTACGACCACTATTGCCGCTGGGCCTCGCAGCAACTGCCGACCTGCCACTTCGGCGAAGAAGTCTGCGATGTCAGCTACGACCCGGCGGCCGAGCGATTCCTGATCGAAAGCCAGTCGCTGTCGGGATTCAAGCGTCACTACTACAGCAAGCATCTGTCGGTGGGGGTCGGTACCTCGCCGATCCTGCCGCGCTGGGCGCAAGTCAAGAGTTCGGCGCCGATCCTGCACTCGGCGGAGTTCGCCAAGCGCCAGGCGCAACTGGCCGAGTGCCAACAGGTCACGGTGATCGGCTCGGGGCAGAGTGCTGCGGAATGCGTGCTGGCGCTGTTCAACGAACTGACCCCGGAGCGGGTCGCGGCCGGGGCCTCGATTCGCTGGATCACCCGCTCCCAGGGCTTCCACCCGATGGAGTACTCCAAGCTCGGCCAGGAGTGCTTCACCCCGTCGTACATGGAGTACTTCCACAGCCTGCCGCGGGAGCGCCGGCGCGAGATCGTGGCCGGGCAAGGGTTGCTGTACAAGGGCATCAGTTTCTCGACCATTGCCCAGGTCTACGACCTGATCTACGAGCGCTCCATCGGCGGCACCGATCCGGGGTTGACCCTGCTGTCCAATTGCGAGGTGGAGCGGGTCGAGGACCTGGGTGGCCGCTTGCGCGTGCACTACCGGCATCGCGAGCTGGAGCGCAGCAGTGCCTTCGACAGCGACGCCATCGTCGCCGCCACGGGTTACGGACATGCCTGGCCGCAGTGGTTCGAGCGCCTCAAGGGCAGCGTGCTGGAGGTGGATGAACAGGGTGACTGCATCGTCCAGGAAGATTTCACCGCACGCCGCTGCGACCAGGGAGTGGGACGGGTGTTCGTGCAGAACGCGGAGATCTTCCAGCATGGCGTGGGCTCGCCGGACCTCGGGGTGGCGGCGTCACGCAACGCGACGATCGTCAACCAGCTGCTGGGACGGCCGCATTACCGCCTGCCGAAGCGCTCGTCGTTCCAGCGGTATGGGATGCATGAGGGGTGATCTGACCGCAAGTGCGCCGCAGATCGGCGTGGGAGCACCGCTCCCACGCCATCCCCGCCAAATCAATGAGTCATGTGTTGTTCTATGAAAAGCGGGTCCTCAGACCCGCACCTCCTGCACCAGCAACCCCGCCCCACCCTCACGGGCGAACAGCCCGAACACCCCTTCGATCGCCTCGGTCACCCGCGCCATCTGTGCCGCGCTGTAGCGCTCGGTGCGGTAGGTCACCACCAGGCGCAGCGAGCGCTGGCCATCGATCAGGTTCTCCATGATCTCGAACTGGATGCCGAACATCGACTCGTTCTTCTCCGGGTCGATCTGCCGGTAGCGGATCTTCTCCCCTTCCGGCCGGCTCAAGGCACCGTTGAGGGCGTTGTTGGCATGGATCTGCACATACACATCGAACAGCAACCCGTCCGCCGCCGTCATGCCCAGCGCCTGCTGGATCTGCTCCAGCGGTACGTCGGCATAGGCCATGGAGTCGTTGATCAGGCGACTGACGCCCTCGATCAACACGCCCACGCGTTGCGTCGGATCGAACTGCACCCGGTGCGCGACCATGGTGGTGAAGTACCCCACCGTCTCGTAGTACGCAGGATCCGTACGTCCCGACGCCGAGGTGCCGATCACCAGGTCATCCAGGCCACCGACCTTGTGCAGGGCCAGGGCGATCGCCGTGTAGATCACCCCGAACAGCGAGGCATCGTTCTGCCGGGCAAAACGGTACAGGTGATCGATCATGGCCTGGTCCGGAAGAATCTCGAACCATTGCGCACGGGTAGACGCCTCGGCAGCGGGCACTCCACTGTCGTCGCCAATGGCCGGTAGACGCAGGCCACGGCTGGCGTCGCGGAGCATGTCGGTCCAGTAGGCCAGGTGCTGGCGGTCGATGCCCCGCGCCAGTTCCTCCAGGGCATAGCGGTGGAACGACGGCACCGGCGCTTCCCAGCTCGGCGCACGGTCGCTGGCACGGGCCATGTAGGCACGGGCGAGGTCTTCCATCATCACGTTGAGCGACCATTCATCGATGGCCATGTGGTTGACCAGCAACGACAGGGTCTGCCCCTTGCGCTGCGGATCGCGCAGGAAACGCACGCGCATCGGCAGCTCCCGCGACAGGTCGAAGCGATGCCGCGCCTCGCTGGCCAGGGACGCACCCTCGCTCTCACGGCTCGACCAGAACCACTTGTACTGACCGAGGCGCTCCAGCGGCACCAGTTGCTGCCAGGCCTCGTCGCCCTCGAAGTGGAAGGTGGTGCGCAGGCTGGCATGGCGCTTCACCAGGTCGGAGAAAGCCTGCTCGAACACGGCTTCGTCCACCGGATCGAGGAATTCCACGGCGAACGGCAAGTTGAAGATGGTACCGAAATCGAATGCCGCGTAGGCACGTCCCAGGGAGGCCTGGGCCAGGGCGTACGGTGCCCGTTGCACCTCGTCCTGCGCGCCCCCTTCCGCGCGTGCCTGGCGCCCGGACACCCGGGCCCGCAGCGCCAGCGCCGCCGCCGAGGGTGCGCTGAAGAAGTCGTTGAAACGCACCTCGATGCCGTGGCTGCTGGACAGCTTGCCGATGATCCGGGTCGCCAGCAGGGAATGGCCGCCCAGGTCGAAGAAGTCATCCTGCGCGGTCATCCCCGGCGCCGCCAGGGCAGCACGGAACTCGCCGAGGATCAGCGTGGCGACCTCGTCACCGGCACTGGCCGGCAACACGGTTTCGGTGGACGCGGCGGCCAACGCCGGGCGTTGCAGCCAGGGCAGGTGTGGCGTGCCGAGCGGACGTCCGGCGCAGGCGTCGAGGGTCAGGCGGTACAGGTCATCCTCGCGGCAGGTGCGGTCGAGGATCTGGTGCAGCATGAACGCCAGTATCGGTGCCTCGTCCGTGCGGATGATCAACGCCTGCGCCGGCGCCTCGCCTTCGGCATCCCAGGGCTGCGCCTGCAGGGCCAGCAGACGTGCGCTGGCTTCGGCCGCCGAGCCGACCTGCAGCACCTGCACGCAGGCCCGCGGATCGGCGCCCTGCAACCGGTGCAGCTCCCCATCGTCATCGAAGCGATAGCGCGCATCGAGCGCCGGCACGCTGGCGATCACCGCCGCCAGCGCCCGCTCCAGCGCTGCCACATCGGTATCGCGCTCCAGGCGCCAGGCGCTGAAATGCTTGAGCACTCGCTCGGGATACTGCTGCTGGAGCAGCCAGGCACTTTCTTCGTGATCGCTGACAGGTTGCCGGGAGGCGCTACCTGGATTGAGTTCCATCATGGAAATACTCCGCCTTGTCGAACAGAACAAATAGCAGTGGGAACGGCCACGCGGGCCGCCAGACCGATCCTCGGTCCTCGAATGCACCCCGGCGGCGCCGGGGCGGTGTGAAGGGAAAAACAGGCCGCGTTGCATGGCACCAGACAACGCCGTATGCTTCGAATGCTAATCGTAGTGATTATCATTAGTCAAAATCTGTTTGGATGTACCGCTGGGATGCTTCAACAACGGAGAGTTACGTGGACAAAGGATCGTTCGCGCTCAGGCAACAACTGGAGCAGTTGTATGTCGAGCACCATGGCTGGCTGTGCGGCCTGCTGCGGCGCAAGCTGGGCAATTCGTTCGACGCTGCCGACCTGGCGCACGACATCTGCATCAACCTGCTGAGAAAAGGCTACGTGCCCGACGCCGCAGACTGCCGCCGCCACCTCACGCAGATCGCCAAGGGCATGGTCATCGACCTGTATCGCCGGCGCAAACTCGAAACCGCTTACCTGGACGACCTCAAGCAACGCGACGTCGCCCTGGCCCCCTCCGAGGAAGTCCGCGCCCTGGCGCTGGAAGCGCTGGTCCAGGCCGACGCCGCCCTGCACCGCCAGCCGGCCAACGCCCGCGAAGCCCTGCTGCTGCACAAGCTGGGGGGCATGGGCCACCGCGCCATCGCCAGCGAGCTCAAGGTCTCGGTGTCCTCGGTGGAGAAGTACATTTCCTCGGCGATGCGCACCTGCCAGCCGTTCTATCCGGACCACGGTGCATGAACGGCTTGAGGATTTTCCGCCGCCATTCGAAATACACAGTGGGCATCGGGGAAAACCGCCCCGAAGCCATGGACGACAGCCGCAACGACGCGGCTGTGCTGGATATCCGGGAGAAACGATGAGCGCCAACGATGCGACCCGCGCAGGGGTTTCCGACGTACTGCGACCGATCCGCGGGCGCCTGCTCGTCGCAGGCGGCCTGGCCGCCGTCGGCAGCCTGCTGACCCTGGTACCCCTGGCCGGCATCGCCCATGTCGCCCGACTTGCCCTGGGCGAAGGCCCGGTCTCGTGGGCGCAGGCCGGCGAGCAGGTCTGGCAGGTCACAGGCCTCAGCCTGGGCTGCCTGTTCCTCGGCATGCTGCTGATTTCCATCGGCGAGATGCTCGCTCACCTGGCCGACAACCACATCACCCGCCAACTGCGCCTGGCCATTACCCGGCGCCTGGCCCGGGTACCGCTGGGCTGGTTCACCGAGCGCGCCTCGGGCGAGGTCAAGCAGGCGATGCAGGACGATATCGACACCCTGCACAGCCTCACCGCGCACTACTACACCACCCTGGGCCGTACCCTCGGCGCAGTCTCCGGGGCGGTGGTCTACCTGTTCGCCATGGACTGGCGCATGGCCCTGGTGTCGTTGCTGCCGTTCCCGCTGTTCCTGCTGTTCTACACCCGGGCTACCCGGGCCAGCGCCGCCAACATGCCGGCGTTCGGTGCGCAGATGGGGCGGATCAACAACGCGGTGGTGGAGTTCGTCAACGGCATTCCGGTGGTCAAGGCCTTCGGCCTGGAAGGCAAGGCCCATGGCAGCTACCGCGAGGCGGTCGATGGTTTCGCCGCGGCCTTCGATGACTTCACCAAGCCGCTGGTCAGCGCCATGGCCAATGCCCATGCCCTGGTGACCCCGGTGGCGGTGCTAGGCGTGGTGCTGGCCTTCGGCACCTTGTTCAGCAGCCTCGGCTGGATGCGTGCAGTGGACATCCTGCCTTTTGCCCTGGTGGCGCCGGGCATGTGCGCGCCGCTGCTGCTGATGAGCTACCTCAGCCATGACCTGCACGCCGCCACTGCCGCCGCCGCCCGCGTGCACGAACTGCTGCACACACCCGTGCTGGAAACGCCGGCGCAGCGACCGGCCCTGCCGGAACAGCCGGCGATCCGCGTCGAACACCTGGGCTACAGCTACGACGGCGAGACACCGGTGCTCGACGATGTCAGCTTCGACCTCGAACCCGGCACGGTCACGGCGATCGTCGGCGCCTCCGGTTCGGGCAAGTCGACCCTGGCCCGCCTGCTGCTGCGCTTCTTCGATCCGACCCAGGGCCGCATCACCCTGGGTGGCGTCGACCTGCGCGAGCTGGACAGCACCCAGCTGTACCGGCACATCGGCTTCGTGCTCCAGGACGTGCGCCTGATCCACGCCAGCCTGCGCGACAACATCGCCCTCGGCCGCCCTTCGGCCAGCCAGGAGGCCATCGAGCAGGCCGCGCGCACGGCCAATATCCACCAGCGCATCCTCGCCCTGCCCCGCGGCTACGACTCGGTGATCGGCGAGGACGTGCAACTGTCCGGCGGCGAACTGCAACGGGTGAGCATCGCCCGGGCCGTGCTGCTCGACCCGGCGCTGCTGGTGCTGGACGAAGCCACCGCGGCCGCCGACGCCGAGAACGAGGTGCAGATCCAGCAGGCACTGTCGCGCTTCGCCCAGGGTCGCACCCTGCTGGTGATCGCCCACCGCCTGGACACGGTGATGCACGCCGACCAGATCCTCGTGCTGGACCACGGCCGCGTCCGCGAGCGCGGCAGCCATGAGCAACTGCTCGCGCGCAACGGCCACTACGCCCGCCTCTGGGCGCTGGGTGGCTACCCTCAGGCCACGGAACAGGCGCCATCGTCATGCTGAAGACCTTCATCGAACTGCTCGGCGACGACGCCGCGTTTCTCCATCGCTACCTTGCCAAGGCGCTGGTCTACGGGCTGCTCTGTGGCCTGAGCATCGTCGCCGTGGTGCCGGTGCTCGGCAGCCTGCTGGCCGGCGATACGCAGGCCGCGGCCCGCTGGCTGGCAGTGCTGTTGCTGGGCGTGCTGCTGTGCTGGGCCTTGCGCCGCTCGGTGGAAAAAGCCGGGATCCGCGTCGGTGTCGGCGTGCTCCAGGGCGGCCGCCACCGCCTCGGCGATCATGTCGCCCGGCTTCCGGTCGGCTGGTTCAACGCGCAGAACACCGCGCGACTCAACCACCTCACCGCCCAGGGCATGATGACCGTGGCGCAGTTGCCGGCCCATGTCTTCACGCCGCTGATCTCGGGCGTGACCAGTCCGCTGGTGGTGCTGGCGGCGCTCTTCTTCCTCGACCCGCGCCTTGGCCTGGTGGGCCTGCTGGCGCTGCCCCTGCTGCTGGGCCTGTTCGCCTTCACCGCCCATCTCGGCCAGCGCGCCGACAAGCGTTTTCACCAGGACACCGCCGGCACCAGCCAGCGCATGGTCGAGTTCGCCCAGGCGCAATCGGTGTTGCGCGCGTTCAACGGCGAAGACGGCGGCACGCGCTTCCTCGAACAGGCCATCGCCCGCCAGCAGCAGTCGGCCAGACGCCTGATCCAGGTCTCGGCGATGTCGGTGGTGGCCAACACCTGGGCGGTGCAGGCCGCCTTCGCCGCCCTGCTGGTCGCCGCCGTGTTGTGGCTGGGCGAGCTGTGGGGCCAGGCCCTGCCAGCCAGCGAGCTGGTTCCGGTGATGCTGGCGTTGTTGCTGGTCAGCCGCTTCATCGATCCGCTGCTGGAAGTGGCCAGCTACAGCGAGATCCTCCGTGGCGCGCGCAGCCAGCTGGCGGTGCTGGACGAACTGTTCGCCCTCCAGCCCCTGCCCCGGGCCGAGCATCCGCAGGTACCCGCCGATGCCGGGGTGGAACTGGAGCAGGTGAGCTTCCGCTACGCCGAAGGCCAGGCGGATGTACTGCACCATGTCGACCTGCGCATCGCCCCGGGCAGCATGACCGCCCTGGTCGGCGCCTCCGGGTCGGGCAAGACCACCCTGGTGCGCCTGGTCGCGCGCTTCTTCGACGTCAGCCACGGCAGCGTGCGCGTCGGCGGCGTGGATGTACGGCAGATGTCCGCCGGGCAACTGGCCGGGCAGATCAGCCAGATCTTCCAGGACGCCTACCTGTTCCAGGGCAGCATTGCCGACAACATCCGCATCGGCAAGGCCGACGCCAGCCACGCCGAGGTGCTGGAAGCGGCACGCCAGGCCGGGGTGACGGAGATCATCGAACGCCTGCCACAAGGCCTGGACACTCCGGTGGGCGAAGGTGGCGCGCGGCTGTCCGGCGGCGAACGCCAGCGCATCGCCATTGCCCGGGCCCTGATCAAGGACGCGCCGATCCTGCTGGTGGACGAAGCCACCGCGGCGCTGGACGCGGAAAACCAGGCGGCGATCGCCGAGGCGCTGGCCCGCCTGCGCGGCAAGCGCACGCTGATCGTCATCGCCCACCAGTTGTCGACGGTGGCCATGGCCGACCAGGTCGCGGTGCTCGACCAGGGACGCATCGTCGAACTGGGCACGCCCGCCGAACTCGCCGTGCGCCCCGGCCGCTACGCCCACTTCCTGGCCCAGCGCCGCGCGGCCAAGGGCTGGCGCATCGCCGCCGAAGCGCTCAGCGAGGACAGCATTTGACTCGCCTGGTCCTGCCCCTGCTGTTCCTTGTGCTGTGCGTCCTGTCCCTGATGGTCGGGGTCAAGCAGGTGGCGTGGAGCGACCTGCTGGCGATGTCCGAAGATGCCTGGCTGACCCTCACCGCCAGCCGCCTGCCGCGCCTGGCCGCGCTGGTGCTGACCGGGGTCGGCCTGGCGGTGTGCGGGGTGATCCTGCAGCAGATCGTGCGTAACCGCTTCGTCGAACCCGGCACCTCCGGCGGCCTGGATGCGGCCAAGCTGGGCATCCTGGTGGCGCTCACCAGCTTCCCCGCCGCCAGCACCTTCACCCGCATGAGCTTCGCCCTGGCGTTCTGCTTCGCCGCCAGCCTGCTGTACGTGGCGATCATCCGCCGCATCCGCTTCAAGAACACTGTGCTGGTGCCGGTGATCGGCCTGATGTACGGCAGCGTGCTCAGCGCCATCGCCGAGTTCTACGCCTTCCGCCACAACTTCCTGCAGAGCATGCAGGGCTGGCTGCTGGGGGACTTCTCGCGGATCGTCCAGGGCAACTACGAGATCATCTACCTGATCCTGCCCATCGTCGCCCTCACCTACCTGTTCGCCCAACGCTTCACCGTGCTCGGCATGGGCGAAGGCATGGCCAACAGCCTCGGCCTGAACTATGCGGCCAACGTCACCCTGGGGCTGCTCCTGGTGGCACTGACCGTGTCCGCCACGGTCATCACCGTGGGCGCCATTCCCTTCGTCGGCCTGGTGATTCCCAACCTGGTGGCGCTGTACTGGGGGGAAAACCTCAAGCGTACGCTGCCCATCGTCGCTCTGTGCGGCGCGGCGCTGCTGCTGGCCTGCGATATCGTCGGGCGCCTGCTGATCTACCCCTTCGAGGTGCCCATCGGCCTCACCGCCGGCAGCGTCGGCGGCGTGCTGTTCCTCATCCTGCTGGTGAGGAAGTACGCATGAGCGCACGACTGACGCACTACGGCATCTGGCTGCTGGTGCTGCTCCTGGCCCTGGGCTTCGTGCTGCTGGGTTCCGGCATGGACTTCGAGTGGGTCATCCCCCGACGGCTGGTCCGCCTTGGCGCCATGGTCATCGCCGGGGTCTGCGTGGCCTACGCCTCGGTGGTATTCCAGACCATCGCCGGCAACCGCATCCTGACCCCGGCGATCATGGGCTACGAAGCCATCTACCTGCTGTTCCAGGCGCTGCTGATCCTGGTCCTGGGCAGCCAGAGCCTGGTGCTGCTGGGACGCAACGGCAACATGGCGCTGTCGGTTTTGCTGATGCTCGGCTACTCCTGGCTGATCCATCGCTGGCTGTTCCGCGACGGGCGCAACAACGTGTACTTCCTGCTGTTGCTGGGCCTGGTGCTGAGCATGGTGATCGCCACCTTCACCCAGTTCATCCAGCTGAAGATCAGCCCCGGCGAATTCTCCATCCTGCAGGGCTTCAACTACGCCTCGTTCAACAAGGCGCAATTGCCCCAGGTGACGGTCTGCGCCGCGCTGGTGGCGGTGACCTGCCTGATCGCCCGGCGCCAGCTGGCGGTGCTCGACGTCCTGGCGCTGGGTCGCGACCAGGCCCAGTCCCTGGGCGTCGACTACCTGCGCGCGGTGCGCCTGCAACTGGCGCTGATCGCCCTGCTGGTGGCGCTGTCCACCAGCCTGGTAGGGCCCACCGCGTTCATGGGGGTGTTCGTCGCCAACCTCAGCTACGCCCTGGCCCGCAGCCAGCGCCACCGGATCACCCTGCCGCTGGCCAGTGCCATCGCCATCGGCCTGTTCATCGTTGCCCAGTACCTGGTGGAGCAACTGTTCAACTACAACACCTCCGTCAGCATCCTGATCAACCTGGTGTGCGGCGTGTATTTCCTTCTGCTGATGATTCGCACACGAGGCACCGCATGATTTCCCTCCGCCATGTCCACAAGTCCTATGGCGACAAGCCGGTGCTGAGCGATGTCAGCGTGGACTTCCCCCAGGGCAAGGTCACCTCGCTGATCGGCCCCAACGGCGCCGGCAAGACCACCCTGCTGATGCTGGTCGCACGGCTGCAAGGCGCCAGCGCCGGCACGGTCAGCCTGGGCGGTCGCGATATCGCCTCGATCCCGGTGCGCGACTACGCCAAGTGCGTGGCGACCCTGCGCCAGACCCCGGACTTCAACCTGCGCCTGACCGTGGAGGAACTGGTGGCCTTCGGTCGCTTCCCCTACAGCCGCGGCAACCTCACCGCCGAAGACCACCAGGCGATCGACCAGGCCATCGCCTTCCTGTCGTTGCAGGGCCTGCGCCAGTCGTGGATCGACGAGCTCAGCGGCGGCCAGCGGCAGATGGCCTTCCTGGCCATGACCATCGCCCAGCAGACCGACTACCTGCTGCTGGACGAACCCCTGAACAACCTCGACATGAAGCACGCCGTGCTGATCATGCGCGCCCTGCGCCGGCTCTGCGACGAACAGGGGCGCACGGTGATCCTGGTGGTCCACGACATCAACTTCGCCGCCAACTACTCCGACCATATCGTCGCCATGAAGGGCGGTGCCGTGCACTGCCAGGGGTCGGTGGCCGAGGTGGTCAACCCGGCGCGCCTGGGCGAGCTGTTCGGCCTCGATTTCGAGATCCTGCGCAGTGAGCGCGGACTCGTCTGCAACTACTTCAATCCATCCATCTCAAGGGAACTGACATGAAAAACGCGATCCCCGCCGCGCTCCTGGCCCTGGCCGTCGCCGCAGCCGTGTCCGGCTGCGACCAGCAGGCCAAGCAAGCACCGCAACCGGCCAAGGCCGAAGCCCAGGCCAGCGCGCCGGCCTATGCGCCACGGAAAATCGAGCACCCGCTGGGCACCACCGTCCTGGACAAGCTGCCAGAACGGGTGGTGGCCTTCGACATGAGCGAGCTGGACAGCCTCGACCAGCTCGGTGCACCGGTGGTGGGCATCGCCAAGGACTATGTCGCCGATTTCCTGGTCAAGTACCGTGACGACCCGGCGGTGGCCGATGTCGGCACCACCATCCAGCCCAATCTGGAAAGCCTGCACGCGCTCAAGCCCGACCTGATCCTGATCTCGCCCTTGCAGGCGCAGAGCTACGCCGAGCTGAGCCAGATCGCGCCGACCCTGTACGACGACGTCGACCTGAACAACAAGCAGGGCAACTTCATCGAGGCCGCCAAGCAGCACCTGACCACCCTCGGGCAGATCCTCGGCAAGGAGGAGCTGGCGAAGCAGAAGGTTGCCGAGATGGACGCCAAGGTCGAGCAGACCCGCAAGGTCACCGAAGGCCGGCCGGAGAAGGCGCTGATCGTCCTGCACAACAACGGCGCCTTCACCTCCTATGGGGTGAAGTCGCGCTATGGCTTCATCTTCGACACCCTCGGCGTGAAGCCGGCCAGCACCGACCGGGAAGCCGGGCTGCATGGCCAGCCGATTTCCAACGAGTTCATCCAGCAGGCCGACCCGGACATTCTCTACATCATCGACCGCACTGCCGTGATGGAACGGCGCCCGGCCCTCGACCTGAAGACCCTGGAAAACCCGCTGCTGCGCAAGACCAAGGCGTGGAGCAACGGGCGCGTGGTGTTCGTCGATGCGCAGACCTGGTACCTGTGCACCGCCAGCCCGACCTGCCTGAACCGGATGGCGGATGAGGTGGTGAAGGGGTATCAGGGCTGACCTGGGGAACCAATCGGGGCCGCTTTGCGGCCCTTCGCGAACAAGCTCGCTCCTACAGGGATGGCACTCCCGAAGGCCAGGATGGCCACCATAGTGGCCACCAAATAAATGTTAATGATTGTCATTGAGGTTTTTCCTTCCCGGTTCGGAATCCCTAGTGAATGCCATCACTACTCCTAGAATCGAAAGGAATCACAGCATGTCGGTACGTTGTACTTCCCGCCGCGGCCACCCTGTTGCGCCGCAGTTCTCCCTCAACCGCACCTTCGCTGCCGTGCAAATGGCCCTGATGATCGGCCTGGGCAGCGCATCCATGGCCACCTTCGCCGCCGAGCCTGAAGAACAGGCCAAGGAAGGCGCGAAGAAAGGCAACCTGGAACTGAGCGAAACCCGCGTCGAAAGCACCCTGGAAAACGCCGAGAACCTGCCCCCAGCCTATGCCGGCGGCCAGGTCGCCACCGGTGGCCGGGTCGGCCTGCTGGGCAACAAGGACTTCATGGAGACGCCGTTCAGCACCGTCAGCTACACCGACACCTATATCCAGGACCTGCAGGCCAAGGACATCACCGACGTCATCGCCGCCACCGACCCCTCGGTATTCAGCAACGGCCTGACCGGCACCTACAGCGAGAACTACTCGATCCGCGGCTTCCAGACCAGCGTCAGCGACATGACCGTCGACGGCCTGTTCGGCATGGCCCCCTACTACCGCGCCTCGCCGGAAATGTTCGAGCGCATCGAAGTGCTCAAGGGCCCCTCGGCCCTGCTCAACGGCATGCCGCCGGGCGGTTCGGTGGGCGGTATCGTCAACCTGATTCCCAAGCGCGCCCATGACACGCCGCTGACCCGCCTGACCGCCACCTACGAGTCCGACGCCCAGTTCGGCGGACACATCGACGTCGGCCGGCGCTTCGGCGAAGGCAACCAGTTCGGCGTGCGTTTCAACGGCATGTACCGCGACGGCGACGCCGCCATCGACGACCAGCACAAGCGCAACACCCTCGGCGCCCTGGCCCTGGACTGGCGCGGCGAGCGGGCCAAGCTGTCGGTAGACCTGTACGACACCGACGACACCATCCGCGGACAGAACCGCGGCATCGGCCTGGCCGCCGGCGTGGCGGTGCCCAGCGCACCGAAGTCCGACACCCTGCTCAACCCCGACTGGGCCTTCGTCGAAACCAAGGACAAGGGCGCGATCCTGCGTGGCGAGTTCGAGATCAACGACCAGTTGCTGGCCTACGGTGCGATCGGCACCAGCAAGACCAACTACAAGTACAGCGGCGCGATGGTCGGCACGTTGATCAACAACGCCGGTGACTTCACCACCACCATGGGCCAGCTGAAGATGAAGATCGAGAAGACTTCCGCGGAAGTCGGCCTGCGCGGTCATTTCGACACCTTCGGCATCAACCACCAGTGGTCGGTGAACGCCACCGAGTATCGCGACAAGCAGACCGACTACGGCCGTCGCGCCGTCCCGGGCGCCACCTGGACCACCAACATCTATCACCCGGTCTGGGGCCCCGAGGCCTCGCAGCTTTACCCGAAAATCGCCTACACCGAAAACGACCTGAAGAGCTACGGCATCGCCGATACCCTGTCGATGTTCGACAACCGCCTGCAAGTGACCCTCGGCATCCGTCGCCAGGAAGTGGTCACCGATACTTTCAACATCGCCACCGGCGCGCGCAACAAGCCCAACTACGACACCCACGCCAACACCCCGGCGGGTGCGATCCTGTTCAAGCTGACCGACGAGCTGTCGGTGTACGCCAACTACATCGAGGGCCTGAGCAAGGGCGCCATCGCCCCGGCCTCGGCACCCAACGCCGGCCAGGTGTTCGCGCCGTACGAGTCGAGACAGCGCGAAGTCGGCCTCAAGCTCGACCTCGGCACCTTCAGCCATACCCTGGCGTTCTACGAGATCAAGCGTCCGAGCGCCTACACCGACCCGGTCACCCAGTACTACTCCTTCGGCGGCGAGCAGCGTAACCGTGGCGTGGAATGGAGCTTCTTCGGCTCGCCGCTGCAGGACTGGCGCCTGATGGGCGGTATCGCCTACGTCGACCCGGAAGTGACCAAGGCGGCCGTGGCTGCCAACGAAGGCAAGAAGGCCACCGCCTATCCCAAGCTGCAAGGCAAGCTGGGTGTGGAATGGGACACCCCGGTGGTGGAAGGCCTGACCCTGACCGGCAACGTCAGCTCGGTGTCCAAGCAGTACATCAGCGCCGACAACAGCCTGTCGATCCCGGGCTACACCACCTTCGACATCGGTGCCCGCTACGCCACGCAGATCGCCAGCAAGCCGGTGGTGTTCCGCGCCGGTATCGAGAACCTGACCGACAAGGACTACTGGGGCGTACCGCTGACCGCCAGCTTGGGGCTGGGCGCGCCACGCACCTACCTGATGTCGGCTTCGGTCGACTTCTAAGCGCTCTGTAGCGGACTCTGTGGGAGTGGGTTCACCCGCTCCCACAAGTTCCCGCATCCTGAGTCTTGCTCGCCTCACCCCTTCAGCAAATCCTCTCCTTCCCGCCTCAACAGCTCGATCATCGCCGCCACCGCCGGTGGCAGATACCCCTCCGCCCTCACCAGCACCGCCACCGTGCGGCTCATGGTGGTCTCGGCCAGCGGCACTTCCCGCAGCCGTGACATGACGTGGCCGTGCTCCAGGGTTTCCCGGGCGACGAAACTCAACAACCGGGTGCGGGCGATCATCCGTGGCATCAGCGAGATCGAGTTGGTCTCGATCTGCACCACCGGCGCCGGCAACTGCCGGGACAGGAAGGCATGGTCGATCCAGCGCCGCGCGGTCACCGTCGGCGGCGCCAGTACCCAGCGGTACTGGCACAGGTCCTTGAGCGCCAATGACCGGGCGGCGAACACCGGGTGGTCGGCACTGGCCACCACCACCGCCTCGTCCTGCAGCACCGGGTAGGTGAGGAAGCGCGGGTCTTCGCTGATCAACGGACAGATGATCGCGTCCAGCCGCCCGCCACGCAGCGACTCACGCAGCACATCGTCCTGGGCGATGGAGAGGCTCAGGGTCAGGTCGGGGGCGCGGTCCAGCAGCGCGCCCACCAGTTGCGGCAACAGGTGCTCGGCCATGCTCGCCGCACAGCCGAGGCGAATGTTGCCGATCAGGCCGTCGGCGAAGTCGCGCACCTCGCGCTCGGTTTCGCTGATGCTCAGGCGCAGTTGCTTGCCTCGTACCAGCAACAGTTCGCCGACGTCGGTGAGCTTGATGCGCCGGCCGTCGCGCTGGAACAGGCGCGCGCCCAGCGACTCTTCCAGGCGCTGGATGCTTTTGCTCAAGGCCGGCTGGCTGCGATTGAGCTTTTCCGCCGCACGGCCCAGGTGGCCGATTTCAGCGATGGTTTCGAAGTAGGTCAGGTCGCGCAGGTCCATGATTCATGAATTTCAGTTATCGATTCATCGAAACTAGAAAATAGACCTGATGAATCGCTACGTCGATAATTTCCTCGCTGCTGGCTTTCGCGGCGTCGCAGCACCGCTTGCTCGGGAGATTCATCGTTGCCCTCTTCCACTCCGTGGTTCCGTTCCCCCCTGTTCCAATGGCCTGCCCTGATCCTCTGCGCCGGCGGCGTCGGCCAGCTTCTGCATGCCTTCGCCGTCCCTGCCGGCCTGTTCCTCGGGCCGATGCTGGTGGCCATCGTCTTCGGCGCCAGTGGCGCGAGCATCCGCCTGCATCGCCATGCCTTCCGCTTCGGCCAGGGCTGTGTCGGCCTGCTGGTGGCCCACTCGATCACCTGGTCGGTGCTGAGCGCCCTGGCCGAATCCTGGGAACTGATGCTGTTCGCCACCCTGCTGACCGTGGTGCTCAGCGCCCTGGTCGGCCTCGGCACCGTGCGCTACGGCGGCATTCCCGGCAGCACGGCGGCCTGGGGCACCGCCCCCGGCGCGGCCTCGGCCATGGTGGCCATGTCCGAGGAAAACGGCGCCGACGGTCGGATCGTCGCCACCATGCAGTACGTGCGGGTGGTGTGCGTGGTGATGATCGGATCGCTGGTCAGTCACCTGCTGGGCGCCAGCGCGGGCGGCGAGATCGCCGTTGGCGCAGCGGCCGAGTCGAGCGCACCGCAACTGGTCAACCTGGCCCTCGGCCTGGGGGTGATCCTGGTCGGGGTGGTCGGCGGCTCGCGGATGCCGGCCGGCGCCCTGCTGCTGCCGCTGTTGCTGGGCGGCTGCCTGCAACTGGCCGGAGTGCTGCAGATCAGCATGCCCGGCTGGCTGCTGAGCGCTGCCTACGGCGCCATCGGCTGCTACATCGGCCTGCGCTTCGACCGCGATACCCTGGCCTACGTGTGGAAACGCCTGCCGAGCATGATCGCCGGTGCGGTGGTGCTGATCATCCTCTGCGCCGCCTGCGCCTGGCCGCTGGCACGGCTGAGCGGCAGCGACTTCCTGTCCATGTACCTGGCCACCAGCCCCGGCGGCCTGGATGCCATGGCGATCATCGCGGTGGAAACCGACTCGGACGTGGGGCTCGTGCTGGCCATGCAGACCTTGCGCCTGTTCGGCGTGATCCTCACCGGGGCGTTCTGCGCGCGGCAGATCATCCGCCTGACCCAACGCTGAGCGGTTTGCCGCAGCGCGAGTGCCTTGCGTATGCTGCGCCGGCACTCATTTGCACAAGGCCCGCCGCGATGTGGCATATCGATCCTGTTTCCCTGCGCCTGTTCATCGCCGTCTGCGAGGAAGGCACCATCGCCCGTGCCGCCGAGCGCGAGTTCATCGCACCCTCGGCGGTGAGCAAGCGCATCGCCGATATCGAAGCCGCCCTCGGCGTGCCGATGCTGCGCCGCAGCAAGCGCGGGGTGACGCCGACGCCGGCGGGCCAGGCGCTGCTGCGTCATGCCCGCCAGCTGATGCGCAGCATGGAGCGGCTGCAGGGGGAAATCAGCGAGTACGCCGAGGGCGCGCGGGGGCATGTGAAGGTCCACGCGAACATTTCCTCGATCATGGAGTTCCTGCCCGAGTCGCTGTCGTCGTTCATGATGGCCAACGAACATATCCGCGTGGATGTGGAGGAGCGCTTCAGCTTCGACGTGGTTCGCGGCGTGCTGGAGGGCCAGGCCGACCTGGGTATCTGCCGCAGGACGGTGGCCAATGCCGAGCTGGAGTTCATTCCCTACCGCCGCGATCACCTGGCCCTGGTGGTCAATGCCCGGCATCCCCTGGCCGGGCGCACCAGCATCACCCTGGGGGAAACCCTGGACTACGAGCATATCGGCCATTCGGCGTTCGCCACCCTCAACAGCTTCATGCTCAATACGGCCCAGGAGCTGGGCCGCGAACTGCGCATCCGCGCCCATGTGTCCTCGTTCGATGCGGCCTACCGGCTGGTGCAGGCGGGGCTGGCGCAGACCATCCTGCCGCGGGAGGCGGTGGCGCGCTATGCCGAGATGTTCGGGTTGAAGGTGATACCGCTGACCGATGCCTGGGCGCGGGGCGAGTTCGTGATCTGCGTGCGTGACCAGGATGGGCTGTCGCCTTCGGCGCGGCGGTTGCTCAATCATCTGCTGGCGGAGATGCCGGGCGCCTGACGGTAGACCGCGTCAGAGCTAAAAGGTGCTCGCCTTGAGCCTTGTAGCGCCCTTGAGATCGAGCGCCGCCCGCGCGGCGCATCGCGAGCAAGCTAGCTCCCACATTTGTTGCAACGTGCCATGGCCTGTGGGATTTGGGTTGCCAGCCCTTAGTGCTCGGCGATCTATCGCGGGGACGCTGTTCGGATCGACTCGATATCGTGTCGTACATCCAAGGCGGTCAACCATGGCCTGTCAGGCATAGGTACGTTGCAACAAATGTGGGAGCGTGCTTGCTCGCGATGCGCCGCGCGGGCGGCGCTCGATCTGGAGGGCGCTGCACCTCTCAAGGCATGCACCTGGCGACCCTGACGCGTTTCCGTTGAGATCCACAGCCCCTCCAAGCCATCCATCGCCATCCATCGTCATCCACGATGGATACCCCCGCCAAAGACGTCTTTTCCCCCGTCCCCTCGCTGCCTACCTTAGTCACACAACCGCAACGCCCCGCGAGAGAGCCCATGACAACAACAATAACCATCAACGAAGTCGGCATGCGCGACGGTCTGCAAAGCCTGCAGAGCATCATGCCGACCGACGCCAAGAAGCGCTGGATCGACCAGGCCTACGCCGCCGGCGTGCGCCACATGGAGGTCGCGTCCTTCGTCCCGGCACGCCTGCTGCCACAAATGGCCGACGCCGCCGAGGTGGTCGCCCACGCCCTCACCTACCCGGACCTGCAGGTCAGCGTGCTGGCACCCAACCTGCGCGGCGCGGAAAACGCCCTGGCCTCCGGCGCCCAGCGCATCGTCGCGCCGATCTCGGTCAGCGCCGCCCACAGCCAGGCCAATGTGCGCCGCTCGCCGGAAGAGATGGTCGAGGAGTTCGCCCGCATGTGCGACCTGCGCAGCAGCAGCGGCCGCCATGAAGTGATCATGGTCGCTGGCATGTCCACCGCCTTCGGCTGCACCCGCCAGGGCGACGTGCCCCTGGCCGACCTCTGCACCCTGGTCCGCCGCGTGCTGGAAACCGGTTGCGAGCAGATTTCCCTCGGCGACACCACCGGCTACGCCACCCCCGGCCAGGTCGGCGCCACCCTCGACGCGGTCCGCGAGATCGCCGGGGCGAAACTGCACGCCGCGCACTTCCACGACACCCGCGGCCTGGCCCTGGTCAACAGCCTGGTGGCAGTGCAGCACGGCATCCGCGAGCTGGATTCGTCCCTCGCCGGCCTCGGCGGCTGCCCCTTCGCCCCCGGCGCCTCCGGCAACACCGTGACCGAAGACCTGGTGTTCATGCTGCAAAGCATGGGCTACACCACCGGCATCGACCTGCCACGCCTGATCGCCTCGCGCGAACTGTTGGCCAGCGCCCTGCCCGGCGAGCCGCTGTACGGCCATATCGCCCGCGCCGGCCTGCCGAAGAACTTCAGCGCACCAGGAGAATGAACATGCAGCAGTTGCCACTCGACGGCGTACGCGTCGTGGAAATGTCCCATATGGTCATGGGCCCGACCTGCGGCATGATCCTCGCCGACCTCGGCGCCGAAGTGATCAAGGTCGAACCGCTCAAGGGCGACGGCACCCGCCGCCTGCTCGGTGCCGGTGCCGGCTTTTTCCGCACCTTCAACCGCAACAAGCAGAGCCTGTCACTGGACGTCGAGACCCCCGAAGGCCGCGACGCGGTGCTCAAGCTGCTGGACGGCGCCGACGTGTTCATCGAGAACTTCAAGCCGGGGCGCATGGACGCCCTCGGCTTCGGCTACGCGGCGCTCAAGCAACGCAACCCGCGCCTGATCTACGCCACCCACAAGGGCTTTCTCGCCGGCCCCTACGACAAGCGCCTGGCCCTCGATGAAGTGGTGCAGATGATGGCCGGCCTGGCCTACATGACAGGTCCGGTGGGCCGGCCGCTGCGTGCCGGCAGCTCGGTCAACGACATCATGGGCGGCATGTTCGGCGCCATCGCCGTGCTCGCCGCGCTCTACGAACGCCAGCGCAGCGGCCAGGGCCGCGAGGTGCAGAGCGCGCTGTACGAGAACTGCGTGCTGCTGGCTGCCCAGCACATGCAGCAGTACGTGGTCACCGGCGAGGCGGCGGCGCCGATGCCCAACCGCATCAGCGCCTGGGCCATCTACGACGTGTTCGTCTTCGCCGGCGGCGAGCAGATGTTCGTCGCCGCCACCGGCGACGGCCAATGGCGCACCCTGTGCACCCTGCTCGGCCAGGAGGACCTGATGAACGATCCGACCCTGGCCAGCAACAACGACCGGGTCCTGCAACGCCCGCGCCTGCTGGCGCACCTGGCGGAGATCTTCGCCACCCTCGACGCGGGCGAACTGGCGTCGCGCCTGGAAGCCAACGGCATTCCCTTCGCCCCGATCCGCCGCCCGGAAGAGCTGTTCGACGACGAGCACCTGATCCACAGCGGCGGCCTGGCCCGCCTCGAACTGGAGGACGGCAGCCATACCGAGATGCCGCTGCTGCCCTTCTCCCTCGACGGCGAGCGCCTGGCGCCACGCCGGCCGATCGCGCGCATCGGCGAGGACACCCTGGCGGTGATGCGTGGCCTCGGCTACGACGACGCCGAGATCGCCCGCCTGCGCGAGGCCGGCGTGCTGCGCACCGATCAATAAGAACAAGAGAACACGAACATGGCGATCTACGAATACGACGGCCAGCGGCCGGAACTGCACGACGATGTCTACGTGGCCGAGGATGCCACGGTGATCGGCAAGGTGGCCCTGGGCCAGGGCGCCAGTGTCTGGCCCCAGGCGGTGCTGCGCGGCGACAACGAGCTGATCGAGATCGGCGCCGGCAGCAATGTCCAGGAAGGCGCGGTGCTGCACACCGATCCCGGCCACCCGCTGCGGGTAGGCAACGACGTGACCATCGGCCACCAGGTGATGCTGCACGGTTGCCAGATCGGTGACGGCAGCCTGATCGGCATCCAGTCGGTGATCCTCAATGGCGCGGTGATCGGCCGCAACTGCCTGGTCGGCGCCGGCTCGCTGGTCCCGGAAGGCAAGGTGTACCCGGACAACTCGCTGATCCTCGGCGTGCCGGCCAAGGTGGTACGAGAACTGGACGAGGCTACCATCCAGGCCTTCCAGCGCAATGCCGGCGACTATGTGGCGCGTGCCCGAGTGCACAAGCGCACCCTGATCCGCATCGCCTGATCCACTACATTGCCGCCCACGATGGCGGCCACTCTCCGCACAATTACAACAATGGAGAACACCATGACCACGTCCTCGACGGCGCTGGACATCGACCACGCCCCTGCTGCCCGTGTCAACGAACTGCTGCTGTACCGCCGCGTCGCCTGGCGGATCATGCCGCTGGCGATCATCTGCTTCCTGTTTTCCTATTTCGACCGCATCAACATCAGCTTCGCCAAGACCCAGATGCAGGCCGAGCTGGGCCTGAGCGACGCCGCCTACGGCCTGGCCGCGAGCATGTTCTTCATCGGCTACGTGCTGTTCGAAGTGCCCAGCAGCTGGGGCCTGAAGAAGTACGGCGCGCCGGCGTGGATCTGCCGGATCATGGTGTCCTGGGGCCTGGCCACCGCCGCCCTGGTGTTCGCCTACACCCAGTACACCCTGTACTTCCTGCGCTTTCTGATCGGCGTGATGGAAGCCGGCTTCGGCCCGGCGATCCTGTTCTACCTGGCCTGCTGGTTCCCCAAGCGTTACCTGGCGCGGATCAACGGCCTGTGGTTCCTCGCCGTGCCCCTGGCTGGCGCGGTGGGCTCCCCGGCCGCCGGGCTGATCCTTGGCCGGATGGACGGGCTGCTGGGCCTGGCCGGCTGGCACTGGCTGTTCCTGCTCTCCGGCCTGCCCTGCGTACTGCTCGGCATCGCGGTGCTGTGGAAGCTGGACAAGGACATCGATTCGGCACGCTGGCTCAGCGATGAAGAAAAGCAGCAGCTCAAGGACAACCTGCAGGCCGACCGCAAAGGTGGCGACAGCAATCACGGCGCGCTGTGGCGGGTGCTGCTGACCCGGGAGGTGGCGGTGTTCGCGCTGATCTACTTCGTGATCAAGAGCGCCAGCTACGGCCTGAATTTCT
Organism: Paucimonas sp.; assembly: GCA_031253995.1. GTDB lineage: Bacteria > Pseudomonadota > Gammaproteobacteria > Pseudomonadales > Pseudomonadaceae > Aquipseudomonas. Next base: position 83,146 of record JAIRVG010000052.1, on the reverse strand, counting down.
GGATGCCCAACCTGATCCAGATGTCCGGCGTGCACGACCTGCTCACCGTCGGCCTGCTCAGTGCTTCGCCGTACATCGTCGCCTGCATCGGCATGCTGGTGGTCACCCGGCGCTCCGACCGCACCGGTGATCGCAAGAGCTACCTGCTCTGGTGCATGGTCGCCTCGGCCCTGGGCTATATCCTCGCCTGCAGTTTCTCGGGCAATCCGCTGGCACTGATGCTGGCCCTGGTGCTCGCCACCGCCGGCACCTTCATCGCCATCCCGGTGTTCTGGACCATTCCCCAGTCCACCTTCTCCGGGCTCGGCATCGCCACCGGTACCGCGGCGATCAACTCCCTAGGACAGCTGAGCGGCATCGTCTCCCCGGCCATGGTCGGCTTCGTCAACGACCTTACCGGTGTCAGTTACATGGGCATGCTCGCCATCGTCCCGCTGATTCTGCTCAGCGTGCTGCTCATCGCACTCTTCGTGAAGAACCCGGCGAAAGCCTGAGCCCCACCCCACAGGTAAGAACAATGACAAGAACTACCTATCGCCTGGCCTGCGCCATGGGCGCGGGGCTCGGCTGCGCCATGTTCACGGCCGGTGCCTCGGCCGACTTCATCGACGATGGCAAGGGCAAGCTGGAACTGCGCAACTTCTACTTCAGCCGGGATTTTCGCGATGGTTTTCCCAGCCAGTCGAAACGCGAGGAATGGGCCCAGGGCTTCATCCTCAACTGGCAGTCGGGCTTTACCCCGGGCCTGGTGGGCTTGGGCCTGGATGCCGTGGGCATGCTCGGGGTGAAGCTGGATTCAAGCCCGGACCGTTCCGGCACCGGCCTGCTGCCGCGCAATGCCGACAATCGCGCCGAGGACGATTACGCCAAGGCCCTGCTCACCGCCAAGCTGCGTATCGGCAAGACCGAACTGCGCTATGGCGGGCTCAACCCGGTGCTGCCGCTGCTGGCCTCGAACAACAGCCGGCTGCTGCCGCAGTACTTCGAAGGCGGGCAACTGACCTCCCGCGACCTGGGGAATGTCACCGTCCATTTCGGCCGGGTCGACAAGGTCAAGCAGCGCGACTCGGCGGACTCCGAGGACCTGGGCACCATGGCCCAGGTCGGCAGCTGGTCCACCGCCGTGCACAGCGACAGCTACCGTTATGGCGGCGTCGACTGGCAGCCGCTCGCCGACCTGACCCTCAGCGCCCATGCCAGCGACCTGGAGGACTTCTACCGACGTACCTACCTCGGGGTGAAGTACGCCGTGCCGCTGGGGCCGGGCAAGGCCTTCAGCGAGATCCGCCATTTCACCGCGCGGGAGTCCGGCGCGGCGCGGATCGGCGAGGTGGACAACCGGGTGATCAGCAGCAATTTCGGCTACCAGTTGGGCGGGCACCGGGTCAGCGGGGGTTACCAGAAGGTTTCCGGCGACACGGCCTATGCCTACCTCGGCGGCACCGACACCTACCTGTTCAGCGAACAGCAGGCCTACACCTTCTCCCTGCAGGACGAACGGGCCTGGCATGCGCGGTACGACTATGACTTCGCAGCGCTGGGGATTCCGGGACTGACCTTTACCTTGCGCTATGTGAAGGGCGACCAGGTGGATGTCGCCCGTGTTTCCACGCGCAAGGCCGCGCTGTTGCGGGCGGCGGGCGAGGACGGGCATGAGTGGGAGCGGACCACCGACCTGGCTTACGTGGTGCAAAGCGGGCCGCTGAAGAACCTCGGGCTGCGTTGGCGCAATGCCACGGCGCGGTCGAGTCTGCAGGATGGGGTGGATGAGAATCGGGTCATCGTCAGTTACGAAGTGAGCTTCTGAAACCGCTTCTGGGCCTCCTTGTGACACAAAGGCTCTACGCTGACGTAAGAGCTGGCTTGCCTGCGAAGGACCGCAAAGCGGTCCAGGTTCCAGATCTACAGCCAGGCCAATCGCGTTCTTCCGGCTTTGGATCGGGAACCGGGCCCGCTGCGCAGGCCTTCGCAGGCAAGCCAACTCCTACCGTCAGCGCAAGGTCGATTATCACGACAAACCCACAAGGATCTCCATCAGCCTTGGGAAGCTACCCCCACCCCTCCAACCGCATCGTCGCCCGCACCAGCCGCTGCTCCTCCTGCTCGATCTCCCGCAGATTGTCGCGAATGCTGTGGATATGCTCCCGCGCCGCACGCTGCGCCTGCTCCGGCAACTGCTCCATCACCGCGTGATACAGCTTGCTGTGCTGCCGGTCGATCTGGCGTTTCTGCGCCGGACGGCAATACAGGTTGTTCACCGAGGCGAACACCGTGCTCAACATCAGCTCATTGAGCCCCTGCAACGTATGCACCAGCACCGGGTTGTGCGAGGCCTCGCTGATCGCCCGGTGAAACGCGTGATCCAGCCGCGCCTGCTCACGGGCATCCTGGGCCTGCGGGTCCTCATGGAAGGCCACCATTTCGTCAAAGCGGCGCTTGATCAGCAAGCGATCCACATTGGTGGCACGCAACGCCGCCAGGCGCGCCGACTCACCCTCCAGCAGCGCACGCACTTCCAGCAGGTCGAACAGGGTCCGCGGCTGCGAGCTGAACAGGTGCATCAGCGGTGTGGCGTCCTCGGCCCGGTTCAGGTCGGCGACATAGGAGCCTCGCCCATGCTCGGTCTCGACGATGCCCCGCCCGCGCAGCACCCGCAGCCCTTCGCGCAAGGCCGAGCGCGAACAGCCGAGCTTTTCCACCAGCCGCCGCTCCGACGGCAACGCCTGCCCGACCTTGAGCACGCCATCGACGATCAGTTTCTCGATCCGCGCGGCCACCTGGTCGGCAATCTGGGTCTTGGCTTCGCCCATCGGAACACTCCTTTCGACTGGTAGGACCAGTTGGAAAATCGATGCTGACTTGTGCCCCGAGTGTATCGGCGAAATCCACTGTATAGCCACCTTGGACGATGAATCCCGGCAAAAACTGGTAGGACCACTTCCCCCACCTATCGACGCCACACCACCCCGCGCGCAGTCTAGACAGCGTTCAGCCCAACAACAAGAAACGGACGTCCGAGCCCGATGAACATCCTCTACGACGAGCGCGTCGATGGCGCGCTGCCTGCGGTCGACAAGGCCAAGGTGCTGGCGCAACTGCGCCAGGCCCTGCCCGACCTGGAAATCCTCCACCGCGCCGAAGACCTGCGCCCCTACGAGTGCGACGGCCTCTCCGCCTACCGCGTGGTACCGCTGCTGGTGGTCCTGCCGGAGCGCATCGAACAGGTGCAGACCCTGCTCAGGCTGTGCCATGCCAACCAGGTCCCGGTGGTCGCCCGCGGTGCCGGCACCGGCCTGTCCGGCGGCGCCCTGCCCCTGGAAAAAGGCATCCTGCTGGTGATGGCGCGCTTCAACCAGATCATCGAGATCAACCCGCAGGGCCGCTTCGCCCGGGTCCAGCCCGGCGTGCGCAACCTGGCGATCTCCCAGGCGGCGGCGCCCCACGGCCTGTACTACGCCCCCGATCCCTCGTCGCAGATCGCCTGCTCCATCGGCGGCAATGTCGCCGAGAACGCCGGTGGCGTGCACTGCCTGAAATACGGCCTGACCGTGCACAACCTGCTGCGGGTGGACATCCTCACCGTCGAGGGCGAGCACCTGACCCTCGGCAGCGATGCCCTGGACGCGCCGGGCTTCGACCTGCTGGCCCTGTTCACCGGCTCCGAAGGCATGCTCGGCATCGTCACCGAGGTCACCGTCAAGCTGCTGCCCAAGCCACAGGTGGCGCGGGTGCTGCTGGCCAGCTTCGACTCGGTGGAAGCCGCCGGACGCGCAGTGGCCGATATCATCGGCGCCGGCATCATTCCCGGCGGCCTGGAGATGATGGACAACCTGTCGATCCGCGCCGCCGAAGACTTCATCCACGCCGGCTACCCGGTGGACGCCGCCGCCATGCTCCTCTGCGAGCTGGACGGCGTCGAGGCCGATGTGCGCGAGGACTGCGAGCGGGTCGAGGCCGTGCTGAAGCACGCCGGCGCCACCGAGGTGCGCCTGGCCCGCGACGAGGCCGAGCGCGTGCGTTTCTGGGCCGGACGCAAGAATGCCTTCCCGGCGGTCGGGCGGATTTCCCCGGACTACTACTGCATGGACGGCACCATCCCCCGGCGCGAACTGCCGGCGGTGCTGCGCGGCATCGAGGAGCTGTCGCGGGAGTTCGGCCTGCGGGTGGCCAACGTGTTCCATGCCGGCGACGGCAACATGCACCCGCTGATCCTCTTCGATGCCAACCAGCCGGGCGAACTGGAGCGCGCCGAAGCCCTCGGCGCGCGGATCCTCGAACTGTGCGTGGCGGTGGGCGGCAGCATCACCGGCGAGCATGGCGTCGGCCGGGAGAAGATCAACCAGATGTGCGCCCAGTTCAGCAGCGAGGAAATCACCCTGTTCCACGCGGTGAAGCACGCCTTCGATCCCGCCGGCCTGCTCAATCCGGGCAAGAACATTCCCACCCTGCACCGCTGCGCCGAGTTCGGCTCGATGCATATCCACCAGGGAAAACTGCCCTTCCCGGAACTGGAGCGCTTCTGATGAACAGCGATCACGATCACAGCGCCGCCCTGCTGGAGCAGGTCAACCAGGCCATCAATGAGAACATCCCGCTGCGTATCCAGGGCGGCAACAGCAAGGCCATGCTGGGTCGCCCGGTGGCCGGCGAAGTGCTGGACACCCGCGCCCACCGTGGCATCGTCAGCTACGACCCCACCGAGCTGGTGCTCACCGCCCGGGCCGGCACGCCGTTGACGGAAATCGAGGCAGCCCTCGATGCCCGGGGCCAGCGGCTGCCCTTCGAACCACCACACTTCGGTGACGGCGCCACCCTCGGCGGCGCCATCGCCAGCGGACTGTCCGGTCCGCGACGTCCGTGGTCCGGCTCGGCCCGCGACCATGTGCTCGGCACCCGGGTCATCACCGGCCACGGCCAGTTGCTGCGCTTCGGTGGCGAGGTGATGAAGAACGTCGCCGGCTACGACCTGTCGCGCCTGCTGGCCGGCAGCTTCGGCTGCCTGGGGCTGCTTACCGAGGTGTCGCTGAAGGTGCTGCCGAAACCGCGCACCTGCGTCAGCCTGAGGCTGGACATGGACGCCGCCACCGCGCTCTGCGAACTGGCGGAATGGGGCCAGCAACCACTGCCCATCAGCGCCGCCTGCCATGACGGCGATGCCCTGCACCTGCGCCTGGAAGGCGGCGAAGGCTCGGTGAAGTCCGCCTGTCAGCGCCTCGGCGGCGAACCTGTCGACAGCAGCTACTGGACCAGGCTGCGCGAACTGCGCCTGCCGTTCTTCGCCGGCGAGCAACCGCTGTGGCGCCTGTCCGTACCCAACGACACGCCGCCGCTGGAGATTCCCGGCCAGCAGTTGCTGGACTGGGCCGGGGCGCAGCGCTGGCTGCTGTCCGACGCCCCCGCCGAAGACATCCGCCACGCCGTGAGCGCCGTCGGCGGCCATGCCACCTGCTACGGCCAGCACGACATGCCGTTCCAACCCTTGCCGCCCCTGCTGCTGCGCTACCACCAGAGCCTGAAGAAACAGCTCGATCCCCAGCGCATCTTCAACCCTGGCCGACTCTACGCGGAGGTCTGAGACGTCATGCAAACCCATCTGAGCGAACAGGCCCGGGGCCTGCCCCGCGCCGAGGAAGCCGAGCGCATCCTGCGGTCCTGCGTGCACTGCGGCTTCTGCACCGCCACCTGCCCCACCTACCAGCTGCTGGGCGACGAGCTGGATGGCCCGCGCGGACGCATCTACCTGATCAAGCAAGTGCTCGAAGGCCAGGAGGTCACCGCCAGCACCCGCGAGCACCTGGACCGCTGCCTGTCCTGCCGCAACTGCGAAACCACCTGCCCGTCCGGGGTGGAGTACCACAACCTGCTGGACATCGGGCGTGCGGTGGTCGAGCAACAGGTGCCCCGCGGGCTGGGCGAACGCCTGCTGCGGGAAGGCCTGCGCGCCGTGGTCCCGCGCCCGGCGCTGTTCAAGGCACTGAGCCGCACCGGCCAGGTCTTCCGCCCGCTGCTGCCACAGATGCTCAAGGCCAAGCTGCCGCGCCATGCACCGCAGGCCAAGGCGCGTCCGGCCAGTCGCCATGCGCGCAAGGTGCTGATGCTCGAAGGCTGCGTGCAGCCGTCGCTGTCACCCAATACCAATGCGGCAGCGGCACGGGTGCTCGATCGCCTGGGGATTTCCGTGGTCGCGGCGCGGGAGGCCGGTTGCTGCGGTGCCGTGGACTATCACCTGAATGCCCAGGAACAAGGCCTGGAACGGGCCCGGCGCAATATCGACGCCTGGTGGCCGGCGATCGAGGCCGGGGCCGAGGCCATCGTGCAGACCGCCAGCGGCTGCGGCGCCTTCGTCCGCGACTACGGCCACCTGCTGGAGCAGGACCCGGCCTATGCGGCCAAGGCCGCGCGGGTCAGCGCCCTGAGCCGGGACCTGGTCCAGGTGCTGGGCGCCGAACCCCTGGAGCGCCTCGGCATCCATGCCGAACGCCGCCTGGCCTTCCATTGCCCGTGCACCCTGCAACATGCGCTGAAGCTCGGCGGTGCCGTGGAAGCCATCCTCGGCCGCCTCGGCTTCAGCCTCACCAGCGTGCCCGATAGCCACCTCTGCTGCGGCTCGGCCGGCACCTACTCGCTGACCCAGCCCGAGCTGTCCCGGCGCCTGCGGGACAACCGCCTCAACGCGCTGGAGAGCGGCAACCCGGAAATCATCGTCACCGCCAATATCGGCTGCCAGACCCACCTCGACGGCGCCGGGCGCACGCCCGTGCGGCACTGGATCGAGCTGGTCGAAGAAGCCCTTGCCCAGGAGCAACCCCATGCAACGTAAAGCCGTACTGGAACACAGCGATGTCACCCGCCTGCTCGCCGCCGCCCGCGAGGAAGCACTGCGCAACGGCTGGAACGTCAGCGTGGCGATCGTCGACGACGGCGGTCACCCGCTGGCCCTGGAACGCCTCGACGGCTGCGCGCCGATCAGCGCCTACATCGCCACCGAGAAAGCCCGCTCCGCTGCCCTTGGCCGGCGCGAGACCAAGGGCTACGAGGACATGGTCAACGGCGGGCGCACGGCCTTCGTCAGCGCACCTTTGCTGACCTCGCTGGAGGGCGGCGTGCCGGTGCGGGTGGACGGCCAGGTGGTCGGCGCCGTGGGCGTGTCCGGGGTGAAGTCGGAACAGGATGCACAGGTGGCCGCGGTCGGCGCGGCAGCCCTTTGAATGAACAGTCGTGAAGGAGAACCCAAGTTGACCCAGCGTACCCAGTGCCACCGCCTGCAGGTGGCAGAAAACCTCAAGCGCTTCATCGAGGATGAAGCATTGCCCGGCACCGGCGTGTCGGCCGACGCCTTCTGGCAGGGCCTGGACAGCCTGGTGCATGAGCTGGCGCCGGAGAACCGTGCCCTGCTGGCCGAGCGGGATCTCCTGCAAGGCCAGCTGGATGAGTGGCATCGCAAGCATCCGGGGCCGGTCACCGACCTGCCCGCCTACACCGCCTTCCTCGAAGACATCGGCTACCTGCTGCCCCAGCCCGCCGAAGTGCGGGTCGGCACCGCCAATGTCGACCACGAGATCACCACCCAGGCCGGGCCGCAGCTGGTGGTGCCGGTGATGAACGCCCGCTATGCGCTGAACGCCGCCAATGCGCGCTGGGGCTCGTTGTACGACGCGCTGTATGGCACCGATGTCATCGGCGAGGACGATGGCGCGCAGAAAACCGCCGGCTACAACCCGGTGCGTGGCGCCCGGGTAGTGGCCTGGGCGCGGGCCTTCCTCGACGATAGCTTCCCCCTCGAAGGCGCCTCCCACACCGAAGCCCGGTCTTATCGGGTGGTGGACGGCACAGTCCAGGTGGCGCTGGGCAACGGGTCCGTCACAGGGTTGGCCAACGCCGCCCAGTTCGCCGGCCACCAGGGCGATACCCAGGCCCCCACCGCGATCCTCCTGAAAAACCACGCACTGCATGTCGAGATCCAGATCGACCGCACCAGCCCGATCGGCGCCAGCGACCCGGCCGGGGTCAAGGACCTGCTGGTGGAATCGGCGATCACCACCATCATGGACTGCGAGGACTCGGTGGCGGCGGTGGATGCCGACGACAAGGTGCTGGTCTACCGCAACTGGCTGGGGCTGATGAAGGGCGACCTGAGCGAGCAGGTCAGCAAGGGCGGCAAGGCGTTTTCCCGCACCCTGAATCCGGATCGCATCTATGTCGGGCGGGACAGCGGCGAGCTGGTCCTGCCGGGTCGCTCGCTGCTGTTCGTGCGCAATGTCGGCCACCTGATGAGCAATCCGGCGATCCTCGACCAGGACGGCCGCGAGATTCCCGAAGGCCTCCTCGATGCCGTGGTCACCAGCCTGGCCGCGATGCATGACCTGCAGCGCCGAGGCAACTCCCGCGCCGGCAGCGTCTATATCGTCAAGCCGAAGATGCACGGCCCGCGGGAAGTGGCGTTCGCCAACACGCTCTTCGGCCGCGTGGAAGACCTGCTCGGCCTGCCGCGGCACACGCTGAAGATGGGCATCATGGACGAGGAACGGCGCACCAGCGTCAACCTCAAGGCCTGCATCGCCGAGGCGGCGCAGCGGGTGGTGTTCATCAACACCGGCTTCCTCGACCGCACCGGCGACGAGATGCACAGCGCCATGGAGGCCGGGGCCATGCTGCGCAAGGGCGACATGAAGGGCTGTGCGTGGATCCAGGCCTACGAGCGCAACAACATGCTGGTGGGCCTGGCCTGTGGCCTGCGTGGTCGGGCGCAGATCGGCAAGGGCATGTGGGCCATGCCGGACCTGATGGCGGCGATGCTGGAGCAGAAGATCGCCCATCCCAAGGCCGGGGCCAACACCGCGTGGGTACCCTCGCCGACGGCCGCGATCCTGCATGCCCTGCACTATCACCAGGTGGATGTGCAGGCGGTCCAGGCGGGGCTGGAGGCCATCGACCTGGAACAGGAGCGGCCGGCGCTGCTGCGTGACCTGCTGAGCGTGCCGGTGAGTGCATCGCGCGGCTGGAGCGACAGCGAGATCCAGGCCGAGCTGGACAACAACTGCCAGGGCATCCTCGGCTACGTGGTGCGCTGGGTGGAGCAAGGGGTGGGCTGTTCCAAGGTGCCGGATATCCATGATGTCGGCCTGATGGAAGACCGCGCGACCCTGCGTATCTCGGCGCAGCACGTGGCCAACTGGCTGCACCATGGCGTGGTGGCGGCGGCGCGGGTGCGCGAGACGCTGGAGCGCATGGCGGCGGTGGTGGACCAGCAGAATGCCGGGGACCCGGCGTACCGGCCGATGGCGCCGGGGTTCGGGGAGTCCCATGCGTTCAGGGCGGCCTGTGACCTGGTGTTCAAGGGGCGGGAGCAGCCGAGCGGGTATACCGAGCCATTGCTGCATGGGTGGCGGTTGCGGTTCAAGGAGGAGATTGGCCGGATCGGCTGATTGCTGTACTGCCCTTTGCGGCGTCATCGTTGACCAACCAGCGATGACGCCCTCAAAACCAACAAAAAACCGGAGCTTCCCGGCTCCGGTCACAGTCATCTCCCCCCTTCAGAACACCGTGGTCAGCACCTGCTTGCTCACCGCCTCCTCGATGCTCAAGGCTGCCAGCCAGGAGGTCTTCACGTTGTCCGGCAGCGGGTTGTTGGCCAGCCAGATGCCCAGTTCGCCGAACGCCCCCTTGACCTTGACCTCGTGGATGTTCTTCGCCACCGTCGGGTCCGCCACCAGCTCGACCCGGGTTGCCTCGAAGCCGACGCCGGACAGCGCCACCGCCGCCGTGACGTTGGCATTCTTGGGAAACTTCAGCGAAGCCTCCGCCGCCGTGCCGCGGAAGATGGTGGTCGGTACCGTGATCCCGGCCAGGTCGAACTCCGTCTCCGCCGGCGTTCCCGCCCAGGCCTGCGGCGGCTTGCGCCCGGTATAGAGCACCTCGTCCAGTCCTGCGGCACGGGCCGAGCGCATGGCATCCAGGCCACCGATGGCCCCCGAGACCAGGATCAGCCGCGCACCACCCGCTTCTGCTGCCGTCTCCAGGTCCTTGGCCAGCGCCTTGTCCGCCAGGGCACCGATGGAGGCAATGACCACGTCCACGCCCGCCTGCAGCAAGGGCGGCACCACCTGCACCACCGCGCCGTGGCCGGCGCACTCGATCACCAGGTCGGGTTTCCAGTCCAGCAGGCCCTGGACATCGCTGAACAGCGCGATCCCGTGCTCGCTGGCAAAACCGGTCGAGGCAGCCGACGGATCGATGGCCGCATAGGCCGCCTGTGGCAGGTGCTCGCGTTGCAGGGCGCCGAGGACGCGCTTGCCGATCGCGCCGAGGCCGATCAGGCCGACGCGCTTGATGTGCTTGGTGCTCATGCTTGTGACTCCCAGAAGGTACGCAGCAGGGATGTGTAGGCGCAGGTGCGGGTGATCGGGGCGAAATGGCCGCCGCTCAGCTCGACCAGGCGGGCACCGGGGATCAGCCCGGCCAACTCCTGCGAATGGTGGAACGGGATGACGAAGTCGTCTTCGGCGCCGATGACGCAGGCCGGCAGTTCGAGCCGCGACAATTCCTCGCGGCGGCTGTAGTTCTGCAGCATGTCCATGCGCGCCTGGGTCATCTCGACATCGACGATGGACGGCGCGGCATAGTCCAGCGCCTGGTCGACGGCGAAATGCTCGCCATACCAGGACGAGGGATAGGCCACCAGACGGGTCATGGCGTTGTAGGCGGTACCGCCCAGTTGGCCGAGGACGAACTGGCGATAGGCGAAGAAATCGCGGAAGCGCTTGTCCGGCCGGGCCCAGCCACTGCTGAGGACGATGCTGCGCACCCGCCCTGGGTGATCCAGGGCCATGGCCTGGGTCACCAGCGAGCCGGTGGAATGCCCGACCAGATGCGCACGCTCGACACCATGGGCATCGAGCACCGCGAGCAAAGCCTCGACAATGCCGGGAATGGTCGGCGCACCGACGATCTCGCTCTGGCCGACACCCGGGTGATCGAAGGTCAATACACGGTAGTCACCGGCCAGTTGCTCGACGACGGGCTCCCAGAACGCACCGAGACCGCCCAGGCCGGAAACCAGCACGACCGCATCGCCCGTGCCCCGCGCCTGCGAGTAGATAGTCTTGCCCATGGTGTCGATCACTCAGCTCTTGGTGTAGGCGAACACGCCGCTGGCTTCGATCTGCTCGATGTTGGCCGGTCGCTCGAACGGCTCCGGCGCAGGCTCGCCATGGGTGCGCGGGCGACCGACATCGCGGAAGAAGTCTTCCAGCCCGCTCGGGTTCATGAACCACACCCAGTGCAGGTCGACATCACCGGTGTTGGTGAAGGTGTGCGAGTTGTGCTCGCCGAGGAACAGGGTCACGCCTGGTTCCAGCTTGTATTCCTTGCCATCGACGATGGCGCTGCCGGTACCGGAGATGAAGTGCAGCACTTCCTCGTTGGTGGAATGGGCGTGCTCGCGCACCCGACCACCCGGCGGCATCATCTGCGTGCCCACGGAGAAGTTGCGGTTCATCTTGAACAGGTTCGGCGACACCGCCACCGAGACATAACCGTTGGCCGGCTTGGGCTGCCAATAGCTGGCCTCGGTCTCGCGGGTGACGTAGACCAGGGTGCCTTTCCGGGGCTCGTTCTCGTGTTCGTTCACTGCCGGGTTACTCATGATTGTTCCTCTTGTTCAAACCAATGCAGGGTGGGTACGACAGGGTTAGTAATCGTTTACATCGCCAGGCACGCCTAAAGTGGCTCATGCAGGCCGCGGGGCCCATCGCCAAGCAGGCAGTCGCCGAGGAACCACAGGGTCGAGGCCTTGGCGCTCAAGGCGGCGGCCATGGACCAGGCCGGACGCCGGGGACAGGCAAAGCCATGGCCGACGCCCTGGTGAATCTCAACGGACACCTCGCCGCTACGGGCCATCAAGGGTTGCAGCAGGCGGACCTCGGCCAGGTCGATCAGTTGGTCGTCGCTGGCGAAGTGGAACAGGTACGGGCAGGCCAGGCGCTCGATGCGCTGCACGGTCTCGGCGATGCCGCCGGGGTAGTAGCTGACCCCGGCGCTGAGACGCGGATGCTCGCCCAGTTCATAGGCCAGCTTGCCGCCCATGCAGTAGCCGACCACGCCGAGACGGCCGTTCACCTGAGGCAGGTCGCCGAGGACATCCACCGCAACAGCCAGATCCGTCCGGGCCTGGGCGATATCCAGTGCCTGGTAGTACGCACGGGCCTGAGCCGTGCCGGCCGGGTCATAGGTCAGGTCGACGCGGCGCTGCTGGCGCCAGAACACATCCGGGGCCAGGACCACGAAGCCCTCGGCGGCGAACTGCCCGGCCAGGTCGCGGATGTGGCCATTGACGCCCCAGATCTCCTGCAGCAGCAACAGGCCGGGGCCCGAGCCGCCTTGCGGCAAGGCCAGGTAACCGGAGAACCCCTCCAGCCCTGCTCCCTGAATGTCGATCCATTGGCCCATGACGGCTCCTGAAAAAAATCCGCCCGTGTGGCCAGGCGGAGAGGAAGGAAAGCGTTAAAAATGCCCGCCGCGGGGCGGGCCAGGGTGAATTGCCTAACGAAGCCAGGTCGCTGGCAGGCGTTGCGAGTGGGTGACCAAACCCGGCAAGGGCCTGCCAAGGCCCGGGCAAAACCAATGTAATCGATTACATTACATTGCGTCAATCGATCCTTCTACGACGGTGATTCGTGGTTGATGCCCATTGGGGCTCGCGAAGGGCTGCAAAGCAGCCCCCGACCCGCCTACGGATTCTTGCGCCAGGTATCGCTCAACGTATATCCCGTGGGGAACGGATCATTCGGGTCCAGCACGTACTGATGGAACCCGGTAAGAAACGCCTGCCCGGTGATGGTCGGGCGAATTCCCGGCTGGCCGCCCACGGTCAGGGTCTCGGCGATCTCGCCGATGAATTCCGTACCGAGGATCGACTCATGCACCAGCTTCTCGCCGACCTTGACCTGCCCCCGCGCATGCATCACTGCCAGCCGTGCGCTGGTGCCGGTGCCGCAGGGCGAACGGTCCATGCGCCCCGGCGATACCACCACGCCGTTGCGCGAGCGCTTGCCCAGCGGATCGTCGCGCACCGGGCCGGCGAACAGGGTCTGGTTGATGGTGTGGATCTCCGGCTGCTCGGGATGCACCGCCGGCAACTGCTCGGCGGCGGCGGCCTTGATCTGCTCGCCGACCTCGACCAGCGCGGCGGCCTCGTCAGGCAGGATGCCAAAGCCCAGGGCCTGGGCATCGGCCAGCACGTAGATCATGCCGCCATAGGCCACGTCCACCTTGAGGCTGCCAAGCCCCGGAACCTCGATGAACTGGTCCAGGCCGAAGACGAAGCACGGCACGTTGGCGAACTTCACCCCCGTGACCTTGCCGTCGCGGCACTGCGCCTCGACCCGTACCAGTCCGCCCGGTGCCTCAAGGGTCAGGCGGGTGACCGGCTCGACCATCGGAATCATCCCGGTTTCCAGGAGCACGGTGACCGTGCAGATGGTGTTGCTGCCGGACATCGGCGGGTAGAACTCGGACTCCATGATGACAAAACCGGCATCCGCCTCCGGGTGGTTCGACGGCAGCACCAGGTTGACGCACTGGGTCACGCTGCCGCGAGGCTCCTGGAGGATCAGCTTGCGCAGGTCATCGCCGCGGGTTTCCAGGTACTTCATCTTGTCGAACATGGTCTGTCCGGGAACGTCGAGCACGCCGCCGGTGATCACGTCGTTGCGCTCGCCGGCGACATGGGCGCCGACCACATTGACCATTCGCTTGAATTTCATAGGGCGTTCTTCTTGTTGGATTCGGGTTTCAGCAAGGCTGCGCTCAACCCAGGGTATTTGGCAGTACCGGAGTCCGCGCCCCCAGCTTGATGAAGGTCGACTTGGTCTCCATGAACTCACGCAAGCCGTCCACCCCGTTCTCGCGGCCGTAGCCACTCTGCTTGAACCCGCCGAACGGCAACTGCGGCGAGGTTTCCAGGTAGGTGTTGACGAACACGGTACCGCTTTGCAGCTTCTGCGACACCCGGATCGCCTTGTCCACGTCCTTGGTCCACAGGCCGTTGCCCAGACCGTAGTCGGTGTCGTTGGCCAGTGCCACGGCTTCCTCGACCGTCTTGAAGGTGGTCACGGTGAGCACCGGGCCAAAGATTTCCTCGCGGAAGATACGGTGCTCAGGCTTAACCCCGGTGAACAGGGTCGGGCCAACGAAGTAGCCGTTCTCCAGACCGTTGCCGGTCAGACGCTCGCCGCCCAGGACCAGGCGCGCGCCCTCCTGCTTGCCGATCTCGATGTAGTTCAGCACGCTTTCCAGGTGCTGCGCATGGATCAACGCGCCGATCTGCGTCTCGGCCTGCAACGGCAGCCCCACCACCACGCGGCGGGCGCGTTCCACCAGTTTCTCGACGAAATCGTCGGCCACCGATTCCTCGATCAGCAGACGGGTGCCCGCCACGCACTCCTCGCCCTGGTTGAGGATCACGCCGAACAGCACGCCGTCCAGCGCAGCGTCCAGGTCGGCATCGGCGAATACCACGTTGGCGGCCTTGCCACCCAGCTCCAGCGCGACGCGGGTCAGGTCCGCGGCGGCAGTAGCGGCGATCTGCTTGCCGACCCGGGTAGAGCCGGTGAACGAGACCATCGCCACATCAGGGTGGCGGGTCAGGCGCTCGCCGACCTCGGCACCGGTCCCGGTGACCACGTTGACCAGCCCCGCCGGGAAACCGGCTTCGGTGGCCAGGCGGGCGATCTCAAGGGCAGTGCCGGAGGTCAGCTCGGAAGGCTTGATCACCACCGGGCAACCGGCCGCCAGCGCGTAGGGCAGCTTCTGGAACAGGCAGACCAGCGGAAAGTTCCACGGCACGATCAGGCCGACCACGCCACGGGCTTCGTGGGTGACCAGACCGAGTTTGTCCTCGCCCAGGTGGCTGTAGGCCTCACCCTGGATATTCCAGGCCAGGGACGCCGCGTAGCGGGTCAGCTCGGCGGACCAGAGCACCTCGCCGCGGGCATAGGTGATCGGCTTGCCGACTTCTTCCGCCTCGATCAGCGCGAGATGCTCGGCGTCACGCTCGATCAGGTCGGCCAGCTTGCCCAACAGCTTGGCCCGCTCGGAACCAGGCACCGACGACCACGCCGCCGAATCGTGCAGGCTCTTGGCCGCCGCCACGGCGACATCGACGTCGGCAGCGGTGCCGGCGGCGAAGCTCGCCAGCAGCGCGCCATGGGCCGGCGAGTGCCGCTCGACCCGTTGACCGGCGATAGGCGCCCGGGCCGCGCCATTGATCCAGTGCTCGTACTGACGAACGCTCATGTGTGCTACCTCATTATTCGATGTATACGTTTACATTGCCGACCGGCAAAAATACCGGTCAGGCGGGAATGGCCAACGGCTGCAGGCGGCGGGTCTCGATCTCTACCGCGGCGCTCAGGGCCAGCAGCGGTGCCTCGTCGGTCGAGGTCATCACCACCACCTGGTTGGGATCGGCGAACTCCGTGGCCCACAGGCCGCACAAGCGCTCGCGGGCCACGCCTTCGACCGCGGCGATCTGCTGGATCACCCCGGCGGCTTTGCCGGTTGGACAACGATAGCTGTGCAGATAGCGCACGGCATCGAGTCCGCCCGCGCCCTCCCCCAGCTTCGGCACCAGCACCTGGAGAAACTGCTGGCTGACATGCCGGCCGGCCTGGGGCAGGAAGCCTTCGCGCCAGTCGTCGACTTTGAGCAGTTCGCCGCGCAGATGGGCGCGGGCGTCCAGCGACTCATAGCGCCACAGATGACGGAAGTTCACGCTGTCGCCGATGCGCTCGTACCACAGTCCGCGCAGCTCGCCGAAATCGTTGCCGCGAATCGGCAGACAGCGTCCCGTGAACAACGCCCAGTACTGCTCCCAGGCATCGAGGGTAAAACGGTAGTGCCGCAGCTCATCGATCATGCTCGATTCCTCACCAGGCGGTGTAGCCGCCGTCGACAGTGAACATGCCACCGGTGGCGAAGCTGGAATCGCCGGAGGCGAGGAACAGGATCATGTTGGCGATATCGATCGGCTCGCCCATCTTGTTCAGCGGCGAACGGGCTTCCAGGCCTTTCTTGAACGCCACCGGATCCGCGACCGTCTCGAACATCTTGTCGTAGTAACTGGAAGCGATCACTCCCGGCGCCACGCTGTTCACCCGCACGCCTTCGAGGGCATGGTCCAGGGCCATGGCGCGGGTCAGTGCGGCCACGCCGCCCTTGGCCGCGACATAGGCAGCGCGGTCCTTGATGCCGACCACGGAGATGGTCGAGGCCAGGTTGACCACCGACCCGCCACCGCGCCGGACGATCTCCGGGATGGCGTACTTGGAGCACAGGAACACCCCTTTCAGGTTGACGTCGACCACCTGGTCCCAGGTGTCTTCGTCCAGGGTCACCACGGTGCCGAGGGTGCCGAAGCCGGCGTTGTTGACCAGGATGTCGAGGCCGCCGAAGCGGGCGACCGTGGCCTCGACCATGGCGCGGACCTGAGCGGCGTCGGCGACATCCACCTGCACGGCGATAGCCGCCTCGCCCAGTTCGTCGGCGACCTTGCTGGCCAGTTCGATATTGCGGTCGGCGATCACCACCCTGGCGCCTTCCTGGACGAACAGCCGGGCGGTGGCCTCGCCGATGCCGGCGCCAGCGCCGGTGATCAGGGCTACTTGGTTCTTCAGTTTCATTGCGGTTTTCCTTTCAGTGAGTCAGGCGGGCACGTAGTACTGGGCCTTGGCCCCGGGCAGTGCATGCTTGCCGCGAATGTCGTCGGCGATCTTCTCGGCCATCATGATGATCGGCGCGTTGAGGTTGCCGCTGACGATCTCCGGCATGATCGAGGCGTCCACCACCCGCAGGTTGTCGAGGCCGTGCACGCGAGCGCTGGCGTCCACCACGCTGGTGGCCGGGTCGACGCCCATGCGGCAGGTGCACGACGGGTGGTAGTTGGTCCCGGCCAGCTGGCGCAGGACGGCGAGGATGTCGGCGTCGGACTGCACGGCGGCTCCGGGAGTGACTTCCTCACCGCGATAGGGATCCCAGGCGGCCTGGGACACCACGTTGCGGATCGCCCGCACGGCGGCGATGGCGTCTTCCTGGTCCTGCTGGGTGGAGAGGAAGTTGAAGCAGAATTTCGGTGCGGCCAGCGGGTCCTTCGAACCCAGCCAGACCCGTCCGGTGCTGGTCGGACGCATGAGGCTGAAGAAGTACTGGAAGCCGTTCTCCAGCTTGACGCTGCCGTGCTGGAACTCGCCAAGCATGGGGATGAACTCGAACTGCACGTTGGGCACCTTGAGTTCCGGGCGGGTGCGGATGAAGGCACCGACCTCGAAGAAGTTGGTCGCCCCCAGGCCCTTGCGGAACAGGGTCCACAGCGCACCGAGCTTGAGCTTGCCGAGCGGCGTCAGTTGCTTGGCGATGGACACGTTCTGCGTGGCGCGGTACTGCACCGGCGCGGCGATATGGTCCTTGAGGCCCTGGCCCACCGCGGGCAGGTCGGCGATGCAGGGAATGCCGAACTGCGCCAGGTGCTCGGCGTCACCGATACCGGACAGCATCAGCAGGTGCGGCGAGTGGATGGCACCGGCGCAGAGGATGACCTCGGTCTTGATGTCCACCACTTCCGGGCTGCCATTGCGCACGAAGTGCACTTTCGCCGCACGCTTGTCCTTGAACTCGATGCGGGTGACCTGGGCGCGGTCGCAGACATGCAGGTTGTCGCGACCGCGATTCGGGTGGATATAGGCCTGCGAAGTGCTCCAGCGGATACCCTTGTGCACGTTGCGCTGGGTGATGTGCACGCCTTCCTGACGGTAGCCGTTGTGGTCCTTCACATGGGGATAGCCGGCCTGCACCCCGGCGGCGAGGAAGGCCTTGTACAGCGGGTTGTTCGCCGCGCAGGTCTGGATGTGCATGGGGCCGCTGTCGCCGCGGTAGTCATCGCCGCCCTGGTCGAAGGTCTCCGCCTTGCGGAAGTACGGCAGGCAGTCCTTGTAGCTCCAGCCCTTGAGGCCCATGGCTTCCCAGTTGTCGTAGTCCCACGGGTTGCCACGTACCCAGTTCATGCCGTTGATCGACGACGAGCCACCCAGCACCCGGCCGCGCGCCTCGTAGATGGTACGGCCGCCCAACTCCGCCTCGGGCTCGGAATGCAGGTACCAGTTGAACTTGTCGTCCATGAGCGGAAAGCCCAGGGCGGCGGGCATCTGGATGTAGATGCTCTTGTCGGAAGGTCCCGCCTCAAGCATCAGCACGCTGCGCTGCGGGTCCTCGGAAAGTCGGCCCGCCAGCACGCTCCCGGCCGAGCCGGATCCGATCACGACGTAGTCGTAGGCTTTGTGGGTAGTACGGCCGTTTATGTCACGCATGTCGCTCACCTGAATCGTCAAGAAGTGGTGCGTTGTTGTAATCGTTTACAAGCGCAGGCAAAGCATACATAACCGTCCATGGGTCCGCTAGTGCCGCGTGGCGCTTTTGATCGGTATAAATCTGATTGGGGCCGCTTTGCGGCCCTCAAAGAGCTCAGACATGCCCGGTGCTGCTGACGATGCGCAGCGACAAGGCCTCGAAGGGATCGAGGTTGATCAGCAGACGCCCGTCCTCGCGCAAGTCGCCTTCGAGCGTCTCGCTGAGCATGTCCACCACCGGGCCGGGACTGAAGCCCTCCAGGATGATTTCCTCGGCAACCGGCTCGCGGCTGAAGTTGAGCGCCGTCAGTTGGGTACCCTTCCCCGCCGGCAGTTCGTGGACCATCACCAGCAAGCCCGGGTTCTGCACCTCGGGCACCAGCACCTGGCGACTTGAAGCGATACCGTAGGCCTGACGCACGGCCAGGACTTTTTTCACCTGGCTGGCGAAGGAGCCGGGCTGCTGCAACTGGTGGGTCAGGCTGCCGTACAGCGAGCGCGCACGCGGCATGCCGCGCAGTGACCGGCTGGCCTCTGGCGCCAGGTCCACCAGGTCGTAGCCGCCGCGATGGATCCAGCGCGTATCGCCGTCGAGCATGCGCTCGGCCACCTCCTCGGCCGCCAGCGGCAGCGCACCCACCAGGTCCCACCCGGACAGCGCGACCACTCCCGGCTGCATCGCGTTGTAGATCACCAGCAAGAGGTGGATCTTCTGGATCAGGGCCAGCTCTTCGGCGCTGATCTGCGCCAGGTCGCGGATGCCCAGGGCCGCAGTGATGATGCTCACCGTGGTGCAGGACACGCCGTTGGTAACGAAACGCAGGTTGTACGGCGCATGCTCGCCGGACAGGCGCTCGTACATTTCCTCGCGGATATGCTCGCGCAGGATGCTGCCAGGGAAGGTCTGGCCCTTGTAGAGAAACATGTCGTTGGCGTGCAGGGTCCAGAAATGCACCAGTTCGAGGGTCAGCTCGTCATGGTTCTGCAGGGCATGGATCAGCGACGCCGGGTCGATGCCGAAGCGCTGCATCTCCCCCAGCATCAGGCGCAGGAAGCTGGTATCGCCGGTGAGCAACGCGTGCTGGTAGGCCGGGCGGGTGACGAAGTCATAGGACAGGTCGGCGCCGCCCCTGGACATCTGCGCGATGTCATCGAGGGTCAGGTTCAGCTCCTGGAAACTGAAGGCCCCGGCCTTGCGGATCATGCCTCCGAGCAGCTGGTTGCCGGTCAGGGAAAGCGGGTGGCTTTCCGACCAGGCGGTGTCGTTGGCACGTATCTCCACGCCGAGGAAGCCATTGGCGTCCAGGCGCAGGCCACGGGCACCGAGGCAGTCGATGGCATGCAGGGCATCGCCGATGATCAGTTGCTGGGCGGCGAAGGTCGGATCGAGCCAGTTCAGCGACGGCTGGCCCTCCTTGAAATAGTGCAGGTAGACCCAGCGCCGGGTCTTGCCGTCCACGCCGGTGATGGGCGCGGTGGCGCTCCAGTCGGTCTCCTTGACTCCGGGCTCGAAGAAGATCACCCGCTGCAACTGGCCGACGATGTAGTGGCGCAGCTTGAGCTCGTCGCACTGCGCCGGGCTCAGGTTGACCGCGTCGCGACCGTCCGTCACCTCCGGCAACAGGCCCCAGTCTTCCTCGCGGATCTCGACCATGTGGTAGATCCCGGGATAGTCCTCGTGGGCCAGTTCCGCCAGGCGGAAGTCGGCGCCCTTGCCGGTGTGGGAGGGAATCGAGTCGTCGATGGTCACCGCGTTGTGCGCCGCGGCCATGCGGCTCAGGTGAACCAGTTGCTGCTCGCTGCCGTAGAGCGGGTCGATATCGAGGCTTATGCGGTCGAAGTTGCCATCGATGCTCGGGGTGAAGGCTTCGCCGCGGATGCCGCCGGAGCGCTTGATCGGGCCGGTATGGATGCCCTGTATGCCCAGCTCCGAGAGCCCTTTCCACAAGGCTTCGGCACCGAGGGCATCGAGCACCGAGGCATCCTCGGAGGCGATGATCGAATCCGGGTACACCGTCAGCCAGGCCGAGGCGATCTCGATGGCCCTTCGCGGCCGCGCCTCGGCATAGGGGTTCTGCCACAGGCGCGACTGGCCGGCATAGGTCTTGGCCCGGTCACGAGCCGCCTTGAGCATCGAGTGGTCCACCAGCCATTGCACGTACCGCGGATCTGGAGCCGTCATCATCACCTCCCTTCGACGTCTGGTCGTTGCTGACTCTGACGCTGCGCGAAGGCAAACGTTCTACCGATGAGCATGACGGGAAAGCCTCGGAAAAGCCGGCGGTAATCGTTATCATGCGTCATCCGCGCCGGGAGCCTTCCGCTCCACGCAGGGATCACCGGAGAGGGAAAAGCGTGTCCAGCACTACGAAAACAGCAGGTCGGGTCAAGGTCACCGATGTCGCCAAGGCGGCCGGCGTATCGGTGGCGACAGTGTCGCGCAGCTTCAACCTGCCGACCCATGTGCGCGACGATGTGCGCGAGAAGGTCCTGGCCATCGCCGCCAAGCTGGGCTACAGCCCCAACCCCGCAGCCAAGGCCCTGCGACTGCAGAAGACCAACCTGATCGGGGCGATCATCCCGACCCTCGACCACGCCATCTACGCGACCATGGTCAAGAGCTTCCAGGACAAGCTGGCCGAGTACGGCTACGTGGTCTACGTGCTCAGTTGCGGCTTCGACGCCGGCTCGATCTTCGACAAGGTCAAGCTCCTGGTGGAGCGCGGCGTGGAGGGCTTGCTGATCGTCGGCGAAGTGGCCGACCCGGCGCTGAAGAAGTACCTGCAAGAGTCGCGCATGCCGGTGATCTGCACCTACTCCTACCTCAAGGACGACGACTTCCCCTTCATCGGCTTCGACAACTACCAGGCCACCCGTCAGCTGGTGGAATACCTGCTGGGCCTGGGCCATCGCCAGTTCGCCATGCTGACCGGGCCGATGCAGGGCAACGACCGCCAGCAGGCGCGCTACCGCGCCTATGTCGACACCCTCGGCGAGTTCCGCGAGAAGTGCAGCGGGGTCAAGTACGAAAGCGAGGGTGGCTACACCATCGAGTTCGGCGAACGCACGATGCGGCGCATCCGCCTGGAACACCCCGAGGTCACCGCCGTGATCTGCAACAGCGACGTGATCGCCTTCGGCGTGCTCTCCGCCTGCAAGAAACTCCAGCTCGACGTGCCCCGGGAGATCTCGGTGGTGGGCTACGACAACCTGGAGTTCGCCGAATACCTCGAACCACCGCTGACCACCCTGGCCATCCCCGCCGGCGAGATGGGCGTGCGCAGCGCCGAAGCGCTGATCGCCAATCTCAAGCACGGCAGCGAGATCCGCCCGGTATTGCTGGGCACTCAGCTCATGGTGCGGCAGTCGAGCCAGTCACCGGGTTGAACAGGCCGCCCGGTGCCAGCCGCTGGCCACGGACCTTGCGCCAGTGGCTGGCCATCAGCACGACGAAGGCCGCCAGGGGCACCAGCAGCGCCAGCTGCAAGCCGAAAGTCCCGGACAGCAGGCCGATTACCGGAGGCGCCAGGAGAAAGCCGGTGTAGCCGAGGGTGCCGTTCATTGCCAGGCCCAGCCCCGGCGCGCCGGGAAACGCCCGGCTGGCCTGGCTGTAGAGCAGCGGGGTCATGTTCGACAGCCCGAGACCGATCAGCACGAAGCCAAGTATCGCGGTACCCGGCAACGGCACCAGCAGGATCAGCGCCACCCCCAGGGCCCCGACGGCCGCAGACAGGGTCAGCACACGGTCCGGTCCGCAGCGCCGGATCAGGGCATCGCCAGCCAGGCGCCCAAGTGCCATGGCGAAGCTGAAGGCGCCAAAGGCGAAAGCAGCGAGGGTCGCCGGGGCCTGACTGACCTCGGTGAGGTAGAGGGAACTCCAGTCGATCACCGTGCGCTCGATGAACAGGGCGAGGAAGGTCAGGCCGGCGATGCACAGCAGGGCACGATTGGGCCAGGCGAAGCTCCTCGCCGGCCGGCCTGGAACCCCTGGCGCGCAGGGCCTCAGGTCACCCAGCCAGGGCGCCGCGATCAAGGTCACCAGTGCGGTGAAGCCCGCCGAAAGCAGCAGGCATTGCACCAGGCCCAGGTGGCTGGACAACAGCGTCGCCACCGCCGACGCCCCTGCCAGGCCGCCGATGCTGAACAGCGCGTGGAACGACGACATCAGCGGCCGGCCCTTGTGCGCTTCCACCAGTGACCCGTGGGTATTCATCGCCACGTCGAGGATGCTGTTGGCCAGGCCCAGGGCAAAGATCGCCCCGGCCAGGGTCCAGGCCGAGGTGGCCAGGCCGCACAACGGCAGTACCATCGCCACCAGCGAGCCGCCGAGCAGCACTGCGCGGCGGCTGCCGATGCGGGTCACCAGGGCCCCCGCCAGGCACATCATCAGCATGGTGCCGGCGGCGAAGGCGCTGAGGGCCATGCCCAGCTCCGCGTCGGTCAGTTGCAGGGCCTGTTTCATCCCCGGGATATTGGTCGCCCAGATGGCCAGAACCGCGCCATTGCTGAAGAAGACCGCCGATGTCGCCACGCGTGCGCGGCTTGATTGTTGTTGTTGTGACACATCTACCTCTCTTACTACGACTGCAAGCGAAACCGTGGTGCGCATCGGAGCAGCAGGAAGCGTTCCAGGGGTAATGCCGCTGGTCTTGCGGTGAATTTCAGATCGTCATCCACCCCAGAACCACCGGCAACAGCACCGCCGTCCCCACGCCCATCAGACTCATCGCCAGGGCAGCATAGGCCCCCTGTTCCTGCCCTTCTTCCAGTGCCCGCGAAGTCCCCACCGCATGCGCGGTCAGCCCCAGCGCCATGCCCACCGCCGCCGGATGCGTTACCCGCGCGAGCCTCAACAGCGGCGGCCCGAGAACGGCCCCAAGGATACCGGTGAGCAGAACGAATACCGCCGCCAGCGCAGGGATTCCACCCGCCTGCCCGGCCACCAGCATGGCAATCGGCGAGGTAACGGATTTCGGCGCCAGGGTCATCAGCAATGGCTGGTCGAGTCCGACCAGACGACCCAACCACAAGGTCGACGCCGTGGCCATGACCCCGCCACACAGCACGGTCAGCAGGATCGGCCCGAGCAGGCGGCGGATGCGCGCCAGGTTCTGGTACAGCGGCACGGCCAGGGCCACGGTGGCCGGCCCGAGCAGCAGGTTGAGGATGCCGACGCCCGCCAGGTAGTCCTGGTACGAGATTCCGGCGAACACCAGCACGCTGATGATCAGCGCGGCGCTGACCAGCACCGGCTGCAGGAATACCAGGCCACTGCGCCGGGCGATCCACAGCGCCAACTGGAACGCCAGCAGGGTCAGGGCCAGGTGGAACAGCGGGTGCCCCAGCACCGGACGCAACACCTCGCTCATAGCTCACCCCGCTGCCGACGGCGCACCAGCACCTGCATCAACCAGCCACTGAGCACCAGCGCAGGCAGCAGCGACAGGCACAGCACCAGCAGCAATACCCCGCCGATCGGGCGGATCACCGCGAACCAGGCCATCACCCCCACCGCCGCCGGCACCAGCAGCAGCGGCATGCAGCGCAGCAACCAGCCGGCGGCCTGCTCGATGGACTCGCTCAACTCGCCGCGCAGGCACAGCCAGGCCAGCAACAGCACCAGGCCGACGATGGGCCCCGGCACTGCCGTCAGCCACGTCGAACCGACCAGCGAACCGAGCAACTGGAAGATCACCAGTTCCGTCAAACCCTTGAGCACCTGCACCGCACTTACCTCCGACCGGTCAACAGCGATCCGGGCCGGGCCAGGGTGGGCAGCACCACCAACAGACCACTGGACAGGATCAGGACAATGCCCCACCAGGCCAACAGGCCCGGCAGGCTGGAATAGAGGACGAAGCCCAGCAGCGCGGCAAAGGGAATCTGCACGTAGGTGAAAGGCGCCAGGCGGGCCGGCGTGGCCCGGGCATAGGCGGCGGCGAACAGCCAGTGCGCCAGGGTACCGGCCAGGGCCATGCCCGCCAGCCCCAGCCATTGCGCTGCCGAGGGCTGCGTCCAGAACCACGGCAGCAGCACGCTGCACAACAGCAGCGCGAACACGCCCAGCCACAACGTCGAGCTGTGCGCACTGTCGGCGCCGGCAGCCTGGCGCGTGGCGAGCTGGTAACAACTGAGGAAGAACGCCGCCGCACAGGGCAACAGCGCCGCCCAGGTAAACAGCCCGCTCGCCGGATTGACCACCAGCGCCACCCCGACCAGGCCGAGCAGCACCGCCAGCCATTGCCCGGCGTGCACGCGCTCGCCGAACACCAGGCGGCTGAGCAGCAGGACGAACAGCGGCGCGAGGAAATTCAGCGCCGTCGCCTCCGCCAGCGGCACATGACGCAGGCCGGCAATGAAGCAGATGCTCAACGCCACGAGAAACAGCGCCCGCAGGAAGTGCAGGTCCGGCCGCCGGCAAGCCCAGGCCCGCCCGTCACGACGCAGCAGCGCCGCGCCGCCCATCAACACGGCCTGCCCCAGGTAGCGCGCCCAGATCACCACCACCACGGGCAGCCCTTGGACCATGTGCCGGGCGATGGCGTCATGCGCGCAAAGACCGGCCACGGCACAAACGATCAAGGCAGCCGCGCCCCTGAAAGCATTCGGATTCATGACGCTCCCGACAATCGCGGGGCCCCGCCGTCCACGCCACGAACAGGCGCAGGACCACGGAGCCGGAAGAAAAAAACCCACGGCAGGACGTGGGCAAAGGTGCCGATAAAGGCCGCTTGCCGGAGCGCTCATGGCACTGTCCGACAAGCGATGTAAACGATTACATTCAATGGACGCAGATTACCGTTCGAGCGGGACGAACGCAAGCGCCAGGCAACAAAGTCTTCAACCTGCCACCGCCTTGGGTGCGGTGCGCAGCTCCAGCTGGCCTTTCCACGCCACCAGGCTGACCACCAGCATCGCCACCAGCGGCAGCAGCATGCTGTAGTGCAGGCCGATATGGTCGGAGGTGGCGCCGATGATCGGCGGGCAGACCAGGAAACCCAGGTAACCGATGGTTCCGTTCAGCGCCAGGCCCAGGCTCGGTGCCTGCGGGCAGGCCTGGGCGGCCTTGCTGTAGAGGATCGGGGTCATGTTCGACAGGCCCAGGCCGACCAGCATGAAACCGGCGATCGCGGTCAGTGGCGCCGGCGCCAGCACCGCCAGGGCAAAGCCGGCGACACCCAGCAGCCCGGAACAGACCAGTACGCAATCCCGGCCATGACGCAGGATCAGCGGGTTGCCAGCCAGGCGCCCGACTGCCATGGCAAAGCTGAAGCCGCCGAAGGCGAAGGCCGCGATGCCGGTGCTGGTGCTGGCCACGTCGGTCAGGTACTTGGCACTCCAGTTGATCATCGAGTTCTCGGTGAACAGCGACATGATGGTCAGCATGGCCACGATCAGCAGGGTCAGACTCGGACGGATCGTCACCTTGTTCTTCTGCGCCTCGGTGACCTGGGCCGGCCGCAAGTGACGCAGTGGCCCGGCGCAGGCGAGCGTGGTCAGCAGCATCAGCACCGCAGCGAAGCCCAGGTTGAACAGCGCGCTCAGTTCATAGGCATCGAATAGCGACACCACCCCTGCCCCAGCCATGCCGCCGAAGCTGAAGGCCGCATGGAACCACGACATCAGCGGCCGGCCCTCCTGTTCCTCGATGATCGAGGCATGGGTGTTCATGGAGATGTCGATCACGCTGTTGCAGATGCCGAAGAACAGCAGGATGGCGAAGAACACCTCGTAGGACGGTGACATCACCAGCAGCGGCAACGAGATGGACAGCAGGATGCCGCCCAGCACGATGGCCGCCCGACTGCCCAGTTTGTTGGCGACGCTGCCGGCGAGGAAGATCATCAGCATGGTCCCGGCGGCGAACATGCTCAGGGCTGCGCCGAGCTGGCCGTCGGTAAGGCTCAGGGCCTTGCTGATGGCCGGGATGTTGGTGGCCCAGATCCCCAGCACCAGGCCGTTGACGAAGAAGATCAGGGTGGTGGCGTAACGTGAGGACTTCAGATCTGTGGTGAGGCCCATGGGCAAACTCTCTGTGGCGGAACGTTCTTGTAATCGGGCGGTGCTGCACGCGGCCCGGTGGCTTCAACGATGCTGGCCGAAAGGACCAAGTAATCGTTTACAAACGTTTTCAGCCCAATGATCACTGAGTATGGTCGACTGCACGCTCGCAGGATGGAATGCCGACGAAAGCGCCTCAGCCGGTAACGCTCGGTTTCAGTTGGAATGAAGCGGAATGTAAACGTTTACAAAGCAGCGTTCATGCCAGTTCATCCAACCCTCCCGTCCGGGACCGGCAATAACCTTCTGCCCCGCGGCCGCCGGGGGTTTCACGAGGGTGCGAGCGCGACAGGACTGACACGCCAGCCCTGTATGCTTTGGTAACACTGGAAACAGGATCCGCCCGCAAATGGGCCAATTTCACCCAGTGCTGCACCGGCTTCGTGCAGCGCTGCTCAATCGCGACGCTGCCAGGCGAAGCTCAACGTCTCCCCCGCCGCAGCATTGCGCTGCAGATGATCGACGATCACCACTTCCAGCTCGTCCATCTCGTCCGCCGGCCCCCAGGCCTCGACCCACAGGCCCTCGTCCACGACCTTGAGCAGGCAGCCGCTACCGCCGAAGTCGATGCGGCTCTGGCCGTCCTGCTGCTCGACCTGGAACTTGTGTGCCCAGTGCCGGGACAGGCGGTTGATCAGGCGCTGGGGTTGTTCGGTGGGGGTGGTGGCCTGGCTGTACAGCATGGGGATGCTCCTCGAAAAAGTGAATACATTAACGATATGCACGATCCGCCCGCAACGCAATGACCGGATCACCCCCAGGTCACCCTATGCGGGTATGGGTTGCCTTCCCCGCTGGGCCTAGCATCGGTCGCATTCAACGAGCCGTTGCAGATCCGGGGTCCCTACGCATGACGATTTCCACCAATGATTACAGCCGGCTGGGCAGCGCAACCCGCGCCTTCATCGAGCGCAGCCACGGGCACTTCATCGACGGCCAGTGGCTTGCCGCTGGCAGCAGCCTTGCCGTCATCGATCCCGCCAACGGGCAAGCCTTCAGCGCGATCGCCGCGGGCGGCGCCGGCGAGATCGACGCAGCGGTACGCGCCGCACACCACGCCTTCCACCACGGCTCCTGGAGCACACTCGCGCCCCTGGCCCGGGAGGCCTTGCTGATCGGGCTTGCCGAACGGGTGGAGCGCGATGCCGAGCGTCTTGCCGAACTGGAAAGCCTCGACAACGGCATGCCTCTGGATTTCGCCCGGATCAACGTGTTCGGCGCTGCCGGGGTGCTGCGCTACATGGCGGGCTGGCCATCACGCATCTGCGGTGAAACCCCGGAGGTCAGGATGCCGTTTCCGGGAAGCCAGTTCTTCGGCTACACCCGCCGCGAGGCCGTGGGCGTGGTCGGTGCGATCGTGCCGTGGAACGTGCCGCTGATGATGGCCATCTGGAAGCTGGCGCCCGCACTCGCCGCCGGTTGCACGGTGGTGCTGAAGCCTGCGGAAGATGCCTCGCTGAGCGCCTTGGCCCTGGCCGAGCTGGTGGCCCAGGCGGGTATCCCGCCAGGGGTGGTGAACATCGTTACCGGCCTCGGTCGCGAAGCGGGCGAAGCGCTGGTGAAGCATCCACTGGTGGCGAAGATCAGCTTCACCGGGTCTACCGCCACCGGCAAACGGGTCAATCAGCTGGCCACCGAGACCCTGAAGAAAGTCACCCTCGAACTGGGCGGCAAATCACCTAGCCTGGTCTTCGCCGACGCCAACCGCGCCGGCGCGATCACCGGCGCGGCCAACGCCATCTTCACCAACTCGGGGCAGATCTGCGTTGCCGGATCACGCCTGTATGTGGAGCGGAGCTGTTTCGAGGAGGTCGCAGAAGGTGTCGCCCGCCACGCCGACAACCTGCACCTGGGCGCCGGCCTCGATCCCGCCAGCCAGCTCGGCCCGCTGATCAATGCGCGCCAGCGCGACCTGGTACAGGGCTATATCGACCGGGCGCTGGCGTCTGGCGCTACCGCCCTGACCCGCCGCAGCCAGCCAGAAGGCGACGGTTACTTCGTCGCTCCGACGGTACTGGTCGATGTCGCCCAGGGCGATCCGCTGGTACAGGAGGAAATCTTCGGTCCGGTGCTGGCGGTACTGCCGTTCGACGACCAGGAAGAAGCCATCGCGCTGGCCAACGACAGCCGTTATGGCCTCGCCGCCTGCATCTGGAGCGAGAGCCTGAGCCGGGTGCACCAGATCCTGCCGCGCCTGAAGTGCGGCAAGGTCTCGGTCAACACCGCGGGCTTTCCCTACCCCGCCCTGCCGGAAGGCGGCACGCGGCAGTCGGGGTTCGGTCGGGACCTGGGGCGCGAAGGCCTGGAAGGCTACCTGGAAACCAAGACCGTATTGATCCAGGCGTCCTGAACATGCCGCATTTCATCGTCGAGTACAGCGCCAACCTGGACGACGAGCTGGACCTGCCCGGCCTGTTCAGCGCGGTCCATGACTACCTGATCGCCCTGCAGCACTTTCCGCTGGGGGGCATCCGCAGCCGCGCCCACCGCATCGAACAGTACCGCTTCGCCGACGGCCGCGACACCTTCGCCGGGCTGCACGCCCAGCTGAAGCTCAGCGCTGCACGTCCGGCACAGACCCGCAAGGCGATCGCTGCCGGTGTCTTCGAAGTGCTCAAGCAGCACTGCGCTGCGCTCCAGCAACGGCGCTTCGTGGCGCTGTCGATGGAGGTCGGCCTGTTCGAGACGGAGACCTTTTTCAACCACAACAACCTGCACGCGCTGTTTCCTGCACCTGGTACCAACGCGCACACCACGGAGTCCAACCCATGAAACTTGCCTCACGCCGATCCGGCCGCGACGGTGTCCTGCTGGTGGTCAGTCGCGACCTCCGCCGCGCCGTGGAAGCCGGCGATCTCGCCCCGACCCTGCAATGCGCGCTGGATGACTGGGAAAAGGTCCAGCCCGGGCTGGAAGCCCTGTACCAGGCCTTGAACGCGGGCCAGGCCGCAGAGGCCTTCGATCTGGACATGAGCACCCTCGCCGCCCCCTTGCCGCGCAGCTACCAGTACCTGGACGGTGCCTGCTACCTCAGCCATATCCGCCGCAACCGCCAGGCCCGAGGCG
Organism: Paucimonas sp.; assembly: GCA_031253995.1. GTDB lineage: Bacteria > Pseudomonadota > Gammaproteobacteria > Pseudomonadales > Pseudomonadaceae > Aquipseudomonas. The sequence continues at coordinate 53,621 of JAIRVG010000052.1, read as the reverse complement.
AAGGCCTGCCGGACGACCTGCTCCAGGCGCCGCTGGTGTACCAGGGGATCTCCCACGGTTTCAGGGCCTGGAACGATCCCATCCAGTTGCCCAGCGAAGCCATGGGCATCGATTTCGAAGCCGAGATCGCGGCTATCACCGGCGACGTGCCGCTGGGCGTGGAGGCCGATCAGGCCACCCGCCATGTGCACCTGTTCGTCCTGCTCAACGATGTGTCGCTGCGTGCGCTGATTCCCGCCGAGCTCAAGCGCACGTTCGGCTTCCTTACCAGCAAGCCGGCGTCCACCCTCGGTCCGATCGCGGTGACCCCGGACGAACTGGGCGAGCTGTGGGATGGCCGGCTGGTGTCCGGGAAGATGAAATGCTGGGTGCGCGGGACGCTCTTCGGCGATATCGAAACGGGCATCGACACGCCCTTCCACTACGGCCACATGATTGCCCATGTCGCCCAGACCCGCGCCTTCGAACCCGGCACGCTGGTGGGTCTCGGCACGGTTTCCAACGAGGACGACCGCGTCGGCTGCGGTTGCATCGGTGAGCAGCGCGCGCTGGAAACCATCCGCGACGGTCAGCCCAGCACGCCCTTGCTGAAGTTCGGCGACCGCATCCGCATCGAGCACTTCGACCGCCAGGGCCATTCAGTCTTCGGCCCCATCGACCAGCAGGTCGCCCCGAGCAACGCCTGACCCCACGCCCCAAAGGAGCACGCCATGCTGTGCAAGAGCCTTCATCACGCTGCATTTCGCTGCAAGGACGCCAAGGAAACGGTGGAGTTCTACACCAACATCCTCGGCCTCGACTTCATCCACGCCATGGGCGAGGACCACGTCCCTTCGACCGGCGCCTACAGCCCGCACATCCATATCTTCTTCCAGATGGAGGACGGCAGTTGCATTGCCTTCTTCGAACTGCCGAATGACCCCGGCGCCGTCAGCGGGCGCGATCCGGAGACACCTGGCTGGGTCCAGCACTTCGCCTTCCGGGTGAAGGACATGGAGACCCTGCTGGCCGCGCGGGACGACCTGCTGGGCAAGGGCATCAAGGTGATCGGGCCGGTCAACCACGACGACTTCCTGCAATCGATCTATTTCTTCGACCCCTCCGGGCATCGCCTGGAGCTGAGCGTGCACACCTCCACGGCGGAGATGGACCGCCAGTTCAAGCACGAAGCGATGGATGTACTGATGCACTGGGATGCGCGGCACAACTGGTCCGAGCGGGAAAAACTGTTCGGTTCGGCGCACGGCTATCAACGTAGCTGAGGCGTTCGGCATACCGGCCTTGCCGCTGGCGCGGACTGCGTCGCCAGCGGCCTTTTTTTGCCCAGGCCGCGGCACCCGCCTCACCCGTTGAGGGTAGATACGCCCGCGCCGGCACTGCCTAGAGTCGCAGCCAGGACCGCGGTTCGCGGCCACCCTGACTTTCTTCACCGAACCTGGAGTCGATCATGACCAGCCCTTCGAGCACATGGCTCAAAGCACACAACAGCGTCAACCTGATGCACCCGATGCAGGATCCCAAGGCGCTGCGCGACAATCCGCCACTGATCATCGCCGCCGGCGACGGCGTACATATCACCGATATCGACGGACGCCGCTTCATCGACTGCCAGGGCGGCCTGTGGTGTGTCAACGCAGGCTATGGCCGCCGCGAGATCGTCGAAGCGGTGACCCAGCAGATGGAGCAACTGCCTTACTACTCGCTATTCCCCGGCAGCACCAATGCCCCCTCCATTGCCCTGGCCACTCGCCTGGCGGAAATCGCCGCCCCGGAAGGCATGGTCAAGGCGTCCTTCGGTCTTGGCGGTTCGGACGCGGTGGAGACCGCGCTGAAGATCGCCCGCCAGTACTGGAAGCTGGAAGGCCAGCCGCAGAAATTCAAGTTCATCTCGCTGTACAACGGCTATCACGGGTTGAACTTCGGTGGCATGTCGGCCTGTGGCGGCGTGGCCTGGAAAAGCAGCTACGAGCCGCTGATGCCCGGCTTCCTGCAGGTCGAGGGACCACACCTGTACCGCAACCCATTCACCGATGACCCGGAAGAACTAGCGGAAATCTGCGCCCGGCTGATGGAGCGGGAGATCGAGAACCAGGGGCCCGACACCGTCGCGGCGATCATCGCCGAGCCGGTACAGGGCGCCGGCGGCGTCATCGTGCCACCGGCTTCGTACTGGCCGCGCCTGCGGCAGATCGCCGACAAGTACAACGTGCTGCTGATCGCCGACGAAGTGATCACCGGGCTCGGTCGCAGCGGCTCGCTGTTCGGCGCCCGCGGCTGGGGCGTGAAGCCGGACATCATGTGCCTGGCCAAGGGCATTTCCAGCGGCTACGTGCCACTCAGTGCCACGCTGGTCAATGCCCGGATCGCCAGCGCCTGGGAACGCGACGCCGGCTTCACCGCCGTGTACATGCACGGCTACACCTACTCCGGGCACCCGGTCGCCTGTGCCGCCGGCCTCGCCGCCATCGATATCGTGCTGCGGGAAAACCTTGCGGAAAACGCGAGGATCGTCGGCGACTACTTCCTCACGCGCCTGCTGGAGCTGAAGGACAAGCACCGGGCCATCGGCGATGTCCGCGGCAAGGGGTTGATGCTGGCCATCGAACTGGTGCGTGACCGCGAGACCCGCGAACCGTTCGGCCCGCAGGACGCCTACCCCATGGCGATCTCCGAAGGCTGCGTGAACCAGGGCGTGATGATCCGCACCATCGTCAACAAGCTGATCATCTCGCCACCGCTGACCTTCACCCAGGCCCATGTGGACGAGGTGATCAGCGTCCTCGACCGCACCTTCAGCGCCAATCCCTGGTGAGACACCCGGCCGGCTCCCGACGGGGCCGGCCCCCAGCCGAGCGAGGTGTGCAATGAATTCGATGATGGAAAGCGCCGGACAACCGCGCCAAGCCGTGGATGTCCTGGACGACGATGGGCTGGACCTGCTGTTTCGCCAGGGACGCAGTCACAACGGCTGGCTGCCGCGCAGCGTGGACCAGGCGCTGCTGCGCCAGCTGTGGGAACTGGTGCGCTACGCGCCGACCGCCGTCAACGGGATGCCGGCACGCCTGGTGTTCGTGACGTCCGAGGAGGGCAAGAAACGCCTGGAACCCTGCCTGAGCCCCGGCAACGTGGAAAAGGTCATGGCCGCACCGGTGACCGCGATCATCGGCTACGACACGGCGTTCTGGGAGCACCTGCCGACCCTGTTCCCTCACGCCGATGTGCAGGCGATGTTCAGCGAGGACCAGGCGATCGCCGAACTCACCGCGTTTCGCAACAGCAGCCTGCAAGGTGCCTGGCTGATGCTGGCGGCCCGCGCGCTGGGGCTGGACTGCGGACCGATGTCGGGTTTCGATGGCGAACGCCTGGACCAGACATTCTTCGCGGGCACCCGGATACGCGCCAACTTCCTCTGCAACATCGGCTACGGCGACCCCTCGCGCCTGTACCCGCGGCTACCGCGCCTGAGCTTCGAGCAAGCCTGCTCCTTCGCCTGAAGGCACAACGAAAATGCCCCCGGACAGTCAGCTGTCCGGGGGCATTTTGGTTGTGTCGCAGCCTGCGCTTCAGTGCTGCTGTAGGTTCAGGCTGTCGAAATAGCGGGCGAACAGCTCGTTCTGCGAAGAGATGCCCAGCTTGGCGTAGGCCCGCTTGCGGTGGGTAGCGACGGTATTGACCGAGATGCCCAGGTTCAGGCCGATCCCCAGGGTGGTGTAGCCCAGCGCGATGCTCGCGCAGATTTCCGCTTCGCGCCGGGTCAGGCCGCCGGGCGCCTTGAGCAACGAGGCACGCAGCTCATCGAGCATGCGCGCGCGGCGTTCGGGATTGAGGTGGACCGGCGTCGGCAAGTACAGCCCGTCGCGATTGCGCAGGTGCATGACCTCCGCGTGCTTGCCAAGCAAGCGGGCGAGCATCGCGCCGACCTGCTGCAGCTGCCCGCTGTCTTCATGGGCGAAATCGCCGCGGGATTCCGAGCGATAGAAACTGCAGTACAAGGTCTCGCCCTCCAGCGGCGCGATCATTGCCAGCTCCTGGCGTACCAGGGCTTCATCGTAGAAACGCCGCCGATAGCCACGGTCCTGGATGCTCGCCGGGGTGACGCAACGCACCAGCACCGGGAACTCGCCAGGGCGGCCGACCTGTTCCAGAGCAAGGTTGGGGTCGCGCCGGTAGGCACCCTCGGTGTATTCGCAGGCCAGTTGCCGGGCCAGGGAGCGCGACTGGCTGTTCTCGGCCTCGGCGATCAGGCAATGGGGCAGTCCCTGGCGATCGAAACGGAACACCGTGCATTGGTCGACCTGCAGCAGGTCGTGGCAGAAACCATAGAAGGCTTGCTCGAAACCATTGTTACCAATTCCCCCAACCATTTCGGCAATTCGGTTCATGGCGGCGATCATCACGGGTACACCTCGCACGTGTTCGGTTCAGCGAATGGTCGCTCGGGCGCCATGCCGCAAGGACCGGCAACCGGCATGGCAGTGGCAGCGCCCTGTTACCGGGCTGGATCCGCACGACGGATGCATGAACCACGCCAGCAGGTCGGCGCCCTGAGCGTGCTGCCATGGTAGATCAAGTGAACGGCTGGCGAGGTCACCCATCAGGGTGACGTTGCCAGCGATGCAAATGCGTAACGTGGAATCAGCGGCGCAAAGACGTCGCCCATTCCAATCGAAAGAGGATCAGCCATGTCCCTCAACGCACCTTGCAAGCTGGGCGGCCTGCTGGCCGGATTGTTACTGTCGTGCAGCGCGAGCGCCGATGTCACCGTGGTGTCCTGGGGCGGCGTGTTCCAGGATGCGCAGCGCGAGGTGTTCTTCGAGCCGCTGCGGGCCGAGGGCCTGCGGCTCAAGGAGGACAGCTGGGATGGCGGCATCGGCATCCTGCGCTCGAAGATCCAGGCAGGCGACGGCAACTGGGACCTGGTACAGGTCGAGCCGGAAGAACTGGTGCTGGGCTGCGAGGAAGGCTTGTTCGAGCCACTGGACTGGTCGCGCATCGGCGACCGCGGGCAATTCATCACCGGCGCCACCAGCGAATGCGGGCTGGGGGCTAACGTCTACAGCATCGTCATCGCCTATGACAGCGACCGCCTGCATGAGGCACCGGCGTCCTGGGCCGACTTCTGGGACCTGAAGAAATTCCCCGGCAAACGCGCCCTGCGCCAGGGGCCGAAGATGAACCTGGAGTTCGCCCTGATGGCCGACGGGGTGCCACCCGAGCAGGTCTACACGGTGTTGCGCACCCCGCAGGGCGTGGACCGCGCCTTCGCCAAGCTCGACCAGATCAAGTCCAGCCTGGTCTGGTGGTCGGCGGGCAACCAGCCCATGCAATTGCTCGGCTCCAACGAAGTGGTGATGACCACCACCTACAACGGCCGGGTGTTCGCCACCAATGACTCCGACCAGCGCAACTTCCGCGTGGTCTGGAACGGCAGCATCTTCATGGTGGACAACTGGGTGATGCTCAAGGGCAGCCGCAACCAGGACGACGCCTATCGCTTCCTCGCCTACTTCGCCGACGCCAGACACCAGGCACGCTTCCCGGCCAAGATCCGCTATGGCGTCCCCAACCGCAACGCCAACGCGCTGATTTCCAGCGGCGTACAGGCCGAGCTGCCGACCTCGCCCGCGGCCTTGGCGCAATCGGTGCCGTTCGATGCGCAGTTCTGGCTGGAAAACATCGACAGCCTGACCGAACGCTTCTCGGCCTGGTCGGCCAAGTGACCCTTCTGCAATCGCCTATCTGGACATCATCATGAGTAGCCTTGCCGTCGCCCTCAGCCCCGCGCGGGCCAAACCCTGCCCCATGGAGCGCATCCGCCGGGGCAAGGCCCTGCTGTTGATCGCGCCCTTGTTCCTGTTCCTCGCGGTGACCTTCCTGCTGCCCCTCGGGGGCATGCTCAAGCTGGCCGTGGACGATCGCGAGGTCGCCACGCTGCTGCCACGCACCTTCGAGGCCCTGCAAGGCTGGGACGGCAAGGCACTGCCAGCACCCGAGGCATTCGCCGCGCTGGCCGCCGACCTCGACCGGGCCCGCCAGGACCGCACCGTGGGGACCATCGGCAGGCGCCTGAACTACGACCTGCCCGGCATGCGCAACCTCATCACCAGCACCGCACGCAAAGCGCTTCCCGCCGAGCCGGTGGACTGGCAGGCCTATATGATCGGCCTGGACCGCGCATGGGCCGAGACCGCGACCTGGGCCAGTATCGCCCGGGCTCGCGGGCCGGCAACCAGCCTCTACCTGCTCACCGCCCTGGACCTCACCCGTGACGACAGCGGCCATGTGGTGCCAGTAGCCGAGGGCCAGTCCAACTACCTGGGCATCTTCGCCCGTACCCTGGGCATCGCCCTGGCGGTCACGCTGATCTGCCTGGTGCTGGCCTTCCCGGTCGCCCAGCTGATCGCCAGCGCCTCGCCGACCCTGGCGGCCAGCGTGATGCTGCTGGTGCTGCTGCCGTTCTGGACCTCGGTGCTGGTGCGCACCACCGCCTGGGTGGTGATTCTCCAGGGCGATGGCCTGGCCAACCGCCTGCTGCTGAACCTTGGCCTCATCAGCGAACCCCTGCACATGCTGTACAACCGCACGGGCGTGCTGATCGCCCTGAGCCATGTGCTGCTGCCCTACATGATCCTGCCCTTGTGCAGTGCGATGCGTGCCGTCCCCCCCTCGCAGATGCGGGCGGCGGCGAGCCTCGGTGCCGGCCCCGCCTACGCCTGGCTGCGGGTGTACCTGCCGCAATTGCTGCCCGGCATCGCCGCCGGCTCGCTGCTGGTGTTCATCCTTGCCCTGGGCTACTACATCACCCCGGTGCTGATCGGCAGTCCGAACGATCAGCTGATCAGCTACTACATCGCGTTCTACACCAGCGGCACCATCAACTGGGGGCTGGCGGCAGCCCTGGGCATGATCCTGCTGACCGCGACACTGCTGCTGTACCGCCTGTATGTCGGACTGGTCGGCGCCCAGCGCATCGGCCGATAGGAGAAGATCCATGCCCACGTTCATTTCCTGGCACACCTTCAACCGCTGTGCAGCCGCCCTGGTGCTGCTGTTCCTGATCGCGCCGATCCTGGCCATCGTGCCGCTGTCGTTCAACGGCGGCAGCTTCCTCAGCTACCCCCTCGACGGCCTATCGTTGCGCTGGTACGCCGGCCTGTTCGACTCGCCGCGCTGGTTGCTGGCGCTGAAGAACAGCGTGTCGATCGGTCTTGCCAGCATGGTCCTGGCCACCGTGCTCGGCACCCTGGCAGCGCTGGGGCTGAACCTGACCCAGTTCCGCTTCAAGGGCCTGCTGCTGGCCGTCCTGCTCTCGCCAATGATCGTGCCCACGGTCATCACTGCCGTCGGCGTGTATTTCCTGTTCTCCCGGTTCAGCCTGGTCAACACCTTCACCGGCATGGTGCTGGCCCATACGGCGCTGGCCACGCCGTTCGTGGTGATCGCCGTGAATGCCACGCTGCAGGGCCTGGACCGCTCGCTGCTGCGTGCCGCAGCCAGCCTCGGGGCCGGCCCGGTGCGCACGTTCCGCCGGGTAACCTTGCCGCTGATCCTGCCTGGTGTGGCCTCCGGCGCCGTGTTCGCCTTCGCCACGTCGTTCGACGAGGTGGTGGTCTCGCTGCTGCTGGCGGGCCCGGAGCAACGCACCCTGCCCCGCGAGATGTTCTCCGGGGTGCGGGAAAACCTCAGCCCTACGATCACCGCCGTCGCATGCCTGCTGACGATCCTGTCGACGCTGTTCCTGCTGACCCTCGGCTGGCTGCAGCGCTATGCGAGTCGCATGGCCGCCAAGAGCCCGAGCGCGTCCTGAACTTTCATCGCCCTGCTAATCACAAGACCAAGAGGCCCGAACCATGTCCACAGCCAAAGACGCCTACGTGCGCTTCCATGATGTGCAGAAGAGCTATGACGGCCACCACCTGGTGGTGAAGAACCTGCAACTGGATGTTCGCGAGGGCGAGTTCATGACTCTCCTCGGCCCGTCCGGATCAGGCAAGACCACCTGCCTGATGATGCTGGCCGGCTTCGAGAGCGTCAGCGCCGGGGAGATCTACCTGGACGGCAAGCCCATCGGCGCCCTGCCCACCCACAAGCGCAACATCGGCATGGTGTTCCAGAACTATGCGCTGTTCCCGCACCTGAGCATCGCCCAGAACCTGGCGTTCCCGTTGCAGGTGCAACGGCTGGGGCGTGCCGAGATCGAGCAAAGGGTCAACCGCGCACTGGACATGGTGCACCTGCGTGCCATGGCCGAGCGGCGCCCGGCGCAGCTTTCCGGCGGACAGCAGCAGCGGGTGGCGGTGGCCCGGGCGCTGATCTTCGAGCCCAAGCTGGTGCTCATGGACGAACCCCTCGGCGCCCTCGACAAACAGTTGCGCGAGCAGATGCAGTACGAGATCAAGCGCCTGCATGATCGCCTGGGCATCACCACGGTGTACGTGACCCACGACCAGGGCGAAGCGCTGACCATGTCCGACCGCGTCGCCGTGTTCAACGATGGCGTCATCCAGCAACTGGCCAGCCCCAGCGAGCTGTACGAAATGCCGGCCAACGCCTTCGTCGCCCAGTTCATCGGGGAAAACAACCGCATCAGCGGTACCGTCCGCACCCGCGAGAACGACCGCTGCGTGATCCAGACCGACAGTGGAGAGCTGGTCAATGCGCTTGCCGCTCGCCCATGGTCATCAGGAGAACGGGTCAGCCTGGCATTGCGTCCGGAGCGCGTCACCTTGCAGCCGGGAAGTGACGACAACAGCTTCGAGGTCGAGGTCTGCGAAGTCATCTACCACGGCGATCACCTGCGTACCCGGGTCCGGTTCGCCGGCCTCGACGACTTCGTCATCAAGACGCCCAACACCCTTGCCTGTACGCCTCACCTGCCAGGCCAGCGGGTGCGGATCGGCTGGGCGGCGCAGGATTGTCGAGCGCTGGCGCCCGCCTGAACAGGCTCCCCGGCTGGTGGGGCGTTCTAGTCGCGCGGCAGTTCGCAAACCGTTACGCTGCCGCCCGCCTCGTACACCGGGTTGCCGGAAAGAAACGCCCTGGCCTCTTCAAGGCTGCTCGCACGGACCCGGATAAAGCCACTGAGGTCACTGTCCTCGGGCTGATCCGGCCGACCTTTGCGCAAGCGCAGCCCGGCACCGATCGAACTGCCGCCCTCGAACTGCCCGGTGCCCTGCAGCCAGGCCAGGTATTCGCTCCAGCGTTCGGGGTCTGCGGCCGCCTGCGGATTGTGCGCATCGCGGTGCATCAGCAGCATGTAGTCGTTCATTGATTTCCTCCTGAAATGCCTGATCAAGGCCACTATCATGCCGGAGCCGGTCGAGGAACGGTCAAGGTCATGCCAGGTTTGTCGTTCGCCATCCTCCTCAGGAACAGCGTGGTCTCTGTGGGGGCGGCTGTCTTTGGGCTGGCATGGTGAAGGAATGGCGAAGGGCAAGAAACCGGTGGATGCGCGGTATTGAGGTATCAGCGCTGCTGATCGTGCATCAGCAACTTTGATTCCCCAGGACGCAATTCGCCAGCACACTGGATGCCCCTGTTCACCATGAGCGATCTTCCAATGGCTGGCGAAACCTCCCTCACCGCGCTGCTGCGCGGCATGAAACCCCTGCTGAACGACGGCGAATACGTGTTCTGCCAGGTACCCGACGCTACCTTGCTCAAGGACGAGGAGGTGCTCGGCAGCTTCCGCGAACAGGAAGGGCTGACCGCAATCCTGGAGCGCGGCCGAGCCGATGCGCTAGGCCTGGAGTACGGCTACGTCGCGGCGTGGATCACCCTGACCGTGCATTCCGCGCTGGAGGCCGTCGGCTTGACCGCGGCGTTCGCGGCGGCGCTGGGGAATGCGGGGATCAGTTGCAATGTGGTGGCGGCGTATTATCACGATCACATTTTTGTCGGCGTCCAGGATGCGGCCAAGGCCATGGAGGTTCTACACCAGCTTTCGCAAGGTTGAAGCATCTCGAAATCCATTCTCCGCACCTGCGCACCTAGTGCTGGATCGTCATCCCGAACTCCTTAACGAAGTCCGGGCATCCTGATCCGCCCGGATTTCGCCCTGCGTTGTACAAGCTGGCTTGCCAGCGATGAGCATGGGTATCTACACAACTGCGGAAGGCTCCCGGAATCATTGCGGGAGCGCACTGCCCCAACTACCCGGCAAACTGCTGCCGCAAGTAACCGAGCCCGCCTTCGTAGATGCCCTGTACAACCTCCACCGCCTGCCCATCGGAAACGCCCGCCGCCTCGAACGACCCACTCCACACCACCCGGCAACCATCCTCGCCCAGATCCTCGACCCGCACCTCGGACTCATACCCGCTCACCGGCAGCGGTGATTCAAGAATGCAGTAACGATAACTGCGCTCGCTGTCCGACCAGGCCAGCAGCCGCTCCTTGATGTTCCCGCCCCCGTCCAGCGCCAGCAGACGTTCCGCTCCCGCCTCATTGTTGCGGCCCGCGACCAGCTCACTGCCGGTCACCGCCGGATGCCAGACGTGCAAGCCATTGAAGTTGCCAACGATCCGCCATACCGCCTCCGCGCTCGCCTGCAACCTCACCTCACCCTGTGTCGAATTCATGCTGCCGCCCCCTTGTCGTCATTGTTCGCAACCCCGAGTCTTCCAGCCCTCGCCCAAAGACGCATCTGTACTTTGGAAGCAATTCATTGATGAAGATCACTACGCGCGCAAAGCAAATAACCAAAAGTAAGGACTCAATAACTAAAAAACATAACGACCTTCAAACGGACCTGATCGTTCATGAACACAACCGTGCAAGCCCTCGCTGCCGCCGTGCTGGCCAGCGCCCTGTCCCCGGTGTGGGCCAGCGACAACGCCAGCCCCCCGCAGATCATCGACGACCTTCCCGCCGACTACGCCGCCGACCTCGACAACCTCACCCGCACCCAGGTGGAACGTGGCCGCTACGTCGCCCGCCTCGGCGATTGCGTGGCCTGCCACACCGGCGCTGACCGCAGCAAACCCATGGCCGGCGGCCTGGCCCTGGAGACGCCGTTCGGCGTGCTCTATTCCACCAACATCACCCCGGACCGGGAAACCGGCATCGGCAACTACTCCTTCGAGCAGTTCGACCGGGCCATGCGCAAGGGCGTGACGGCCAGCGGCGACAACCTCTACCCGGCCATGCCCTACCCCTCCTATGCGCGGATCAGCGCCGAGGACATGCAGGCGCTGTATGCCTACCTGATGCAAGGGGTCAATCCGGTGCGCCAGGAGAACCGTGCGCTGGAGATGGGCTTCCCGTTCAACCAGCGCTGGGGCCTGACCCTGTGGAACTGGATGTTCCTCGACGACCAGGTGTTCACCGCCAACCCGGCCCAGACCACGGAATGGAACCGCGGCGCCTATATCGTCCAGGGCCTCGGCCACTGCGGCGCCTGCCATACGCCACGAGGCATCGGCTTCCAGGAGAAGACCCTGTCCGAGGCCGGCAAGCGCGGCGAATACTTCCTCGCCGGCGAAACCGTGGAAGGCTGGCGCGCCCTGAGCCTGCGCAACCTGTGGACCCCGGAGCAGACCGCCGAGATGCTCAAGACCGGGCGCAACAGCCATGGCACGGTGTCCGGCAACATGGTCGACGTGGTCCAGCACAGCACCCAGTACATGGAGGACAGCGACTTGCACGCAGTGGGCGTGTACCTGAAATCGCTGCCATCGTCCGAGCATGACAAGCCGATGCAGGTCGCCCAGGGCCCGGTGCCGATGATCACGCCGCGCTCCACCACCCCGACCAACCTGCTGGCCTCCCGCGGCGGGCTCGGTTACCAACAGTTCTGCGCCGACTGCCACCGTGCCGACGGCGCCGGGGTCAAGGGCGTGTTCCCGCCGCTGGCCGGCAACCCGGTGCTGATGTCGGAAGATCCCTCGACCCTGGTGCATATCACCCTGACCGGCTGGCGCTCGGCGCAGACGGCGGACAACGCACGGGCGCTGACCATGCCGTCGTTCGCCCGCCTCAGCGACCAGGAGATCGCCGAGATCCTCAACTTCACCCGCGACAGCTGGGGACGCCACGCTGTCAGGCCTATCCCGGCGTCCACGGTGGCCGAGATGCGCAAGCGCCTCGACGTCAGGAACCTCGACAACCGCCCTTTCGAAACCCCGCGCCTGGCCGACCTGCTCAAGGAGCCCAATGCGGACCAGTTCATCCTGGGAGCCCGGCTGAACACCAACACTCATGAAATGCTCCCGGCCAATGTCGGCAACGCCCTCAACTGCGCCAGTTGCCATCTCAACGCGGGCACCGTGGCGGACGGCTCGCCCTATGTCGGCGTGTCGGCGTTCTTCCCCAGCTATGCGCCGCGGGCTGGCCGGGTGATTACCCTGGAGGACCGTATCAACGGCTGCTTCCTGCGCTCGATGAATGGCAAGCCACTGGGGCTGGAATCGGTGGAGATGAAGGCGATGGTGGCCTATTTCGACTGGATGAAGCGCGAGACCAGGCCGCAGGACAAGGTCGAAGGCCGAGGCGTGGGCAAGATCGACACAAGCATCGTGCCCAACCTGGAAAACGGCGAGAAGCTCTACGCCGTGCAGTGCGCGCTATGCCACGGCAATGACGGTGAAGGCATCCGCAATGCGGCTGGCAAGTGGGTCTATCCGCCGCTGTGGGGTGACGATTCCTTCAACATCGGCGCCGGCATGGCCCGCACCTACACGGCAGCGGCGTTCGTGAAGAAGAACATGCCGATCGCCTTCCACGACGGCTTCCCCCTCGGCCAGGGTGGCCTGACCGACCAGGAGGCGGTGGATGTGGCGGAGTACTTCAGCCACAAGCCGAGGCCGGATTTCGCCGGCAAGGTGAAGGATTGGCCGAAGGACAAGAAGCCGGTGGACGCGCGGTATTGACGCTTGTGGTCGCCCGGGCCATTCGTGCCCCGGGCAACCTACTTGAATAGCATCAAATTGACACTACACTCCATAAGCCCCCACATTTAGCAAGGGCAGACGCCTCATGAATTCAAGGAATGAACATGGCCATCAACTCAACCCTCATCTGCAATTTCACCCTCTCCAGCCCCCTCGACCTGAACGTCTCCTTCGTCAGCAATGACGGCGGCGCCAGCTACGGCGGACAAATCACGATTTTCACACCCGTCACCGCCGGGCCGGTCACCACCGGTCTCTGGGATAACGACGGCAACGTGTTCTTCACGCTGTACCTGACCGAAAACCCCGAGATCAATTGCGTGGTCAACTCCGGCTCCCGGTCAGGGTCCTGGGACCCATACATCGTCGTCGCCCGCGAATCCGGCCTGACCTGCCAGATCAGCGACCCGCAGCAAGTCAGCGAAAACGAATACAACTACACGCTGACCGTGACCCAAACCGAAGCCTGATCGACTGCTGCCACCGCACCCGGGCGGGCCCGCCGACGCGAGCAACGACCTCTCCCCGATCGTCCGACCGGCCGCAGAACATTCTGCGGCCGGCGCCACGGTGCACGGCAGCTTCCATGGAGGAAGTCTCGCATGTACCAGAAACCCATCAACCACCCCGCCAACCTCGGCGCCAAGCCCCTGGCCACGGGGGTCTACGAGGCCATGTACGGTCTCTTCGAACACATCTGCCGTTTCTGGGGAAACCTGGATGATCCGCAGCAGTACCGGTCGCGGCTGTTCGTGTTCATGGACAACCGGATCAGGCTGCATCCCGAGTACCGCAGCTTCTACGCCCACGCCAAGCTGACCCTGGAAGAACTGGTCGACGCCCTGGGCGAGGAGCAGGCCTACCGCACCCTGTTCACCGACCCGGCTGCCAACCAGGCACCGCCGCAGACACCGCTGGCACTGGCACGGCAGAAGGTTTCCAACGAGTTCATCGCCTTCCAGGTCTCGCAAGGCGGCTTCAGGAGGTTCACCGGGGCCATCAACTACCCCGGATACATCGCCGGCGCCTTCATCCCCGGAGAGCCCGCGCCCTATCGCACTGGCGAGGAGGGCGCAGCATGAACACGGACGTGTTGATCATCGGTTCCGGCGTGGCTGCAGCGGCCATCGCCAGCCGCCTGCTGGAAGCCGACCCGCAGCGCTCGATCCTGATCCTGGAAGCCGGCACCCGGGTGAAAATGCAGGACCAGGCGCTGTGGGACGACTTCATGGTTTCGGGCGGCGACTACAAGAAGCTGCCCTACGAAAAATACAACGACCTGGACTACCCCAAGCAGGATGTCCCGGGCGAGAACCTTAACGTCGGCTGCACCGTCGTACCGCTGGCTGGCGCCAGGGTCATGACCTACGGCGGCTCGACCATCCACTGGGGCGGGTGGAGCTTTCGCCTCAAGGCCGAAGACTTCAAGTTGCGCAGCAACACCGGCGACGGTGCCGACTGGCCAATCGACTATGCCGAGCTGGAGCCCTACTACAACCAGGCGGAATGCTACATCGGCGTCTCGGGTGACTCGGACAACCAGGACCCGCCACGCTCGGCCCCCTACCCGTTCCCGGCCTTTCCCTACACGCTGGAGGACCAGCCCGTCGCCACGGCGATGGCCGCACTCGGCATGAGCACCGCACATGTGCCGATCGCCCGCCATGGCATCACCGACACCACCTCCCGCCATGCGCCCTGCAAGACCACGGGCACCTGCAAGTACTGCCCGTTCGGCGCACGCTACGCGGCACCGAACTTCCTCAACGACATGACCGCGTGGGGCAACTTCCCCAACCTGCGGATCATGGACAACTGTGTGGTCGAAGAGATCAACATGGCGTCCCGTCAACGTGCCGAAGGAGTCACCTGCCGCAACAAGCTGACGGGCGACTTCTTCACCATCGACGCCCGCACGCTGATCGTCGCCGGCGGCGCGATCGAGTCGCCAAAGCTGCTGTTGCGTTCGTGCTCGGAGCATTGGCCGGAGGGCATCGGCAACGACCATGACCTGGTCGGTCGCTATTTCGTCACCCACCCGTACTTCGTCTTTACCGGCAAGCTGGAGAGCAATCCAGAGCGGCTGCAACCTGAAATGGACTTCCCGACCCTGTGCAGTCGCTACTTCGACAGCCCGCAGGAGCAGGCCAAGGGCAAGTTCGTCCTGATCAACCCGCCCAGTTCGTTCGCGACACTGGTCGACAAGACGCCGTCGAGCGTGGCCCGGATGATGCAGAGTGGCATGTCGCCCGAAGCCATCGAAGCGGCCGTGCAAGGGCCGACCCAGGTGCAGATCCACGGCATGGTCGAGATCCCCAGCGAATTCAAGAACCGGGTGTTGAACCTCGATATCCGCAACCGTATCGGCCTGCGCGAGACCATCGTCGATTACTCCCAGTCCGAGGTGTTCAACGCACGCATGCAGGAAATCGGTGGCCACGTGGGCAAGATCTTCGAAGCCATGGGCGCGACCCCGACCAGCCCCCCCAATGTTTCCTGGCGCGCCGACCATGCAGCCTGCACCTGTCGCATGGCGGAAAACGAACAGGAAGGCGTCGTCGACAAGGACCTCAAGGTCTTCGGTGTCGACAACCTGTATGTCTGCTCCAACGCCGCCTTCCCCAATACCGGGGCGATCAATCCGACCCTGACGCTCACGGCACTGGCACTGCGCCTGGGCGAGCGCCTGGCCACGCAGGTGCAACCATGACAACCGAAGGGCAAGCCATCATGAGTACCCTGGAACAGGAAAAAAACGAGCTGGGCCGCTGGTTGCAGACCGCCATGACCCTGGAGCTCTCCACCATCCCCCTCTACATGACCGCGTTGATCAGCATCAAGCCCGGCAAGAACCGGGTGCCTGCCAACATCCTGCGCAGTGTGATGATGGAAGAGATGCTGCACCTCTCGCTCGCCGGCAACCTGCTCAGCGCGATCGGCGGCAGAGCCTGCTTCAGCGCTGAAAACGTCCCGTCGTTCCCCTTGACCCTGACGTTCAACGGCAAGCAGTTCAAGGAACGGGAGTTCGCCGCCAACCTCGGCCCCTTCAATCCCGACAACCTCGAGATCTTCACCCAGATCGAACTGCCGGAAGGCTGGAACCAGGGCTTCGCACTCATGGCCGTCGAGCGGCTCGACGTCCCGGGCTATACCATCGGCGAGTTCTACGAGGCGATTGCCAGCAAGCTCGAAGACCTGTGCAACGCCTACGGCGAGGCCGCGGTCTTCACGGGCGACGTCAAGCACCAGTTGGGCCTGGACTACTACTGGAGCGGCGGCGGCAGCCCCATCGTCATCGCCGATCTGGAATCGGCGCGGCGTGCGATCCAGGTCATCGTCACCCAAGGTGAAGGGACCCGCCATGGGGTAGACGATGACGACCAGCACTATTTCGACCAGCCGGAAGAAGTGGCGCACTTCTTCCGTTTCCGGGAAATCCAGTTCAAGCAGCATTACCAGGCTGGCGACAACCCCCACGGAGACCCCAGCGGCTTGCCGTTCGAGGTGGACTACGACGAGGTCTATCCGATCGTGAGCAACCCGCGGTCAACGGACTACGCCCTCGACCCGGTGATGTCGGCCCTCAATTACCAGTTCAATCGCCTGTACTCGCTGATGCTCTACCAGATCGCCGAAGCGCTGAACGGCGCGCCCGGGGCGATGTACACGGCCATCCTGAACAGCATGCACGAGATGACCGCCACGGCCCTGAAAATGGTGGCGACACCTGTCGCCAACGACCCGCAACAGCGACACGGCGCGCCTTCGTTCGAATGGGTGCAGCCGATGGTTTGAGATCACTGGTGTCCACGTAACACGACCATTGTGGGAGCACGTTCGCTCCCACAATGAAAGACCAGCACAAGGAGGTGCCTGCCATCACTGGCTTGGCGCGTTCAGGCACACCACCTTGGGCTGGGTCATTTCCTCATACGCGAACCGCACCCCTTCCCGCCCCAGGCTGCCGTACTTGAAGCCACCGAACGGCATGGCATCGAAGCGGTAGTCCGACGAGTCGTTGATCATCACCCCACCCGCCTCCAGGCGCCGCGCCAGTTTCAGCGCGGTGCCCAGGTCGCGGGTGAACAGCCCGGCGTGCAGGCTGTATTCCGGGGCATTGGCCAGGGTAATGGCGGCTTCCAGCTCGTCGAACGCCTCCAGGATCACCACCGGGGCGAACACTTCCTGCTGCCACAGCTGACTGTCATGGCTGACGCCCTCCAATACCGTGGGCGCGTACAGCGAGCCTTGCCGGCGATGGCCGCAGAGCAAGGTCGCGCCTTCCTCCAGTGCCTCCTGAACCCGTTGCTCGGTACGCCGTGCGGCCTGCTCGCTGACCATGGGCCCGACATCCGTCTCGCGCTGCGCCGGATCCCCCGCCAGCAAGGCCTGGGTCGCCGCGACGAAACGCTCGCGGAATTCCACGTAGATGTCCCGCTGCACCAGGATGCGCTGGGTACCGATGCAGTTCTGCCCCGCCGCCCAGAACGCGCCGGAAACGCAGGACTCCACGGTGGGCGCCAGGTCACAGTCGGCCAGCACCAGCACCGGGGCATTGCCGCCCAGGTCCATGGCCAGCTTCTTCAGGCCGGCGGTGCGGGCGATGGCTTCGCCGGTGGCGAATCCGCCGGTGAAGGAAATCATCCGCGCATCACGCAGTTCCACCAGTGCCTGGCCCAGCTCGGTGCCACCGGTGGCGGTGGTCACCACGTTCTCTGGAAGCCCGGCCTGGCGCAGGCAGTCCACCAGTTTCAACGCCGACAGCGGCGCCAGCTCCGAGGGCTTGAGGATCACCGCGTTGCCACCGGCGATGGCCGGGCCGAGCTTGTGCGCCACCAGGTTCAGCGGGTCGTTGTAGGGCGTGATCGCCACGATCAGCCCCAGCGGCTCGCGGCTGAACCAGCCCTGACGACTTTCCGAGCCCTCGTAGGCGTCGAACGGCACCACCTCGCCGGCATTGCGCCGGGCTTCCTCGGCGGACAGCTTCAGCGTGTTGACGCAGCGTTTCACTTCCTTTTCCGCCTGGCGCAGGGTCTTGCCGGCCTCGGCGACAATCAGGCTGGCGAAGGCTTCGGCCTCGGCTTCCACGCGCCGCGCGGCGTCTTCGAGAATCCGTGCGCGGCGGTGCCGTGGCATCGCCGCGCTCTCGACCACGCCGGCCCGGGCACGCTGGGCCAACGCAGGGACATCCGCCGCGCCCTGGCACGGCACGCGGCCGACCAGGCGGCCGTCGAACGGGTTGAACACCTCGATATGGGTCGGGGTCAGCGTCTGCAGGGTCATCAGGGACAGGGTCATGACGGTCTCCTCAGCGTTTGCCGGCGTTGTGCAGGGCGATGATGTCGGACAGCAGGGCGAATGCGGTTTCCACGCGGCCCGCACCCGGCCCGGAAACGGTGACGGCCCCCAGCAGTTCGGTGTTGAAGGAGACGGCATTGATCGCCCCGCAGATCCCCGCCAGCGGATGGGACAACGGCAGCAGGCGCACTTCCACGCTGGCCTCGACCGAGCCATCGGCGGCCTTGCGCGCGGCGCCGATCAGCTTCCAGCACTGGCCGGTGGCCTCGGCCTTGGCGATATCCGCGGCGCTGATGCTGCTGATGCCCGAGCAGGTCACGTCGCTAACCTTCAGTCGCGCGTCCAGCAGCTCATTGGCCAGGATCACCACCTTGAGGCGCACATCATGACCTTCCACATCGGCGGTCGGATCGGCCTCGGCGTAGCCCAGCTGCTGCGCTTCGGCGACGGCATCGGTGAAGGACAGGCCTTCCTTCATACGGGTCAGCACGTAGTTGGAGGTGCCGTTGAGAATGCCCTCGAAGCCCTGGATGCCCGACCCGGCGAGGGCCTGGCGAGCCAGGCGGATCACCGGGGTGCCGCTCATCACCGCGCCCTCGTATTCGAAGGCCACTCCGCGCTGGCGGGCCAGGGTCTTGAGTTCGGCGCCGTGCAGGGCGATCGGACCCTTGTTGGTGGTAACCACGTGGATGCCGCTTTCCAGGGCCCAGCGGCAGAAGGTGGCGGCCGGCTCGCCGTCCACCGGGTTGGTGAAGGTGGCTTCGGCGATGATGTCGGCGCCGGACTGCTTGATCACGGTTTCGTTGAAGGCCTCGGCAGTGCCGCCGGCGATCCTGGCCAGGGCGCCCTTCTCGGCGGGCAGGGCCACCAGTTCGGCGGCGTCGAGGCCCTGGCGGTTGACCACCGAGCCGAGGAACAGGTCGGTGACGCCGACGATGGTCAGGCCGAAGCCCAGGGTTACGCGCCACTGCGCATTGCGCTCGGCGATCAGTTGCGCCAGTCCACGGTTCACACCGCCAAAGCCCACCAGGGCGATCTTGTAGTCGGTCACGAAGGCATTCCTCTTTGCTGTTGTTCGATGGGGTCAGCGTAAGAGGCGGGGGTGGGCAGTTGAATACGGCAGAATGCTGTATTCGTTGGGCACAATGCTCAGGTGCTGATGATGGCCTCATCGCTGGCAAGCCAGCGAAGCGGACCAAAGGACTAGAACACTGCCGAAAGAACGAACGACGTCACCGTATTCTCCACCCCCGGCATCCCGGCGATTTCCTTCCACACTCCATGCACCCGCTCCGGCGTCGCCGCGTTGACCCGCAGCATCAGGTCGAACTCGCCACTGAGCACCTCGCACTGCACCACCTCGGGAATCCCTCGCAAGGTCGCCAGCACATCGTCCCCGCGCATGCGGTCATGGCGGTAGACGAAGATCACCGCGCTGATCAGCGACGACGGCCGCCGCGAATCACCCAACCGCACCGTGTAGCCCTGGATCGCCCCATCGCGCTCCAGACGCTCGATACGCTGGCGCACCGCATTGCGCGACAGGTTGACCTTGGCCCCCAGCTCAGCGTGGGCGATCCGCGCATTGGCCGTCAGCTCGGCGAGGATGCGTTCGTCCAGCGGGTCGAGAATGCGCTTCATGGCGACACCGCGCGCAGCGCCCGACACAAACCGTCGAGATCGTCCCGGGCCAGTGCGGGCACATCATCGACCACGGCAGGTGACGCTGTGCAGTCGGCCTCCCAGACACCCAGCTCACGCAGCACAGCCGCGGACTTTTCCGGAGCGATCTGCCCCAGGGTCACCATCGGCGCCCCCAGGCTGCGCCGATGCAGGCGCCCCGCCAGGGCGCCAACCGCCGTGTGTGGATCGACCACCACGCCAGTCTCGGCTTTCAGCCGTACCACCTCGCGGCGCACATCGGCCTCGTCCACCGCATAGGAGTCGAACAGCACCCGCGCCTGCAGCCACTGCGGATTGCCGATGCTCAGCTCGCCACTGGCCTCGAACTGCGCCATCAGCGCCTTCACGCACTCGCCATCGCGGCCATACAGCTCCCAGATAAAGCGCTCCAGATTGGAATAGAGCGAGAAGTCCATGGCCGGCGACAGGGTGCGCTGGCTGGCATGGGGTGCATAGCGGTTGCGGTGGAGAAAGCGGTGCAAGGCATCGTTGCTGTTGGTGGAGACGATCACCTGGTTGATCGGCAGGCCCATCTTCTGCGCGACGAAGCCGGCGTAGATCTCGGCGAAACTCGCCGCCGGCACGCTGAAGCCCACCGGGCGCGTACCGCCGCCCAACTGCAGGGCGGCATGGAAATAGAAGACGATCTGCGCCAGCACACCCACCCAGTTGCTGGAGTTGAAGCACACCGGGATCACCCCTTCCAGGGGCCAGGCGCGGAACAACCGGGCGACCAGGGTCTGGCAGTCGTCGAAGCTGCCGTCCAGGGCAAACAGCTGCACGCGCCGCGGGTCCGCCGCCTGCAGCGCGGCCAGGCGATCCGCCGGCACGCCGTCGCGGGGATAGAGCACGGCCAGGCGTACGTTCGGGCAGTCGGCGAAGGCCTCGATCGCCGCTACGCCGGTGTCGCCGTTGGTGGCACCGACCACCAGCGCCTCGCCGCCGGATTCGCCCAGGAAGTGCCGCACCAGCCGTGCCTGCAACTGCGCGGCGAAATCCTTCGAGGTGCGGGTCGGGCCATGGAACAACTGCAGGATCCACTCGTTATGGCCGATCTGTTGCAGCGGCGTGATGGCGCGGTGGCCGAAGTCCTTGTAGCTGTCGCTGAGCAGGCGACGCAGGGTCTGCTCGTCGAGGGCATCGCCAACGAAGGGCGAGACCACCCGCCAGACCAGTTCGTCGAATGGCAGCCATGACCAGCTGGCGATGGCTTCCGGGCTGATCGACGGCAAGTGTCGTGGGACATGCAGCCCGCCGTCGCTGGCCGGGCCGGACAGCACCACATCGCGAAAATCCACGGGGCCCGCGCCGTTGCGGGTGCTCAGGTAATGCATGGGGAAACTCCAGAACGGATTACACCGGCCGGTGCGCCTGGGCCACCAGCCAGTCGGAAAACAGCGCGGCATCGGGCGGCAAAGGCCGCCCCTGCTCGCGCACCAGGTAGAACGATTCGCTGGCCTCGATGCGCTGGCTGAACGGCGCCACCAATTGCCCGCTGGTCAGCAGGTCCTCGACCACCGAGGAACGGGCCAGGGCCACGCCCTGCCCTAGCTCGGCCATGCGCAGGGTCGAGATCAGGGTGTCGAACTGCAGGCCGCGGGAGTAGTCGACATCGTCCGCGCCGACCCGCTCCAGCCAGTAACCCCAGCCTTCCTCGTAGCCGAGCACGTGCAACAACGGGTGATGGCGCAGGTCGCGGGGTTCGCGCAGCGGCGAACGGGCCAGCAGCGCCGGGGCGCACACCGGCAGCAGCATGTCCCAGGTCAGGCGCCAGGCGTGCAGGCCGCTCCATTCGCCGTTGCCCCAACGCACTTCCAGGTCGTCCTCGCCGTCCGGCTCCTTGACCCACAGGTTGCTGATGTAGCGGATGTCGATCTGCGGGTATTCGCGGCAGAACTCCGCCAGGCGTGGCGCCAGCCAGTACTGCAGGAACGACAGGCTGCCGCGCACCTTCACCGGCCGGCGCTTGTGCTGGCCGAAGATCTCGTTGGTGCCCACCGCCAGGCGGCTGATCGCGTCCTGCACCACCGGCAGGTACGACTGGCCTTCCTCGGTCAGCGCCAGCCCCCGGGGCAGGCGCTTGAACAGGGCCACGCCGAGGTGGCTTTCCAGCTGGCGGATCTGCTGGCTGACGGCGCCCTGGGTCAGGTGCAGTTCGTCCGCCGCATGGGTGAAGTTCAAGGCACGTGCCGACACCTCGAACGAGCGCAGCCAGTTCAGCGGTGGCAGGGATTTCTGTTTCATCGGCACGACCTCGGGCACAGGGGAATTGGTCCATCATGGACCGGAACCCTCAGGCCGCGCCAACCCCGGGCGCCATGGCCGCCAGGCGCTGGGCGCGCTGCTTGCGGGTGACCCAGTAGACGAAGTAGCACCAGGCAATGAACGGCAGGCCGAAGTACAGGGCCACGCGCTGCTCGGGGTCGAAGGCGATGCCGACGCAGGCCAGCACGCAGCAGGCGATCGCTCCCAGCGGCACCCAGGGATAGCCGCGCACGCGGAAGTGCAGGTCCTCGACCCGTCCGCCATTGGCCACGTAGTGGCGGCGGAAGGCGATCTGGCTGGCGGCGATGCTCATCCACACCACCACAACCGCCAGCCCGGAAATCGACACCAGGGCCAGGTACACCGTGTCCGGCGCCAGCACGCTGCTGAGCAGGGACGCGGCGGCGCCGGCCATGCTGAGGATGATGGCGTTGACCGGCGTGCCGCGCTTGGACAGGCGGCCGAAGCATTGCGGCATGTGCCCCTGGTCGCTCAGGGTCCAGAGCATCCTCGACGCCGCGTACAAGCCGGAGTTGGCCGCCGAGAGCAGCGCGGTGAGGATCACGAAGTTCATGATGTCTGCCGAGTACGGGATGCCGATCAGGTCGAAGGCCATGACGAACGGGCTTTCCACCAGGCCGGCCTGCTCCCGGGGCAACAGGGTGGCGAGGACGAAGATGGTGCCGACGAAGAACAGCGCCAGGCGGATCACCGTGGTGCGGATGGCCTTGGGCACGCTCTCCTGCGGGTCTTTCGCCTCGCCGGCGGCGATGCCGATCAGCTCGGTACCGGAGAAGGCGAAGGACACCGCCAGCAAGGTCATGGCGATCGGCAGCAGGCCGGTGGGGAACAGGCCTTCACGGGTGAAGTTGGACAGGCCGATGCCCTGCACGTGCTTGACGTCGAACAGCCCGCAGATGGCCCCGGTACCGATGACGATGAAGGCGATCACGGTCAGCACCTTGATCAGCGACAGCCAGAACTCGGTCTCGGCGAACAGCCGCACCGACACCACGTTGCTGGTGAACACGGTGATGGCGAACAGCGCGCTCCAGATCCACACCGGCGTGTCGGGGAACCAGCGCACCATGAGGATGCCCGCCGCGGTGAATTCCGAGCCGATGGCCACCGCCCAGGTCAGCCAGTACAGCCAGGCCACGGTGTAGCCGGTGCCGGGGCCGAGATAGCGGGTGGCGTAGCTGCTGAAGGAGCCGGTTTCCGGCATCTGCACCGCCAGTTCGCCGAGGCAGACCATCACCAGGTAGACCATCACCGCGCCGACCATGTAGGCGATCACCGCGCCCAGCGGCCCGGCCTGGTTGACCGTGTAGCCGGAAGTGAGGAACAGGCCGGTGCCGATCACGCCGCCGAGGGCGAGCATGACGATGTGCCGGGTGTGCATTTCTTTCTTGTAGCCCGCCGGGGTATCCGGCGCGTTCTGGATGGACATGTCTGGATTCTCATGAAGGGATTGGCAACGGGCAGTGGAAAGCGATGTGCCAAGGATTGTTCTTGTTGTGGTTTTCATGACGGGGCGGCCCGGCATCCGGGCCCCCTTTTCAGGCGGAGACTTCGAGGTGCTGTCCGTGCACCTTGCCTGTTGCTGCATCCGCCAGCGTTGCGAAGGCCTGTCGCAGGTCATCGAGCAGGTCGGCGGTGTCCTCGATACCCACGGAGATCCGCACCAGGCCTTCGGAAATACCCAGGGCCTGGCGTTCTTCCAGGGTGTTTTCCACGTGGCTGGTGGTCCGTGCCGGCCCGTAGATGGTTTCCACCGCGCCAAGGTTGCCGGCACGGTGGGCGTAGCGCAGCAGCGGCAGCAGCCTGACCACGGTGTCCATGCCGCCGCGCAGGACGAAGCTGACGATGGCGCCGAAGCCGCGCATCTGCGAGCGGGCGATGATGTGGCCGGGATGCTCCGGCAGGCCGGGGTAGTTGACCGACTCCACCAGCGGCTCGCCGCACAGGTACTCGGCGATGGCCTGGGCGCTGGCCTGCTGCTGGCGCAGGCGCAGGGCCAGGGTCTTGATCCCGCGGATGATCAGGTAGGCGGAAAACGGATCGAGGGAAGCGCCGTTGATTTCCCGGTAGTGACGTACCTGGGCCATCAGCGACTCCGCGCCGCAGACCACCCCGCCGAGCACATCGCCGTGGCCGGAGAGGAACTTGGTGGCGCTGTGCACCACCACGTCAACACCCAGGGCCAGCGGGTTCTGGTTCAGCGGCGTGGCGAAGGTGTTGTCGGCCACCACCAGCGCGCCGACCCGCTTGGCCGCGGCCACCAGGCGGCGGATATCGAGGATCTTCAGGGTCGGGTTGCTCGGGGTCTCCAGGTAGACCACATCGCAGCCACGGGCGATTTCCTGCTCGATGGCCTCGCAGTCGAGGGTGTCGCACAGGGTCACCTCGACGCCCTGGCGCGGCAGGAATTCCTCGAAGATCTTGTTGGTGCCGCCGTAGCTGTCACGGGTCGAGACCACGCGCTTGCCCTGGCAGAGGAAGGTGTGCAGGACACCGCTGATGGCCGCCATGCCGGTGCTGAAGGCCACCGCCGACTCGGCCTGTTCCAGCTCCCGCAGCTTGTCTTCCAGCACCGCGACGGTGGGGTTGCTCATGCGGCTGTAGATGAAGCCCGGTTCCTTGCCCAGGGCCACGTCGTACCAGCCGTCGATATCGCGGTAGCCGTAGGCGGCGCTGGCGACGATGGGGGTCTGGGTGGCGTTGTAGGGGTGCTCCACCTGTTCGCCGCCCCATACCACGCGGGTGCCGATCCCGGCCTGTTTCTCGTTGTTCATTGTGCTGTCTCGCATCGTGTTTCGACGGGTCTGCGAGGACTATAGGGAGGGCGGGAGCCCTTGAAAAACGATGGAATCCGGGCCTGAGGGGCAGCTTTTTTAATGGCTGGGGGCGTCGACGCCCCTCAGGCGTCTCGCGCCCCGACGGCGCTGCGCGCGTGTTGCAGCAAGTTGACCAGGTGCAGGCGCATGGCGGCCCGTGCGCCATCGGCGTCCTTGCGGGTGATCGAGGCGAGGATCTGCTCCCGCTCGTGCTGCCAGCGCTCCCGCTGCGCCGCGCTGAGCCGCGGCAGTGCGCGCGGGGCATCAGCCATCAAGGTGGTGCCGAGATGACTCATGGCATCGATGAAAAAGCTGTTGCCGGTGCACTGGGCGATCAGCAGATGGAAGGCGAAGTCCTGGCTGACCGAGGCCTCGGGCACCGGAGCGTCCGCCAGCGCGGCGCCCATGGCCGCCAGCTGCGCCGGGGTGGCGCGCTGCGCTGCGATCGCCGCGGCCTCGACCTCCAGGCTCAGGCGCAATTCGATAAGGGCCACGGCGTCGCAGGCCGTGCCTTTTTCCGGGGTGCTGTCCTGTTCATCACCCGGACGGACCGTGTCGACCACGAAGGTGCCGATGCCACGCCGGGTTTCCACCAGGCCTTCGGCCTGCAAGCGGGACAACGCCTCGCGCACCGTGGTGCGACTGACGCCATGGGCCTCGGTCAGCACCTGCTCGGTGGGCAGCTTGCTGCCCGCCGGCCATTCGCCGGAGACGATTTTCTCCGACAGCTCAAGCACCAGGCGCTGGGCCAGGCTCGGGCGTCGGTCGGGGGAAGCACGCTGCATGCAAGATGACCTGTCGAATGCAAAAGATGATGGCAGTATACCGGCAGCCTCAAGGCAAAACGCACTATAATGCCGGCCAATTCGAACAAAGAGCGTGCCCATGTCGGACCTCACCACCCTCGCCTCAAACAAGCCCCGTCGCCTCGCCGAAGCCCTGGTCGAACGCTTCGCCCAGCGCCTGCGCGCGGGTGAGCTGCAACGCGGCGAGAAGCTGCCCACCGAAGCCAGCATCATGGCCGCCGAAGGGGTCAGTCGCGCGGTGGTGCGCGAGGCGCTGTCGCGGATGCAGGCTGCCGGACTGGTAGAGACCCGTCACGGCGTCGGCACCTTCGTACTCGACATGCCGGCGCCGGAAGGGTTCAACGTCGGCCCGCCGACCATCAGCCTGCTCAGCGATGTCCTCGACCTGCTGGAGTTTCGCCTGAGCCTGGAGGTGCAGGCCGCCGGCATGGCCGCCGAACGCGCGACGCCGCAGGCGCTGGAAGAGCTGGAGCAGGCCTTGAACGCCCTGATGCAGGGCCCGGAAAAGTCCGGCAGCACCACCAATGCCGACTTCCAGTTCCACCTGAAGATCGCCAAGGCGTCCGGCAACGGCTACCTGATCGACATCATGAAGAACCTCGGCACCAAGATGATCCCCCGCACCCGGATGAACTCCGCCTACACCGGGCAGAGCAACCGCAGCACCTACCTGGCGGGGATCAACGTCGAGCATCAGCAGATCTTCGACGCCATCGCCAGCCGCCAGGTGGATGCGGCGCGGGCGGCGATGTTCCTGCACCTGAACAACAGCCGCATGCGCCTGCGCGAAGCCCAGAAGGTCCAGGCGTTCTACGGCGAGTGAAACGGCTCAGGGCGCCGGGTCCACGTCACTGAAGGCCAGGCCCTGGCTGTTGCTCACCTGCCAGGGATTGGCACCCGCCTCACTGAAGCGCACCCCGTCGAACCGCGAGTCGCGCAGGCCATCGACCTTGGCCTTGGCCTCGCCACTGAAGCGTACACGCTCGAACACCAGCCCCTGGTGCCAGGCGTTGTGCTGGCTGTCACCCTTGACCTCGATGGCCGCCATCCCGGCATTTTCCACGCTCACGTCGCTGACGCGGATATCGCGGAACTGCCCGGCGATGGTCGAGCGCTCGTAGTCGAGCTTGGCGTTCGGGTCGTTGTAGTCGAGGGTGAAGATGAACGCCTGCTTGACCGTGTTGCGTATCGCCGAGTCGCGGAAGACCACATTGCGCGCACCACCGCCCATGAAATTGGTGCTCTTCATGCGCAGGCCGGCATCGGTGCCATCGGAGACGTTGTCCTCGGCGAGGATGTTCTCGATCCAGGCGCCGGTATGGCTGCCGGCGACCACCATGCCGTGGCCCTTGCGGAAGTAGTTGTTGAAGATCCAGGCGCCGTCCTGGGGCTTCTGCTTCACCGCCCCGGCACCGGTGCCGGCGGCGAAGTTGACGCAGTCGTCGCCGGTGTCGAAGAAGTTGTTGAAGACCATGGCGTTGCGGCTGTTGGCGAACTCGATGCCATCGCCGTTGTTGGCGTCGTAGGTCTTGTGCGTGGTGTTGGCCAGCACCACGTTCTCCGTCTCCAGGTTCATGATCCCGTGGTAGGCCGGGTTGAGCACGGTGAAACCGCCGTAGAAGACGTTCTTCACGTCGCGCAGGGTGATCAGCGACGAGCGCATCTGCCCATAGGCGTCCTTCACGTTCATGCCTTCGGCCACCGCCCGTTCCACCTGGGCCTTGGCCAGCACGCCGTCGTGCATGTAGCGGGTGTTGTCGCTGGGCAGGTAGAACGGCAGCGGCTGGCCGCGCTCGTCCAGCACGTCGGCGTTGCGCTTCCAGCCGTTGCCGTCGATGGTGCCCTGGCCGACGATGCGGATGTTCTCGAAGGCCTGGTGGGCACGTGGATCGCGGGGCAAGGCGTTGATCAGCGAGGCCGGGCGCACGGTGGTCGAGTACGGGTACTGGATGTAGCCATCGCGCGGATAATCCTCGGCACGTTCGGAGCCGAGCAGGGTCGCGTCCTTGGCGATCTCCAGGGTCATGTTGCTCTTCAGGTACAGCGCGCCGCTCTTGTAGGTGCCGGCAGGCAGCAGCACCTTGCAGCCGGGGGTACAGGCATCGATGGCGCGCTGGATCGCGGCGGTGTCGAGGGTGCTGCCGTCGCCCTTGGCGCCGTAGCGCTTCACGTCGAACAGCGCCGGCACGGCGGTGGTGCGCTGCACGATCAGCGGGCTGTCGGCCGACTCCTTGCCGTCGCGGTCCACCGAGCGCACGGTGAAGCGGTACTCGGTGTCCGGCGCCAGGCCCTGGGCCGTGAAGCTGTGCAGGGCGATGCGGTGATGGAAGTTGCGTGTGTCCTGCTGGTAGAAGCGGTCCATGTAGGGCTTGGCCGGCGAGACCTGGTCGTGGTTGGCGTTGCTGCCACCCAGCAGTTTGCCGTTGGCGTAGACGTGGTAGTCGACGATGGCGGCGTGGTCGGCGGGTTTTTCCCAGACCAGGATGATCTGCCGGTCATCGTAGGCCAGGGTCGGAACCCGGGGTTCGAGCGGGGCTTCGAGGGCCCAGAGCGGCAGGCTGAAGGTCAGGGCCAGGGTGGTGGCGAGGGGGCGTGAATAGCGCATCGTTATTGTCTTCCTTGTTGATGATGATCAGCGTTTTCCGGCCTTATCGGACGATTGCACGGGCCTTGCAGCGCCCTTGAGATCGAGCGCCGCTCGCGCGGCGCATCGCTGGCAAGCCAGCTCCCACAAGGTCAGCAGGCAGCCTTGGCTTTTCGGGTGTGTCAGGGAGCTGGCCCGGACTGACCGGAATGCCCTCCCAGGGCTGGCAGAAATCCCTGTGGGAGCTGGCTTGCCAGCTCCCACAAGGTCAGCAGCCAGCCTCAGCTTTTCGGGTGTGTCAGGGAGTTGGTCCGGATTGACCGGAATGCCCTCCCAGGGCTGGCAGAAATCCCTGTGGGAGCTGGCTTGCCAGCGATGCGCCGCGCGAGCGGCGCTCGCTCTCCAGAACCCTGGAAGGCCAGGCCATCAAAGGTGGGCCCGATTGACGAAGACCTCCCGCGCCATCTCCCGCACATCCATGGACAGCGCTTGCACTTCCGGCAGCAAGCCAGCCAGTACCGTCATCGTCGCGATACCCAGGCCCCGGCGCTGCTCCACACTGCGTCCGGACAGCAGGTTGAGCGTGACATGGACGAAATCGTCCTCACCGGCCCCACAGCGGTAGTGCTCGAACGTACCCAGGCGCACCTTGATATCGCCCGGCTTGAAAAAACCGCTGGCATCGATGGCGTCATGCACCGCCGCCAGCAACACCCGCTCCCCTACCCGGCTGGCCAGCGCCGCCGGGCATTCGATCAGACAATGAGGCATCTGCGACTCCTTTCAAACGACTGCCGCACGCGAAGGCTCGGCACTGAAATCACGGCTGGCCTGGACCAGCATGCGGGTGTACTCGTGGGTCGCCAGGTCCTGGCCCAGGCCCTGGCAGTCCAGGCGCTCGACGATGCGCCCGTGCTGCATCACCGCGACCTTGTCGCACAGGTGGCTGACCACGCCGAGGTCGTGGGTGACCATCAGGTAGGTGAGCTTCTCGCGCTGGCGCAGGTCCGACAGCAGGTTGAGGATCTCCGCCTGCACCGACACGTCCAGGGCCGAGGTCGGTTCGTCGAGCAGCAGCACCCGCGGTTCCAGGATCAGCGCACGGGCAATGGCCACGCGCTGGCGCTGGCCACCGGACAACTGGTGCGGGTAGCGGTAGCGGAAGCTGTCGTTGAGACCGACCTTGAGCAGGATGTCGTTGATGCGGTCGTCGCGGTTGTCCAGGCCATGGATGATCAGCGGCTCGCGCAACGCGGTGTCGATGGTGTGCCGCGGGTGCAGCGAACCGTAGGGGTCCTGGAAGACCATCTGCACCTTGCGAAAGTGTTCCTTGGGAATCTTGTGCTGCAACGGCACGCCGGCGATGCTCAGCGCCCCGCTCCAGTGCCGGTACTGCCCGGCCAGGCAGCGCAGCACGGTGGTCTTGCCGGAACCCGACTCCCCCACCAGGCCGAACGACTCGCCGTCCTCGACACTCAGGTTGACGTCATGCAGCACCTGGTTGAGCGCCGGGCCGACGCCGAAGCTCAGGTTCAACGATTGGGCTTGGATCATGGACATGGTCGGTTCCTCAGCAGGTGAGCCAGAGCGGGTCGCGTTGCAACACCGGCAAGCGCGGACGGCGGTTGTCCATGCTCGGCAGGGCCGCCAGCAGGCCACGGGTATAGGGGTGTTCGGCGTGGTGCAGGTCGCAGGCGGCGAGGGACTCGACCACCCTTCCGGCGTACATCACCAGTACCCGGTCGCAGTAGTTGCGCACCAGGTTGAGGTCGTGGCTGACGAAGATCAGCCCCATCTGCTGTTCCACCACCAGCTCTTCGAGGACATTGAGCACCTGCTGGCGCACCGACACGTCGAGGGCCGAGGTGGGCTCGTCGGCGATGATCACTTCCGGGCTGGTGATCACCATCATGGCGATCATGATGCGCTGGCCCATGCCGCCGCTGACCTCGTGCGGGTACAGGTCGTAGACCCGCTTCGGGTCGCGGATATGCACCTTTTCCAGCATCAGCAAGACCCGCTCCCGCGCCTCCTGGCGGCTGGCCTTGTGATGGGCCAGGTAGGCCTCGGCGATCTGGTCGCCGACCCTGACCACCGGATTGAGCGAGTACTTGGGGTCCTGCATGATCATCGAGATGCGCTGGCCGCGAATCTTCTGCATGGCCTTTTCGCTGGCGCCGAGCAGGTCGACATCGCCGAAGCGCAGGGTCTTCGCGGTGATCCGCGCGCTGGCCGGGTGCAGCTTGAGCAGGCTGCGCCCGACCGTGGACTTGCCCGAGCCCGACTCGCCGACGATGGCGAGCTTTTCCCGGCCCAGGGTGAAGGACACGTCACGCACCGCGTGCATTTCTTTCTTGCCGTTGACGAAGCGCACATTGAGCGAATCGACAGTGAGTTTTGGCGTCGACATACAGCCTCCAGTTATTCGCTACGCGGATCGAGAATGTCCCGCAGGCCGTCGCCCAGCAGGTTGAACGCCAGGCTCACGAGCATGATCGCAGCCCCCGGTACCGCCACCAGCCACCAGCATTCGAGCATGTAGCGCCGGCCGGTGGAGATCATCGCCCCCCACTCCGGCAGCGGTGCCTGGGCGCCGAGGCCGAGGAAGCCCAGGGCGGCGGCGGTGAGGATGATCCCGGCCATGTTCATGGTCAGGCGGATGATCACCGACGACAGGCACATGGGCACGATATGGCGCAGGATGATGCGGCTCGACGAGGCGCCCTGCAGTTCCACCGCCACGACGAAGTCGGCCTTGCGCAGCGACAGGGTTTCCGCCCGCGCCAGGCGCGCGATCGGCGGCCAGGAGGTGAGTGCGATGGCCACCACCGCATGCTCCAGGCCAGGGCCGAGGGCCGCGATGAAGGCCAGGGCCAGGACCAGGCTCGGGAAGGAGATGAAGATGTCGGTGATGCGCATGAACACCGTGTCGACGATGCCGCCGAAGTAGCCGGAGACGGTGCCGATGAACAGCCCGATGGGGCCGACGATGATGCTCACCAGGGCGATGATGTAGAGGGTGATACGCGAGCCATGGACCAGCCGGCTGAAGATGTCCCGGCCGTATTCATCGGTGCCGAACCAGTGCGCGGCGCTGGGCGCCTGCAAGGCGTTGGCGAGGTTCTGCAGCACCGGGTCGTGGGTGGCGATCCAGGGCGCGAAGGCGGCTACCACCACCAGCAGCAAGGCCACCACCAGGCCCGCCAGGGTCATGGGGTTGCGCAGCAGGTGGCGCAGCACCCGCAGGCTGCTCTTGTACAAGGCGTCGAGGCTGGACGCCGGGGTGGTGTCGGCTGGCCGCTTGGCGGCGGTTTCGCTGGAAGACATGTTGGCAATCATCGGCATGTTCTCGGTGTGAACTCATGGCCGTGTCAGCGCCCGCAGGCGCCGGCACGGTACTCAGCGTTGCTTGTAGACGCCCAGGTAGCGGGTCGCCTCGGCGTCGTCGCCGACGAAGCCCTTGACGTCCACCGCGCTCACCGCGGTGTCGGTCATCTGCGAGATCATCATGATCGGGCCGACCTGCTGGTCGTACAGGTTCTGTGCTTCGTGGTACATGGCCAGGCGCTTGCCGGCATCGCGCTCGACGCCGACGCGGTCGATCAGGTCGTTGAGCTGGCGACTGAAGAACGACGCGCGCCAGCCCTGGAAGTTGGGCAGGCCGGCGGCGTCGCTGTTGTCCGGGTTGTAGACGAAGGTGCGCAGGCTGAAGTACGGGTGCGGATAGCGCTCGGCGCCGCGGGCCACGATCATCTCGAAGTTGCGCGCACGCATGGCGCCGTACACCTGGTTGCCGGTGCCGGTGACGATGGTGGCCTTGATCCCGCCTTCGGCGAGGGTCGCCTGCATGCGCGCGGCGATATCGATGAACGGCGGCTCGGACAGGGTGCGGATGGTGGTGGCGAAGCCTTGCGGATAGCCGGCTTCGGCCAGCAGGGCCTTGGCCTTGGCCACGTCCATGCGATAGCCCGGATCCGGCAGCCGGGCTTCCAGGCCGAGCTGCATCGGTTGCTGGTTGAGCTTGCCGTAGTGCGGCATGACCTGCTCGTCCAGGCCCTTGTAGTCGATCAGGTTGCGTACCGCCTCGCGCACTTTCTTGTTGGCGAACTCCGGCTGCTTCATGCTCATCGCCACGTAGTACATGGTGCCGCGCTGCAGGGCCTGGACCTGGAGCTTGTCGGAGCTCTCGATGGCCTTGATGTCCGGCGCGGCCATGCCGTAGGCCAGGTCGAGGTCGCCGCGTTCGAGCATCAGGCGCAGCGATTGCGATTCGGTCATGTGCCGCAGCAGCACCCGTTTCACTTTCGCAGGGCCCGCCCAATAACCGTCGAAGCGGGTCATCACCAGGGCGTCGTTGGCGCTCCACTTGCTCAGGGTGAACGGCCCGCTGCCGGCCTCGTTGGTCACCAGCCAGGCGCCGCCGAGGTCGCCGTTCTTCTCGTGCTTGAGCGCTTCGACGCGGTCGACCACCACCGCGCTCGGGGAAATCGCCAGGGAGTCGATCACCAGCAGCGGATCGGTGGCCTGCGGCAGCTCGACCACCAGGGTGTGGGTGTCGCTGGCGCGGATCAGGCCCTGGATGTTATCGACGCTGTAGCCGTAGGCCTTCCAGGTGGTGGCGAGGCCGAAGTTGAGCTTCATCACCCGATACAGCGACCAGGCCACGTCTTCGGCGGTCAGGGGGTTGCCGGAGTGGAACTTGACGTCATCGCGCAGGTGGAAGGTGATGCGCTTGCCGTCCTCGCTGATCTCCCAGCGTTCGGCCAGTTGCGGCAGGTGCTTTTCCGGGTTGCCGTTGTCGCGCTTGATCAGCGTGTCGTAGAGGTTGGCATTGATCCCGGAGGCGTCCAGGCCCGGGGCATTGGCCGGGTCGATGGAGAACAGGTTGACCAGGCTCATGCCGACGATCAGCTGATCGGCAGGCGTCTTCGCCTGCACGGCGGCCATCGGGCCGAGGGCCAGGATCGCGCCCAGCAGGGTCAGGCGCAGGGTCGGGAATACAGTCTTCATGGGGCATCCTTCTTTTTATAGTTGTCGATGTGTTCGCGCAGGCTGTGGGCTCAGCGGGTCCTTGGGTCGAACACCTTGTAGAGCGCATCGCTGATCAGGTTGAGGGCGACGAAGATCAGGCCGATCACCAGCACGCAGCCCATCACCGCGTTCATGTCGCCGAGCATCAGGCTGCTGGTCAGGTACTGGCCGAAACCGGGCCAGGCGAACACCGTCTCGATCAGCACCGCACCTTCCAGCAGCGAGCCATAGGCCAGCGCCACCACGGTGAGCAGTTGCACGAGGATGTTGCGGAAGGCATGGCCCCAGACCACCTGGCGCCGCGACAGGCCCTTGACCCGGGCGGTGATGATGTACTCCTGGGACAGCTGTTCGAGCATGAAGCTGCGGGTCATGCGGCTGATATAGGCCACCGAGTTGAGGCCGAGGATCAGCGACGGCAGGACGATATGCTTCAACGCGCTGCTGAAGGCTTCCCAGTCACGGGCCAAGGCGGTGTCCACCAGCAGCAGGCCGGTGACTTCCTCGACCATGCCGTCGTAGGCCAGGTCGATGCGCCCTGCCCCGCCGGCCCAGCCGAGCCAGGCGTAGAACACCAGCAGGCCCATCATGCCGACCCAGAAGATCGGCGTGGAGTAGCCGAACAGGGTGATGACGCGCGCCACATGGTCGCCCAGGCGCCCTTGATTGCTGGCGGCGACCACGCCCAGCGGCAGGCCGATGAACACGCCGAAGAAAATCGCCAGGGTGGCCAGTTCGAGGGTGGCCGGGAACACCCGCTTGATGTCTTCCAGCACCGGGTGCCCGGTGAGCAGCGCATTGCCGAAGTCACCGTGCAGCAGGTCGTTGAGGTACAGGCCGAACTGGGTCCAGATCGGCTTGTCCAGGCCCATGGCCTGGTACACCTGGTCGTAGGTGGAGCTGTCGGCATCCGGTCCGACCACGGCAAGCACCGGGTCCAGCGGCATCACCCGACCGATGAAGAAGGTCAGCGCCAGCAGACCGAGCAGGGTCACCAGGACCGTGCCGGTCCGGCGGGCAGTACCGGATACGCGGGCGCCCAGTACCGAGGCAGTCGAAAGAAACATAACGGGCTCCTGAAATGGCGGTCGTGGGTCGACGCGGCGGGCGGGGCGCATTCGCCCCGCAGCGCTCAACGCGACTTGTAGACGTCCTTGTAGCGGGTGGTGGCGGCGCTATGGCCCTGGTAGTTCTCGACGTCGTGGTACAGCACCACGGTGTCGGTCATCTGCGAGACCGGCAGGATCGCCCCCACCTGCTCGTCCAGGGTGGTCTGGATCTGCTGGTAGTCGGCCAGCTGTTTCGCCTTGTCCGGCTCGACTTCGGCGCGCTCGATCAGGCTGTTCAGCTCGGGGCTGTAGAACGAGGTACGCCAGCCCTGGAAGTTGCTCAGCTTGGCCTCGTCGCGGTTGTCCGGGTTGTACACCAGGGTGCGCAGGCTGGAGTGGGGATGACGCTCGGCACCGCCGCCGCCACGACCGACCAGGATGTCGAAGCTGCGCTCGCGCATGGCGCCGTAGATCTGGTTGCCGGTGCCGGTGACGATGGTCGCCTGGATCCCGGCCTGGGCCAGGGTCGCCTGCAGGCTGGAGGCGATGTTGATGAACGGCGGCTCGGTGAGCACGCGGATGGTGGTCTTGAAACCGTTGGGGTAGCCGGCCTCGGCCAGCAGCTTCTTCGCCTCGGCGACGTTCAGGGTGTAGCCCGGATCGTCCAGGCGCGCCGCCAGGCCCAGGGGCAGCGGACGCTGGTTGAGCTGGCCGTAGTGCGGCATGACGGTCTGGTTGATGCCCTGGTAGTCGATCAGCGAACGCACCGCCTTGCGCACCCGGGCGTCGTCATAGGGCTTGTTCTTCACGCTCAGCGCCACGTAGTAGAGGGTGCCGCGCTGCACGGTCTGGGTGCGGACCTGGTCCGAGCTTTCCAGCGCCTCGATATCCGGCGCCGACATGCCCTTGGCCAGGTCCAGGTCGCCGCGCTCGACCATCAGGCGCAGGGATTGGGACTCGGTCATGTTGCGCATGACGATGCGCTTGAGTTTGGCCGGACCACCCCAGTAGCCGTCGAAGCGGTTCATCAGGATCACGTCGTTGGCGCGCCAGTCCTTGAGGATGAACGGGCCGCTGCCGGCGGCGTGGGTGGTCAGCCAGGCGCCGCCCATGTCGTCGCCCTTCTGGTGCTGCTGCACCACCTTGCGGTCGAGGATGAAGGCGCTGGGCGAGGTGGCCAGGGTGTTGAGCACCAGCAGCGGGTCGGTGGGCCGTGGCAGTTCGATGACGAAGGTGTGTTCATCGACCGCACGCATCTGCTGGGCGACATTGCCAGCGCTGAAGCCGTAGGCCTTCCAGGTCGAGGCCAGGGCCAGGTTGAGCTTGAGCACCCGCTGCAGCGACCAGGCCACGTCTTCGGCGCTCAGCGGATTGCCGGACTGGAACTTGACGTCCTTGCGCAGGATGAAGGTGAGGGTCTTGCGGTCGTCGCTGACCTGCCAGCTTTCGGCCAGGGCCGGAAGCAACTGGTCTGGCTGTCTTGCATCCTGCACCAGCAGCATGTCGTAGAGGTTGGCATTGACCTCGGAGACATCCAGCCCGGTGGCAGCGGCCGGGTCGAGGGACAGCAGGTTGATCATGCTCATGCCGACGATCAACTGGTCGGCCGGAGTCTTGGCGTAAGCCAGGGGCGTGGCGCTCAGGGCCAGCAGCGCCGTCAACGCCCCCGCGCGAAGTTTCGGGAGAACGCTCATGTGAGATTGCCTTTCTTGTAGTTATTGGACTCTCGGGCGACACGCGCGCACGCGTGCCGCCGGACACGCATCAGTAGCTGTGCTGGGTATTGGTCTCGACGTAGTTGAAATCGATGTCCTCGCCCAGGCCAGGCAGGTCCGAGAGATGCACGAAACCGTCTTCGTCCATCGGGTCGACCAGGCGCTTGAGGTAGGCCGGTACTTCGTCATAGTTCAGGAACGGGTGCAACAGGCCGCGCTCGTACCAGGTGCAGTTCTTGATCGCACCGACCACCGCCAGGTTGGCCGCGCCGTTGCCGTGGATCTCGCAGTCCATGCCAAAGGCCTCGGCCATGTGCGCCACCTTCAGGCACGGAGCGATGCCGCCGACCCCGGCCACGCCGGCACGAAGGATGTCGCAGACATCGTTCTTCACCCAGCTGGCCCGGCTCAGGTGCTTGCCGCCGAGGCTTTCCGGGCCGAGGATCGGGATGTCCAGCTGCCCCGCCAGCCAGGCGTAGGATTCGGCGGAGTCTTCCATCATCGGTTCTTCGAACCAGGCGAAGTCGAGCTTCTCCAGGGCGCGGCCGATGGTCAGGGCATCGGTACGGCTGTACCAGTGATAGCCGTCGATCATCAGGGCGATGTCCGGGCCGACCGCCTCGCGCACCGCGGCGCAGGCCTTGATGTCCATGGCCACGCTCGGCGCGAAGGACACCGGCGGCATCCAGGTGTGCAGCTTGATCGCCTTGTAGCCGCGCTTGACCAGGGTCTCGGCGAAGCGGCCGTATTCCTCGGGGGTGGACAGGCCGCCCGGCAGCTCGTCGCCGCACATGGTCGAGCCATAGGCCGGCACCTTGTCGCGGTAACCGCCGATCAGCTTGTGCACCGGCACGTTCAGCTTGCGCCCGGCCCAGTCCCACAGGGCCTGTTCCACCAGCGCCAGGGCGCGGTCGGTCAGCTGGCTGGCGCTGCCGCGCTGCCAGTGGGCGAGGTCGTGCCAGATCTTCTCGCGATCGAAGGCATTGGCGCCTACCAGCACCTTGCGCACGAAACCATCCAGCACATAGGGACGAATCAGCTCCGGCGCGCCCAGGGCATAGCCCTCGTTGCCGCATTCGGTCTTGATCCGCAGGAGGGCCATGCTGGCCTGGGTCACGTCGCCCGGATGGGCATGGCCGGCACTGTCGACGGCACGGCGGGTGGGGTAGGAAAAGATCTGCACGTTTACAGCGGTGATGATCATGGACGTCTGGGCCTTTTTATTAGGGTTGGCGGCGAAGGAGTCACGCTCTGGACGAGATCCTACGTCATCATACAACTTTTGAAAAGCACCCCTTCGCAATCTTTCAAAACCTCGTGCACCACCTCACGAATCCACCTGAAAAACCCCGCCAACCCCCTTCAAAACAAGCGAAACACCCGGAATAGAGCCATCAGATTTTGTCGTCAGACAACATTCAAAGAAATCGTAGACAACCCCAAGGTTGTCCGATAACTTATTTTTCAAATTCGCCTCGGAGCCACCCACCACCACAACGTTCCCGACACCCGCGCCTCATCACGACCTCAACAACAAAAACAAAAGAAGATCGCATGAACACCACACTTCGCAGCCTTATCGCCGTCGCTACCCTCGGCCTGTCCCTGCACGCCCACGCAGACTCGGCCAGCATCAACTACCGTCACGGTTTCACCGAAGACGACAGCATCCATTCGGACCGGATCAAGATGAACTACCGGATGGACAGCGGCCTCGGCTTCGCTGCCGAGATCAAGTACAAGACCGCGGGCGACCGCGAGGACGTCGCGTACGACAACATGGTCAACAACGGCCATGAATTCACCGTGGACTACAACTACAAGCTGAGTCCCAAGTCGACACTGACGCCGGCGTTCCAGATGGACAGCTCCAAGGACGCCACCACCTACAAGTTCGGTCTGAAGTACACCTACAAGATCTCCGACACCTGGTACGTCGCCACCCGCGTGCGCCAGGATGCCCGTAGCCTGGACCGCGACCAGATCGACCGCAGCAAGGACGACCGGGCCAAGGACAACCA
Organism: Paucimonas sp.; assembly: GCA_031253995.1. GTDB lineage: Bacteria > Pseudomonadota > Gammaproteobacteria > Pseudomonadales > Pseudomonadaceae > Aquipseudomonas. The sequence continues at coordinate 15,442 of JAIRVG010000052.1, read as the reverse complement.
GAACACCACCCGCCTGGAAGGCTGGCTCGGCTATACCCCCAAGGGGCCCTGGGCCTTCGAGTACCAGTACATCCACTTCGACACCGACTACATCCGCTACGACAACAAGAAGAGCGACTACGAGCAGAACCTGATCATCAAGTACAAGCTCAACAAACAGTGGGCGCCGTTCATGGAGGTGGGTGACATCAAGGTCAACTCCACCACCGACGACCGCCAGGCGCGCTGGCGCCTGGGGATCCAGTACAACTTCATGTGATGTCCCGCCCCGGGCCCTGGCCCGGGGCTTTTCCAATGCCCTGCAACAAGGCCCGCCATGTCCACAGACCAGAAAAAACCCTTCAACCGCCTCCTGCTCACCGGTGCCGCCGGCGGCCTCGGCCAGATCCTGCGTGAAGCCCTGCAGGCTCATGCCGCGATCGTCCGCGTGTCCGACATCGGCACCATGGCCCCCGCCGCGGGCGAGCACGAGGAAGTGATCACCTGCGACCTCGCCGACAAGGCCGGGGTACTGGCGCTCGCCGACCAGGTCGATGCCATCGTGCACCTGGGCGGCATCTCCACCGAGCGCTCCTTCGAAGAGATTCTCGACGCGAACATCCGCGGCACCTTCCATATCTACGAAGCGGCGCGCAAACAGGGGATCAGGCGAGTCATCTTCGCCAGTTCCAACCATGTCACCGGTTTCTACCCGCAGGACGAGACGGTGGATGCCCATTCGCCACGGCGCCCGGACTGCTACTACGGGCTGTCCAAGTCCTATGGCGAGGACCTCGCGACCTTTTATTTCCACCGCTACGGTATCGAGACCGTGAGCCTGCGCATCGGCTCCTCGTTCCCCGAGCCGCGCAACGTGCGCATGCTCTCCACCTGGCTCAGCTATGCCGACCTGGCGCACCTGGTGGAGCGTGCATTGCTCGCCGAGGACGTCGGGCACACGGTGGTCTATGGCGTTTCGGCGAACCGCGACCTGTGGTGGGACAACCGCCATGCCGCCCACCTGGGCTTTGTACCGAAGGACAACTCGGAGCGTTTTCGCGCGCGTCTGGAACAGTTGCCGAAAGCGGCGGCAGGCGAGCCCGGCACCGGGCTCCAGGGCGGGGCCTTCACCGCCGCCGGGCCGTTTGGCGACTGAGCAGCCCGACCACGCTTCCCCCCTCCCGCGTCACCGCGCCGCCGCCCACGTTCATTGCCAATACGGGATGACGGGGTAGCGGCCAACCCTCCTATGATCGAGCGGCGAACCGCGGGCGATGCCTGCATCGCGCCCCCCCAACAATGACGCATGGACCGCCCCTCGACGGGCGTCGACCCTGCGCGCCCTCGCGATCACAGGAGCCCTGCATGCCGCTTACCGGCTTGAGCATCAAATGGCGTATCACCCTTCTCGGCGGCCTCTGCCTGCTTGGCGTGGTGGTCGCGACCCTCAGCGCCACCCTGGCGCAGACCGAACGGATATCCGGGGCACTCAAGGAGCGCAGCATCACCACCTTCCGCCAGGCTGCGCTGAGCCGCCTGGACGAAAGCGCCAATTCCCAGGCCCTGCGCGTCCAGCGCTTCTTCGAAGACAACCAGACCTGGATCGACGGCTTTGCCCAGCAACTGCTGCAGCTCCAGGAACAACCGGCGCAGGACCCGGCCAGCGCCGCGACCCTGCGCCAGGCGATCATCGACAGGACCGCCACCGCACTGAGGCGGCGCGGCGAGGTGCTTGGCCTCTACGTGGTGTTCGAGCCCAATGCCCTGGACGGCCAGGATGCCACCTTCAGCGACCCCGCCCGCCTGGCCGGCAATGCCAGCGGACGCTTCGCCCTGTACTGGTCGCAGGCGCGTCCCGGGCAGACCCGGCAGGCCTGGCTCAGCGAAGACAACATCCTGCTGAACAAGGCCCCGCCTGGCGTGGAACCGGACAACAGCTGGTACAGCTGCCCGCGCACCACCGCCAAGGCCTGCGTGGTGGAGCCCTACACGGTGAACGTGGAAGGCCGCGACACACTGATGAGCAGCATCGCCCTGCCCCTGATCAGCAGCGGCAAGGTGATCGGAGTAGTCGGCGCCGACATCGGCCTGGACACCCTCGACAGCCTGACCGCCGCCCTGGCCCGCCAGCTTTACGACGGCCAGGCGCAGGTGCAACTGGTCTCCGCCAGAGGCCTCGCGGTCGCCGGCAGCCAGGGTCCGCACGGGGATGACGACAGCGCGGTGAGCAAGACCTTCGCGCCCATCCCCGGCGCCCGCCCGTGGCGCCTGGATATCCATGTCCCGCAGGCGCTGCTGCTGGCACCGGCCCTGCAACTGTCGGCACAGTTCGACCACGCCAGCGCCGAGGCCGCCTGGTACAGCCTGGGCTGGAGCTCGCTGTGCGCGTTGTTCGGCCTGGCGATCCTCGGCTGGTCAGCCCATGCCGCCACCCGGCCGCTGCTCGGCGTCGCCGATGCGCTGGACAGCGTGGTCGACGGCGAAGGCGACCTGACCCGCCGCCTGCCCCGGCGCCGCGACCGCGAACCGCGGCGCCTGGTGGATGGCTTCAACCGCTTCCTGGAAAAGCTGCAACCGGTTATCCATGACGTGCAACTCGCCGCGACACACACCCGCGAGTGCGCCACCCGCGCCGCTGCGATCAGCGCCGACGTCAATGCCGGCATGCATCAACAGCACCAGCAGGTAGAAGGAACGGTCGCCGCCCTGTTGCAGATGGAGCGCAGCGCCCTGGAGGTCGCCGACCACTCGTCCCGTGCCGCCCTGGCCGCCAGCACTGCCGAGCAGGCGACCCGGGTCGGCCTGCAGCGCTTCGAGGACACCCGCCACGGCGTCCGCGAGCTGGACAGCCACCTGCAGAACACCTTCGCGCGGATCGAAGAACTGGCCAAGGGTGGCGCACAGATCGAGCAGGTACTGGACGTGATCTGCGTGCTGGCGCAGAAAACCAACCTGCTGGCGCTCAACGCCGCCATCGAGGCGGCGCGGGCCGGTGAACAGGGACGAGGATTCGCCGTGGTGGCCGACGAGGTCCGCCACCTGGCCTCCCATACCCAGGACTCGACCGCAGAAATCCGCGAGGTGATCGAACACCTGCGCCAGCTCACCCGGGAGGCCCAGGAAAGCATGCTCGACAGCCGCCGGACCACGGAGCAGGTGGTGGAACGCATCGACCATGCCCACACCAGCCTGCAGGCCATCGATACCGCGGTGAACACCATCAAGCGGATGAACCAGCACATCGCCAGCGCGACGGGCCAGCAACACCAGGTGGTGGATGAGATCACCCAGCGCATGGGTGACCTGCGCGGCATCAGTCTGCGCCTGACCGAACGCATGGACGAGTCGAGCGGGTTGAGCCATACCCTGGATGACCTCGCCGCGCGCCAGCAGGGGTTGCTGGCCAGGTTTCGGACCTGAAAGCGCTTGAAGTCGATGCGACATGATCGCTGCGGAAGGTCGCAGCTCGCAAGTACGCCGCAGTCGGCGTGGGAGCGGATTCATCCGCGTGTGGGCGCGTAGCGGCCATAAAACCTGAGTCCGCAGTGTGTGAGGAGAACTCGGGACGCAGGTTTTACGACGGCGTCGCCGCCGTTCGCGGATGAATCCGCTCCTACGCCGAGCGCGGCGCACTTGCGGGCTAGTTCTATGCGTGACAGCGCAGGGGATCAGTGCGCGTTGCGCAGCGTAGCCGAGGGGTATTCGCCAAACAGCTCACGATAGTGTGCGGCGAAGTGACTCAAATGGAAGAAGCCCAGGCGGCCCGCCACTTCGCTCACGTTACCTTCCTCCACACTGCTGCCGAGCAAGGCCCGGCGCACCGCGTTGAGGCGCACGTTGCGCAGGTATTCCACCGGACGCAGCCCGGTGACCTGCTGGAAGCTGTATTGCAAAGTGCGGCGACTGACCCGCAGGCGCTCGCAGATGTCGAGGATGCTCGGCGGCTGCTGCGCCTGCTCGAAGAGGATTTCCTGGCTGCGCTTGACCAGGTAGGCACTCACCGACAGGTTGCCACGACGGCAGCGCACCTCGTCCTGGGCCTCCAGGAACAGGTCGAGGAAGGCTTCCAGCAAGCGGTTTTCCAGGTACGCCTCGACACCCGCCTGGCCGGCCGCCAGCGGGGTGTCGAACAGTGCCACCACCCGCGAGCGCAGGCGCTCAAGGGCCGCCGCACCAACCAGCACCTGCGACGAGGATTTCAGCCGCTTGAGCTGCTCGTCACTCAGTTCCAGCGCCGCATGCTGGGCGAAACGCACGATATCGAGGTTGGCAGCGAGAAAGTGCATACCCTCGGGAGCATGCAGGATGAACTCTTCGCCATCGCGCAACAGCGCAACGCCGCAGGAGGCCACTTCATGGCCCTGCATCACCGGGGGACGCGGCGCGTCCATGGACATGGCGATGCAAAGGCGGCCACGGGGCGCACGCCCCTGCTGCACCACGCGCTTGTCCAGCACCTCGCGAAAGACCTGGAAGCGTGCGCCGCAGAGCTGCGTCAGCTCGCTGGACAGCATGCCGCGACCGATCTGGTCGTAGGTCTGTTCCCAGCCCATGATCGAGCCCGCATGCTGTTGGGAGTCGTTGAAGGATCGGGTTTCCGCGAACATGATCTGGCGCCCTTTATGGCAGTGAGCGGAGTGAGGAAAAGCCCCGGTACCCTCCCTGAGTGCCGGGTGCTCGATCAGGCCGCCGAAGGCGACCTGAAAGTCAAAGCCAGTTCCGTGCCAAGCATTTCCACCCGGTAGTGCCCGGGCTCCAGGGTCATCGGCGGCAACAGCGCGCCGGACAGGATGACCTGCCCGGCAGCCAGCTCGAAACCATCGGCCAGCAACCGCCGCAGCACCCAGCACAGGTTGTGCAGCGGCGTGTCGTCGCGGGTCCCCAGGCTGCCCTTGGCCAGCAGGTCCTGCGCGCCGTACAGCGCGTAATCCAGGCGCGCGGCGCGGCCGGCATCGAAGGGCTGGCGCGGCCCCAGGCAGAAGGCGGCGGCCGAGGCGTTGTCGGCGAGGAAGGCGCCGGCACCGAAACGCCAGCCCTGCCAGCGGCTGTCCGCCACCTCGAAGGCCGGGGCCATGTGGCCGACCGCCGCCAACAGTTGTTCATCGCTGTACTGCCCGGCCGGCAAGTCCCGGTCGAGAATGAAGGCCAGCTCGATCTCAAGTTTCGGCTGGATGAAGCGCTGCAACTCGACCTCGCTGGCCGCCGCCACCTGCATCACATCGGTCAGGGCGCCGTACACCGGCTCGCCAAGGCCGAAGCGCTCGTAGGCCGCCCGCGAGGCAAAGGCCACCTTCCAGCCGACCAGTGCCTCGCCGCCGTTGCGGCGCTGCTGCAAGGCCTGGCACAGCAGGCAGTAGCCCTGCACCACATCAAGTCGCTCACCCTCCTCCGGCGCCAGCGGCGCGGCCTCGATCGCAGCCTCGCGCAAGCGTCCGAGCAGACGCCGGGCCAGGCTCATGACAGCTGCTCCTGCAGCTTGCGCAGCACCGAATCAAGACGCTCTGGAGTGGTGATGGCGGCGATGAAGCGGTCGGGGCGAATCACCACGATGCAGTCACGGACCTTGGCGAACCAGGTGCCCAGGCGGTTGTCGACGTCCTCGACGCTGACCGCGCCTTCGGCCTGCAACGGCTGGTTGCGCGCCGGGCCGCTGCGCGAGCGGTTGACCTGGATGAAGCGCGCCCCCCAGTTGGCCCAGTAGTCGCGGCTCTGTTGCGACACGCCGTCGAGCGGATTGACCCGGTAGCCGAGGACCGCATACGAATGGCCCAGTACATTGTCCAGGCGAGTGCGCTGGCCATCGGCGGTCTCGACCTGCGGCTGGATGAACAGCTGCCCCACCAGGTCGTCCTCGCGTAGCTCGGCCCGCTCGTGGAACACCAGGCCTCGGGTAATGGTGGCCTTGGGCTTGAACTTGAACTCCAGCAGGTGCGAGCGCAGGTCGTCGACACTGTTGACGGCCTGGAACAGCCAGTCACGTACCCCGGCCATCAACGGGTTGGTCAGCCCGAGCACGGCGCCCATGTTGTCGGCCAGGCCGATCAGGTCGGTGGCATGTCCGCGGCGCTCCAGATCGTAGCTATGAAGGATCCGCGGCGCCGCCCTGCCCTGCACGATCGCGGCGATCTTCCAGCACAGGTTGGCAACGTCGCGCAGGCCGGAGTTCAGGCCCTGGCCGGCCCAGGGCGGGGAGATGTGCGCGGCATCCCCGACCAGCGCCGCGCGGCCTTCGACGAAGCGCTCGGCCACCCGCGAGTTATGGGTGTAGGCGCGGATACGGACGATCTCCAGCTCATCCACCGCGTCACCGATATGACCACGGATCAGGCGACGGATATTGTCTTCCTCGCACATCGCCTCCTCGCGCTCGCCTTCGAGCAGCATGAACTCCCAGCGTCGTTGCTGGTACGGCAGGTAGATGCACACGAAGGGTCGTTGCGGGTCGGCATGCAGGGCGGTGAACGGGGCGTCCAGGGTGTCGTTGCGCGTGTCCACCACCACCCACTTGCGCGGGTGGGTCAGACCTTGCAACTCGATGCCCAGTTGCTTGCGCACGCTGGAGCGGCCGCCATCGGCGCCGATCAGGTAGTCGGCGCGCAGCTCGTAGGGCTCTCCATCAGCGCCGCGCACCTGCAAGGTCACACCGTCCTCGTCCTGCGCCAGGGCGAGCATTTCATGGCCCTGGCGCAGTTGCACGCCGGGGTGGCGCGGCAAGGCCTCACGCAGGGTTTCCTCCAGCAGTTGCTGCATGAAGATGTTGCGCATCGGCCAGCCATACTGAGCGACGCTCGGCTTGACCTCGGCGAAACACACACCGCGCGCATTGTAGTAGCGCAGCGGTACGTCGCAGATCATGTCGCGCACCGCACGCTCGGCGATATCCACGCCCTGCAGGACGCGCAGGGCCTCGTCGTCCATGCCCACGGCACGCGGATAGGGCAGGATGCCCTCGGCCAGCTCCAGGACCACGCACTGGATGCCATACAGTCCCATATAGTGGGCGGCCGTCACCCCGTTGGGGCCCCCGCCCACGATCACAACCTGGGTTCTTTCGCGTTTCATGACACTCACCGACTATTGTTTTTGGCCCATGCCCTGAGCGTGGAGAAACGCCAGGACTTCACGGTTGAACGTTTCATTCTGATCATCATGTACATAGTGGCTGGCGTCGTTGACGACCACCGCCTGCACCTGCGCATTGGCCTCGCGCATCTCGTCCAGACGCGCCGCCGGCAGAAAGTCGGAGCGGCCACCGCGCACGAACAGCGTCGGGCAATCCAGGCCCCGCACCGCCGGCCACAGGTCGGTCGGCGGGATGCTCAGGCGGGCCTGGGCGATCCCTTGCTGATCATGCCGCCAGGCGATCCCCTGCTCCACCGCCTTCATCGAATGACGCAGGCGCGAGTCCAGGGCTTCGGCGGACAACCCGGGGCGGGCGGCGCACCAGAAATCCCGGGCCGCCGCCCAGTCGGCAAACAGCAGCGGCGTCCCGGCCATTTCTCGCCGGATCCGCGCGGCCCCGTCACTACTGCTGGAGGAGCCCGGGCCGATGTCCTCGATGACCAGCGCAGTCACCCGAACCGGGTTGCAGCGCTGGTACTCCAGGGCATTGGCGCCACCCAGGGAATGACCGATCAGCACGAAGCGCGGCCAGCCCAGGTGCGCCACCAGGTCCTCGAGGTCCTGGACGTAGACCTCGGTGCGGTAGCTGTCGCTCTCGGCCCAGTCGCTCTCACCCCGGCCGCGCTGGTCGAGGGCTACGCAATCGAAGCCCTCGCCCAGTGCCGCCACCAGGTTGTCCCAGGTCTGGGCGTAGGCCCGCAGGCCGTGCAGCAGCACGACCGGTACCGCGCCGCCCCGGCCATGGCGCAGGTAATGCAGGCGCAGGCCGGAACGGGTGTGGAAATAACAGGATGCCGCGGACATGGACGCGCTCCTCATGGCGAGTGGAAGGATCAGACGAGGCCGTTGTCGCCCTTGATGTCTGCCGCCGCCAGGCCGCCAAGGCGGGCATGCAGGCGACCACGGGTGGCGAACGACCAGATGATGATCACCTCGTCCGGTGCCGGACCGTCGCCGAAGGACAGGGAAATGGTGTCGTAGTGCGAGCGCACGTAAAGCGCATCCTTGTGCGCCAGCGGCACGTCGATGGTCGCCCCCGGGCCACCGCGCTTGCCGGTGGACGGTACCCACGACTTGCCGCCGCCCAATGCCACCCGCACCGGATCGGCCGCCGGGTTGGTCAGGAAGGCATTGCCATGCTCGTACTCGCCCTGGCTGCCCACCAGGCAGGCCTTGCCATAGCTGACGATGGCCCGGTCGCCAGCCAGCTCGCGGATACGCCGGCCGAACTCCTCGCCCAGCAGCGGCGAAGGCTCGATCAGGGTGTCGAGGTTTTCGCTGAACTGCCCGGCGTAGGGATTGTGGATGACCGCGGCGATGGCGTACTTGAACAGCGTCTCGCCATCGGCCAGGCGCCCGGACTCGTTGGCCAGGGTTTCCTCGACGAAGCTGTGCCACTTGCGGATGTGGTAGCCGGCGAAATTACTCGGTTTCATCTGATTGCTCCTTGTCACAGTGGGTCCAGGTTGAAATGCCGGCTCGGGGCGCCGGCGGCCTTGAATCGGGCCTTGGCCCGCGCGTCGTCGTGTTCGGTTTCCAGGAAGAATTCCAGGCGGTTGCCGTCCGGGTCGTTGAAATACAGGCCGTTGCCGATCTCGTGATCGGTGATCTTGACGATCTCCACGCCCTTGCCCAGCAACATGCCGTAGAGCTGGCGCAGCGTGGTCATGTCGCCGGCGATCTCCAGCCCGTAGTGCTGCAGGCCCAGACCGCCCTGATGGGCGCCCGGGGCCGCCTTGATCAGGGCGATGTCATGGTGCTTGGCGCCGAAGGCCATCATGATCCAGCTCTCGCCCCGGGCACTTTCGTGCATGCCCAGCACCTCGGCGTACCACGCGGCGGAGCGCTCTGGATCGGTGACGAACAGCGACAGGTGGGTACGAACGATCTCGACTTTCATGCTGGCGACCTCCGCTCACTTGATGACCGACTGGTGCCCGGCCTTGATCGTCGCCACCGCCGGGGTCCAGGCCACGTCGGCGATCTCGCTGAATTCGCGCCAGTGCTTCTGCCAGCTGTCGCCGCCGTTCTCCGAGGTGAACAGGTGGCCGTACTTGGTGCCGGCGACGATCTGCCGCGGGTTGGCCGGGTTGAAGGCGACCGCCCAGACACAGGAGTTCGGCTGCTGCGGCAACGGCAGGATTTCCCAGGTCTGCGCCGCATCACGCGAGACCAGGACCTTGCTGGTGGTCCCCGGGGTGCCGTCGGAAATACTGATGTACAGCGTACTTTCGCTGCCCAGCGGCGCACTCATGACCCGCGCGTAATACAGGCCGAAGGCCTCCTTGGCGACGATCCCGGTCCAGGTCAGGCCTTCGTCGACGCTGCGGTAGATGGCGTTGACGCAGACCACCACGATGACCTTGGCGCCCTGGTTAGGCAGCACCAGGATGCTGTGGATATCGGAGTTGAAGTCCCACAGCAGGCGATCGTCGATGCGCTCGAAGCTGTCGCCGCCATCGCGGCTGTGGAACAGGCCACCCTCCTCCAGGCCGAACCAGACCTGGTCGCGATCCGTCGGGTCGTAGGCGAAAGCCAGCAAGCGCGGGCGGTTGACCCCGTCGCAGAACTCGGGGATCTCCACCGGCACCCGGTACCAGCTGGCGCCGCCATCGAGTGTGCGCCACAACACCGCGCGGGACGGCGCGCCGGTGCCGACGAAGATCCGCCGGGCATCCAGCGGGTCGACCGCGACCTTCCATACGGTCTGGCCGTTGAACGGCGAGTCGAGGCGCTGCCAGGTGCCGCCGGTGTCGCTGCTCACGCACAGGCCGATGTCGGCGCCGACGTAGAGTGTCTCCGGCGCCTGCGGGCTGAAGCTCAGGGAACGGGTGATGGCGTCGAATTCCAGCGCCTGGTTGACGCCCAGGCGGTGCCAGCTGCGGCCTTCGTCGGCGCTGCGGATGACCGCCTGGCCCACCGTCGCGACCAGCAGGGTTCCATTGCTCATGCTCTGCACTCCTTAAATGAAGATGCCGCGGGTCAGGCCGCCATCGATACCGATGGACTCACCCGTGATGGCACCGGCCTTGGGCGAGGCGAGGAAACCGATCAGCCAGCCCATTTCCATGGGCTGCAGGGTGCGTCGGATCGGCGTGGCGTCGATGTAGCCTTGCTCGACCTGCTGCGGGGTCTTGCCCTGCTTCAGCCCTTCGCGCTCGTAGAGTTCCTGGATGTGCGGGGTGTCGACCACGCCCGGGTGGATCAGGTTGACGGTGATGCCATCCGGACCCAACTGGTCGGAGAGGGTCTTGGTCATGTGGGCGATGGCCAGGTTGCGCATGCCGGACAGCACCTTGCTGCCGCGCCCGGTGAGGCCGCCGATATTGATGATGCGCCCGAAGCCGCCGGCCTTCATGTGCGGGGTCACCGCCTTGGCGCAGCGGAAGTAGCCGATCACCTTGGTATTGAGGTCGGCCAGCAGTTCGTCGTCGCCGGCGTGCTCGATATCGTTGCGCACCACCCCGGACGGCGCCGCCGCGCCGTTGACCAGGATGTCGATCCGGCCGAAGCGCTCCCGGGCCTGCTCGACCATGGTGCTCACCGCAGCCATGTCATTGGTGTCGCAGAACAGCGGCAGCACTTCGTTGCCGGTCTCGGCTGCGATCTCGCTCGCAGCCTCTTCCAGGAAGGACATGCGCCGCGCGCAGATCACCACCTTGCAGCCTTCCTGGGAAAGGAAGCGTGCCACTTCCTTGCCGATACCCATGCCGCCGCCGGTGACGATGGCCACGCGGCCTTGCAGTTGCAGATCCATGTTGATTCCTCGTGTCGTGTTGTGTCGTGAAGCAGGTCAGGCCAGGTCGACGAAGACGCTTTTCGTCTCCGTGTAGGCGTCGATGACGTTCTTGCCCATTTCCCGGCCCCAGCCGGATTGCTTGTAACCACCGAAGGGCGAGGCCGGATCGACCACGTTCCAGCAGTTGATCCACACCGAGCCGGCCTTGAGTTGCGCCGCCAGGCGATGCGCCGCGCGCAGGTCGTTGGTCCACAGGCCGGCCGCCAGGCCGTAGGGTGAATCGTTGGCGCGGGCCACCAGTTCCTCGGGCTCCGACCAGCTCATCACCGTGAGTACCGGGCCGAAGATTTCCTCGCGAGCCACGCAGGCGCGCTCCTGACGATCGAGGAACACACTCGGCTGGATGAAATGGCCTTGCTGCAGATGGGCCGGCCGCTGGCCGCCGCAGATCAGTTCGGCGCCCTCTTCCTGGCCCCGGCGCAGGTAGCCCTCGACGGTGTCCAGCTGGCGCCTGGAGACCAGCGGCCCGAGGGTCGTCGCCGGGTCGAGGCCGGGACCGATGACATGGGCGGCGGCATGCCGGCACAGTTCATCAAGCACCGCGTCGAGCACCGACTCGTGCACGTACAGCCGCGATCCGGCGGTGCAGACCTGCCCCTGGTTGTAGAAGATGCCGTCCGCGGCGCCCTTGGCCGCACGGGCGATATCGGCGTCGGGAAGGATGATGTTCGGCGACTTGCCGCCCAGTTCCAGCGAGACCTTCTTCATGTTGCCGGTGGCCGCCTGGGCGATCAGGCTGCCGACCTGGGTCGAGCCGGTGAAGGCGATCTTGTCCACCCCGGCATGCCGTGCCAGCGGCGAGCCGGTGCGCGCGCCCTGGCCGGTGAGCAGGTTGACCACGCCCGGCGGGAAGCCGGCGGCCTCGATCAGTTGCACCAGGCGGATGGCCACCAGCGGGGTCTGCTCGGCGGGCTTGAGCACCGCGGTGCAGCCGGTGGCGAGCACCGGGCCAAGCTTCCACACGCACATGGTCAGCGGGAAGTTCCACGGCACGATCAGCGCGCAGACGCCCACCGGCTCGCGCAGGGTGTAGTTGAGCATGGGGTTGCCGCTGGCCGGCGACACGGGCAGCGTGCTGCCTTCGATCTTGCTCGGCCAACCGGCGAAATAGCGAATGATGTTGGCCGCGCTGGCCGCCTCGCCCCTGGCGTTGGCGATGGGCTTGCCATTCTCCAGGGAGATCAGTTGCGCCAGTTCCTCGCCGTGGGCCTCCAGCAAGTCCGCCAGGCGCAACATCAGCAGGCCTCGGCGGGCCGGCGAACAGCTGCGCCAGGCACCTTCGAAGGCCAGCCGGGCGGCGCCGACGGCGTCGTCGACATCCGCCTCGCGGGCCTCGGCGACCTGGTTCAGCAAGCTCTCGTCCGCCGGGTTCTCCACCGCGAAATGCTCGCCGCCACGGGCGGCCTGCCAGCTGCCGCCGATGAACAGCTGACCCGGCCGGGAGAGGAATGCCCGCACTTCGGGCAGCAGTTGCAATGTGCTCATGTCAGGCGCCTCACAAGGCCATTTCGATCAGGAAGGGAGCGTGCGAGGCCTTGGCTTCGGCCAGGGCGTGATGCAGTTCGCCGTTGCTGTGCACCGTGCAGGCCGGCACGCCATACCCCTGGGCCAGGGCTTTCCAGTCCACCCGCGGGCGGTCCAGCTCGGTCAGGCTCAAGGCCTGCGGACCGAACTCGGTCACGCCGAAGCGGCGCAGTTCGTTCTGCAAGATGGCGTACCGGTGGTTCGCGGCGATCAGGATCACCACCGGCAACTGCTCGCGGGCGATGCTCCACAGGGTCTGGATGGTGTACTGCGCGCTGCCGTCCGACTGCAGGCAGAACACCGTGTTGCCGCGCTCGGCCAGGGCCGCGCCGAAACCGACCGGGATGCCCTGGCCGATGGCCCCGCCGGTGTTGGTCAAGACCCGGTGCCGTTCGGCCCGTGCCGAGGCGGTGAAGAACGGATAGCCACAGGTGCCCCCCTCGACCGAGACGATGCTGTCGCGGGGCAGCGCCGCCGCCAGCACGCGGCCCACCGACTGCGGCGACAACGCATCAGCGGCGGGCGGCAGCTCGATACCCACCGGTGCCGGCTCGCAGGCCGGAGCCTGCAGGGCATCGGCGAGCGCGGCCAGTGCGCCGCTGACGTCGTCACCGACCTCGGCCAGGTGCAGCAGGCGCTCCGGCTCGGCCAGGCGCGACGGGATCCCTTCGTAGCCGAAATAGCTGATCGGCTCGGGCACACCGGCGCAGACCACCGCGTCGTACTGTTCGAGAATGCCGATCGCCACTTCCGGGAAGTACGGCAAGCGATCCAGGTCCGGCAGACCGCCACCGCGATGGCTCAGGCGCGGGAAGGTCTCGGCGAACAGCTTGACCCCTGGCAGTCCGGCCAGGCGCCCAGCGGCCAGCAGGCCGGCTTCGCCCAGGCCCTCGTCACCGACGATGAACACCAGCTTGAGGCCCTGGCGCAGGGCGGCGGCGACCTGCTCCACGCGGTCGCCGGCAAAGCGCCGGACCGGTGCGGCCAACGGCGCGAAGTCGGCAGCCACCGTCACTTCGCGGGCCTGCAGGTCCATCGGCAGGATCAGGCTGGCGACCTGCCCGGCCGGCTGCCAGGCGGCACGGATCGCACTGCGCAGGTCGTTGGCAAGCCCGTCGGGGCTCTTCGAGGTGCGCACCCACCCGGACACCGCGCCTGCCAGGGCAGTGATGTCGCTGGCCAGGGGCGGGTCGTAGTCGACGTGCCAGGCAGCGTGATCGCCGATCACGTTGACGATCGGGGTGTTGGCCCGGCGGGCGTTGTGCAGGTTGGCGATGCCGTTGGCGAAGCCTGGCCCCAGGTGGGTCAGCGTCATCGCCGGGCGACCAGCGATGCGCCCGTAGCCATCAGCGGCACCGGTGCAGACCCCTTCGAACAGCGACAGCACCGGCTTGAGCGATGGCTCGCTGGCCAGCGCCGCCACCAGTGGGATTTCAGTGGTTCCCGGATTGGCGAAGCAGTATTCGATGCCGCTCGCCGCAGCCGCCTTCACCAGTAGTTGCGCACCATTCATTTTCAGCCCCTCAAGGTTCGGCCGTTGCAGATGGAGAGATTTATTGCACAAGCAAATGAGCAAGACAATAATTTTTTAAGCGAAATACTCATATTTTGAGATTTATGTATTTTTACAGCGCTAAAAAACCGACCTGAAAGCCTGTTTTTCTCAGTCCGAATCACCTATCCTTCACCCCGTCGCCCGAACGTCGGGCAGCCGCGCCCGCCGCGCCCTTCCCCGCGCAATTCCAGGAGCAAGATGAGTAGCCTGAGCAAGATGCTGAGCGTGCTGGACCTGTTCAGCCCGCAGACCCTGAAGATCGACCCTGAGTCCATTGCCGAGCGCATGGGCCTGTCCCGGGCGACCGTGTACCGCTACGTCAAGGATCTGTGCGACGCCGGGCTGCTGGTCCGCGTCGATGCCGGCAGCTATGGCCTGGGTCCACGGATCATCGAGATGGACTGGATGATGCGGCAGTACGACCCGATCCTCGTCGCCGGTCGCGAGCTGATGCACGAGCTGTCGCAGGAGACTGGTCTTGCGGTATTCGCCAGCGTTTTCTACGACGGGCGCATCATCAACACCTACATCGCCGAACCCACCGAGACCTACAGGTTCGCCTTTGGCCGCGGGCAGCCGCTGCCGTTCTTCCGTGGCGCGCAGTCCAAGGTGCTGATCGCCTACCAGAAGGGCCGGCGCCTGCAGCGCCTGTTCGAGGAACACATGGCCGGCGACCCGGACAGCCCCCATGACTGGGACAGTTTCGCCAAGGCCACGCGCAAGATCCGCAAGGACGGCTACTGCGTGACCCATGACGAACTGAACCTGGGATTGACCGGTATCGCCGCGCCGATCATCGCCAGTGGCAGCGAGGAAATCCTCGGCAGCCTGGCGGCCGTGGGCACCAGCGCCAATTTCCAGTTGTTGCGCCAGGAGGCGGTGACCGAGCGTGTGGTGGAGACGGCGCGGCGTATCGCGGCCAACATGGGTATTGGCAATGAGGGCGCTTCGGGGGCCTGACAAGGGGATCGGGGTAATGCTGCCGGGTGCCCGCCTTGAGGCTTGCAGCGCTCTCAAGACGAGCACCTGCAAGCCCAAACGCGGTTCCGCGCCGTATCACGCGATCAAAACGGCACAGCCACCGTCAACTGGCTGTACACATTGGTCCCGTTCCCCCCAACCTGGTTCCCGCCATTGCTCTCGTCCTTCTTCGGCTGATACAGCCCGATCACCGGGCTGATGATCAGGTGATCGTTCACCGCCCACTCCACGTAGAAATCGAGCTCCCGCGCATCCAGGTTCAAGGTGTGGCGGTCGCCCAGGGTGTGGAAGTCGAAGTACAGCGCGCCCACCGTCAGGTTCTCCAGCGGCGTGGCCTTCAGGCCCACATGGTGAATCCCGGTGTTGCTGTTGAACGGCCCGGAATAGTTGGCCGCCACCTCACCCTGGAACCAGGTGCCATAGCCGGTGCTCAGGCCGGTGAACAGCGAATCCCAACCCTGCGAGTAACGGGTATAGCGATA
>JAIRVG010000049.1 GCA_031253995.1 Paucimonas sp. | reverse complement strand
GTTTTACGACGGCTGCGCCGCCGATCGCGGATGAATCCGCTCCCACGCCGAACGCGGCGCACTTGCGGACTAGTTCTATGCGCGACAGCGCAGCCCGGCGGGCTGAGTGAACTCCCACAAGGTCCCTGGCTAATCCATGAATCATGTGTTTCTCCAGGAAGTGGAATTCATGTCAGCCCTCGGTACACCCCAGAATCCGTTCCCGCACCCACCGATGCATCGGATCACCCTCCATGCTCCGGTGCCACAACATGAACTCGCGCATCACCGGGATCTCCATCGGCGTCGGCAGGATGCGCAACGGCAGGTAGCGCGCATACAACTCGGCGAGCCTGCGGTGCATGGTCGCCAGTCGCGTCGTCCCCACCAGCAACTGCGGCAGGGTGTTGAAGTCGTTGCTGATCACCTCCAGCCGCCGCTTCACCCCGTACTGGTTCATGATCCAGTCCTCGATGCTGAGGTGCCGGTTGCGCCCGAACCCCACCGAGATATGCCCCATCTCCAGGTACTGCTCCAGGGTCAGGGTCTCACCCACCAGCGGGTTGTCGCGCCACACCACGCAGACATGATCCTCCTCGAACAACAGCTGCGCCGGGTGCTCGGCGATCACGTAGCGCTCGGGCACGATCATCATGTCCGCCTCGCCGCGCATCAGCAGCTCGGCACTGTTGTCGCCGGGGCTGATGATCTCGAAGGTGAGGTGCGGCGCCTGCGGCTGGATCGCCTGGATGACCTGGGCGAACAGCACGCTGATCAGGTAGTCCGAGGTCACCACGCGAAAATGCCGCTTGCTGCTGGCCGGGTCGAACACCGGCTTGGCGGTGATCGACGAGCGGATGGTCAGCAGCACCTCGCGCACCGGCGCGGCCAGTTCCAGGGCATAGGGCGTGGGTTGCATGCGCCGGCCCACCTGCACCAGCAGCTCGTCCTCGAAGAAGGTACGCAGGCGGCCCAGCACGCCGCTGGTGGCCGACTGGGTCATGTGCAGGCGCTCGGCCGTGCGGGTGATGTTCTGTTCTTCCAGCAATACATCCAGGGCGACCAGCAGATTGAGGTCCAGGTGTTGAAAGCGCATGGCGATGGCTCACGGTTCTTGTAGTTGTTTTCGCGATACCTTCCCGAGCCGGTCGCCCAGCGTCAATCCCGCCTCCTGCCACCAAGCCCCGCAAAACCGGGCAAACGCCCGTCCCCATGGCACGCCGCCCAGGTATCGCGTTTGCCGATGCCTGGCATCCCGCGCGGCGATGTTTCCCCCTGGCCGGCGGGCGATGAACCGCCCGCCGCGGGCTTTGCCGAGGTATCGCGCCGCTCGATAGGTCGCATCCCGACAAGCGATTAGTCAGCGTCCGGCGCTGCCGTCAACCTGTGCCCGTCGCCCGGTCTATCCCGCCGGCTGGCTCCCCGTTGCGATCGTGACGCCTGCCTTGGGCGAGCACGGGGACGAAGAGAAAAGTGCCAACAAAAACAATAAAAGAGGGTTCGTTGATGGCTATTCGCTCGATCGCCGCCTCGCGGCGTGCGCCTTTCACCCCGACGCTCGCTGCCGCACTGGTGCTTGGCCTTCCGGCCGCCCAGGCCTTCGAGATCCAGACCGGCAATCCCGATCTCAGCCTGCGCTGGGACAACACGCTCAAGTACAGCGCCGCCTGGCGTACCCAGAACCCGAGCAGCAAGCTCACCACGGGCCAGGTGGCCCTGAACCAGGACGACGGCGACCGGGCCTTCGAGAAGGGCCTGATTTCCAACCGCCTGGACATCCTCTCCGAACTCGACATCGGCTTTCGCGATTTCGGCGCCCGGGTCAGCGGCGCCGGCTGGTTCGACACCGAGTACCAGAAGGACAACGACAACGACGACCCGGCGCGGGCCAACGTCCGTTCGGTGGCCTACGACGAATTCAGCGACGACACCCGCCACCTGCACGGCGGCGACGCCGAGCTGCTGGATGCCTTCGTCTACTGGAACGGCGAACTGGCCGACCGCGCCTTGTCCGTGCGTCTCGGTCGCCATGGCCTGATCTGGGGCGAAAGCCTGTTCTTCGGCGCCAACGGCATCGCCGGCGGCATGGCCCCGGTGGACGTGGTCAAGGCCGTGTCGGTCCCCAACACCCAGTTCAAGGAAATCACCCGCCCGGTCAGCCAGCTGTCCGGCACCTGGCAACTGACCGACGCCCTGTCCCTGGGCGCCTACTACCAGTTCGAATGGGAAGAAACCCGCCTGCCAGGCGCAGGCAGCTATTTCTCGGCCAGCGACACCATCGGCACCGGCACCGAGCGGCTGATCACCGGTGCGCCGTTCCCGGCGTTCCTTGGCGGCAACCCGGACAGCCCGGCGGCGTTCTTCCACGGCAAGGACAAGGACGCGAAAAGCTCGGGGCAGGGCGGCCTGCAGTTGCGCTACGCCGCCGACACCGTCGAGTACGGTCTCTACGCGATCCAGTACCACGACAAGTCACCCAAGCTGTACCTGCGGCCCAACGCCACCGGGCCGAACTTCGCCACCGGGCAGATCGGCGACTACTACTGGGTCTACCCGGAAAACATCCGCGCCCTGGGGGCCAGCTTCGCCACCAGCGTCGATCAGTTCAGCTTCGCCGGCGAAGCGTCGATGCGCTGGAACATGCCGCTGGTATCCAACGGCCAGACCGTCACCCCGGGCCTGCTCGCCGACAACGACGACCACCCGCTCTATGCCGTGGGCCGCACCGCGCACCTCAACCTCAACATGATCGCCTCCCTCGGCCCGTCGTTCATCGCCAACGAGGCCAGCCTGGTGGGCGAGGTGGCCTGGAACCGCCTGCTCAGCGTGACGAAGAACCGCGCCGCGCTGGACCCGGGCGCCACCGACGATGGCGTCGGCCTGAAGCTGGTCTACACCCCGACCTACCGCCAGGTCTTCCCCGGCATCGACCTCAGCGTGCCGCTGGGCATCAGCTACTTCCCCATGGGCAAGTCGGCGGTGATCAGCAGCTTCGGCCCGGATCGCGGCGGCGACATCAACGTCGGCGTCAGCGCCACCTACATGGACCGGGTCACCTTCGGCCTGACCTACACCCACTACTACGGCCCCGAGGACACCAACCTCAACGCGCTGTCGCAGTTCACCTTCAAACAAGCACTGAAAGACCGGGACTACCTGGCCTTCTCGGTCAAAACAACATTCTGAGGGGACTTCCATGACCTTGCCTTTTTCTCTCAAGACCTTCTGTGTCGCTCTGCTCGGCGCCGCGGCCCTGAGCCTGCAGCCAGCCCAGGCGGCCAGCCCCGATGACCTCGGCAAGCAGCTCACGCCGCTGGGCGCCGAGCGCGCCGGCAATGCCGACGGCAGCATCCCCGCCTGGGACGGCGGCTACACCAAGGTCGACCCGGCGTTCAAGCAGGGTGGCAAGCGCAGCGATCCCTTCGCCGCCGACAAGCCGCTGTACAGCATCACCGCCAAGAACCTGGAGCAGTACGCCGGCAAGCTGAGCGATGGCACCAAGGCCATGTTCAAGCGCTACCCCGACACCTACCGTATCGACGTCTACCCGACCCGGCGCAGCGCTGCGGCGCCGCAGTGGGTCTACGACAACACCCTCAAGAATGCCCGTGACGCCAGGCTGGTGGACAGCAGCGCCGGCCCTGTACCGGAGAACGCCTACGGCGGCATCCCGTTCCCGCTGCCGAAGAACGGCGCCGAGGCCATGTGGAACCACCTGCTGAACTGGCGCGGCACCTCCCTGGCCATGGACTTCCGCCATTACCTGATGACCGCCGACGGCGCCCAGGTGATGACCACTGACGGCAAGGCCATCCAGGAAATGCCCTACTACTACCAGGACGGCAATGCCGCCGGCTTCGACGGCGACTACTGGCTGTTCCGCCTGACCAACGTCGGCCCCGCGTTGCGTGCCGGCGAGCAGATCATGGGGCGCACCAACCTCAATGGCGACAAGTCCCAGGCCCACGTCTACCTGACCGGCCAGCGCCGCGTGCGCAAGCTGCCCAACGCCTGCTGCGACACGCCGACGCCGGCCACCGCCGGGGTCATGTCGTTCGACGAACTGAGCGTGTTCCAGGGCCGCATGGACCGCTTCGACTGGAAGCTGGTGGGCAAGCAGGAGATGTACATCCCCTACAACACCAACAGGATCCAGACCGCCGCCAAGCCCGAAGACCTGTTCGCCAAGCACCACATGAACCCCGACTACGTGCGCTGGGAGCTGCACCGGGTGTGGGTGGTCGAGGCCGACCTGGCCCCCGGCAAGCGCCACCAGTTGCCGAAGGGGCGCTACTACCTCGACGAGGACACCTGGCAAGCCATGCTCGGCGACCGCTGGGATGCCAACGGCCAGCTGGCCAAGACCCTGTGGTCGCTGCCTGCGGTGATGCCCGACCTGCCCGCCGTGGCGCAGCTGTCCTCGGGCTTCTACGACCTGGTCTCCGGCGCCTGGTTCATCCAGAACCTCTACACCGGCAAGGACCAGCAGTACGCCCTCGTCGATCGCTACAAGGCCTCGGAGTTTTCCCCGGCGGCCATGGCCGGGCGCGGCGTGCGCTGAGGCTGCGGCGAGCGAGGGGAGGGCGCCGCCCGGCGTCCTCCTGCCAGGACTGGATTCGAGGTGAATATGAACAGAGTGCTTCAGTTGAGCGGCCTGCTGCTGGCCTGTGCCTTGTCGGGGTCGTGCCTGGCCCAGGCGTCGCTGCACCGCGGGGCGGTGGGGGATGTGCTGGACAGCCCGGCGGCCCAGGTGCCGAACCCGCAGAAGGCGGTGTACACCGCCCTGGCCCGGGCCGGCGAGCGGCTGGTGGCGGTGGGCGAGCGGGGCCTGATCCTGCTGTCCGACGACAATGGCCAGCACTGGCGCCAGGTGCCGGTGCCGGTGTCCGTCGGGCTGACCGCGGTGCAGTTCGTCGATGCCCGCAGCGGTTGGGCCGTGGGCCATGCCGGGGTGGTGCTGGCGAGCCGCGATGGCGGCCAGAGCTGGCAGGTGCAGCTGGATGGCCGCGAGGCGGCGCGCCTGGAACTGGAGGAAGCCCGGCGTGCCTTGCCGGCGGCGCTGGACGAGGAGCTGGCCCAGGCCCGCCTGGAGACCGCGGAGCGCATCGCCGCGGAACCGGCGGACAAGCCGTTCCTCGCCATCGCCGCCAGCGATGCCGACAACGTGCTGGTGGTCGGCGCCTATGGCCTGGCCCTGCGCAGCACCGACGGCGGTGCCCACTGGCATTCGCTGATGGGCCGCATCGACAACCCCGACGGCCTGCATCTCTACGCCATCGCCCGCCAGGGTGATGCCTGGGTGCTGGCCGGGGAGCAGGGCTACCTGGCCCGTTCCGCCGATGGCGAGGACTTCCGGCAACTGCCCAGCCCCTACGGCGGCAGCCTGTTCACCCTGGCGCCCCGCGCCGACGGCGCGCTGCTGATCGGCGGGCTCAAGGGCAATGCCTTCGTCCTGCCTGCCGGTGCGTCCGAGGCCGAGGCCTTGCCGACCCTGGCCCCGGTCTCCTACAGCGACGCCATCGTCCTGGCCGACGGCCGCGTGCTCCTGGCCAACCAGGCCGGCGGCCTGTTCGCCAGTGCCCGGGATGGCCTCAGCCCCGCCTTCGAGCCCCTGCGCAAACCGGTCTCGGCCGCCATCCAGGCCGCCGACGGCAGCCTGGTGTTCGCCGGCTTTACCGGGCTGTCGCGCCTTGCCCAGCCCGCTGTTTCCGCTTCGGAGTGATTGTCATGAATTGCGCTAGCCGCCATCCCGACCCCGTCGGCCCGGAGGCGTTCGACCCGCGCTCCGGTTCGCTGGTGGAGCGGGCCCTGTTCAACCACCGGCACTGGGTGCTGTTGCTGTGCCTGCTGGTCACGGCGCTGCTGGGCTGGCAGTCGGCCCGCCTGGAGCTCAACGCCAGCTTCGAGAAGATGATCCCCACCGGGCATCCCTATATCGCCAACTACCTGGAGCGGCAGCAGGAACTGTCCGGCCTGGGCAACGCCCTGCGCATCGCCGTGGCCAATCCCAAGGGCGATATCTACGACGCCGGCTACCTGCGCACCCTGCAGGCCCTGAGCGAGCGCATCTACCTGCTGCCGGGGGTGGATCGCGCCTACATGAAGTCGCTGTGGACTCCGGCCACGCGCTGGGTCTCGGTGACCGAGGAAGGCCTGGACGGCGGCCCGGTGATCCCCGACGACTACGACGGCAGCCCGGCGTCCCTCGCCGAGCTGCGGCGCAACGTGCAGCTGTCCAACGAGATCGGTCAGCTGGTGGCCTTCGACCAGCGTTCCAGCATCATCCAGGTGCCGCTGCTGGCCCGTACCCCGGACGGCAAGCCACTGGACTACGCAGTGCTGGCCGGCCAGCTCGAACAGCTGCGGGGCGAGTACCAGGGCGACGGCATCGACATCCACATCACCGGCTTCGCCAAGAAGGTCGGTGACCTGATCGACGGCCTGCAGCAGATCCTGCTGTTCTTCGCCGCCGCGATCCTCATCACCACTGCGGTGCTGTACGCCTACACCCGCTGCGTGCGCAGCACCGTGCTGGTGGTGCTGTGCTCGCTGGTGGCGGTGGTCTGGCAACTGGGGTTGCTGCCGCTGCTGGGCTTCCAGCTCGATCCCTACTCGGTGCTGGTGCCGTTCCTGGTGTTCGCCATCGGCATGAGCCACGGCGCGCAGAAGATGAACGGCATCATGCAGGACATCGGCCGCGGCATGCACCGGGTGGTTGCTGCGCGTTTCACCTTCCGCCGGCTGTTCCTCGCCGGCCTCACCGCCTTGCTCTGCGACGCGGTGGGCTTCGCCGTGCTGATGATCATCCAGATCCAGGTGATCCAGGACCTGGCGCTGATCGCCAGCATCGGCGTGGCGGTGCTGATCTTCACCAACCTGATCCTGCTGCCGGTGCTGCTGTCCTATGTCGGCGTCAGCCCCCGCGCCGCGCAACTGAGCCTGCGCAGCGAGCGGGCCGAGGAGGCCGGCGGCGCCCGTCATCCGTTCTGGCGCTTCCTCGACCTGTTCACCCGCAAGCGCTGGGCGGCGGGCTGCATCGTGGTGAGCCTGGCGATGGCGGTGGTGGGCTTTGCGGTCAGCCTGCACCTGGCCATCGGCGACCTGGATGCCGGTGCCCCGGAGCTGCGCGCCGATTCGCGCTACAACCGCGACGATGCCTTCATGACCCGCGCCTACGGTGCCAGCAGCGACCTGTTCGCGATCATGGTGCAGACCCCGGCCGGCGCCTGCGCCCGCTACGACGTGCTGCGCAAGGTGGACGAGCTGGACTGGCAGCTGCGCAGTCTGCCGGGGGTGGATTCGACCAACTCCCTGGCCCTGCTCAACCGGCGCATGACCGTCGGCCTGTCCGAGGGCAACGCCAAGTGGTACGAGCTGCAGAACAACCAGGCGATGCTCAACATGATCACCGCCAGCGCGCCCCGCGGCCTGTACAACGAGTCCTGCAGCCTGCTGACGCTGTACGTCTACCTCACCGACCACAAGGCCGAGACCCTGACCCGGCTGGTAGACCACGTGCAGGCCTTCGCGGCGGCCAATGACACCGCTGAGGTGAAATTCCTCCTCGCCGCCGGCAACGCCGGTATCGAGGCGGCCACCAATATCGTCGTGCGCGAGGCCAACCGCGAGATGCTGTTCTGGGTCTACGGCGCGGTGCTGCTGCTGTGCCTGCTGACCTTCCGCTCCTGGCGCGCCACCCTGTGCGCGGTGATCCCGCTGGTGCTCACCTCGATTCTTTGCGAGGCGCTGATGGTCTGGCTCGGCATCGGCGTCAAGGTCGCCACCCTGCCGGTGATCGCCCTGGGCGTCGGCATCGGCGTCGACTACGCGCTGTACGTGATGAGCATCCTGCTCGGCCACCTGCGCCAGGGCGCCAGCCTGTCCGAGGCCTATTACCGCGCCCTGGTCTCCACCGGCAAGGTGGTGATGCTCACCGGCGTGACCCTGGCCATCGGCGTCGGCACCTGGATGTTCTCTCCGATCAAGTTCCAGGCCGACATGGGCGTGCTGCTGGCCTTCATGTTCGTCTGGAACATGGTCGGCGCGCTGGTGCTGCTGCCGGCCCTGGCGCGCTTCCTGCTGCCGGTGCGGCCGGCCGCTTCCCGCACCCCCGCGACCATCGAAGAAACCGAGGTGTCCCATGCGTGACCAACCCCAGGCAGGGCTGCCCCAGTCCCTGCTGCTGTTGCTCGGCAGCTGCCTGCCAGTGCTTGGCGCGGTGCTGCTGGCGCCGGTGCTGCCGCGCATGCAGGCGCACTTCGCCGAGGATCCGTTGGTGGCCGTGCTGGTGCCGGTGAGCCTGACCATCCCGGCGCTGGTGATCGCGCTGCTGGCGCCGTTCGCCGGGCTGATCGCCGACCGGCTCGGGCGCAAGCCGCTGCTGCTGGGCTCGATGCTGCTCTACAGCCTGTTCGGACTGCTGCCGCTGTGGCTGGAGTCCTTGCCGGCCATCGTCGCCAGCCGCGCCGGGCTCGGCCTGGCAGAGGCGGGAATCATGACCTGCTGCACCACCCTGATCGGCGACTACTACCAGGGCGCCCGGCGCGAGCGTCTGTTCGCCTTGCAGATGGTCTGCACTTCGCTGTCGGCGGCGGTGTTCATCGCGCTGGGTGGAGCCCTGGGCCAGGACGACTGGCGCACGCCCTACAGCCTGTATGGCGTCGGCCTGCTGATGCTGCCGCTGATGGCCTGGTTGTTGTGGGAGCGTCCGGCCCAGGTGACGGCGACCGACAGCGCGCCTGCGGCCTTCCCCTGGGGCGCGCTGCTGCCGCTGTACCTGCTGACCCTGCTGGCGGGCGTCAGCTTGTTCATCGTCCCGGTGCAGGCGGGCTTCCTGCTCGGCCTGCTGCATATCGATTCGCCGCAACAGATCGGCATGGTCATGGGCGCCAACCAGCTCGGCGTGCTGCTCGGTGCCCTGGGTTTCCGCCTGCTGGCCCGCCGTGCACGCCCGCATCTGTTGTTGCTGGCCTTCGCCATGGCCGGTCTCGGCGGCCTGCTGATGGCCCGTGCCGACAGTCCGCTGTTGCTGACTTTCGCCGTCGCCCTTAATGGCCTCGGCATCGGCCTGATGCTGCCGACCCTGATCACCTGGGTGATGGCCCAGGCCAGCTTCGCCCAGCGCGGTCGCGCCACCGGTGGTTTCACCGCGGCGCTGTTCGCGGGCGAGTTCATCAGTCCGCTGGTGGTGCTCGGCCTCACCGGCGGCGCCCCCGCCGCGCTGCCCCATGCCCTGGCCCTGGTCGCCGTTGCGCAGCTGCTGCTGGCCCTGGCCTGCCTGGCGTTGCCCCGGCTGTTCCGTCCACTGGCGGCGTCCGCGCCGACCCTGTCCTGATCCGCATTCCCCGGAGTCACCATGCAAGCACTTCCTCCTTTCAAACGTGTCGTCACCGGCCATAGCGCCGCCGGCACGGCCCTGGCCGCGCTGGTTGGCGCGGTGCCCAGCAGCATCGAACTCAAGGCGGTACCCGGCACGGTCTTCCACGAGATCTGGCGCAGCGACGCCAGCCCGGCGCCGCTGGACAACGGCGAAGACCCGACGCGCAAGCCGCTGCAACTCAGCCCGGCCCCCTTGGGCAGCCTGATCCGCGTGGTGGACATCCCGCCGGACAGCGTGCAGAACCAGGTCAGCGATGCCGCCGCGGCCGCGGTGTTCGCCGAGATCGGCGAGTCCCATGCCGGCACCGGCAACGGCGCCTCGAAGCACAAGCTGATGCACCGCACCGAAACCCTCGACTACGGCATCGTCACCGAAGGCGAGGTGTGGCTGGTACTCGATGACGAGGACGTGCACCTCAAGCGCGGCGACATCGTGGTCCAGCGCGGCACCAACCACGCCTGGAGCAACCGCACCGAGGCGATGGCGCGGATGGTCTTCATCCTTGTCGACGGCTGCTACGCCGACGGCCTGGAGGTGCGCCCATGAAGCTGGCGACCCTGGCGGATGGCAGCCGCGATGGCCGGCTGCTCCTGGTGTCCCGCGACCTGGTGCGGGCCGTGGCGGCGAACGACATCGCCCCGACGTTGCAGGCGGCCCTGGACGACTGGGCGCATGTCGAGCCGCTGCTGCAGGCGCGCTACGCGGCGCTGGGCCACGGCAGCGTCGAGGGTGCCTTCGCCTTCGATCCGGGGCAGGTCATGGCGCCGTTGCCGCGGGCCTGGCAATGGCTGGATGGCTCGTGCTTCCTCAGCCACGGCGAACTGATGCAACGGGCCTTCCACCTCGACCCCATCGAGGGCGTCGAGGACACGCCCTTGATGTACCAGGGCGCGGGCGACGATTTTCTCGGCCCGCGCCAGGCCATCGCCCTGCCCAGCGAAGCCCATGGCATCGACTTCGAAGGCGAGTTCGCCGTGGTGGTGGACGAGGTGCCCCTGGGCTGCAGCGCCACCGAGGCGCTGAAGCATGTGCGCCTGGTGCTGCAGGTCAACGATGTCAGCCTGCGCGCCCTGGCCCCGCGAGAAATGAAGACCGGCTTCGGCTTTATCCAGGCCAAGTCGTCGACCGCCTTCGCCCCGGTGGCGGTGACCCCGGACGAGCTGGGCCAGGACTGGCGCGACGGCCGCGTGCACCTGCCGCTGAACGTGACGCGCAATGGCCAGTGGTTCGGTCATCCCCATGGCGGCGCCATGCACTTCGGCTTCCATCAACTGATCGCCCATGCGGCGCTGACCCGGCGCCTGAGCGCCGGCAGCGTGATCGGCTCCGGCACCGTGTCCAACGCCGATCGCAGCGTCGGCTCGGCCTGCATCGCCGAACGCCGTGCCGTGGAAATGATCGAGCAGGGCGCACCGGCAACGCCGTTCCTGCAATTCGGCGAGCGGGTGGGGATGGAGGCGCGCTGCGCTGACGGCTCGCCGCTGTTCGGCGCCATCGACCAGCAGGTGGTCCGGGCAGGTGTGCCATGCGCGTGATGGTGACCGGGGCCGCCGGGTTTCTCGGCCGCCTGCTGGTACAGCGCCTGCTGGCGGCCGGTGAGCTGCGGGGGCGGCGCATCGACACCCTGTTGCTGCTCGACCAGCGTCTCGACGGCTTTCCCCAGGATCCGCGCCTGCGCTACCTGAGCGGCAGCATCACCGACCCGGCGCTGCTGCGCCGCGGCCTGGCCGATGGCATCGACGTGGTCTTCCACCTGGTCAGCATCGCCGGCGGGGCGGCCGAGGACAACTACGCCCTGGGCCGCGAGGTGAACCTGCTGGCCAGCCTGCATTTGCTGGAACTGCTGCGCAATGCCCGCCAGCCGCCGGTGCTGGTGTATGCCAGCAGCGTCGCGGTGTACGGCGGCGAGCTGCCGGCGCGGATGGACGAGCAGCAACGCCCGCGCCCGGCGCTGTCCTACGCCGCGCACAAGCTGATGATCGAGCAGCAACTGAGCGACCTGACCCGCCGTGGCGAGCTCGACGGTCGAGCCCTGCGCCTGCCCGGCATCGTCGCCCGGCCCGGCGATGGCAGCGGCCTGCGCTCGGCCTTCATGAGCGAGCTGTTGCAGCGCTTCGCCGCCGGCGAGGCGTACCTGTGCCCGGTGTCGCCGGCCGCCACCGCGTGGTGGATGTCGGCGGCCTGCTGCGTCGACAACCTGCTGCTGGGCGCCGGCCTCGACCTCGGCGCCGACGACCCGTCGCGGGTCTGGCAACTGCCGGTCCTGCACCTGTCCATCGCCGAAGTGGTGGATGCCCTGGCCGAGGTGTTCGGCGATGAGCGCCGGGCCCTCGTCGCCTACCAGCCGGATGCCGGCCTGGAAGCCCTGTTCGGTCGTTTCCCGCCGCTGCGCACCCCTATCGCCCGCGAACGTGGCTTCCGTCACGACGGCACGGCGCGGACCCTGGTGCGCCGGGCGCTGAACCTCGATCTCCGTCCGCGCACCTCCCGCACAACCCACATGCTTGCCCAAGAGGAATCGTGATGAGCCTGACCCGCAAACGCCGCCTGGTGGACCTGTCGGTGACCCTGGACAACAACCCGTACACCGATCCGACGCCGCTGCTGCCGAAGATCGACTACATGGACCACCAGCAGGGCTGGCCGGAGATGGCCGCCATGTTCCCCGGCCTTGCCCTTGAGCAGATGCCCGGCCAGGAGTCCTGGGCCGCCGAGCGCCTGAGCATCACCACCCACAGCGGCACCCACATGGATGCGCCCTGGCACTACGCATCGACCACCGACGGCGGCAAGCCGGCCTTCGGCATCGACGAACTGCCCCTGGAATGGTGCCTGCAGCCCGGAGTGAAGCTGGACTTTCGTCATCTACCCGACGGCCATGTGGTGCGCGCTGCCGAGGTGGAGGCGGAGCTTGCGCGTATCGGCCACGACCTGCAGCCGCTGGATATCGTCCTGGTCAACACTCGTGCCGGCAGCCTGTTCGGCCAGCCCGGCTACCTGGACGCCGGGGTCGGCATGGGCCGAGAAGCCACGCTCTACCTGCTGGACCGCGGCGTGCGCGTGGTGGGCACCGATGCCTGGAGCTGGGATGCGCCGTTCAGCTTCACCCGCCAGCGTTTCGCCGAGAGCGGCGATGCCTCGATCATCTGGGAGGGGCACAAGGCCGGTCGTGATATCGGCTACGGGCAGATGGAAAAACTGGCCAATCTCGACAGCCTGCCCGCCAGTGGTTTCCTGGTGTCGTGCTTCCCGTACAAGATCAAGCATGCCTCCGCCGGCTTCGTCCGTGCCGTGGCCATCTTCGAAGAATAAAAAGTGAGGTTCGCGTGCGTCTTTCCCTTCTCTTTGCCGCGTTGGCCTGCCTGGCACCGGCCGTCGTCAGCGCCGCCGAGCGGCCCAATATCCTGCTGATCGTCGCCGATGACCTGGGGTACTCCGACCTCGGCGCCTTCGGCGGCGAGATCGCTACTCCCAATCTCGACCAGCTGGCCGCCAACGGCCTGCAACTCACCAACATGTACGCGGCGCCCACCTGTTCGCCGACCCGCTCGATGCTGATGTCCGGTACCGACAACCACCTCGCCGGCCTCGGCACCATGGCCGAGGGCATCCAGCCGTTCCAGCGCGGCAAGCCGGGCTACGAGGGCTACCTCAACCAGCAGGCCCACTCCATCGCCATGCTGCTGCGCGACGGTGGCTATCGCACCAGCATGGTGGGCAAGTGGCACCTGGGCCTGGCGCCGGAGCAGGGGCCGGACCGGCGGGGCTTCGAGCAGTCGTTCACCCTGCTCGAAGGCGGTGGCGTGCACTTCAAGCCGCCGGCGGTGGCCAAGGCCAAAATCGAGCAGATCACCTACCGGGAAAATGGCCAGCCGGTGGACTTGCCGG
Organism: Paucimonas sp.; assembly: GCA_031253995.1. Taxonomy (GTDB): domain Bacteria; phylum Pseudomonadota; class Gammaproteobacteria; order Pseudomonadales; family Pseudomonadaceae; genus Aquipseudomonas. Next base: position 53,653 of record JAIRVG010000049.1, on the reverse strand, counting down.
ATGACTTCTATTCCAGCGACTTCTACACCGACAAGCTGATCGGCTACCTGCGCCATGGCCAGGACAGCGGCAAGCCGTTCTTCGCCTACGCCGCCTTCACCGCACCGCACTGGCCGTTGCAGGCGCCGGAAGCCTGGCTGGACAAGTATCGCGGGCGCTACGACCAGGGCTACGACAGGGTCCGCCAGGCGCGGATCGAGCGCCTGCGCGACAAGGGCCTGCTGCCGGCGGAGTTCGTTGCGGCACAGACCCTGCCGGTGGCTGCGGACCTGCCGGGCTGGGCGCAACTGAGCCCGGCGCAGCGCCAGGTCGAGGCGCGCAAGATGGAGATCTACGCGGCGATGGTCGACAACCTCGACTACAGCATCGGGCGTTTGCTGGAGTACCTGAAAAGCACCGGGCAGTACGACAACACGCTGATCGTGTTCATGTCCGACAACGGCGCGGCGGGGGAGCGGCACGAGCAGTTCTATCCGGCGGGGCCGGATACCGACAACCGCCTGGAGAATCTCGGGCGTCGCGGCTCGCAGATCGACTACGGGCTGCGCTGGGCGGAAGTCAGCGCAGCGCCGTTGCGTCTGTTCAAGGGCAGTACGGCGGAGGGCGGGATCAGCGTGCCGGCCATCGTGCACATGCCCAAGGCCCTGGGGCGGCAGGGTGTGGAGCGGGGTGTGGCGCGGGTCGATGACCTGGCGCCGACCTTCCTGGCGCTGGCCGGGTTGCCGGATCCGGGGGATCGTTATGACGGGCAGGTGAAGCACCCGATTACCGGGCGTTCGATGTTGCCGATGTTGCGTGGTGAAGCCATGCCGCCGCGGCCGCTGGCCGGGGAGTTGTTCGGCAGCCTGTATTACCGGGACGGCGATATGAAGCTGCTGGGCCTGCGGCCGTGGGTCATGCCCGGTACGCCGCCGCAGCCGGTGCGCTGGCAGTTGTTCGATGTTGCGCGGGATCGGGGGGAGATGGAGGACCTGTCGGCGCGCGAGCCGGAGCGGTTCGCGCGGATGAAGCAGGCGTGGCAGGGGTATGCGCGGGAGGTTGGGGTGGTCGGGCAGCCATAGGTTCTCGTGGGCGTTCACCCAGCCCTGCGGGGCTGCGTTGTCGCGCAGGGAACATGGGGACCTTGTGGGAGCGGGTTCACCCGCGATTGCGATGGTGAGTTCACTACCGCCATCGCGGGTAAACCCGCTCCCACAGTCCCTGCTAAATCAATGAGTCATGTGTTGTTCCATGAGAGCCGACCGCGGTGCACTTGCGGTCTAGTCCGCCATTCCCACCGCTGCGGCATCCGTGTCAGACAGCAGGCGCCTGGCCGTGACATGGCCAGTGAGCTCGGGTTGCACGTGATCGCTGGAGCCACCGGCAGTTTTCGCCCCCCAGGTCACCACGCGGCGATCCGCGGTCAGCGCGGCGTAGGAGTAAGCGTTGGCATAGATCGCCCGCACGTCCGTGAGCTGGTCGGCTACCTCGGAGATATCTCCACCTGTCTTGGCATCCCCCCAGGCCCCCACCGTACCGTCGCTGCACAAGGCCGCGAACGAACTGAGATTGCCTATCACCTGGACGATGTTCGTTTTGCCCTCGATGTCAGCCGGGAGTTTTCCGCCTGCGACCGCCGTGCCCCAGGCGACAATTTTTCCCGAGCGCAGTCGCGCACAATAGGCCTGGTTGGTGGAAGTGACTTCCACGACGTTGTCCAGCCGTGCGATGTCGTCCGGGATAGTTCCACCATAGGGCCCAGGAGGCCAGGCTTTCAGCTCTCCGCTTTCCAGGAGGATGCAGAACGAAGCCCCGGTTGTCGCCGCGAGCCGCTTGACATTGGTGAGGGCGGCGATGTGCGCGGGCACCTCGCCACCGCGCGTTGGGTCTCCCCACCCGATCACGCTCTTGCCGTCGCCGAAGTCGCGCAGTGCGAGGAAGGCACCGTAGTTGCCCATGACGTCGATGATATCGTCGAACCGCTCCTGCCCCTGGCGCATTTCTCCACCGAAGAGCCGATGCCCCCATGCCTTCACATGGCCGCTCTCGCGCAGCCCGGCGAATGCGTACGTGGTATTGAAGAGGGCCTTGTAGTCCTTGTGTTGCAGTACATGCTCCGGTATGGGGGAGTGGCTAGTGCCCCAGGCGAGCAGATCGCCGTTGCTTTGGCGCCCGACGAAGTCCGACCAGCCTCCCCGGACCTCGACGAAGTCACCCCGGATCAACGCCGGACTACCGCCGTTTTCCGGCAGCCCCCAGCACGCTATATCGCCGTTGCGCAGGCGTGCGGCAAACGCGTAGCCGTTCGCGGCAATCGCGGCCACGTTCTCGATGGCGATCTGCTCGGGGACCAGCCTGCCGCCGAAGTCCGGGTCGCCCCAGGCGACCATATCGACGATCACGTCGGTACCGTCCATGACTTCATCGCGCATGGCGACGAAGGCGCCTGCGTAAGTCTGGGTGTAGGCGCCATTGCCGATGATGTTGATGGGCGAACATTCCCAGGTCTGGCTGTGGCTGCGCACATAGAGCTTGAGCCAGGGCTTGTCGTCGAACCACTCGGTTGCCACCGTCCAGCGCTCGCTGTCCTCGTAGCGCCAGCCCGCGCGCATCGGCAAGAGAGTCTCGTCGTGCACGGCGCTGAGGATGGCCGGCGCGGTCAGCCCCTGCCAGTGGTTGTGGCGGCGACGCGCGCCCATGATGCGCAGCGGTCCTTCGTCCATGTCTTCCTGGGTGTCGATGACGAAGGTCGCGATTTCGGACACCTGCTCCGGCTCTCCGGAGGCTTGCACCCGGTACGAGATCTCGATGGTCGCGCCCAGGTTCGCCTCGACCTGCTCACGGTCGAGATGGAACACCACCTCCTCGCCGAGCATCGGCGCGCTGATGGGCATGAAGTCGTCGAATTGCGGCCCGCTGCTGGCGCGCCAGAACAGGTACAGCGTCTGTCCGACGTGCATACCGGGCCACGGCGGGACGATGATCCGCAGCTGTTCCGGAAGGTCCTCGGGGTCGAGAACCCCATCCTCTGCGGCAGGGTCGGTGAAGGGCGGCGGCAATTGCTCGCGGCTCTCGCCGACGCTCAACCGTTCCCGTTCGGACTCCAGCACCAGGCCCGAGCGTTTTTCCAGGATGTAGTGGACTCTGAGGGTGCCGCCATCGAGCGGCGCGATTGCCGTAGCGGGGATGCTGAAGTTCATCGGCTTGCCGGCACCGCTGCCGCTGACCGGCCGTTCATCCTCGTGCAACAGCGGGCTGCCGTTGGCGCGGGTACCGAGCCAGACCAGCTTGACGTAGTCACCGGCCTCCAGGGCATCGCCGGGGACCACCACCGTGGTGCCGTCCAGCGCAGGGTCGAGCACGCCATCCACGGCATCGCTCACCGTCGGTTTCGGCAGGCCCTGCTCGACGCCGACGAAGGTCACATGGCCGCGCTTGGAGATACCCGCCGGGGCATCGTCGCGGGTGACCGTGTAGGAGGCGACGCCGCGACCGTGAGCCAGTTGGCGCACATCGGCATTGGGGATGATAAAGATCAGCATCACCGGTACCCGCGGCACGCTCTGCGGTGGCGGCTGGAAGGCTATGGGCTGACCCTGGGCGGTGGTTCCGACCCAGCTCAGGGTGACCAGGTCTCCTTGCTCCAGCTTGCCGCCGGGGGCGGCCATGACGTTGACCAGCAGGTCGTCGTCGCCCAGTTTTTCCAGGTCGATGACGTCGTAGGGATCGGCGTCGATGTCGGGGTTCTCGACCATTGGTGCGTCGAACAGGTCGGTGCCGATCTCCACCTTGACGTAGGTGCGGATGGACCAGTCGCTGGAGGCGTTGTGCACCTCGTCGATCACTTTGTAGACCAGCACCAGCTGGTCGCTGGCGCCTGCTGCGAAGATGGTGGCTTCGTCGACCAGGATGTCCAGCGTGCTGGCGTCCACCTCGGCCTGGGTGACTTCATGCCGCAGCAGCTCGCCGCCCCAGCTCAGGGTGATCCGGTCGAATTCACGCATGTTGGGGTAGCCGGCGATGGTGACCTTGACGCCGTTCTTCGCCGCGTCCTCGTCGATGGAGTCGGTCTCTGGCTCAGGAGCAGCGAGGTTCTGGTGGCCGGGGGCGTCAGGCTCGGGGTCGGTGCCGCCGGGGAACAGGGTACGCACAAGAATGGCGATAGGCGTGGACTCACCGCCGTTGCCGCCACCGGCGCGGGTCACCCGGCAGAAGAGTGGATGCACGCCTTCGGGCACGCGGTTGGCGGGGACGAGCATGGCGAAATCCTCGCCCACATGCTCGAACATGACCCGGTCGGAGGCGACGGGGGTGCCATCGTCGCCCCAGAACACCTCGATCCAGTCGCCTTCCTCCATGTTCAGGTAGGCCTGGACCTGGATCAGCAGGCCGCTTTCGTGGGAGTGGATCATATTGCGGTTGACCCCGCCGACGGCACCGTCGGTCTGTACCGGGGTGATCAGGCCGGGAATGTAGATCGGGTCGAGGTTGAGGACGTCCGTAGGGGTGGTCATGGGATTCTCCAATCCTGTGCGAGCCGGAGGGGCTGAGCAGATTGAAGAACCGATGGGGTGGGGTGCGCAACTGGCAGAAATATCAGGTAGGGGGGAAATGCCAACGGATTCAAGGGTATGAAAAAGTGAGAGAGCGGATGAATCCGCTCCCTCACTGATCGCGGTGCACTTGCGACCTAGTCAGCCGTTCCCACCGCTGCGACATCCGTGTCAGACAGCAGGCGCCTGGCCGTGACACGGCCAGTGAGCTCGGGTTGCACGTGATCACTGGAGCCACCGCTACCTTGCGCACCCCAGGTCACCACGCGGCCATCCGCAGTCAGCGCGGCGAATGCGTAAGCGTTGGCATAGATCGCCCGCACGTCCTTGAGCTGGTCGGCTACCGTGGAGATATCTCCACCTGTGTTGCGATCCCCCCAGGCCACCACCGTACCGTCACTGCACAACGCCGCGAACGCATCGAAATTGCCGGTCACCTGGGTGATGTTCGTTTTGTCCGCGATGTCAGCCGGAAGTGTTCCGCCTGCGCCCGCATCGCCCCAGGCGACGACTTTCCCTGAGCGCAGCCGCGCACAAAAGGCCATGGCGGAGGCAGTGACTTCCACGACGTTGTCCAGCCGCGCGATGTCGTCCGGGATAGTTCCACCAGGCACGTTGGCAGGCCAGGCTTTCAGCTCTCCGCTTTCCAGGAGGATGCAGAACGAATGCCCGGTTGTCGCAGCGATCCGCTTGACATTGGTGAGTGCGGCGATGTTCTCGGGCAGCACGCCACCGTGCGTGTCTCCCCACCCGATCACGCTCTTGCCGTCGCCGAGGTCGCGGAGTGCGACGAAGGCACCGAAGCTGCCCAGGACGTCGACGATATCGTCGAACAGCTCCTGCCCCTGGCGCATTTTTCCACCGTAGGTCGGATTCCCCCATGCCATCACATGGCCGCTCTCGCGCAGCCCGGCGAATGCGTACATGGTATTGAAGAGGGCCTTGTAGTCCTTGTGTTGCAGTACATGCTCCGGTATAGGGAAGGACTCGTTACTATGGCCCCAGGCGAACAGATCACCGCTGCTTTGGCGTCCGACGAAGTCCGCTGAGCCTCCCCGGACCTCGACGAAGTTACCCTGGATCAGATCGGGACTACCGCCGTATTCCGGCCGCCCCCAGCACGCTACATCGCCGTTGCGCAGGCGTGCGGCAAACGCGTAGCTGTTCGCGGCGATCTCGGCCACGTTCTTGAGGGCGATCTGCTCGGGCCCTAGCTCGCCGCCAGCGTCCGGGGCGCCCCAGGCGACCATATCGACGACCACGTCGGTACCGTCCATGACTTCATCACGCATGGCGACGAAGGCGGATCCGTCGATCCCGTTGACGTGGATGCCATTGCCGACGATGTTCACGGGCGAACACTCCCAGGTCTGGCTGCGGCTGCGGACATAGAGCTTGAGCCAGGGCTTGTCGTCGAACCACTCGGTCGCCACCGTCCACTCCTCGCTGTCCTCGTAGCGCCAGCCCGCGCGCAGCGGCAAAAGACTCTCGTCGTGCAGGGCGCTGAGGATGGCCGGCCCGTTCATCCCGCGCGCGTGGTTGTGGCGGTGCCTTGCACCCATGACGCGCAGCGGCCCGCTTTCGATATCCTCCTGGCTGCCGATGCGCAGGGTCGCCACTGCGGAAATCCGCGTCGGTTCGCCCGGCGCTTCCACCCGGTAGAACAGCTCGACCTCGGCGCCGAGGTTTGCCTCCACGTGACTGCGGTCCAGGCGGAACACCACTTCGTGTCCCACCTGCGGCGCGCTGATCGGCATGAAGTCGTCGAAGTGCGGGCCACTGCTGGCACTCCACACCAGGTACACCGTCTGCCCTTCGCCCATGCCGGGCCAAGGGGCGACGACGATCTCCAGTTGCGCCGGCAACTGCTCGGGATCGAGCACGCCGTCCTCGGCTGGCGGACGGGTGAAGGGGGCAGGCAGGTCGGCCTGGGCTTCGCCGACCCTCAGTTCCTCGCGTTCGGACTCCAGCTCCACCCCGGAGATCTTGATCAGGCGGTAGTAGACTCTGAGCGTGCCACCGTCCAGCGGGGCTATCAGCTCGGCGCCGGGGATGCTGAAGCTCATCGGCTTGCCGGCGTTGCCGCCGCTGACGCCCGCGACGAACTCGCGCATCAGCGGCGTGCCGTTGGCGCGGGCGCCGATCCAGGTGAGCTTCACCGTGTCGCCCGCTTCCAGGGCCTCGCCGGGAACCACGGCGGTGGCGCTGGCCAAGGTTGGGTCGAGCACGCCGCCGACCGCTTCGGTTACAGACGGCCGGGGCAGGCGTTGCTCGACACCGATAAAGGACACGTGGCCGCGCTTGGAGATACCCGCCGGGGCATCGTCGCGGGTGACGGTATAGGAGGCGACTCCGCGACCGTGGGCCAGTTGCCGAACGTCGGCATTGGGGATGAAGAACATCAGCACCACCGGTACCCGCGGCACGCTTTGCGGTGGCGGCTGGAAGGCTACGGGCTGGCCCTGGGCGGTGGTCCCGACCCAGCTCAGGGTGATCAGGTCACCTTGTTCCAGCTTGCCGCCGGGGGCGGCCATGACATTGACCTGCAGGTCGTCGTCGCCCAGCTTTTCCAGGTCGATGACGTCGTAGGGATCGGCGTCCATGTCGGGGTTCTCGACCATTGGCGCGTCGAACAGATTGGTGCCGACTTCCACTGTGACGTAGGTGCGGATGGACCAGTCGCTGGAGGCGTTGTGCACCTCGTCGATGACTCGGTAGACCAGCACCAGCTGGTCGCTGGCGCCTGCTTCGAAGATAGTGGCTTCGTCGACCAGGATGTCCAGGGTGCCGGCGTCCACCTCGCCCTGGGTGACTTCATGCCGCAGCAGCTCACCGCCCCAGCTGAGGGTGATGACATCGAAAACCCGCATATTGGGGTAGCCGGCGATGGTCACCTTGACGCCATTCTTGGCCGCGTCCTCGTCGATGAAGTCGGTCTCTGGCTTGGGAGCAGCGAGGTTCTGGTGGCCAGGCAGGTCGGGCTCGGGATCGGTGCCGCCGGGAAACTCGGTGCGCACGAGGATGGCCAGGGGCGGTGACTCACCGCCATTGCCACCGCCGGAGCGGGTGACCCTGGCGTACAGATCGTGGATGCCCTCGGGAATGCGATTGGCGCGGATGAACAGGGCAAAGTCCTCGCCGACCTGCTCGGGCAGGACCAGGTCGGCGGCGACGGGAGTGCTGTCATCACCCCAGAACACCTCGATCCAGTCGCCTTGCTGCATGTTCAGGTAGGTCTGGACGATGACCAGCAGGCCGGCGTCGTTGGCGTGGATCATGTTGTGGTTGACCCCGCCGACGGCACCGTCGGTCTGCACTGGGGTAATCAGGCCGGGAATGTAGATCGGGTCGAGGTTGAGGACGTCCGTAGGGGTGGTCATGGGATTCTCCAATCCTGTGCGAGCCGGAGGGGCTGAGCAGATTGAAGAGCCGACGGGGCGGGGTGCGCAACTGGCAGAAATATCAGGTAGGGACGGACGGGCTGGAGAAATGCCAACAGATTCGAGGCCATGAAAGCAAAAAAAGCCCACCCGAAGGAGCTGCAAGCTACAAGCTACAAGCTGCAAGAAAAAGCTGCGGCGCCGCGCACTGGCTCTTTCTTACTGCTTGCAGCTTGAAGCTTGCAACTCCAAAAAAAGGGGGCGTCATCCGACGCCCCTTCCGTGTTCCCGGCAACCCCTCAATGCTTCGGCGGCGGCCCCGCCGGGAACCACTTCTCCCGGTACTGGAACAGGAAGTACTGCGAATTGTCCGCCCCCGGCGCCGCGACCCGGGCAGTCCATTCTTCATCGTGCAGGTCCATGTCGGCGTCGTACTCCACATGGCAGCCCATGGGACTGTTGAAGTACCAGAACCAGTTCGACCCCAGCTGGTGCCGTCCCGGCCCCCAGAACGATTCATAACCCTTCTCCACGAACCGGCTGCCCGCCAGCAGCACCTCGGTCGGCCCACCCAGGTGGAAGGTGAAGTGCTCGATCCCTTTCATGAACGGCGGGGTCTGGATCAGGAACAGGGTGTGGTGATCCTGGGTGCCGGCCGGGCGCAGGAACGGCCCGGTGTCGATGAAGCGGTCGGTGCAGACGAAGCCCAGGCGCGTGTAGAAGGCTTCGGCACGGTCGGCATCCGGGACGAAATACACCACGTGGGACAGGCTGCGGGGCAGCGCGGCGATCTCGTTGCTGGCACCCAGGGCATTGACCGGCCGTGCCGCCGCCGCGCCCGGGGCATGGCTGGCTTCGCCCGGCAGGTCGAGCGTCCGGCGTTGGGTGATGCGAAAACCGAGGGCGAAGCCCATGTCATCGACGCAGCGCAGCACGCCATCCTCGCCGCGCACCACGTCGCGATCCTTGCCCAGCTCGGCCTCGATGGCTTGCAGGGTGGCTTCGTCGGCAACGCCATAGACCGTCTCGCGCAGGGTCGTGGCGGTGCCCATGGGCGCCGGCAGGCGCGGGTCGTGGCGCGGGCGGATGAGTACGCCGGTGCCGTCCAGCGCTTCGAGGTAGCCGCCGTTGTCGTCGATGTCACACGGCTTGAGGCCGTAGTCGATCATGTACTGCACGCAGTCGGCGACGTTGTCGACGCCGAATACCAGATAGTCGGGTCCGATGATGTTCATGGTCTTGTCTTCCTGCACTTCAGGCGGTCCGGCCGCCGAGGGTTTCGGCGACCCAGTCGGCGATGAACTGGCCGGCATTGATGGAGTTGTCGAAGCTGGAGTGCTGCACGCCGCCTTCGCGGGAGGTGAAGATCTTCAGTTCGCGTTTCGGGCTGTTGACCAGTTGCTCGTAGGTGCGGTGGGCCCACTTCAGCGGGATCTGCGAGTCCTGCTCGCCATGGGTCACCAGGAAGGGCACGCGGATCTTCTCCACCACGCCGTCGAGGTGGACGTTCTCGGCGATGGCCATGAATTCCTCGATGTCCTTGCCGCCCCAGACCCAGCGCACGTGTTCCCAGTAGTGCGGCACCGGGAAGCTGCCTTCGCGCTCCAGCCGGCGTTTCTGCACGTCGCGCCAGTCATGGTTGGCGCCCCACACCACGCCACAGGCAAAGCGCGGTTCGAAGGCCACGGCGCGGGGGCAGTAGTAGCCGCCCAGGGACACGCCTTCGCAGCCGATGCGCTTGACGTCGATGTCCTGGCGGTCTTCCAGCCAGTCCACCACGCGGCTGGCCCAGTGCTCGGCGTCGTAGCGCGCCTTGAGGTCGTGCAGGCGCAGCGCTTCGCCGGTGCCCGGCTGGTCGATCAGCAGCGAGGCGATGCCGCGCTTGGCCAGCCACGCGGGCAGGCCGACGCGGTATTTCATTTCCTTGGTGGAGTCCAGGCCGTTGAGCTGGACCAGGATCGGCGCGGGGCCGCTGACACCCTCGGCGCGCACGTAGAGGCCGGAGATCACCTTGCCTTCATAGGGGATCTCGACTCGCTCGCAGTTTTCGCCGGACAGCGCCACGCCACGGGCGAAGGTCTCCAGGAAGCGCTGGTACAGGGCCATGCGGCCGGGGGCACCGTGGGCCTGGAGGCGTTCGCAGGTCAGGTAGTAGGTGGCGGCACGGTTGTATTTTTCCCCGGCGGAGAGCATCCGGCCCAGGGCTTCGTCCTCGCGGGCCATGTCGCAGAGCTTGTCGGCCATGGTCGACCAGGTCTGGCGGAAGGCCTGGGTGCCTTCGGCGTCGGGTTGCCGGGCGGCGTCCTGCAGCGGCTCGCACATCTCGACGATTTCGCCGATGCGCGCGCCCATTTCAATGGCCAGGTTCACCGACAGGTTCCAAACGTAGTTGGTCGGGAAGTAGCGGAACATAGGGTTTTCCTTGTTGTTTTACAGGTGCTGGCAAGCTCGCATGGGGTCGGCAAGTGGACAAATCGCTTGTTCGGATGCCAGCTATCGTTCGCCACGATGGTTGGCGGGCGGGCATGGCCGGCGTCGATAGGTCGCATCGCCAGACACGATTGGTTGGCGCGGGGAGGGCAGGGCTAGGGTACGCGGTCGCGCATGCCGCGCCGGTTCCCAAGGAGGATGCCTTGTCCGTCACCACCGTCTTCGAAACCCTTCCGTCCCCCTCGCTGCGTGCCGCCCTGGGCCGGCTCGGCGTGGGCGGCAAGTTGACCCTCGGCTTCGGCCTGGTCCTGGCCTGCACCCTGGGCATGGCGCTGGCCGCCTGGTATGCGCTGCAGGTCAATCAGGCCAGCAGTGCCCGGCTCGCTGCCCTGGAGCGCTTGCAGCAGCAACTGGGCGAGGCCCGCCAGGCGGAGCAGGCCTTCGCCGTAGACGCTGCGCCGGCCGCCGCGGTGCAGGTGGAGAACGCCTTGCAGCGCTTGCAGCAGGATGCCGGCGCGGCCCATGCCGATGCCGCCTTCGAGCGCCTGCTGGGGGAACGCAGCGCCGAGTATCTGCGGGGCTTCCAGGCCTATGCCGCGGCGCGGCGCGAGGCCCAGGCGGCGCGCTTGCGCATGCAGGCGCTGGCCGAGGAGGCTGGGCAGCGTTTCGCCGGGGTGTTCATCGATCAGCTCGATGACATCAATGCCAGCCTCGACCAGCAGCGAGCACCGGCCCCGGCGGCCATGCAACTGCTGGAGGACGCGGCGCTGCTACGCGAGCGCCTGGCCAACCTGCGTGACAGCGAGCTGTATTTCACCCTCGATCCGCAACAGCGCTACCGTGACGACTGGGTCAACCGCATCAGCGAACTGGCCAGCGCCCTGGGCAACCTCGCCGCGCGCCTGGAGGGCGAGCGGCGCCACGCTCTGGACGAGGCCACGGCGGCCCTGGAGGAATACCGCCAGGCCTTCCTGCGCTACACCGCCAGTGGCGAGCAGGCGGTGCTCCAGCAGGCCGGGATGAACCGTTCCGCACAACGCACCCTGGAGGCCCTGGCCGATGAGCGCGCCCAGGCTGCGCGGGCCTGGGACGCGCAGCGCCAGCGCCTGGACCTGCAACTGGCCGCGATGCTGGTGCTGGCGCTGCTGTCCAGCGTCAGTGCCTGCCTGCTGATCCGCCGTTCCGTGGTCGTGCCCTTGCGCCAGATGCTCGGGCTTGCCCAGCGAGCCGCCCGGGGCGACCTGCAGGGGAGTCCGGCGCAATCGTCACGGGGCGACGAACTGGGTCAGTTGAACGATGCCATCGGCACCTTGCTGCAGGTGCTGCGCGAGTTGGTCGGGCGCCTGGGTGCCGATGCCGACCAGCTCGATGCGGCGGCCGGGACCCTGGCGGCCATGGTCGAGCGCACGGGGCAGGGCGTGCAGTCGCAGCGTCGGCAGACCCGCGAGGTGGTCCAGGCGATGCAGCGCATGACCGACTCCACGGTGCAGGTGAACCAGCGGGTCGATGGCAGCCAGGCCAGCCTCGGCCAGGCCAGTGCCCTGATCCACGAAGGCGATCGCCTGGTGCGCGAGGCCAGCCAGAGCCTGCAGGCGCTGTCCCGGGAGATGACCGCCGGTACCTGCGCCATGCAGGTGCTGCGGGAGGAGAGCGAGGCCATCAGCGGGGTGCTGGATGTGATCAGCGCGGTGGCCGAGCAGACCAACCTGCTCGCCCTCAACGCCGCCATCGAAGCCGCGCGGGCGGGAAGCCACGGGCGCGGCTTCGCGGTGGTCGCCGATGAAGTCCGCGGCCTGGCCAGCCGCACCCGGGTTTCCACCGGGGAGATCGACGGGATGATCCAGCGGCTTGGCGACGTCACCCGCGAGGCCGCCGGCAGCCTGGATGACAGCCAGCGCCTCACCGCCGTGGGCGTGGAACTGACCGCCCGCGCCAGCGAGGTGCTGACGGCGATCACCGCCAGTATCGTCGAGGTCGAGAACGCTGCCCGGGATATCGCCGAGGCCGCGCGCACGCAACATGAACTGAGCGCTCGCGTCGACGGCGCGGCGGGCGGGGTGGAGCGCGTAGTGGAGCAGAACGCCGAGGATTGCGCCCGGCTCGAAGCGGCCTGCGGCAGCCTGCAGGGCCTCAGCGCCAGCCTGGGGCGGGCGCTGGAGGGTTTTCGCCGGGGCGCCTAGGCGGCCTGTGCACCGGCCGGACGGTTGGCCATCTCCACCAGTTTCTCCCGCAGCCAGGTCAGCATCGGGTCGCGGTCGAGGCTGCGGTGCCAGCTCATGTATTCGAGCATGGCCGGCAGGGTGACCGGTGGCGGCACGATGCGCAGCGGCAGGTTGCGCGCATAGAGGCGCGCCAGGCGGCTGTGCACGGTGGCCACGCGCTCGGTGCCGATCACCAGTTGCGGCAGGGTATTGAAGTCGTGGGTGATCACTTCCAGGCGGCGCTTGCAGCCGTATTCGGACATGAACCACTCCTCGATCCCCGGGGTGCGGTTGCGCCCGAAGGCCACCGAGACATGGCCCAGTTCCAGGTACTGCTCCAGGGTCAGCCGCTCGCCCACCGCCTGGTTGTCCTGGCACACCACGCAGACGTGCTGTTCCTCGAACAGCAACTGCGAAGGGTGTTCCTTGAGGATGTAGTGCTCGGGGGCGATCATCAGGTCGATCTCGCCACGCACCAGCATTTCCCGGGCGGTTTCGCTGGGGCTGAGCAGTTCGAAGGTGACGTGGGGCGCCTGCTGGTTGATCTCGCGGATCACTTCGGCGAACAGCACGCTGATCAGGTAGTCGGAGGCCATGACGCGAAAGTGCCGCTTGCTTTCGGCGATGTCATGCACCGGCTTGGCGGTGATCGAGGTCTGGATCTTCAGCAGCACCTCGCGCACCGGGATCTCCAGGTCGCGGGCCAGGGGCGTGAGCATCATCTTGCGCCCGACCTGGACCAGCAGGTCGTCCTCGAAGTAGGCGCGCAGGCGTCCCAGCACGCCGCTGGTGGCCGACTGGGTCATGTGCAGGCGCTCGGCGGCACGGGTGATGTTCTGCTCTTCGAGCAACACATCCAGCGCCACCAGGAGGTTCAGGTCCAGGTGCTTGAAACGCATGGCAGGCTTCTCTTGTTGTATTTATTTTCGCGATACCCTGCATCCCCAGTCACGATTAGTCAAATTGCCCGCGTGTTCCTAGCCTGTGCTTCGGCGACGGCCGTCTGTGGCCGGTCCAGACAACAAGAACAAGGGATTCACGCATGGGCGATATCAACAAGGTACTGATCGTGGGCGGTGGCATCGGCGGGCTTTGCGCGGCGATTGCGCTGCGCCGCAAAGGCGTCGAGGTCGACCTGGTGGAAATCAAGTCCGAATGGACGGTGTACGGCGTCGGCATCATCCAGCAGAGCAACGTGGTGCGGGAAATGTCCCGCCTCGGCGTGCTCGACCGCTACCTCGATGCTGCCTATCCGTTCGAGGACGTCGGCATCTACGACCTGCAGGGCCACGCCCTGGCGCGGATTCCCGGCCAGCGCCTGGCGGGCCCGCAGTACCCGGCCAACGTCGGCATTTCCCGGCTGGCCCTGCACCAGGTGCTGAGCGACACCGCCATCGAGCTGGGCACCCGGGTTCGCCTGGGGGTGACGGTGGAGTCGTACCGCGAGTTCGACCTCGACCTGAATATCAGCTTCACCGATGGCAGCAGTGGCCGCTACGACCTGATGATCGGTGCCGACGGCGTCTACTCGAAAGTCCGCGGCATGCTCTACGGCGATGCCTACGCCCCGCGCTTCACTGGCCAGGCAGTGTGGCGCTACAACTTCCCGCGTCATCCGTCCATCGACCACCTGGCCAGCTACACCGGCGCTGCCGGCAACGCCGGGCTGGTGCCGCTGGCGGACAACCTGATGTACATGTTCTCCACCTCCCACGAGCCCGGGAATCCCTGGTACGAGCCGCACCAGCTGGCCGCCACCATGCGCGCGCGGCTGGAGGGCATCGGCGGGCTGGTGGGCGAGTTGCGCGAGCAGATCACCGACGACAGCCAGGTGGTCTACAAGCCGATGGAGGTGCTGTTCGTCGATGACCCGTGGTTCAAGGGCCGGGTGGTGCTGATCGGCGATGCCGCCCATGCCACCACGCCGCATCTGGGGCAGGGCGCCGGGATGGCCATCGAGGACGCCCTGGTCCTGGCCGAGGAGCTGTTCGGCGAAGGTGACCTGCGGGCGCGCCTGCAGGGCTTCATGATGCGGCGTTTCGATCGCTGCAAGTACATTGCCGAGAACTCGATCCTGGCGGGAGAGCGGGAGATGGCGAGGGATGCCAGCTTCGATCGCATCGGCCTGACCAAGGCCATGCTGGCGCGTACGGCCGAGCCGATCTGAAGTGCGCGACGAGGCTTTTCTCTGTCATCAGGGCTTGCTTGCGGAAGGGCAGGCCCGGGGCTTCGATCCGTGGGGGGAGGGGCGGGATACGGTACTGGCCCTCAAATGGCAGGGGCAGGTGAGGGTGTGGCTGAATCGCTGCCCCCATGTGCCCGTGTCCATGCAGTACCGCAAGGATCGGTTCATGTCGGGGGATGGGCGGCATATCGTGTGCTTTGCCCATGGGGCGTTGTTCGATCCTGGCAGTGGGGCCTGCCTTGCCGGGCCGTGTGTGGGGCAGTCCTTGTGCGGGTTGGTGGTGAGGGTCGATGAGGACCAGGGGCTTTGGCTCTGTGGTGGACAGCGCTTGACTCTCCCCTAAGGGGCAGACGCCATGCTGGCGACGGATGAAAGGAACCGATCGCGAGGGACGTCGCATGAGCAAGCTCTGTCTGGTAACAGGCGCAAACGGGCATCTGGGCAATACCCTGGTGCGGGCACTGCTCGACCAGGGGTATCGGGTACGCGCGGGTGTGCGCGACGTGAGCAATGTCGCGCCGTTCGCCGGGCTCGACTGTGAGCTGGTCTACGCCGAGCTGAGGGACGAGCCGGCCCTGATCGAGGCAATGACTGGTGTCGATGTGCTGTTCCAGGTTGCGGCGGTGTTCAGGCACTGGTCCCGCGATCCAGAGACCGAGATCGTCCAGGCCAATGTGGAGGGGACCCGTAGTGTGTTGAATGCCGCCGCGAAAGCGGGGGTCGGGAAGGTGGTCTACGTCAGTTCGGTTGCTGCCATAGGCCACGATGGCAGCGCGCTGGACGAGACGTCCTGGAACCAGGAGGCCGATAATCCGTATTACCGTTCGAAGATTCTGGCCGAGCAGGTCGCCTGGGAGGTTGCCCGGGCGCTGGATCTCTGGATGGTGTCGGTGTTGCCGGCGGCGATGGTGGGACCCAATGCCACTCGACTGACCGACACCATGGGGTTTCTGGAGTCCGTCAGGCGGCGGCAGGTGCCGCTGGACCCGGATTTTCATTTCAATTTCGTCGATGTGCGGGATGTCGCCCAGGGCATGATTCTCGCGGCGGAAAAGGGCCGGGCAGGGCAGCGCTACATCCTTGCAAACGAGCATTCCTCGTCCTTCGCCGAGATCGTCAAGGCGATCAATGCCGTGTCCAGCGGCTATAGCCAGCCGCCGCGGGCACCGCGGTGGCTGCTGATGGCGCTTGCCTGGGCCCAGGAAGGCATGGCGAGGCTGACCGGGAGGCCGGCCCGGCTGTTGCGCAGCCAGGTGCGTCTTTTCCACGGCGTGCGCCAGGAGTACCAGATCGCCAAGGCCAGGCGCGAGCTGGGGTTCAGTCCGCAGTCTCCGGAGCTGGTCCTGAGGTCGGCCTTTACATACCTTCGCAGGCGAGCGTCTCCAACTTGCGAGGACAAGTAATCGTGAGTCAGGTCCAGCGAAGGCCGGGCCTGACTACTACCCGGTGATGGCAGAGGACGCGCTGGGTCGGGCGTCCGCATCACTTGCTATTCGTGCGGGCTCAGAACGCCGGGTATCGGTTTTTTCACGGCCCGATTCGAGACAGTGGATTGTTGCCGAGTGGCATCTGGTTGGCCGTTCAGGGCCAGGTCCAGTTCCTGTTTATCGAGTGCGCCGACCCATTTGGCGATCGCCACGGTGCCGACGGCGTTGCCGATGGTGTTGGTGATGGCGCGGGCTTCGGACATGAAGCGGTCGATACCGAGCAGCAGGACCATGCCGGCCACCGGGATCTTGTCCATGGTCGCCAGGGTCGCGGCCAGCGTGATGAAGCCGGAGCCGGTCACCCCCGCCGAGCCTTTGGAGGTGAGCAGCAGCACGCCGAGCACGATCAGCTGGTCCATCAGCGTCAGCGGGGTGTTGGTAGCCTGGGCGATGAAGATCGCCGCCATGGTGTAGTAGATGCATTGACCATCGGGGTTGAACGTCAGCCCGGATGGAATTACCAGGCCGACTACCGGCTTGGATACGCCTGCTTTTTCAAGTTTGTTCATCAGTTGCGGTACCACCGACTCGGACGAGCTGGTGCCCAGCACGGTGAACAACTCCTCGCGCAGGTACTTGAGGAACTTCCACAGGCTGAAGCCGGACAGTCGTGCGATGAAGCCAAGCACGATCACGACAAACAGGAAGCAGGTGACGTACATGGTCGCTACCAACTTGCCCAGCGACACGATCGAACCCAGGCCGTACTTGCCAATGGTGAACGCCATCGCGCCAAAGGCTGCCAGCGGTGCCAGCCGCATTATCATGCCGACGATGTGGAACATGCCGTGGGAGAAGGACTCCAATACATCGACCATGGGTTTGCCACGCGGCCCCAGATGCGCCAAGGCAATACCGAACAAGGTCGAGAACAACAGAATCGGCAGAATCTGATTCTGAGCAAACGCATCGGTGATACTGGCCGGGATGACTTTCAGCAAGAAATCGGTGATGCCGTCGCCGTTTTGCGCGGCCGAGGTGTAGGTGGCGATGCTGGAGGCGTCGAGGTGGGCCGCATCGACGTTCATTCCGACGCCTGGCTTGACGAAGTTGACAACCACCAGGCCCAGGATCAGGGCGAACGTAGAAAGGACCTCGAAGTAGATGAGCGCCCGGGCGCCCACACGACCGAGCTCCTTCATGTTTTCCATCCTGGCGATGCCCAGCACCACGGTGGCAAAGATGATGGGTGCGAATACCATCTTGATCAGCTTGATGAATGCATCGCCAAGCGGTTTCAGATCAGTACCGATGTCCGGCCAGAACACACCTAGCGTTACACCGGCGGCAACCCCGATCAGTACTTGGATGTACAACTTACCCAGAATGCTTTTCATGACAGGACCCTGATTTTTTATTTTTGTCAGGCGATGCCGAGAAGGCAGGTCAACGACCCGCCTCCCGGCGTTGTGTCTGTATCTCGTGTCTGTCTGATCAGCGATTGATCAGCGCGATTACCGCATCGGTGATCTGGCGAGTAGTCGCTGTGCCGCCCAGGTCAGGTGTGTGCAGGCCGCTTTCGGTCACGGCCTCGATGGCCGACATCAGTTGCTTGGCAGCAGCTGCCTCACCCAGGTGTTCGAGCATCATCGCGGCGGTCCAGAAGGTCGCAATCGGGTTGGCCACGCCTTTGCCGGTGATGTCGAAGGCAGAGCCGTGGATCGGTTCGAACATCGAAGGGAACTGCCGCGACGGATTGAGGTTGGCGGTCGGTGCGATACCCAGGCTGCCAGACAACGCGGCGGCCAGGTCAGAGAGGATGTCGGCGTGCAGGTTGGTGGCGACGATCACATCGAGCGTGGATGGTTTGAGGACCATGCGCGTGGTCACCGCGTCGACCAGTTCCTTGTCGATTTTCACATCCGGGAAGTCCTTGGCGACTTCGTAGAAAATCTCGTCCCACAACACCATGCCATGACGCTGAGCGTTGGACTTGGTCACCATGGTCAGGTGCTTGCGTGGGCGACTCTGTGCCAACTGGAACGCAAAGCGGTGGATGCGCTCGACGCCGGCACGGGTAAACACCGACACTTCGGTGGCCACTTCCTCGGGCAAGCCGCGGTGCACGCGACCACCATTACCGGAGTACTCACCCTCGGAGTTCTCACGCACCACGACCCAATCGATCTGGTCACCGTTGTGCAGGGGGCTTTTCACGCCGGGCAGTACACGCGCCGGACGCACGTTGGCGTACTGGTCGAAACCTTGGCAAATCGGTAGGCGCAGGCCCCACAGGGAAATATGGTCTGGCACATTCAGGGCGCCCACGGCACCGAAGAAGATAGCGTCGAAGGTTTTCAATTCCTCCAGGCCACCCTCGGGGATGTAATGGCCGTTCTTGAGGTAATTCTCCGAACTCCAGTCAAAGTCTTTGAAGGAAATCTCGAACCCGGATTTTCTTGACAGGGCTTCAAGGACTTCAACGCCGGCGGCAATAACTTCAATGCCGATTCCGTCGCCTGGGACAGCTGCAATCTTGTAAGCATTCATGAATAGACACCTTCTTTGGATATTCTTGTTTTCCCTGTCGTTTACGCCTGGAGACAGGATGTGAACGGAGTGTAAGCAAGAACTCAAAAGAAATAAGCTATTCAAAATGACTACATAAGTTACTTTGGGTTAACAATGGTTGTGCCCGGCCTTGGCCCGTCATGATCTTGAGCCGGGCATCAACCATAGACTGCAGATAAACCAGGATTGCCGAGAAGGCGAGCGTCGGAGAGCGGCAGTTGTCCCGTTTGTTTGTGAAGCACCTGGGAGTCACCCCGTCGGACTACTACAGACGTGTCAGGCTTGAAGTGACCTCGACGGTCCTCAGGTCGAGACACGGTCCCGGCGCATCTGGGTCGTGAGGGTGAATCGATCATCTGGGTGTACCGTCTCGGAAACCGCCATCAAGTCGCCGTTTTCCTCGCGGTAGTGGCGGATGATCTTCAGTCCTGGAGAGCCTGCCTCGGCCTTCAACTCACGTGCCAGCTCTGCTGTCAGCAGAACCGCCCGCACTTGCTGGTCGACGACCGCGATGGCCCGGCCATAGTGCTGCTCGATCAACCCTGCAATCAGCTGGTCGGGGTGCTCGTGGGCCAGATCAATCACCTCGGCGTAGTCCCGCTGTGCGTATACGTCGGTCCAGCACAGCGGCGCCGCGTTATGCACGCGGTCGACTCGAATGCTCGACACGCAGAAGTAATGCTCCCCCGGTATCAACCCCAGTCGCGCCGCCTCGCTCAAGTCGGCGACGAAGTGGCGCACGCTTTGTATTTCCCGTTGCTGGGTCTCGGCCAGGTGCGCCAGGTCGGCCACGGTGGCCAGCGACTGCGAATAGCCGCCGCGCGGGCTGCTGGCTTCGACGCGGGTGCCGACCCGCTTGCGGCGTGACACCAGTCCCTGGTTCAGCAACTGGTTGATCGCTGCCCGCACCGTGTGCCGGCTCACCTCGTACAGATCGCACAGTTCGAATTCGGTCGGAAGCAGGCTGCCCACCGGGTATCGGCCGCTGGCGATGCCTTCCATCAAGTCCTTTGCCACGGTGGTATAGCGCGCCTGGTTCATACCTTCTGTCTGTCTCGCAAAATTCATCGGTTGACAGTGTATCAGTGACAGGGCAAGAATTATGTACGGACATAAACAATATGTCCGCCAAATAACAACATTTCAGGATCCCTGTCCATGTCCACTACCGTTTTCGATTCCACCCTGTTCCGTGACATGTTCGGCACCGCCGAAATGCGAGCGGTGTTTTCCGACCAATCTCTGATCGAGCGTTACATCGAAGTCGAAGTGGCCCTGGCCAAGGCTGAAGCTCGCTGCGGCGTGGTGCCAGCCGAGGCGGCCGCGCAGATCGCCGAGCTTTCGCGCTACGAATCGCTGGACCTCGCGCTGATGCAGCACGAAACCGAAATCGTCGGCTATCCGATCCTGCCGCTGGTTGAGCAGCTGTCCAAGCTGTGTGGTGAAGCCGGCCGCTACGTGCACTGGGGTGCTACCACCCAGGACATCATGGACACCGCCGTGGTCCTGCAGGTGCGGGCCGCCTTGGCCATCGTCGAGCGCGACATCCAGGCTGTACGTGGTCTGCTGGCTGAACTGGCGCAGCGCTATCGCGACACGCCGATGGCCGGCCGTACTCACCTGCAACACGCATTGCCGATCACCTTCGGCTACAAGTGTGCGGTTTGGCTGAGCATGTTCGACCGCCACGCCGAGCGCCTGGTCGAGCTGCGCCCGCGGGTGGAAGTGGGCCAGTTCGCCGGTGCCGCCGGCACCCTGGCTTCGCTGGGCGACAAGGGTCTGGAGGTGCAGGCCGCGCTGATGGACGAGCTGGGCCTGGGCGTGCCGCAGGCAACCTGGCACGTGGCCCGTGACGGCCTGGCCGAGACCCTGAACTTCCTCGGCCTGGTCACCGCCTCGCTGGGCAAGGTGGCTCTGGACATCATGATGATGATGACCAGCGAGCTGGGCGAAGCCTACGAGCCGTTCGTCAAGGGCCGTGGTGCCAGCAGCACCATGCCGCAGAAGCGCAACCCGATCTCGTGCGAGCTGATGTACGCCGCTGCCAAGGGTGTGCGCCAGCAAGCCGGGCTGATGCTCGACGCGATGATCCAGGACTTCGAACGCTCCACCGGCCCGTGGCAGGCAGAGTGGATCGCCATCCCCGAAGCCTTTGCCCTGACCGCCGCCTCGCTGGGCCAGGCGCGCTTCATGCTGGCTGGCCTGGACGTGCGCACCGAGCGTATGCGCAAGAACCTCGACATGACCCAGGGCCTGATCGTTGCCGAGGCGGTGATGATGGGGCTGGCCCCGGCGCTCGGCCGTCAGGTGGCGCACGACGTGGTCTATGCCGCCTGCCGCATGGCCAACGACCAAGGCATCAGCCTGCTCGAAGCGCTCAAGGCCCAGGGCGAGGCCTCCGCACACGTCGAGCTGGCGACCTTGGAAAAACTCTGCGATCCGACCAACTACCTGGGCCTGGCGCCGCAGATGGTCGACCAGGCGCTGGCGCGTCCGGGCGCCGTCGCCCGCTGATACGTCCGGGGCTCGGTTGGCGCCGGGCCCCGTCCTATGCTTTTCGACAAGAACAATGAGAATACAACCATGTCCTCCACTGCTAAAAAGCCGCTGTACAAGGACCTGACGTTCCAGGTCATCGCCGCGATGCTGCTGGGCATCGCCTTCGGTTTCCTGGCGCCAGAGCTCGCTGCCAAGTTCAAGATTCTCGGCGACATCTTCCTCAAGCTGATCAAGACCGCGGTCGCGCCGCTGGTGTTCTTCACCGTGGTCCATGGCATCGCCTCGGCTGGCGACATCAAGCGCGTCGGCAAGGTTGGCTGGCGGGCGCTGGTGTACTTCGAACTGCTGTCGACCTTCGCCCTGGCCCTTGGCCTGGTGTGGGGCAACCTGATCAGCATCGGATCAGGCATGCACGGTGCTCACGCCAGCAGCGCCGCATCGGCGGCTGCCAGTGCCGCCGTTGCCAAAGGCCATGCGCCAACCTCGACCATGGACTTTATCTACAACATCTTCCCCGACAACTTCGTCGGCGCCTTTGCCGGTGGCCAACTGCTGCAGGTCCTGGTAATCGCCGTGTTCTTCGGCTTTGCCTTGCTGGCGTTGAAGCAGGAACGCCGTGAGGTGGTGGAGGATGGCTTGAACCGGGTGTCGGAGTGCTTCTTCGAGTTCATCAACCTGATCATGAAGTTCGCCCCGCTGGGCGCCTTCGGCTCGGTGGCCTATGCGGTCGGCAGCAACGGTTCGGCAGTGCTGATGTCGCTGGCCAACCTGGTGCTGATGTTCTATGTCGCAGTGGCCTTCTTCCTGTTCGTGGTGCTGGGCGCGGTGTGCCGGCTTTCGGGCTTCAGCTTCTGGCGCTTCCTCAAGTACATCAAGGACGAGATTTTCATCGTGCTGGGCACCGCTTCGTCCGAGAGTGCACTGCCGCGTTTGCTGCAGAAGCTCGAACGCTTCGGCTGCTCGAAACAGAGTGTCGGTCTGGTGCTGCCCACCGGCTATGCCTTCAACCTGGATGGCACTTCCATCTACATGTCGATGTGCGTGCTGTTCATCGCCAACGCCTACGGTGTGCCGCTGGGCTGGGAGCAGCAGTTGGGCATCCTGGCGATCATGCTGGTGACCTCAAAGGGCGCGGCCGCTGTATCGGGTGGCAGCTTCGTGGTGTTTGCTGCGACTGTCACCGCTATCGGCGTGCTGCCGGTGGAAGGCCTGGCGCTGCTGTTCGGTGTGTACCGCTTCATGTCCATGGCCATGGCCGCGTGCAACACCATCGGCAACAGTGTGGCGACGGTGGTCGTTGCCAAGTGGGCCGGGGAGTTCACGGAACAGGCAGCGCGTGAAGAGTACTCCAAGGTCTTGGGGCGGGCGCCAGGTGCGGCTCTCTGAGAAAAGGCAACCGGGCAAATCCGATGATCTCGTGTTTGCCTGAATGCCCTGGGGGGCGTTACGCCACTCGAATTGCTCCGAGGCATGCCACGCCTGACCAGGAGTCTAAGAGAAGCTGATCTCCTCCCGCTGAATCGCCCCAACACACCTTCGTGCGTTGGGGCGATTTTCTTTCATTCCGTTCTACTCAGGCTGTCAAGGGCAGCATGACGACAGCTCTCAAGCCACGAGGGATTCTGTTTTCCAGCCTCAGCTCACCTCCATGCGCCTGAATACAGGCTCTGGCTATGGTCAACCCTAGTCCGACACCTTTGCCGCTCTTTGCCTGGACAAAGGGTTCGAACACCTGCTCGATCAGGTCGGGATCGATTCCAGGGCCGTGGTCCAGGATTTCGATGCGCAACGCTTGTGCTGTCCATTCGAAGCGTAATGCTGCATCACCTGCGTAGTGCAGCGCGTTGTCGAGCAGGTTGGTCAGCGCACGCTTTATGGCCAAGGGGCGGCATCGATACTCGAAGGGTGGGGCACCGGGCCAGTCGATGGGAGTCCCCAGCAGGGTGTAGCGTCTGGCCAGATCATCAAGCAGCGTGGTGATGGACAGGGTACTGACCGGTTCCTGGGCAGATTCATCGCGTATGAAGCGCAACGTGCCGTCCACCATCGCGCTGAGCTCTTTCAGGCTGTCCAGCATATCCCCGTGCAGTGCACCATCTTCCACCAGGTCTACCAGAAGGCGCAGTTCGGTGATTGGAGTATTCAAGTCATGGCTGAGCGCGGCGAGCATCCGTGTGCGTCCCTCGACGTGCCTTGCCAGGCGGACCTGCATCTGATTGAACGATGCGGTGAGCTCCTGGGCTTCCTGTGGGCCTGAAGCTGACAGTGGCCCAACCCACTCCCCGCGGCTGATCCGCTCGGTGGCTGCGGCAAGCACCCTGAAGGGCTTGACCACGCGCGCGATGAAAAACAGCAGTATCAGTGCAATGGGCATGATGCTGACAGGCATCGAGTAGGTCAGGAGCCGCCGCCACTCGTAGGCGCCGGAGGCCGATTGCACCGAATTCAGAGTCATGCCGGAGCTCAGGCTGATGCTGCTTCTCAGGTGCAGTGGCGCCCAGCCCGTCGGGTTGAAAAAATTCTCCCGTGCAGGTGCTCCGGTCACGCGCTCAAGTTGCATGTGGATGCGACTGGCAGGCACATTGAGACGCGCTGATAGCTCTTGAGAAAGCCTGGTCTCTTCGGGATCCATCTTGAAGGGATGTACCTCCGGCACGGAGCTCAGCCAGAATCGTCCTCGCTCATTGCTGATGGCCGCCATGAGCTGATCCTGGCTGGAGGGCCCCGACGGGTCGACAAGGTGATGTGCTGTGGCCAGTCTATCCAGAAGCATGGCCCTTGAGAGCGGGTGCAACAAGCTGCCTGTTCGTTGCAGGAAGAGCACTGCAATGAAATGGGAGGTGAGCAGCGCCACGATCAGCAGCAGGCACAACTGATGAGCCACACGTCTTGGCCACAAGCGCCTCATCAGGCTCAACGCTCCGACACCTCTACCTCGAGTGCCAACAGATATCCGCCGTTCCTCACGGTTCGGAGCGCCTGGCCCAAGTCCGCCAAGTCACAGAGTTTTCTTCTGATCCGACTCACTTGGCGATCAATCGTACGGTCGAAAACCTCGCTGACTTCATTGCTCGATGGGGATGTCAGCGCAATCAATTGCTCTCGTGTCAGTGCGATGCAGGGGTGATCGAGAAACACCTGGAAAAGCTTGCCTTCCGACGTGCCCAGATTCACCAGTAAGCCCACCTCATTGCTGAGTGTTGCAGTCACCGGGTCAAATGAGACACCGCCGAATCGGTAGTGCCTTGGCTTGAGCGCAGGTGGCGGAGAGGGAGGCGCCGATCTGCGCGTTCTTCGTAGAACGCTGTTGATCCTCGCTACGAGCTCCATTGGTTCAAAAGGCTTCGTGAGGTAATCGTCTGCCCCCAGGTTCAAGCCGTGGATGCGATCAGCCGCGGTGTCCTTTGCCGTCAGCAAGATCACTGGCACTTGATGCTGCTGGCTTACTTGCTGGCACAGCACGAATCCATCCCCGTCAGGCAGCATCACGTCCAGCACGACGAGGTCGAAGGGAGTGCTGGCCATCAACAGATTCATGCCTTCTGCATTCTCGGCGGTGCGCACGTCAAACTTGTTCTTGCGCAGGATGATGGCCAGCGGCTCCCTGATACGCCGATGGTCATCGACTATGAGCACGCGGGGGGAGGAGGGGAGAGGGTAAGACATGTTTCTGCGTGCCTGCATCGGGTGAATTTCCCAAGGCGACAAGATAAGCGATCGCGAATCATTTTCAAATGTGGCTATGCCATACAGCTGCCGCTAGCTGTCTTATTCCGTCCAAAAACGGCAGGTGCTAATGCATACAATTCTCAACGCCGCGCGTGGGTGACCTTGGGCAGTCATGTGATTTCACGACGCGGGGCCGGTAGCGCGACTTCGTAGTGAAGCGCTGCCGGATGAATTATCCAGCATTGACACAATGGACTCTCAGATGGCACCGATCCGTAAATTGCGCTCGACCACCGCTTTACTTCAACTTGGCTTTGGCGGGCTTGCCTGCATCTCCAGCAACCTGTGGGCAGAAGAGCTTTCGCTCGAACTGCAGCAAACCGATGTCATCGCTGACATTGTCGACGATAGCCGCAACACCGACTCCTACCGCTCAGGGTTCAGTACCATGGGCAACAAAATCGATGTGCCGGCACTTGAGCAAGCGCAAACCGTTGACGTCGTTACACCGCGAGTGCTCAAGGACCAGAAGCCGCAGTCGCTCGATGATGTGGCGAAATTCGTACCTGGAGTGAACGTCGGCAACTCGTTTGGCGGTACTCGTGATGCCCTGATGATTCGAGGCTTCGCCAAGGACGAGGAGAACGGTGTGCTGCGCGATGGGGTCCGACAGGTGACCGGGCGAAACTTCCAGTCCATCACCACTGAGCGCGTCGAGGTACTTAAAGGGCCTGCCGGGCTGTTGTACAGCATGAACGAGCCGGGCGGCGTCATTAACATCGTGTCCAGGAAGCCCCAGTTTCAAGCCAGCCAGAGCCTTGGCGGCTCGCTCGCTGACTCTGGCGGCGGTGATGCCTGGGTCGATGTGACGGGGCCACTGGGCGAGTCGGGCTTGGCGTATCGCCTGATCGGCCAACGCAAGCATGAGGACCACTGGCGAGACTTTGGGGTGAACGAGCACACGCTCATAGCGCCGTCCCTGGCTTACGAACACGAGAAAATTTCCGCGCTGCTGGCGTACCAGTACATCGATGCCGATGACGTTCTGGATCGAGCCGCTGCAATGGACGCAAACGGAACCATGATCGGTTCGCGTGATCAGCGAATGGATGAAAAATTCTCTGCAACCCACAACAAGCAACAGAGCGTGAATTTCACCGGTGAGTATCGCTGGACGGACGCTACCCGAACGCGGATGACCCTGGGCTACGCCGAGAAGGAATACACCGACGAGCAGGTTCGCTTTGGCAGCCGGATCAGCACCACTTCTGTGCCGCGAACCTATGCGATCAACGAGGACGGCAGGTATAGCACCGAGTACCAGGCTTTCGAGCTACTGACCAATCAGGACTTGATCGGGACTCGCCATGAAATGCTGTGGGGCGTAGACCGGGAGCTGCGCAAGAAGCGCGGACCGTTGTCGGGCTCCGGAGCGCTAAGCACATTCAATCCTTACAACCCGGTGTACGATGGCGAGCCACCAGCCAATATTTCCTGGAGCGATGGCCGTGATTTCCAGCGTACGACGGGCTATGGGGCGTATTTCAAAGACAACATCCACATCGGCGACCGCTGGATTGTCTCTCCAGGACTGCGCTGGCAGCACTATGAGGTAGAGGCGGGTCAAGAACACAACGCGGATGCCGGGTTCAGCCAATCAAGCGGTGAGCCGCTTGCCTATCTTGGTGTGCTGTACAAGGTACGTGATGACCTGTCGTTGTACGCCAGCTACAGCGAATCCTTCCTGGCGCCCGCTATCGAGACGGACGACGCTTATGCGCCGTTGACCAGCTACAAGCCTGAGACAGGGCGGCAGTATGAGATTGGCGCGAAATTCGATAATGGCCGAATGAGCAGCACGATCGCCCTGTTCGATATCCGCAAGAACAACGTGTACCAGAAAGATCAAAACACCATGACCCAGTGGTTGGCCGGGCAGGTGACCTCCAGGGGCGTGGAGGTAAGCGCAACCGGATACCTGACTCAGCGTCTGAGCGTGCTCGGTCACTACGCATACACGCAAGCCAGGTACAGCCAGGATGTCGACTATCAGGACAATTACATTCCGAATGTACCGCGGCATGTTGCAGGGCTCTACCTGACCTATGACGGGCTGGGCTTTGCTGGAGGAAAGCTGCGTAGCGGTATTGGCGCGCGCTACGTAGGGGAGCGATACATTGAGCAGAACAACGACCTGACAGTGCCCGGCTACACGGTGACTGATGCGTTCGTATCCTGGTCGACCACTCAACTGCTTGGAAAGGAAACCACCTTGCAGCTCAATCTAGGCAATCTGACAGACAAGACGTACATCGTGAGCACTGGTAACCAGTCTCGTCGCATGAGCTGGGGAGAAGAGAGGAATGCTCGCTTGAGCGCGGAAGTGACATTCTGACAGGTCCTTCTTCTGACGTTACGGCCCATCCGTGAAGGCAACCTCAGCAGTCAAGGTCAGGCGCAAGAGCTGGGATCAAACCTCTCGGCGCCTGGTCAGGGTCCATCATTCATGCTCTTCCCTCGCGGTCTTTCCAGGCGCGCCCGTGGCGTCTTGTTTCCCCTGAAATACCCTGATCTCAGACAGGCGAATGTTTTCTGGGAGGGCATGACGATGTTTGCTCTGGCCCACTCGCTGAGCTTGATAGATTCCGGTATGCCCGGATACCAGATAGCTGGCGATGCAGGCGATGGCAGCGAGAGGGGCGATGTCGGGACCAAACAGTTCCATGGCCATCACGATGGTCGCCAATGGCGTGTTGGCGGCTCCTGCGAAGACTGCAACGAAGCCGATACCCGCGAGCATCGAGAATGGCAGATGAAGCAGGGGGGCAAGCGCGTTGCCCAACGTCGCGCCGATGTAGAACAGTGGGGTTACTTCTCCCCCCTTGAAGCCTGTTCCCAGCGAGACCACGGTGAACGCAAGTTTGCCCAGCCAGTCCCAGGGTGCCACGGGCGTTTCGAAGGACTGGACGATGCCCGGGATGCCCAGGCCGATGTACTGATAGCCATCGAAAGCCCATGCTGCGGTGGCGATCACGATGCCGCCAAGTACTGGGCGCATTGGCGGATAGACGATCAGCCGCTTCATCGATGCACTGAGTGTATGGGTGACGATGGCAAATAAACGCGCTGTCAGCCCGAATACGACTCCTGCAGCCACGACAGCCAGTACCGTCCAAAAGTGTATGGGAACGATATCGCCGATGGCGTAATGCGTATGGACAACGCCCCAAAGCAGACCGACTTGGTCGGCGATGATGGCCGCGACCATGCACGGGAACAACGCGTCATATCGCATGCGGCCAATGGCAAGCACTTCAAGGCCGAAAAGCGCTCCGGCAAGTGGCGTTCCGAATACGGAGGCAAAGCCTGCACTGATGCCTGCCATGAGTACAATTCGACGGTCCTCACGACGAAGGCGCAATAGGTGAGTCACCTGATCGGCAAGGGCGCCCCCCATTTGAACGGCAGTCCCTTCACGTCCGACCGAGGCGCCAAACAGATGGGAAATCACGGTACCTCCCAGCACCAGCGGTACCATACGTAGTGGCACCGTCTTCTTGGGATCATGTATCTCGTCGATCAGCAGGTTGTTTCCTGCGTCTACTGGTTTGCCGAAGAGGTGATAGACCAGGCCTACAACGAAGCCGGCGAGCGGGAGCATCCAGATTGCCCAGCGATGGGCTTCACGCCATTGGGTCGCATGATCCAGGGAGAACAGGAATAGCGCGGATGTCGACCCTGCGAGTAAAGCCACTACGCTTGAGATAAGCAGCCATTTCCCGATGTAGTGAAAAAGGTCGAGTTGTTCAGGTCTTTTGAGTTTTGACATTTGGTCTGCCACACGAAGGAAAGTGGGCCTGACCAAAAAAGGGGATTCTGCGTGCGAACGCCTACAGACCTGTCTTGATCAGGTATCTGTAGGCATCATCAGCTGCTACGGGCGCAGCGGTTGGTTAGTGGAGGAATGCCATCTCCAGCGAGCTGATCATAGAGGCCCCATCCTGAGATGTAAAATATTGTTACGGGTTCGGTCGCGCCGTGCGAGCGGAAAAGACGTTGCGAAAAAGCCGTTCACGCCATTACCGCCATGCGTCCAGAAAGCCCTCCGAGCGGTTGGTGTTTGGACCGAACAACTTGCGCAGATGATCAATGAAGAACGAAACCTTGGCGGACAGGTTCAAGCGCTCCAGATAGACGGCATAGATGTCTGCTGGAGGTGTTTCGTAGTCCTCTAGCACTTCCTCCAATCGCCCGGATCGCAGGTGATCAGCGAGATTCCATTCCGCCCTCATGAGGATGCCGTGGCCATCGAGAGCCCAGTTCAGGGCTACCTCGCCATCATTGGTGCTCAGGCTACCGTGAACCTTGATCGACTCGGAGTGTTTTCCGCGGCTTAGTCTCCAGATGCCGAACGCTGCGTCATTCTGTCTCAGCACGATGCAGTTGTGTGTCGTCAGATCGCGTGGTGTTTCG
Organism: Paucimonas sp.; assembly: GCA_031253995.1. Classification (GTDB taxonomy): domain Bacteria; phylum Pseudomonadota; class Gammaproteobacteria; order Pseudomonadales; family Pseudomonadaceae; genus Aquipseudomonas. The sequence continues at coordinate 24,286 of JAIRVG010000049.1, read as the reverse complement.
GGCCTTCCGAAGGTTGCCAGGTAGCTGGGGCTTGCACATAGCCGGCGCCGATTGGTGGCAATTTTGCGTGCTATGAGGCGGGAGTCCGGCAGTTCGCCAAATCGAATCGCTACATCGATCGCATCGTCGGGCAGGTGTACGGGGCGATCAGTCAAATGAAGCTGCACCTCAACCTCGGGGTATAGCTTTGCAAAAGACGAGACGGCAGGTGCCACGTGTGTCCGGCCGAACCCCAGCGGTGCGTTCACCCGTAGCAGCCCCTTGGGCTCGGCACGGCTACTGGACACTTGCCTCTCCATCTCATCGATGTCCCCAAGAATCCGCTTCGCGTTGACCAGGTAGGTCTCACCCTCCGCTGTGAGGCTGATGCTGCGTGTCGTGCGATTGAGGAGTCGCACGCCAAGGCGTCTTTCGAGCAGAGCCAGGCGCTTGGTTACTGCTGGTGGAGTGAGATTCATTTCTCTGGCTGTTGCCGCCAGGCTTCCTGCTCTTACCAGTTGAGTGAAAAAAGCCAGTTCAGATACAGGATTCATAATTAACTCTGAGGAAATAATGAGTTTAATTTCATTGTATTACACGATTCTATAAAAAACATTATCTTGACCCTGCGTGATTAACCACAAGAAAACTGGGCTATTTAGCTGCCATGCAGGCAATGCCTGCGATCGTCAGATAGCCCGGTAGCCAAATTCATCCGATCAACAAAAATAATTCGGAGACGGCTATGGCCAGACGTTGGGTAGGTAAGTTGTATGTGCAGGTGCTGATAGGCGTAACAATCGGCATCGCATTGGGAGTCTTCTGGCCACATATCGGCACCGATATGAAGCCGCTGGGTGACGCGTTCATCAAACTGATCAAGATGGTCTTCGCACCGATCATCTTCGCCACGGTGGTGCTGGGCATCGCCAAGATGGAAAACATGAAGGAGCTTGGCCGGGTTGGCGCCCGCGCGTTGATCTACTTCGAGGTGCTTTCGACGTTTGCCCTGGTGCTGGGCCTGATCGTGGTCAATCTGGTGCAGCCGGGGCAGGGCATGAATGTCGACCCCTCCACCCTCGATTCCAAGGCCATTTCCACCTACACCGCAGCTGCCGCCAGTGGTTCCGGTGGCCTCACCGACTTCCTGCTGCACCTGATTCCAGCCAGCGTCACCGATGCCTTCGCCAAGAACGAGATCCTGCCGATCCTGCTGTTCTCGACCTTGCTCGGTATCGCCCTGGCCAACCTCGGCGAGCGCGGCAAGCCGGTGGTCGATGTGCTGGAGGCGTTCTCTCACGGCATGTTCTACATCGTCGGCATGGTCATGCGTGTTGCACCGCTGGCGGCCTGTGGCGCGATGGCCTTCACCGTCGGCAAATACGGCCTGGGCTCGATCGTGTCGCTGGGCAAGCTGATGGCGACCATGTACCTGACCTGCTTCCTGTTCGTGGTGGTGGTGCTGGGCAGTATCGCGAGGATGTCGGGCTTCAGCCTGTGGAAGTTCCTCAAGTACCTGCGCGAAGAGCTGTTCACCGTGCTTGGCACGAGCTCGTCCGAATCGGTGGTGCCGCAGCTGATGAACAAGCTGGAGAAGGTGGGTGTATCCAAGCCTGTGGTAGGCCTGGTGATCCCGTCGGGGCTGACCTTCAACCCCGATGGCCAATGCATCTACTACACCATGGCGGCGATCTTCATCGCCCAGGCCACCAACACTCCGCTGACCCTGATGGACCAGCTGATCGTGCTCGGTGTGCTGCTGCTTACCTCAAAGGGCTCCGCAGGCGTGACCGGCTCGGGCTTCATTACCCTGGCCGCGACCCTGGCGACCATGGACAACATTCCGGTGGCCGGCATGGTCCTGCTGCTCGGCGTCGACCGCTTCATGTCCGAAGCCCGGGCCATCACCAACACCATTGGCAATGCCGTCGGCACCATGGCCATCGCCAAGTGGGTCGGCGCCCTGGACAGCGCACGGATGAACCAGGTGCTCGACGGCCAGGCCGTGGCGCAACCCGAACCACCAGCCAGCGCCACCCCCGCCGCAGAAGCGGCCACCCCTACCGATAAAAAAAACCTTGTGATGCAATGAGGAAATAACCGTGGATACCGTAGAAAAAGAAAATGCTGTCTCGTCGCTGACCGACACCTTGGCCAAGTTCACCGCCTATATCGGCAAGCGCCTGCCCAAGGATGTCAAGGCCAAGACCGCCAAGCTGCGTGCGGCGGAAACCAACCCGCTGGCCATCGCCGTGTACGACTCGATGGCCGACAACCAGGAATACGCCGACAAGCTCAACCGCCCGAGCTGCCAGGACACCGGCGTGATCCAGTACTTCATCTCGGCGGGCGCACGCTTCCCGCTGCTGGGTGAAATGGAAGGCATCCTCGAAAACGCCACCAAGGAAGCCACCGTCCATGGGCCGCTGCGGCACAACGCGGTGGAGACTTTCATCGAGAAGAACACCGGTACCAACACCGGTTCCAAGATCCCGTGGCTGGACTGGGAAATCATCCCCGATGCCGACTACGCCATTGTCGACGTGTACATGGCCGGTGGCGGCTGCACGCTGCCGGGTTCGGCCAAGGTATTGATGCCAGGGCAGGGCTATGAAGGGGTGACCGAGTTCGTCTTCGACGTCATCACCTCGCGTGGTGTCAACGCCTGCCCGCCGCTATTGGTAGGAGTCGGGGTATCGACCTCGGTGGAAACCGCAGCGCGTCTGTCGAAGAAGGCCATCCTGCGTGAAGTGGACTCCAGCCACCCCAACGAAAGCGCGGCGATGATGGAGAAGCTGCTGGAGGAGGGGCTCAATGAAATCGGCATCGGCCCGCAGGGCCTGACCGGCAACAGCAGCGTGATGGGTGTGAACATCGAGTCCTCGGCGCGCCATCCCTCGACCATCGGCGTGGCCGTGTCCACCGGCTGCTGGGCGCACCGCCGCGGCAAGATCCGCATCAATGCCGACCTCTCCTATGACATCCTCTCCCACGAAGGCGTAGTCCTGTGAACAGTCCTGTGAAAAAGATCATCAGCACCCCTATCAGCGACGAAGACCTGGCCGGCCTCAATGTCGGCGACGTGGTCTACCTCACCGGCCAGTTGGTGACCTGCCGCGACGTGGCCCACCGCCGTCTCATCGAACTGGGCCGCGAGCTGCCGGTCGACCTGCGTGGCGGCGCGATCTTCCACGCCGGCCCCATCGTCAAGAAGAAGGACGATGGCAGTTTCGAGATGGTCTCCATCGGCCCGACCACCAGCATGCGCATGGAAAAGTTCGAGAAGCAGTTCATCGAGCAGACCGGCGTCAAGCTGATCGTCGGCAAGGGCGGCATGGGCCCGGAGACTACCACCGGTTGCCTGGAGAACAAGGCCGTGCATGCGGTGTTCCCGGGTGGCTGCGCGGTGCTGGCCGCCACCCAGGTGGAGGAGATCGAGCGGGCCGAATGGCAGGACCTGGGCATGCCGGAGACCCTCTGGGTCAACCGCGTGCGCGAGTTCGGGCCGCTGATCATCTCCATCGACACCAAGGGCAACAACCTGTTCGAGCAGAACAAGGCGCGTTTCAATGAGCGCAAGGGCGCGGTGATCGAGAAGATCAACAGCCAGGTGCGGTTCATCAAGTGATGAAGTCGGGCAGCGACGGCCAACGGCCGTGGCTGCCCGCTGAATCCCATCGACAATACATCCTCGAGGTAGCTATGCAGAAATGCTGCCATCACGAACTCAGAATTCAGTTTCGCGCGTTGCTTGCCAGCCAGGCCACGTTCAGCACCGCATCTGTCTTTGATCCGTTGTCGGCACGTATTGCTGCTGACCTGGGCTACGAAGCAGGCATCCTGGGAGGATCGGTTGCTTCCCTTCAGATACTCGGTGCACCCGATATCGCGCTCATCACCCTCAACGAATTTGCCGAGCAGGCGACCCGCATTGGCCGGGTAGCACGCCTGCCGATCATTGCTGATGCCGACCATGGATATGGCAATGCGCTCAATGCCATGCGCACCGTAGTTGAGCTGGAACGGGCCGGCGTTGCCGCGCTGACGCTTGAAGATACGTTACTGCCCGCGCAATTCGGTCGCAGGCCCTTCGAGTTGATCAGCGTCGACGAAGGGACGGGTAAAGTCCGTGCGGCTCGGGAAGCCAGGGGCGATAGCGCCATGGCGATTATCGCGCGGACTCACGCGAGCGCTCAGTCATTGAGTCATGTCATCGAGCGTACGCGGGCTTATCAGGCAGCGGGGGCCGATGCCTTGTGCCTGATCGGTGTGAAAGACTTCGAGCAGCTCGCGTCCATCACTGATGGGCTGCGTATCCCCGTCATGCTGGTGACCTATGGGAACGAATCCTTGCGTGACGATCCGCGCCTGGCTGAGCTTGGGGTACGAATCATCGTGGATGGACACTCGGCCTACTTCGCGGCTGTCCAGGCCACTTACGAAAGCTTGCGCAAGCAGCGGGGAATCGCATTATCCGGTTCCAGAGGCGCATCGGAGTTGGTAGCCAGCTACACCATGCCCGGGGAGTACAACACCTGGGCCAATGAATACCTGCGGCTCGCCGAGTGAGAAGTCCTGACGGTACGGTTGCCTGGCTTGGAAATTGAGTCCAGAAGCGTGGGCAGGGAAAACAGCGGACAGAAAAAAGCCCCATATTTCAGGGGCTTTTCTCAAAATGTGGCGGAAGCGTAGAGATTCGAACTCTAGGATAGTTGCCCATCGACGGTTTTCAAGACCGTTGCCTTAAACCACTCGGCCACGCTTCCACTATGTCATGCGGGCGCCATCATACCGAAATGAAACAAGCTGTCAAACTCTCTAAGTGGCTGCTTTCCAAGCCTCTGTTATGATCTTTGCAACTCAACGTTTCAAACCCCACAGGAGTGTCGCCATGCGCGAACAGGATTATGCCGTCCACCACGGCCTCCAGGCCGATCAGCAGGAAGTCAGCAAGGTCCTGCGCAACACCTACGGCCTGCTGGCCCTGACCCTGATTTTCAGTTCTGTCATGGCCTTTGTTGCACAGCAGATGCGCGTCGGCTACCCCAACATCTTCGTCGTGCTGATCGGTTTCTACGGTCTGTTCTTCCTCACCGCCAAGCTGCGTGACTCGGCCTGGGGCCTGGTTTCCACCTTCGCCCTGACCGGCTTCATGGGCTTCCTGCTCGGCCCGATCCTCAATCGCTACCTGGGCATGGCCGGTGGCGCCGAAGTGGTCAGCTCGGCCTTCGCCATGACCGCCCTGGTGTTCGGTGGCCTGTCGGCCTACGTGCTGATCACCCGCAAGGACATGAGCTTCCTCAGCGGCTTCATCACCGCTGGCTTCTTCGTCCTGCTGGGCGCGGTGGTCGCGAGCTTCTTCTTCCAGATCAGCGGCCTGCAACTGGCGATCAGCGCCGGCTTCGTGCTGTTCTCGTCGGTCTGCATCCTCTTCCAGACCAGCCAGATCATCCACGGCGGCGAGCGCAACTACATCATGGCCACCATCAGCCTGTATGTATCGATCTACAACCTGTTCGTCAGCCTGCTGCAACTGTTCGGCATCATGAGCTCGGACGACTGATTCACACGCTGCAACAAGAAGCCCGCTTCGGCGGGCTTTTTTGCGTCTCCATGAAGACAGACGAGTGGCTCCAGCCATACCTGAACCTCCTTTTTACCCGGGGTCCAACGTAAGCAGGCAACCGCTTTGCCTGCCTGGAGACATTCGAATGAAACGTAAAACCGCGTGGGTCGTGATGCTGTCCGGCGTTTTGCTGCTGAGTGGTTGCTGGCCGTATTGGCACGGAGGAGGGCATCACCGGCACTACTACGATGGAGGCCATTACCACCGCTACTGATGCCAAGCCGGCTAGCCCTTGATGAGCTCACCTTGCCTTGAATGGCTGGTTGAAAACCTGCCCCATTAGTTGCCGGGAGGCCGGAGTCGCGCCCTGTCGCGGTGCGTAGTGCTCCATGACCGCGCATCGCGTCCCCCAAAGCCTCTTCACTCCCTCCCTGAACGCCCCTGAAAACGGGGCGTTTCCTTGTCCGCTACAACCTGGCACGCCTCTGGCATTACTTCCCCCGTGCGGGAGCAGCGCAAGCTGAATTGCACCACAATCCAAAAATGGTCGGCTAGGGTTCCGGTCCGCTTGCGCGGGCGTCTGGACCGAGAGCCGACGACCTCCAGTCGAGGTTACACGGCGGGATAAAAGCCCGGGAGACAGACCGCTCACTAGCAATGAGCGTCGTGCTGCTCCTGGTCCGCCCACCGTCTACTGGAGTCACTCCATGCGAAAGTCCCTGCTTTCCGCCTTCTTCGCCGCAGGCCTCGTCCTGCTGGCCAGCCCCCCTTCGAAAGCCGCGGCCAAGACCGATTTCGACGTCTGCTGGACCATCTACGCCGGCTGGATGCCGTGGGAATACGCCGCAGCCGAAGGCATCGTCGACAAATGGGCGAGCAAGTACGGCATCCATATCAAGCTCACCCAGGTCAACGATTACGTCGAGTCGATCAACCAGTACACCGCCGGCCAGTTCGACGGCTGCGCGATGACCAACATGGACGCCCTGACCATCCCGGCCGCCGGCGGCGTCGATAGCACGGCGCTGATCGTCGGCGACTTCTCCAACGGCAACGATGGCGTGGTGCTCAAGGGCAACGGCAAGACGGTCAAGGACCTCAAGGGCATGAACGTCAACCTGGTCGAGCTCTCGGTCTCCCACTACCTGCTGGCCCGGGCCCTGGATTCAGCGGGACTGCAGGAGCGGGACCTGAAGGTGGTCAACACCTCCGATGCCGATATCGCCGCGGCCTTCGACACTGCCGACGTGCAGGCGGTGACCACCTGGAACCCGATGCTGGAAGAGGTGAAGAACAAGCCGGGCGTCACCCAGGTATTCGACTCCAGCCGCATCCCCGGCGAGATCCTCGACCTGATGGTGGTCAACACGCAGACCCTCAAGGACAACCCGGCCCTGGGCAAGGCCCTGACCGGCGCCTGGTACGAGGTGATGGCGCTGCTGGCCGGCAGTTCGCCGCAGCGCCAGGCCGCCGTGGAGCACATGGCCAAGGCCTCCGGTACCGATCTCGACGGCTTCGAGGGCCAGCTTTCCACCACCTACCTGTTCGACACGCCGCAAGCCGCGCTGACCTTCGTCAACAGCGCCGAGCTGCCGAAGACCATGGACAAGGTCGCCGCCTTTTCCTTCGACCACGGCCTGTTGGGCGAGGGCGCCAAGGACAGCAAGGCGGTGGGCATGAGCTTCGCCAACCAGGTGATCGTCGGCGACCGCGCCAACCTCAAGCTGCGCTTCGATCCGACGTACCTGCAGATGGCCGTCGACGGTTCGCTGTGAGCGAGGGACACACCATGCGCCTGATCAACCGTCATCCCGACCGGCCTTCGCGGCTGCTGCTGATGATCCTGCCGTTCGCCCTGGTGCTCTGTGCCTATTTCCTCGGCTCGGCGCAGCGGCTGGCCGACAACCCCAACGACAAGCTGCTGCCCGGCGCCGCGCAGATGGGCGCGGCGGTGCAGCGCATGGCCCTGGTGGAGGACAAGCGCAGCGGCAACTACCTGCTGTGGCAAGACACCGCGTCCAGCCTGCAGCGCCTCGGCGCCGGGCTGGCGATCAGCGCCGGCCTCGGCCTGTGCCTGGGCATCGCCGCCGGCACCGTGCCGGTGCTCGGGGCGCCACTGTCGCCGCTACTGGTGGTGCTATCGATGATCCCGCCGCTGGCGATACTGCCGATCCTGTTCATCGTCTTCGGCCTTGGCGAGCTGTCCAAGGTGATGCTGATCGTCATCGGCATCACCCCGGTGCTGGCCCGCGACCTGGAACAGCGCGCCCGGGAAATCCCCGCCGAGCTGCTGATCAAGGCGCAGACCCTCGGCGCCAGCACCTGGACCCTGATCCTGCGGGTGATCCTGCCGCAGTTGCTGCCGCGCCTGCTGATCGCCCTGCGCCTGGTGCTGGGCTCGGCCTGGCTGTTCCTGATCGCGGCGGAGGCCATCGCCTCGGAAGATGGCCTCGGCTACCGGATCTTCCTGGTGCGCCGCTACCTGGCGATGGACGTGATCCTGCCCTACGTGGTGTGGATCACCTTGCTCGCCTGGCTCACCGACTGGCTGCTGAAGACCCTGGCCCGGCGCGCCTTCCCCTGGTACGAGGGGGCACGGGCATGAGCTTTATCCAGGTCAAGAACGTCTGGCAGGAATACGACGGGCACGTGGTGCTCGAAGGCCTCGACCTGAGCATCGCCGAAGGCGAGTTCTGCACCATGGTCGGTGCCTCGGGCTGCGGCAAGTCGACCTTCCTGCGCCTGCTGCTGGGCCAGGAACGGCCAAGCCGCGGGCAGATCCTGCTGGGCGGCCAGCCACTCTCCGGCGAGCCCGACCCGGACCGGGGCGTGGTGTTCCAGCGCTATTCGGTCTTTCCCCATTTGAGCGTGCTGGACAACGTCGCCCTCGGCCTTGAGCTGCCCCGTGCGCCGCTGTTGGGGCGCCTGTTCGGCCGCGACAAACGCGAGGCCCGGGAGCAGGCCGCGGCGCTGCTGGCCAAGGTCGGCCTGGCCCACGCCGTGAACAAATACCCCAGCCAGCTCTCCGGCGGCATGCAGCAGCGCCTGGCCATCGCCCAGGCGCTGATCATGAAGCCCAGGGTGCTGCTGCTCGACGAGCCTTTCGGCGCTCTCGACCCCGGCATCCGCAAGGATATGCACGCCTTGCTCCGGGAGCTGTGGCGCGAAACCGGGGTGACCGTGTTCATGGTCACCCACGACCTCAGCGAGGGCTTCAGCCTCGGCACCCGCCTGCTGGTCTTCGACAAGGTCCGCCACGACCCCCACGCCCCGACGGCGTTCGGCTCCCGCGTCACCTACGACCTGCCGCTCAACGGCAAACGACTCACGGCCCGGGCCTGCGCGCCCGAGCTTCTTCAATCGCACTCCGGAGGTCGACCATGACCCACACCCATCCTTTCGCCGAGGAACTGCTGCCCGGCGGCGGCCACCTGTCCTTCGTCCTCAAGCGCGGGCAACTGGTGCGCTTCACCGACGTGGAGGGCGGCGCCAACGTCAGCCTGATGCTGTTCAACGCCCATGAAAAGAGCGAGCGCCTCAACCTGCCGGACAGCCTCAAGTGCCAGCACACCGCCAAGCTCACCGCCGGCCACTGCCTGTACTCGGACATGGGCCGGGTGCTGGCCGCCATCACCCATGACAGCTGTGGCTGGAGCGACAGCATCGGCGGCGTGCTCGACGCCGCCGAAGTCGCGGAAAAATACGGCATCGGCCGCTACCAGGAGCTGCGCAACGGCTTCCATCGCAACGGCCACGACAACCTGCTGGTGGAGATGGGCAAGTGGGGCCTGGGGCTGTCCGACCTGAGCATGCCGCTCAACCTCTTCAGCCGTGTCGATGTCGCCGCCGACGGCGCGCTGCGCTTCGTCGAGGGCAATTCCAGTGCAGGCAACAGCATCGACCTGTACGCGCCGATGGACACCCTGTTCATCGTCACCGCGCTGCAGCATCCGATGGACCCGGCCCCGGACTACGCGCCGAAACCCGTGCAACTGACCTTCGCCGAGGCCGACGCCAGCGTCGCCGAGGCCTGCCGTACCTCGCGCCCGGAAAACGAGCGCGGCTTCCTCAACACCCAGCGGCTGTTCGCCTGAGGACCCAGCGATGACCACCTCTCACCTGCAAGCAGACACCGCGGTGTACCGCGCCACCATTCCCGCCGGCGAGCCCTGGCTCACCGAGGTCAAGGCCGGGCAGACCCTGCGCATCCTCGACCTGCAAGGCAACCAGGCCATCGACACGCTGTTCTACAGCGCCGCCAACCCCCGTGAGCGCTATGACGTGCAGCGCACCCTGCGGCGCCAGGGCAATGTCTACCTGGGCGTCGGCAGCGTGCTGTATTCCAACCTCGGGCGGCCGATGCTGACCATCGTCGAGGACAACTGCGGCCGCCACGACACCCTCGGCGGCGCCTGCGCCCAGGAAAGCAACACGGTGCGCTACGCCCTGGACAAGCGCCACATGCACAGCTGCCGCGACAACTACCTGCGCGCCTGCTGCCACGATGGTCGCCTGGGCAAGCGCGACATCAGTCCCAACATCAACTTCTTCATGAACGTGCCGGTCACCCCGGAAGGCGGCCTGACCTTCGAGGACGGCATTTCCGGCGCGGGCAAGTACGTGCAGTTGAAGGCGCACATGGACGTGATCGTGCTGATCTCCAACTGCCCGCAACTGAACAACCCCTGCAACGGCTACAACCCGACCCCGGCGGAGCTGCTGGTATGGAACTGAGAACCCTGTGGCGCCACATGCGCCAATGCCTGTTCACCGCCTGCCAGGCCCGTTTCGGGCAATTGAAGACCGACAAGCACTCCTGATTGCCGTCCGGGGACGACCCCAGGACCTCCTTACAACTGCGGGACGGCCCGCAACCCCTTCGGGGACGTTGTCATGTTCGAGAAACTGCTGATCGCCAACCGTGGCGCCATTGCCTGCCGCATCCTGCGCACCCTGCGCGCGCTGAAGGTCGAGGGTGTCGCGGTGTATTCCGAGGCCGACCTCGCCAGTCGCCATATCGTCGAAGCCGACCAGGCCATCAGCCTGGGGGAGGGCGCCGCCGCCGGCACCTACCTGGCTGTCGACAAGATCCTCGCCGCAGCCCGCGACAGCGGCGCCCAGGCCATCCATCCGGGCTATGGCTTCCTGTCCGAGAACGCCGCCTTCGCCGAAGCCTGCGAAGCCGCCGGGCTGGTGTTCGTCGGGCCGACGCCGGAGCAACTGCGCCTGTTCGGCCTCAAGCACACCGCCCGTGATCTGGCGCGGCAGCAGGGCCTGCCGCTGCTGGAAGGCACCGACCTGCTGGACAGCCTCGCCGACGCCCTGGGCGCCGCCACCACCGTCGGCTACCCGGTGATGCTGAAAAGCACCGCAGGCGGTGGCGGCATCGGCATGCGCGTGTGCCGCTCGGCGGCGGAACTGGCAGACGCCTTCGAGGCGGTGAAACGCCTCGGGCAGAACAACTTCAGCGATGCCGGCGTGTTCATCGAGAAGTACATCGAGCGCGCCCGTCACCTTGAGGTGCAGGTGTTCGGCGATGGCGCGGGCGAGGTCCTGGCCCTGGGCGTGCGCGATTGCTCGGTGCAGCGGCGCAACCAGAAAGTGCTGGAGGAAACCCCGGCGCCAAACCTGCCAGAGGGCATGGCCGAGGCGCTCTGCGAAGCGGCGATCCGCCTGGCCCGGGCCGTTTCCTATCGCAGCGCGGGCACCGTGGAGTTCGTCTACGACAGCGACGCCGGGCGTTTCTATTTCCTCGAAGTGAATACCCGTCTGCAGGTCGAGCACGGGGTTACCGAGCAGGTGTGGGGCGTGGACCTGGTGCGCTGGATGATCGAGCTGGCGGCCGGCGACCTGCCGCCGCTGGCTCGACTGGCCGAGAGCCTGAAACCGAGTGGGCATGCCGTGCAGGCGCGGCTCTACGCGGAAGATCCGGGCAAGGACTTCCAGCCCAGCCCCGGCCTGCTCACTGCCGTGCACTTCCCCGAGGCCGATGGCCAGGCGCTGCGCATCGATACCTGGGTCAGTGCCGGCTGCGAAATCCCGCCGTACTTCGACCCGATGATCGCCAAGGTGATCGCCTGGGCCGAGGACCGCGAGCAGGCGCGCCAGGGCCTGCACCGTGCCCTGGGCGACAGCCAGGTCTACGGCGTGGAGACCAACCGCGACTACCTGCGACAGATCCTCGACGCTACCCCCTTCGCCAGCGGCCAGCCCTGGACCCGCTGCCTGGAAGGCTTGGCCTATCGCGCCGAGACCTTCGAAGTCATCGCTGGCGGCACCCAGACCAGCGTCCAGGACTACCCTGGCCGCCTCGGCTACTGGGCAGTGGGCGTGCCGCCGTCCGGTCCGATGGACAGTCGCGCCCTGCGCCTGGGCAACTTGCTGTTGGGCAACCCGCAGGGGGCTGCGGGGCTGGAAGTGACCATGAACGGGCCGACCCTGCGCTTCAACACCGACGCGGTGATCGCCGTGACCGGCGCGACGCTGCCGGTGACCCTGGACGGCGAGGCCATCGCCATGAACACCAGCGTGCGGGTCCAGGCCGGCAGCCTCGTCGCCCTGGGCAGCATCGCCGGCGCGGGTGCCCGGGCCTACCTTTGCGTGCGCGGCGGCATCCAGGTGCCGGAGTACCTGGGCAGCCAGAGCACCTTCATGCTCGGCCAGTTCGGCGGGCATGGCGGTCGTGCGCTGCGGGCGGGGGATGTGCTGCACCTGGCGCCGCTGACCGACGGGCATGCCGGTGACGTGCTGCCTGAGCAGCCGGCCCTGGCCGCGACGCGCCTGATCCGGGTGATCTACGGGCCCCATGGCGCGCCGGAGTATTTCACCGAGGACTACATGGGCACCTTCTTCGCCACCGACTGGGAGGTGCACTTCAACTCCAGCCGCACCGGCGTGCGCCTGATCGGCCCGAAACCCGAGTGGGTCCGCGCCGACGGTGGCGAGGCCGGGCTGCACCCCTCGAACATCCACGACAACCCCTACGCCATCGGCGCGGTGGATTTCACCGGCGACATGCCGGTGATCCTCGGCCCTGACGGCCCCAGCCTGGGCGGCTTCGTGTGCCCGGTGACGGTGATCGAGGCCGACCTCTGGCAACTGGGTCAGCTCAAGGCCGGGGACAAGGTGCGCTTCCTGCCGACCTCGCTGGAGATGGCGCGGCAGCTGGCGTGTGCGGCGTTGCTGGACGAGCCGGTGCCGGTACGGGCCGAGGCCGAACTGCGGTCGCCGGTGGTGCTGGATATCGGCACGGACGACCGTCGCCTGGTCGCCCGGCTGGCGGGGGATACCCATGTGCTGCTGGAGATCGGCGCCGCCGAGCTGGACCTGGTCCTGCGTTTCCGCGGCCATGCCCTGATGCAGGCGCTGGAGGCGCGGGCGCTGCCCGGCGTGATCGACCTGACCCCGGGGATCCGCTCGCTGCAGGTCCATTACCAGCCGGAACGCCTGCCCCTGGGCAAACTGCTGGAGATCGTCGCCGGCGAGTGGCAGCAGGTGTGCAGCAGCGACGACCTGCAGGTGCCGTCCCGCATCGTGCACCTGCCGCTGTCCTGGGATGACCCGGCCTGCCAGCTGGCCATCGAGAAATACATGACCACGGTACGCAAGGACGCGCCCTGGTGCCCGAGCAACCTGGAGTTCATCCGCCGCATCAACGACCTGCCGGACCTCGACGAAGTGCAGCGCACCGTGTTCGACGCCAGCTACCTGGTGATGGGCCTGGGCGATGTCTACCTCGGTGCCCCGGTGGCCACGCCGCTGGACCCGCGCCATCGTCTGGTCACCACCAAGTACAACCCGGCGCGCACCTGGACCGCGGAAAACTCCGTGGGCATCGGCGGTGCCTACATGTGCGTGTATGGCATGGAAGGGCCGGGCGGCTATCAGTTCGTCGGCCGCACCCTGCAGATGTGGAACCGCTACCGCGAGGTCGCGGCGTTCGATGGCAAGCCGTGGTTGCTGCGTTTCTTCGACCAGATCCGCTTCTACCCGGTCAGTGCCGGGGAGCTGGAGCGCATCCGTCGTGATTTCCCGCTGGGTCGCTTCGAGCTGGCGATCGAGCCCAGTCAGTTGCGGCTGGCGGACTACCAGGCATTTCTTGCCGAAGAGGCCGACGGCATCCAGGCCTTCCGTACGCGCCAGCAGGCTGCCTTCGCGGCCGAGCGGCAACGCTGGATCGAGACGGGCCAGGCTCATTTCGAGTCCACCGAAGCCGTGGCGGAGGCCACCGAGGACGCGCCGTTGCCGGCCGGGCAGATCGGCGTGGAAAGCGCCATCGCCGGCAATCTCTGGCAGGTCCAGGTCAGCGTTGGCCAACGTGTCGAGGCTGGGGACGCGCTGGTGGTGCTGGAGTCGATGAAGATGGAGATCCCGTTGCTGGCGCCCTGCGCGGGCGTGGTGCGGGAGGTGCGGGTCGAGCCGGGTTCGGCGGTGCGCGCGGGACAACGGGTGGTGGTGCTGGAAGGAGGTGAGGCATGAAGGTGAATCTGCAACTGGACGCGCTGCGTACGAGCTACGTTGCCGGCGATCAATCGCCACGGGAACTGATCCTGGCGCTGCGCGAACGGGCAGAGCAACTGAATCCGCGTTACAAGCTGTTCATCCACCTGCTCAGCGTGGATGAACTGGAGCCTTACCTGGCGGCACTGGAGGGCGTGTCGCCGGACAGCCTGCCGCTGTACGGCGTGCCGTTCGCGATCAAGGACAATATCGACCTCGCAGGCATTCCCACCACGGCGGCGTGTCCGGCATTCGCCTATACACCCGAGCGTTCGGCGACGGTGGTCGAGCAGTTGATCCGGCTGGGCGCGGTGCCGCTGGGCAAGACCAATCTCGACCAGTTCGCCACCGGCCTCAACGGCACGCGCTCGCCTTATGGCGCCTGCATCAACAGCGTGCTCGACGACTATCCGTCGGGCGGCTCCAGCGCCGGCTCGCCGCTGGCGGTGGCCTTGGGTCTGGCCAGCTTCGCTCTGGGTACCGATACCGCCGGGTCCGGCCGGGTGCCGGCGGCGCTCAACGGGCTGGTCGGACTCAAGGCCAGCAAGGGCCTGGTGTCCACGGCCGGCGTGGTGCCGGCGTGCCGCACCCTGGACTGCGTGACCACTTTCACCGCCACGGCGGGGGAGGCCAGCCAGTTGCTGCAACTGCTGGCGGCGCAGGACCCGCGGGACGAGTACAGCCGGGCCAATGCCGGCTGGAACCTGGGCAGTGCCTTTGGCCGGATCGGCAGCTTCCGTTTCGGGGTGCCGAGGCTGGCGGACCTGGAGTTCTTTGGCTGTGAGGAAGGTCCGGCATTGTTCGACGCGGCGGTCGAGCGCCTGCGGGCGTTGGGCGGGGAGGCGGTGGAGATCGACCTGTCACCGTTCCTCGAAGCCGCGCGCCTGCTGTACGACGGGCCCTGGGTGGCCGAGCGCTACAGCGTGGTCGGCGAGCTGGCGCGGCGGCAGCCCGAGGCGGTGTTGCCGGTGATCCATGCGGTGCTGGCCAAGGCGCCGGAGGTCAGTGGCGTGGATACCTTCCGTGCGCAGTACCGTCTGCAGCAGTTGAAGGCGGAGTGCGACCGGCAACTGGCTGGCCTGGAGTGCGTATTGACGCCCACCATCGGCCGCCCGGTGACCCTGGCCGAACTGGCCGAGGAACCGGTGCTGTGCAATGCCGAGCTGGGTTACTACACCAACTTCATGAACCTGCTGGACTATGCGGCGGTTGCCGTGCCCGCCGGGTGCATGGTCAATGGGCTGCCGTGGGGTGTCACCCTGTTTGGCCGGGCGTTCACCGACCAGTACCTGCTCAGTCTGGCGGCGGCGTTCCAGGGCGAGACGCTGCCGGCCCGCGAGGCGCGCCATGACCAGGTTCGCCTGGTGGTGTGCGGTGCCCATCTGGACGGGCTGGCGCTCAACTGGCAGTTGAAGCAGCGGGGGGCGAGGTTGCTGGAAGCGACTTCCAGTTCGCCGAGTTATCGCCTGTACGCCCTGGCGGGCGGGCCGGTGCAGCGACCGGGGATGGTCCGGGTCGGCAGTGGTGGCGTGGCCATTGCCGTGGAAGTGTGGCAAGTGCCCAGTGCAGCCCTGGGTGCCTTCCTCAGCGAGATCCCGGCACCGTTGGGGCTGGGCAAGGTCGAGCTGGGTGATGGGCGCTGGGAGACCGGGTTCATCTGCGAGGGGGATGGGCTGGAGGGGGCGCGGGATATCAGTGAGTGGGGCGGGTGGAGGGCGTGGTTGTCGCACTGACTGGTAGGAGCTGGCTTGTCGTGTGACGAACCACTGCGAAGGACCGTTTCGCGGTCCTTCGCAGGCAAGCCAGCTCCTACTCGGGGCTGAACCTTTTCTTCAGGCGGTCTTTCAACTCTTCGGCCGAGCAGTGTTCGCCCTGCGTATACTCCCGTGATCCCATTGCCAGAAGCTTCACCAGTGCTATGGCCTCGTCCCGACGCTTGCGCTCGGCGTAGGATTCGACGACGTAGGCCGGTACGCCGTTCTGCGTGACGACCAATGGCTCGTCAAGCGGCAGGTCCGCCGCGTGCTTTTTCAAATAGCTGATGGTTTCAATTCTCATGAGTTGGGTCCTCTGGGAATAGCAGGGCTCGATGTCGCACCAATGGGGTGTGAGGCTAGCAAAAATTCGCTCTGAATAAGGTCTTCCTCCCGCCCTCCAGAGACCAACGGCACCCGATGGTTCAGAAATTCCTGAACTGATTATTTGCCCCCAGCGATTCTTCCCCCCGCATCCCCCCGCCAGAATTCCCCGCAGACAACTACAAAAACCGTGAGTGCCCCACTCGTGAACCCGATCCCTTCGCGTGAATCCCAGGTCCTGCGCGCCGCCGCCGCCCTGGTCGATGCCTTCGCCAGCAACGACACCACCCGCTACTTCGCCTGCTTCAGCGAAGACGCCACCTTCCTCTTCCACACCGTCCCGCAACCGCTGATGTCGCGCCATGCCTACGAGCAACTCTGGGAGCAATGGCAGGCCGAAGGCTTTGCCGTGCTCGGCTGTCGGTCGAGCAATGCCCAGGTCAGCCTGCTGGGCGACGTGGCGATCTTCCTGCACGACGTCGCCACCCACCTGCGGGTCGGCGGCGAAGAACTGCATCTGGAAGAGCGGGAAACCATCGTCTTCCGCCTGCACGGCGATCACTGGCTGGCCTGCCACGAGCACCTCTCGGCCTTGAGCGATAGCTGATCCTTTCCGGCGGCCTTGCCGCCACTGCCAACGCACTCAAAAAACAATCAGGCGCTGGAGCACCACCATGAGCCATTCCTCCGGAATCGAAACCAACGGGGTCGAACAGATCCCCGACAACCAACGCGACGCCACCCCCCTGGACCTGTTCCGCCTGATCTTCGGCGGCGCCAATACCTTCGCCACCGCCGTGCTCGGCAGCTTCCCCGTACTGTTCGGCCTGTCGTTCCAGGCTGGGGTCTGGGCGATCCTGCTGGGCGTCGGCGTCGGTGCGCTGATCCTTTCGCCCATGGGCCTGTTCGGCGCGCTCAACGGTACCAACAACGCGGTGTCGTCCGGCGCGCATTTCGGCGTGCACGGGCGCATCGTCGGTTCGTTCCTGTCGCTGCTGACCGCCGTGGCGTTCTTCTCGCTGTCGGTGTGGAGCTCCGGCGATGCCCTGGTGGGTGGCGCCAAGCGCCTGGCCGGACTGCCGGAAACCGACCTGACCCTGGGCCTGACCTACGGCCTGTTCGCGGTGCTGGTGCTGATCGTGTGCATCTTCGGCTTCCGCTTCATGCTCTGGGTCAACAAGATCGCGGTGTGGGCGTCGAGCCTGCTGTTCCTGCTGGGCATCTTCGCCTTCGCCGGGCCGTTCGATGCCAGCTTCGCCGGTAGCGTCAACCTCGGCCAGCCGGGCTTCTGGGCGGCGTTCATCGGTTCGGCGCTGCTGGCCATGAGCAACCCCGTGTCGTTCGGCGCCTTCCTTGGCGACTGGTCGCGCTACATCCCGCGGGAGACGCCGAAGTCGCGGATCATGCTGGCGGTGATCGCCTCGCAGGTCGGCACCCTGATTCCGTTCCTCTTCGGCCTGTGCACCGCGACCCTGGTGGCGAGCAACGCGCCGCAGTACATCGAGGCCAACAACTATGTCGGCGGCCTGCTGGCCATCTCGCCGACCTGGTTCTTCCTGCCGGTGTGCCTGATCGCGGTGATTGGCGGCATGTCCACCGGCACCACGGCGCTGTACGGCACCGGCCTGGACATGTCCAGCGTGTTCCCGCGCTTGCTCAGCCGCGCCGCCGCAACCCTGCTGATCGGCGTGCTCGCCATCGCCTTCATCTTCATCGGCCGCTTCGCCTTCAACCTGGTGCAGAGCGTGTCCACCTTCGCCGTGCTGATCATCACCTGCACCAGCCCGTGGATGGTGATCATGATCCTCGGCCTGATCACCCGCCGCGGCTTCTACCACGCCGACGACCTGCAGGTGTTCACCCGTGGCGAGCGCGGTGGCCGCTACTGGTTCAACCACGGCTGGAACTGGCGCGGCATGGGCGCCTGGATTCCCAGCGCGATCACCGGCCTGTGCTTCGTCAACCTGCCGGGGCAGTTCGTCGGCAGCCTCGGCGAACTGGCCGGCGGCATCGACATCAGCCTGCCGATCACCCTGGGCCTGGCCGCCGTGCTGTACCTGGCCCTGATCAACCTTTTCCCCGAACCCGCCGCGGTGTATGGCCCCAAGGGCCCGCGCTGGGTATTTCGCAAACCGGCGGCGTCCGCGTCGCTGACGACTGCCGAAACGGCCTGACTGGAGCTGTACATGACTCATTACATCGATGGCCGCTGGGTGGATGGTGCCACCGCCGATTGCATCAAGGTCTTCGACCCGTCCCTGGGCGAGCCTTTCGCCGAACTGCTGGCCGCCAGCGCTGGCCAGGTCGACGAGGCCGTTGCTGCCGCACGCAAGGCCCTGCCGGCCTGGAAAGCCCTCGACGTGGCGACCCGCGCCGGCTACCTGCGCGGCTTTGCCGAGCAACTGGGCCTGCGCCGCGAGGAACTGATCGCCCTGCAGATGCGCAACAACGGCAAGCCGCGCCATGAAGCGGAAATCGACCTGGACGACGCCGTCGCCACCTTCGGCTACTACGCCGACCTGGTCGAGCAGCAGGCCGGCAAGGACTTCAACGTGGCCCTGGCGGCACCGGGCTTCAGCGCCCGTACCCGGCTGGAGCCGGTGGGCGTGGTCGGCCTGATCGTGCCGTGGAACTTCCCGCTGGTGACCAGCGCCTGGAAACTCGCCCCGGCCCTGGCCGCCGGTTGCACCGTGGTACTCAAGCCGTCGGAGATCACCCCGTTGGTGGAGCAGGCCTATGGCCGGATCGCCGAGACCCTCGGCCTGCCGGCTGGCGTACTGAACATCGTGGTAGGCAAGGCCGAGACCGGTATTGCCCTGAGCAACCACAATGGCCTGGACAAGCTGTCCTTCACCGGCAGCAACAACGTGGGCAGCCAGGTGATGCGCAGCGCTTCGGCGCAGTGCCGGCCGGTGACCCTGGAGCTGGGCGGCAAGTCGGCCATCGTGGTGTTCGACGACTGCGACCTGGACCAAGCGGTGGAGTGGATTGTTGCCGGTATCTGCTGGAACGCCGGGCAGATGTGCTCGGCCACCTCGCGCCTGCTGATCCAGGAAGGCATTGCCGATGCCTTGCTGGAGCGGTTGGCGTTGGCGCTGGAGAAACTGCGAGTCGGTAACCCGCTGGGTGAAGAAGTCGACATGGGCCCGCTGACCAGCCAGGGCCACTGGCTCAAGGTGGCGGCGTACTTTGCGATTGCCAGGGAAGAGGGCCTGAAGTGCCTGACCGGTGGACAGCCGCTGGACCGCGCCGGCTGGTTCGTCAGCCCGACGCTGTATGCCGATGTACCGGCGGACAGCCGCCTGTGGGTCGAGGAGATCTTTGGCCCGGTGCTGTGCAGCCAGCGTTTCCGTACGGAAGAAGAGGCCATCGCCCTGGCCAATGACAGCCGTTTCGGGTTGGTCGCAACGGTGGTGAGCCAGGATCTTGAGCGTGCCGAGCGGGTCGCCGATGCCCTGGAGGTTGGGCATGTGTGGATCAACTCGATCCAGGCGGTGTTCGTCGAGACGTCATGGGGCGGCACCAAGGGCAGCGGCATCGGCCGCGAGCTGGGGCCCTGGGGGTTGTCGGCGTATCAGTCGGTGAAGCATGTGACCCGTTGCCTGGGGTGAGGGTGACATTGCTTCGAGGACCACCGCAGGGAGGTCCTCGAAGCACTCACCGCTCGCGTAGCGGCAGCGCCATCTCCATCAAGCGATACGACGGGTTACAGCGGTTCTGCGTAGAATTTCCTGCCCACTCCAGGTGTCATCTCGGAGGTCATCGATACTTCGCCGAAGACCACCGCTCGACCGTCGGCCATCTCGGACAACTGCCCATAGACCTCGTCCGTGGTCGTACCGCGGTGCGTCGCGGCAAGTGCGGCCGACGCCAATCGGGCCATGTGATCGAAAGCCCTCATGTCTCCCTTGAAACTCCCGTCGACGAACACCCGGAATACCTTTCCAGTGCTTCTGGAAACCCCGACATGCAGGGTGGTGTAGGGATCCAGTTCTGCCGAGATGATGTCGAAATCCTTGCCCTTGGTAAGGTTCTGCGGATCGAGTTGCGGATGGTGTTGCCACTCTTGCAGCAAGGGATTGAGCTGGGCCGCGTATTGTTCCGGCGTGAGGTTGAAGGTCTTCGGGTTGGCATCCAGGACCTTGAAGTGAAACAGCGCGGCGAACAGGCTCAGGGTCACGACCGCACCGCCCATGGCGCCTGCCAGGTTGCGCGTGAGCGCGCCGCTTCCCCTCCGCTTGAGGCGCCGGGCGATCCAGAACCACAGGCCTCCCCACATCGCGATTTCGACGATTCCGATTACATCACTCTGCGTCATTCCTTTACTTCCTTGGTTTCCTGTTCCAGGGCAGCAGGCACTGCCCCATTGGCGGGGCAGATGATGGCCATTTGATGCTTTCTTGGCAATCGCTGATGCGGGTCCGATCGCGAGCAAGCTTGCTCTACAAGGGGCGGTGGAGTGGCTTAGTTGCGATCCAGCCACACCGTCTGCGCATTGCAGAACTCACGCACGCCGAAGTGCGACAGCTCGCGGCCGAAACCGCTCTTCTTCACGCCACCGAAGGTCACCCGCGGATCGCTGGCGCAGTAGCCGTTGATGAAGATGCCGCCGGTGTCCAGTTCTTCCACCAGTTGCTCGGCCAGTTCCACATTGGCGGTGTAGATGGTCGACGCCAGGCCGAACTCGCTATCGTTGGCCAGCTCCAGCGCATGCCGTGCATCACGGGCGGTGATGATGGAGGCCACCGGGCCGAACAGCTCTTCCTTGAACGAGGTCATCTGGTCGGTAACGTCCGCCAGCACGGTCGGCTGGTAGTAGTTGCCTTCACCGTCCGCCTTGCCGCCACCCAGCAGCAGGGTCGCGCCTTCGGCCAGGGTCGCCTGGACCTGGCCGTCCAGCTCGTCGCGCAGGTCGAAGCGGGCCATCGGGCCGATATAGGTCTCGGCGTTGCGCGGATCACCCATCACCAGCTCGCGGGTCAGGGCCACGAACTTCTCGGTGAAGGCCTGGACCACGCCTTCCTCGACGATCAGGCGCTTGGCTGCGGCGCAGACCTGGCCGGTGTTCTGGTAGCGACCGATCACGGCAGCCTTCACCGCTTCGTCGAGGTTGGCGTCGTTGAGCACGATGAACGGGTCGGAACCGCCCAGCTCCAGCACGCATTTCTTCAGCGCGGCACCGGCCTGGGCACCGATGGCCATGCCCGCACGGACGCTGCCGGTGAGGGTCACGGCGGCGATGCGCGGGTCGGCGATGGCCTTGGACACGCCATCAGGGGTGACGTTGATCACCTCGAACACGCCCTCGGGGAAGCCGGCGCGCTTGAAGGCGTCCAGCAGCAGGTAGGCACTGCCCATCACGTTCGGCGCGTGCTTGAGCACGTAGGTGTTGCCGGCCAGCAGCGCCGGCACGGCGCCACGCAGTACCTGCCAGATCGGGAAGTTCCACGGCATCACCGCCAGCAGCGGGCCCAGCGGACGGTATTCGATACGCGCCTTGCCCACCGGTACCGGCGCGGCTTCCGGCGCCAGCATGGCCGGGCCGTTTTCGGCGTACCACTCGCACAGCTGGGCGCATTTCTCGATTTCGCCACGGGCCTGGGCAACCGGCTTGCCCATCTCGTCGGTAATCATCAGGGCCATGGCCTCGACGTTGTCGCGCAGGGCGACGGCCAGATCACCCAGCTTGGCCACGCGGCCGGCCAGCGGCGTGCGGCGCCACACCGCGTAGCCGGCGGCGGCACGGGCCAGGGCGGCGTCGAGCACGTCGGCGCTTTCGTAGGGATAGGCGCCGATCTGCTCGCCGGTGGCGGGATTGATCGACAGGGCATGGGTCTGGTGGCTGATCACGGTCATCTCGGCGTCCTGATTCTTGTAAGGAGTACGGACCGGAGCCTACTGCGTTGTATGTTTCCCTGAAACTGAATAATACTGAGCGAAACGTTCACGCAGAGAGAATGATGATATGGATCTGGTCCAGCTGGAGATGTTCAAGGCCGTGGCAGAGCAGGGCAGCATCAGTGCGGCGGCCCAGCATATTCACCGGGTGCCCTCGAATCTGACTACCAGAATCCGACAACTGGAAGAAGAATTGGGCGCCGACCTGTTCATCCGCGAGAAAAGCCGCCTGCGCCTGTCGCCGGCCGGATGGAATTTCCTCGACTACGCCCGACGCATCCTCGACCTGGTGGCCGAGGCGCGGCAGACCGTTTCCGGCGACGAGCCGCAGGGGCCGTTCGCCCTCGGTTCGCTGGAAAGTACCGCGGCGGTGCGCATCCCGGCGTTGCTGGCGGCGTACAACCAGAGCTATGCCAAGGTCGAGCTGGACCTCAGCACCGGCCCGTCCGGGGCGATGATCGACGGCGTGCTGGCCGGCCGCCTGAGCGCGGCCTTCGTCGACGGGCCGGTGCTGCACCCGGCGCTGGAAGGGGTACCGGTGTTCACCGAGGAAATGGTGCTGATCGCGCCGCTGAACCATGGGCCGATCAACCGTGCGGCGGAGGTCAATGGCTCGACCATCTACGCCTTCCGCGCCAACTGCTCGTACCGCCATCACTTCGAGAAGTGGTTCTCCCAGGACGGCGCGGTGCCGGGCAAGATCCTCGAAATGGAGTCGTACCACGGCATGCTCGCCTGTGTCAGTGCGGGGGCCGGGCTGGCGCTGATGCCGCGCAGCATGCTGGACAGCATGCCGGGCTGCAGCACGGTGAGCGTGTGGCCGTTGTCGGAGAAGTTCCGCTACCTGCGCACCTGGCTGGTGTGGCGGCGGGGGATGATGTCGCGCTGCCTGAGCACCTTTGTCGAACTGCTCAGGGAGCGGGGGGAGGTACTGGAGGGCGAGGCATGAAGCAGTGACTTTATTGCTGCTGATGGCCAGCGATGAGGCCGGGAAGAACGCAGCAATTATCCTGCTTCAGGCATAGAATCCCGCTTCCCCGTTTTTCAGGAGTAACCCCGCTTGTCCCGCGACAACCTTCCCCTGGTGATGCTGCCCGGCCTGCTCAACGACCATCGCCTCTGGGCGCACCAGCAAGCCGCCTTCGAGGCCGAGCGCCCGGTATTGATCCCTGACCTGAGCCAGGACACGGCCATCGTCGCCATGGCTGAGCGCGTATTGCAGCAGGCCCCGCCACGCTTCGCCCTGGCCGCGCTGTCCATGGGCGGCTACGTGGCTTTCGAAATCCTCCGTCGTGCCCCTGGGCGGGTCGAGCGCCTGGCTCTGCTCGACACCATGGCCCGCCCCGACGAACCGGCCCGCGCCCGGGTCCGTCGTGGCCTGCTGGAGCTGGCCGGGCAGGGCAGGTTCAAGGGTGTCACCCCGCAACTGCTGCCGCGCCTGATGCATGCCCGCAGCCTCGACACGACGGTGCCCGAGGTGGTCATGGCGATGGCCGACGGCATCGGCCGCGAGGGTTTCATCCGTCAGCAGCAGGCGATCATCGACCGCGCCGATTACCGTCCCGTGCTGGAGACGATCCGCGTGCCGACCCTGGTACTGTTCGGCGCACAGGACGAGATCACCCCGCTGGCCGAGGCCCGGTTGATTCATGAGGGGATTGCTGGTGCGCGGTTGGAGGTGATCGATGAATGCGGACATCTGCCGCCATTGGAGCAGCCGGAGCGCACTACTGAACTGCTTGGGGGGTGGTTGTCTTGGGGTGGGCCGGCTCTGAGTGCCTGACAGTAGAGTGCGTCGGGGCTGCCAGGTGCTTGCCTCAAGCGAGCACCTGCAAGCCCCAACACGGTTTAGCGCCGTATCACGCGATCAAAACGGCACAGCCACCGTCAACTGGCTGTACACATTGGTCCCGTTACCCCCCACCTGGTTCCCGCCATTGCTCTCGTCCTTCTTCGGCTGGTACAGCCCGATCACCGGGCTGATGATCAGGTGATCGTTCACCGCCCACTCGGCATAGAAGTCCAGCTCCCGCGCATCCAGGTTCAAGGTGTGGCGGTCGCCCAGGGTGTGGAAGTCGAAGTACAGCGCTCCCACCGTCAGGTTCTCCAGCGGCGTGGCCTTCAGGCCCACATGGTGAATCCCGGTATTGCTGTTGAACGGCCCGGAATAGTTGGCCGCCACCTCACCCTGGAACCAGGTGCCATAGCCGGTGCTCAGGCCGGTGAACAGCGAATCCCAACCCTGCGAGTAACGGGTATAGCGATA
>JAIRVG010000046.1 GCA_031253995.1 Paucimonas sp. | reverse complement strand
CCTGCCATCCCCAACGGGCCGCTGTTGGTGGGGTTTTCCCTGTGAGTGGTGGGGTTAATAAACATATGAACGCGGGGTAACCCCCGCTCCCACAGGGGCCGTGCTGGACTGAAAAAGAGGGAGGTCAGGCGACCGACATGCGCGCTGTCAGGTTCTGCTGCATGTAGTCGAGGAAGCGGCGCTGGAACAGCATGGTGTGTTCATGGGCAGCGGCTTCGGCGGCATCGGCGTCACGTGCGGCGATGGCTTCGATGATTTCATCATGGTCACGGCCCAGACGATGGGCGCTGGCGGAGCTGACCACGTGATCGAAGTGCAGGTGCAGCAAACGCTGCCCTTCACCCAGCAGCCGCTCGTAGTAGTTGATGAAATAGGGGTTGCGCCCGGCGTGGGCAATGGCCATGTGGAAGGCCTTGTTGAGCTCGGACATGGCCTGGAAGTCGCCACTGGTGACGGCGTTGAGGTAAGCCTCGTCCGCGTTGCGGATCGCCTCCAGGTCTTCCGCGCGGTGCTGGATGGCGGCCAGGCGCGTCACGGCCCGCTGGATCAGGTCCAGGGCGGAAATGTAGTTGGGGAACTCTTCGATCTCGAAGGGCGTGACCAGGGTGGTGCGGTTCGGCAGGATGACCACCAGGCCTTCGGTGATCAGGCGTGCCAGGGCATCACGCACCGGCGAGCGGGACAAGCCGAACTGTGCCGCCAGTGATACTTCGTCGAGCTGCACCCCGGGCTTCAGCTTGAGGGTGAGGATCTGCTTGCGCAGCTCTTCATAGATGTAGCGCCCGCTATGGCGACGAGGGCCGCTCTCGGTGTCATTATCTTTTGCCATCATCAGGTCTCGGTTGGTCTGGCCCGTATCATACAGGCCAGCCTTCTTGTCTTGTCAGTCCCGCAGCATGGGAGGAAGACGCTTCCTGCGTCAATCCTCGCCCATGCCGAGGGGACTATTGGCTGGGGCCGACTCCCCAGGTATCGCTGAGCATGAACCCTGCCGCGAGCGGATCGTCCGGATCCACTCCCAGCTGTTGCAGGCCGTACAGCCAGGCGCGCCCGGTCACCCGTGGCAGCACCGCCGGCCGTCCGGCGACCTCGGTGTGCCCGAGCAAGGTGACCTGGAACTGGCCACCGATGGTCGAGCGCGACACCAGCTGGTCGCCCGCCTGCACCAGGCCGCGGGCGGCCAGGGTGGCGAGGTTGGCCGAGCTGCCGGTACCGCAGGGCGAGCGGTCGACCCGGCCGGGCGGCAGGGTGGTGCAGGTCTGGTAGGTGCGCTCGTCCAGGCGGTTGCGGAACATCACGTAGGCCACTTCGTTGACCGACGGCAGCAACGGGTGCTGGATGTTCAACTGGCGGTTGATCACGTCTTTCAATGCGACACCAGCATCGGCCAGCGCCCGGGCATTTTCCGGGGCGATGGACAGGCCGGTCTGCTCCACATCGATCAGCGCGTAGTAGACCCCGCCGAACGCCACGTCGATCTTGAGCGTGCCGAACGCCTCGGTCTCGATCGCCAGGTCCAGGTGCTCGACGAACGCCGGCACCATGTCCAGCGACACGCTGACGCAGCGCCCGTCCGCGCACACGGCGCGGGCGGTCACCAGGCCGGCGGGGGTGTCGAGCACCACCGTGGTCTCGGGTTCCTGCATGGGTACCATGCCCAGTTCGAGCAGGGCGGTGACCACGCAGATGCAGTTGCTGCCCGACATCGGGTGGGCCTTGTCCGCCTGCAGCACGATGAAGCCGGCATGGGCCTCGGGGCGGGTCGGCGGCAGCAGCAGGTTCACCGACATCTGCAGGCAGCCCCGCGGCTCCAGGGTCACCAGGCGGCGCAGGCTGTCGTCGACCTCGTTGATGTGGTTCATCTTGTCCAGCATGGTGGCGCCCGGAATGCCCAGGACGCCGCCGGTGATGACCTTGCCGATCTCGCCTTCGCAGTGCACCTCAGCGAGCTGAAGCGTCTGTTTCCAACGCATGGGTGTTACCTCACTTGATGTACCAGCCCCACGGCTGGTCGGTGTTGTAAGAGGTGATCTGCTTGGTTTCCAGGTAGTTGTTCAGGCCCCATTCACCCAGCTCGCGGCCGATGCCGCTCTGCTTGTAGCCGCCCCACGGCGCTTCGGTGAAGGTCGGCTGGGAGCAGTTGATCCAGACGATACCGGCGCGGAACTTGCGGGCGACCCGCTCGCAGCGCTCCAGGTCCTTCGACATCACCGCCGCGCCAAGGCCGAAGCGCGAATTGTTGGCCGATTTCACCGCCTCTTCCTCGCTGTCGAACGGACGGATGCACACCACCGGGCCGAAGATCTCCTCGTTCCAGATCCAGCTGTCTTCCGGCACGTCGGCGAACACCGTGGGCTGCAGGTAGAAACCCTTGTCCAGGTGCGCCGGGCGTTCGCCGCCACAGACCAGGCGAGCACCGGCCTCCAGGCCGCTGGCGATGGCCTTGAGGGTGTTGTCGTACTGGTTGCGGTTGACCAGCGGGCCGAGCAGCACGCCTGCTTCCAGGCCGTTGCCGATCTTGATCTTGCGGGTTTCCTCGGCCAGGCGCGCCAGCAGTGGCTCGTAGGCGGCGCGCTCCACCAGCACGCGGGAGGTGGCGGAGCAGACTTCGCCCTTGTTCCAGAATATGCCGAACATGATCCACTCTACCGCCTGTTCGAGATCGCTGTCGGCGAAGATCACGAACGGCGACTTGCCGCCCAGCTCAAGGGTCACGTTCTTGATGTCCTGTGCCGCCGCCTGCATGATCCGGCTGCCCACCGGCACGCTGCCGGTGAAGGCCAGCTTGTCGACGCCCGGGTGTGCGGTGATGGCCGCGCCGACGGTGGAGCCGGGACCGGTGACGATGTTCAGCACGCCCGCCGGCAGGCCGGCTTCATCGGCGATGCGGGCCAGCTCCAGGGCGGTCAGCGAGGTCTGCTCGGCGGGCTTGAGGATGATGCTGCAACCGGCGGCCAGGGCCGGGGCGATCTTCCACGAAGCCATCAGCATCGGGAAGTTCCACGGCACGATGGCGCCGGCCACGCCGATCGGCTCCTTGCGGGCGATCGCGCTGAAGCGGTCGTCGGACAGGCTCACGTCTTTCTCGCGATTGCGATCGAGCTCTTCGGCCAGGTTGGCGTAGAAGTCGAAGCAGCCGGCGGTGTCGCCGATGTCCCACATGGCTTCGGGGAAGGGCTTGCCGTTGTCACGGACTTCGAGGGTGGCGAGTTCTTCCTGGCGGGCGCGAATGCCATCGGCGATCTTGCGCAGGTACTCGCCACGCTCGGCGCCGCTCATGCGCGGCCACGGGCCGTCGTCGAAGGCGGCACGGGCGGCCTTGACCGCGACGTCGACGTCGGCGGCGCAACCGGAAGCGACGCTGGTGATCAGGCTTTCGTCGCTCGGGTCAAACGAATCGAAGCTGCCACCGTTGATCGGGCTGACCCACTGGCCATTGATATAGAACTGGTCGTAGCGGTTCATGCGTTTCCTCCAAGGACGGCGAAGCGTCGGGAACTGAATGCGGAAAGATTCTGGGCGGGCGCGCGTCCGGCAGCGAGGTCGCTGACCAGGCGGCCGGTCGTGGCGCCAAGGGTGAGGCCGAGCTGGCCGTGACCGAAGGCCAGGATGGCGTTCTTCAGGCGGGGCGAGCGATCGATCACCGGTTTGGTGTCGGGCAGGAACGGGCGATAACCGACGCCGAATTCCATGCCCTGGGTGTTCAGTTGTGGCAGTACGCGGCGGGCCTTTTCCATGATGATTTCGGCACGCTTGAAATTGGGCTCGGCGTTGGGGCCGGCGAACTCGATGGTGCCGCCGATCTGCAGGCCACGGGTCATCGGGGCGAAGCAGAAGCCGCCGTCGGCGTAGATCACCGAGTGGCGAATCTCCACACCGGGCTGTGGCAGTACGGCCTGGTAGCCGGCGATGCCGGCGAGAGGGATGTTCACCCCGAGGCTGTCGAAGAACGGACGGGCACCGGTGCCCGCAGCCACCACCAGCAGGTCGGCCGGCACGCGGATGCCGTCATCCAGGGTGACGCCGGTGGCCTTGTCGTGCTGCTCGTCGATCTTCGCCACGCGCTGGCGGATGCGTACGCCGCCCTGGGCGATGAAGCTTTCGGTGAGGGCGGCGATGAAGCCCTCGGTGTCGCTGACCGCGCGCCAGTCCGGGAACATCAGGCCGTGCTGGAACTTGCCGGCCAGTGCCGGCTCAAGGTCGGAAATCTCCGCGCCGTTCAGTTCCTGGGAGCGGAAGCCCAGTTGCTTGCGCAGCTCCAGGTGCGGGCGCTCGTGGGCGAGGCCGGCGGGGGAATCGAATACTTCGAGGATCGGACGGTCGCCCAGCAGGGTCTTGTCCGGGCATGCGTCGAGCAGCGGGGCGTAGTCTTCGTAGACATGCTGGGTCAGGCGGGCCATGTCCTGCGCGATCTCGTTGATCTTCGAGGGACGGGCACAGGCCAGAAAGCGCATGAACCACGGCAGGATCCCCGGCAGTGCGCTCGGACGCAGGGCCAGCGGGCCCTTCTGGTCCAGCAGCCAGCCGGGGATCTTCATCAGGATGCCGGGCTTGGACAGCGGGATGACTTCGCTCACCGCCATCTGGCCACAGCTCCATTTGGCGGTGCTGTCGCCCGGGGCGGCGGGGTCGACCAGGGTCACCCGGTGGCCGTCGCGCTGCAGGTACAGCGCGCAGCACACGCCGACGATACCGCCACCGATGACCACTGCCTGTTGCGATGACGTTTGCGGGTTGTTCATGAATGCAATGCTCAAAGAGAGAGACGGAGTGAGGATTGCAGGAGCGAGCAAGCTCGCTCCCACAGGTTTTCACACGGTAGCGCCTATTACGCCTGGGACGCTTCGAATACCTTGCGGAACTCGGTTTTTTCTTCATCGGTCAGCGGCAGCAGCGGAGCGCGGGCCGGGCCGACCTTGAAGCCGGCCAGCTCGGCGCCGTACTTGACCTTCTGCACGAACTTGCCGCTTTCCAGGTTGGCCATGGCCGGGAACAGGCTGCGCATGATTTCCTGGGCGCCACGGATGTCGCCGGCGGTGAAGGCCTTGTGGAAGGCCACGACCTTCTCCGGGAAGATGTTGGCCGGGCCGCAGATCCAGCTGTCGGCGCCCCACAGGTAGAAGTCCAGGGCCTGGTCGTCGGAACCGCAGGACAGCTGGATGCCCTTGTACTTCTCGCCGATCTCGATGGCACGCAGCAGGTTGCCGCTGCTTTCCTTGATACCGATGACCCGCGGGTGCTGGTGCAGGGCAGCGATCACGTCCAGGCCGACTTCGACGTTGGTGCGCATCGGGTAGTTGTAGAGCACCACGTTGATCTCGGGGAAGGTTTCGAGAATGGTGTTGTAGTGGGCCAGCAGTTCTTCCTGGGACGGCAGCGCGTAGTACGGCGGGGCGATCAGCAGGTTGGTGTAGCCGGCGTCGACGGTCTGCTTGATCTGTTCCAGCACTTCACGGGTGCAGGAGCCGTTGGCGCCGGCGATCAGCAGGCCGCGGTCGCCGACCACTTCCTTGACGGTAGCCAGGATCTGACGACGTTCGTCATTGGCCAGGGCGTAGTACTCGCCGGTCGAGCCCAGGGGTACGAAGCCGCTGACGCCAGCGGCCAGCTGATGCTCGATGATCGAGGCCAGGGTGTCGTGATCGACCTTGCCAGCGGCGTCGAACGGGGTGACCAGTGCGGGCAGGATGCCTTTCAGTTTCATCAGTGAGTCTCCGGGTTGGTTAGGGTCAGGTCAGTAGGCGTAGCGGCGCAGCAGGCGCCCTTCGACCACGCCGACCAGACGGGTCAGCGGGAAGGCCACGAGGAAGTAGATGACGGCCACGGCCGAGAGGAACTCGACCGGGCGCGCGGTGCTGTTGGAAATGTTCTGGCCGACGAACATCAGGTCGGCGACGCCCACCGAGGAGATCAGCGCGCTCTCCTTGAACAGGCTGACTACGTTCGACAGCAGCGGCGGCACGGCCCGCAGCAGTGCCTGCGGGAAGATCACGTAGAGCACCTTGACCTTCGGGCCCAGGCCCAGGGCGGTGCAGGCGTCGTGCTGTTCGCTGGCGATGGATTTCAGCGCGCCGCGGAAGGTCTCGCTGGTGATCGCGCCCATGAACAGGGTCAGGGCGATCAGCACCGACACGTAGGGCGGGATGTCCAGGCCGAACACCACCGGGAAGCAGAAGAACACCCAGAACAGCTGGATCAGCAGCGGCGTGCCGCGGAAGAACTCCACGTACAGGGTCAGTGGCAGGCGCACCAGCGGGGTCTTCAACTGGCGCAGCATGCTGACCGTGAAGCCCAGCAGACTGCCCAGGATCGCGCAGGCGCCGGTGAAGGCCAGGGTCAGGCCCAGGCCCTTGAGCAGGACCGGCCAGTAGTGCAGAACAACCGAGAAATCGAGTGGCATGGTTATCTCTCCTCAGCGCTGGCCAGCCAGTTCCTGGCGCCGTTCGAACCACTGCACCAACTGCGCGACCGGCAGCGACAAGGCGAAGTAGACGAGGGCGATCAGGGTGTAGGTTTCCAGCGGACGGTAGGCTTCGGTGGCCAGGCTCTTGCCCACGTACATCAGGTCGGCGACCGCGACGATCGCCACCAGCGCGCTCTGCTGCAGGGTGCCGATGCCGTTGGTGATCAGCACCGGCAGGGCGCTGCGCAGCGACTGCGGCAGGATCACGTAGAGGGTCCGCTGCCAGGAGCGCAGGCCCAGGGCAATGCACGCATCCAGGTGTTCCCGCGGTACCGCCTGCACGCCGGCGCGGTAGGCCTCGGCGTTGAACGCGGTCAGGTTCAGGCCCAAGGCCAGGAAACCCATGGCGATCGGGTCGATGAACACGTCGAAGAGCATCGGCACGCAGTAGAAGAACCAGACGATCTGCAGCAGTGCCGGGGTGCAGCGGAAGAACTCGATGAACAGCTGCGCCGGCCAGCGCACGAAGAACCAGCGGCTCAGGGTCATCAGGCACAGCAGGAAGCCGCAGGTCAGGCCGATCAGGTTCGAGACCAGGGCCAGTTCCAGCGTCACCTTGAGGCCGTCGAGCAGGGCCGGCAGGCTGCCGTTGAGGAAGTGAAAGTCGAATTGATAGTTCATGGCATTGCCCTCAGTCGAACTGCACGACCTTTTCCAGGAACTCGCGTGTGCGGGCTTCCCGAGGCTGGGTGAAGATCTGATCGGGGTGACCTTGCTCGACCACCTTGCCGTTGGCGCAGAACACCACCCGGGTGGCGATGTGGCGGGCGAAGTGCATGTCGTGGGTGACGATGATCATCGCCATCTTCTGTTCGGCCAGCTGCATCATCACGTTCTGCACCTCGATGACCATTTCCGGGTCCAGGGCGGAGGTGACTTCGTCGAACAGCATCAGGCGCGGTTCGAGCATCAGGGCACGAGCGATCGCCACGCGCTGCTTCTGGCCGCCGGAGAGCTGGCTGGGGTAGGCGTTGAGCTTGCTTTCCAGGCCCAGGCGGGCCAGGTAGGCGCGGGCCTTCTCGGTGGCCTCGGCCTTGCTCAGGCCGTGGACCTTGACCGGTGCCAGGATCAGGTTGCCCAGCACCGACAGGTGCGGGAACAGGGTGTAGTGCTGGAACACCATGCCGATCTGCTTGTGCAGGACTTCGTCCAGCGGCTTGCCCTGTTTGCGGCTGCCATCGATGTACGGTTTGCCCTGGAACTGGATGGTGCCGCCCTGGATGCCTTCCAGGCCCATCAGCACCCGCAGCAGCGAACTCTTGCCGCTACCGGACGGGCCGATGATCACCAGGCGGTCGTCGGCGCGCATGTCCAGGTTCATCCCGTCCATCACGACCAGCTGTTCGGAATAGGCTTTGCGCACGCCCTGAAGCTGGATGAAATTGCCGCCCAGGCCTGAATTCGGGTTGAGCGAAGCCTGTGGCTGGGTAGCCACCAAATGAGGTGTGGTCATTACAGTTATCTCCACGAGGGCGCTCCTGGCCGGGGCCCTCGATAGGTCAGCGGGAGTTACTGGGCTTTTTGGCCCGCGAGGATCTCGGCGGAAGCCTTGTCCACCAGCTTGTCGATCTCGCCCGAGGCGCGGCGCTCGGTGATGTAGTCGTCAAGTTGGGCAAGGTCGGCGGCGGGGGTTTCGCGCGAGAGGGCGAAGGACACGCCCTGCTTGGCCAGGGCTGGCACCGGCAGCACTTCTTTCGTCCAGCTGTTGGCCATGGCGAACAGGTGGTTGGTGTCGTTGGCGTCGGCGAGGATGTCGGCGCGCTTGGACATCAGCGCCATGCGGGTTTCATCGGAGCCGGGCAGGCGCATCAGTTTTGCCTGCTTGATCGCGCCGGATACGGCCTTGTCGGCGGCGGTGCCGGAGATCACGGCGATGGTGACGCCGGGCTTGTCATAGTCGGCCAGGTCGGAGCCGGCGCTAGCGAACTTTGGATTCTTGCCGTTGACCAGCAGGGAGATCTGATAGTCGGTGGCGGGCACCGAGAACGCTACGGCCTTGGCGCGCTCCGGAGTGCTGTTGAGGGCCATCGCCATATCCCACTTGCCACTCTGGATACCGGCGACCTGGTTGTCCCAACTGGTATCGACGAACTCGGCCTTGACCTTCAGCACGTTCTCGGCGAAGTCGCGACACAGGTCCACGAAATAGCCGCTGTACTGCCCGCTGGCCGGATCGCGCATCACGTAGGGCGCGGCGATCGCGGCGCCGCAACGGAGCACGCCGGCCTTCTGCACGTTTTGCCAGGTTTGCGTCTCGGCCTGGGCCGAGGTGTGCATCAGCAGCACTGCCGCCGTGAAGCAGGCCACGCGGCCGCCGAGTTTGCGAGAAAGGAACCGTGCCATGTTTTCGAGTCTCTCTGGTGAGTTGTTCTT
The DNA here is from genome assembly GCA_031253995.1 of Paucimonas sp. Lineage (GTDB taxonomy): Bacteria > Pseudomonadota > Gammaproteobacteria > Pseudomonadales > Pseudomonadaceae > Aquipseudomonas. The sequence continues at coordinate 8,908 of JAIRVG010000046.1, read as the reverse complement.
GTAGACAGACGATCAAGGGAGGAGCAGAAGCTGTGTTCTTGTTTGAGTGCTGCGTTGTGTGCAGCGATGCATTCAAGTTATTTCGAATCCGTTCGGGCTGTCAACACGGCTGAAAGAATTTTTGGAAGCAAAAACGCCCTCGCTCACCGTGGTCGGTGAATGAGGGCGTCTTGATGTGAAGGGCGATATGAGACCCCGTGGGAGTCCACCTAGCCCTGCGGGGCTGCGCGGTCGGCGTGGGAGCGGATTCATCCGCGATCGGCGGCGTAGCCGTCGTAAAACCTGAGTCCCAGGTTCTCCTGACACACCGCGGACTCAGGTTTTATGGCCGCTTCGCGGCCAATCGCGGATGAATCCGCTCCCACGCCGTCCTCGCTAAATCAATGAGTAATGTGTTGTTCCATGAAGCGGGTTACAGGGTTTTCAGACGGGCGTGTCAGTCAGCTCCAGCTCGCTGAGGAACCGCTCAAGAATCATGTTCTGCCGCCGCCCCTTGCGCATGGCGATGGCGATCTTGGAGTCGAAGTACAGCCTGTCCGGATCCAGGGCGATCATCAGGCCCTTCTCCACCCAGGTCGCGGCGTAGTGGTCCGGTAGGAAGCCGATGTAGGCGCCCGTGAGGATCAGGAAGGCGATGCCTTCGCGGTCAGTCGCCGAGGCAGCGAAGCTGAGCAACTGGTGCAGCCCGATCGCTTCGGCCGTCATGCGGTAGGCGGGGATCACCGCGTCTGCCTGGGACAGCTGCGCGTCGGTGACCGTCGCGGCCTGGGCGAACAGCGGGTGCTCATGGCTGCAGTACAGGTTCGAGCGTTCCTCGTAGAGCAGGCTGTAGTCCAGGCCGGACAAGGGGGTGATCAGCGGCACGGCACCCACGTGCAGGCGCCCGTCGATCAGGCCGCGCTCGATTTCCCCGGGAGTGCTCATGCTCAGGTTGATGCGCACGCCGCTGCCTTCGGCGCGTACGGCCTTGAGCGCGTGGGTGATGCGCATCTTCGGCTGGGTCACCAGGTTGTTGACGATGGCCACGTTGAGGTCGCCGCGCAACTGCTGGTGCATCTGGTTCACTTCACTGCGAAAACCCTCGATGGCCACCAGCACGGTCTCGCTGGCGCGCAGTACCTCGCGGCCTTCGTCGGTAAGGGCAAAACCCGCCCGGCCGCGTTGACACAGGCGCATGCCGAGGCGTTTCTCCAGGTCGCCCATGTGCAGGCTGATGGCCGAGCGGGTGATGCCCAGCACGCTCTCCGCCCCGGAGAAGCTCCCGCATTCGGCCACGGTCTTGAATACCCGCAGCAACCTCAGGTCGAAATCGCTGACCTGATGCAGTGGCGTTTTTTTTGTCATGGGTGAGTAATCCAATAACCGAGTGAAAGAAAATACAGATTTAACTTACATGACGCTTCGATTCAAGCTAGCTGGCATCCACCCACCCTAGGGCTACCGCCATGAATCAGGCCTTGCAAACAACAATTCCCCTGGCCAGCGGACTTCAGTTGGACTCCCACTGGATGCCGTTCTCGTCGAACCGCAATTTCCACAAGGACCCACGCTTTATCGTCGGTGCCCAGGGCAATTGGCTGATCGACGAGCAGGGCCGGCAGGTGTTCGACAGCCTGTCGGGGTTGTGGACCTGCGGCGCAGGCCACTCGCGCAAGGAGATTGCCGATGCGGTGGCGAAGCAGTTGGTGACCCTGGATTACTCCCCGGCTTTCCAGTATGGCCACCCGCTGTCGTTCAAGCTGTCGGAAAAGATCGCCAGCCTGACGCCGGGCGACCTGAATCATGTGTTCTTCACCGGTTCCGGCTCCGAGTGCGCCGATACTGCGGTAAAAATGGCCCGCGCCTACTGGCGTCTGCAAGGCCAGCCGCAAAAGACCAAGCTGATCGGCCGCGCCCGTGGCTATCACGGGGTGAACGTTGCCGGCACGTCCTTGGGCGGAATCGGCGGCAACCGCAAGATGTTCGGGCAACTGATGGATGTCGATCACTTGCCTCACACCTTGCAGCCAGAACTGGCCTTCACCAAGGGCGCGGCTGAAACCGGCGGCGTGGCGCTGGCCAACGAATTGTTGAAGCTGATCGAGCTGCACGACGCCTCGAACATCGCTGCGGTCATCGTCGAGCCGATGTCTGGCTCGGCCGGTGTCCTTGTGCCGCCCCAAGGCTATTTGCAGCGGCTGCGGGAAATCTGCGACCAGCACGACATCCTGCTGATCTTCGACGAGGTCATCACCGCATTCGGGCGCATGGGGTGCATGACCGGCGCCGAGTATTTCGGCGTGACCCCGGACCTGATGAACGTCGCCAAGCAGATCACCAACGGCGCCATCCCCATGGGCGCGGTGATCGCCAGCAGCAGGATCTACGACACCTTCATGCACCAGGCCTCGCCCGAGTACGCCGTCGAATTCGCCCACGGCTACACCTATTCCGCGCACCCGGTGGCCTGCGCCGCTGCGCTCGCCACCCTGGACCTGCTGGAGAAGGACAACCTGGTCCAGCAGTCCGCCGAACTGGCGCCGCACTTCGAAAAGGCTATCCATGGCCTGAAGGGCGCAAGACACATCGTTGACATCCGCAACTGCGGCCTGGCTGGCGCCCTGCAGATCGCGCCGCGTGATGGCGACGCCATCATCCGCCCGTTCGAGGCCGGCATGGCCCTGTGGAAAGCCGGTTTCTACGTGCGCTTCGGCGGCGACACCCTGCAGTTCGGCCCAACCTTCAACACCCAACCCCAGGAACTGGATCGCCTGTTCGATGCCGTCGGCGAAGCCCTGCACGGCGTCAACTGACCGGCCCTTTCTTTATATAGCCAGCTTGCTACCAAGCCTTGAGGAACCCCAATGAGCACTATCAAGCACCTGATCCATGGTGAGCACATCGCCGACGACACCCGCACCACCGACGTGTTCAACCCGTCTACCGGTCAGGCCATCCACAAGCTGGGCCTGGCCAGCCGTGCCACCGTGCAGAAAGCCATCGACTCTGCCCAGGCGGCGTTCCCGGCCTGGCGCAACACCCCGCCGGCCAAGCGTGCCCAGGTGATGTTCCGTTTCAAGCAACTGCTGGAAGCCAATGAGCAGCGCATCGCCCAGCTCATCAGCGAAGAACACGGCAAGACCCTCGAAGACGCCGTCGGCGAGCTCAAGCGTGGTATCGAGAACGTCGAGTTCGCCTCCGCCGCGCCGGAAATCCTCAAGGGCGAGTACAGCCGCAACGTCGGCCCGAACATCGATGCCTGGAGCGACCTGCAGCCCATCGGCGTGGTCGCCGGCATCACCCCGTTCAACTTCCCGGCCATGGTCCCGCTGTGGATGTACCCGCTGGCCATCGCCTGCGGCAACTGCTTCATCCTCAAGCCCTCCGAGCGCGACCCGAGCTCGACCCTGCTGATCGCCGAACTGCTGCACGAAGCCGGCCTGCCGAAAGGCGTGCTCAACGTGGTGCACGGTGACAAGGAAGCAGTGGACGCGCTGATCGAGGCGCCGGAAGTGAAGGCCCTGAGCTTCGTCGGCTCGACCCCGATCGCCGAGTACATCTATGCCGAAGGCACCAAGCGCGGCAAGCGCGTCCAGGCCCTGGGCGGCGCGAAGAACCACGCGGTACTGATGCCGGATGCCGACCTGGACAACGCCGTCAGCGCACTGATGGGCGCGGCCTACGGTTCCTGCGGCGAGCGCTGTATGGCCATCTCCGTTGCCGTGTGCGTCGGCGACCAGGTGGCCGATGCGCTGGTGGCCAAGCTGGTCCCGCAGATCAAGGCCCTGAAGATCGGCGCCGGCACCCAGTGCGGCCTGGACATGGGCCCGCTGGTCACTGCTGCTGCCCGTGACAAGGTCCTGGGCTACATCGATGACGGTGTCGCGGCAGGCGCCGAGGTGGTGGTCGATGGCCGTGGCTTCAAGGTCGCCGGCAACGAAGACGGCTTCTTCGTCGGCGGCACCCTGTTCGATCGCGTTTCCCCGGAAATGCGCATCTACAAGGAAGAGATCTTCGGCCCGGTGCTGTGCATCGTGCGCGTCGACAGCCTGGAAGCGGCAATCAAGCTGATCAACGACCACGAATACGGCAACGGCACCTGCATCTTCACCCGTGACGGCGAGTCGGCGCGCCTGTTCTGCGACGAGATCGAAGTGGGCATGGTCGGCGTCAACGTGCCGCTGCCGGTACCGGTGAGCTACCACAGCTTCGGTGGCTGGAAGCGTTCGCTGTTCGGCGACCTGCACGCCTACGGCCCGGATGGCGTGCGCTTCTACACCCGCAAGAAGGCCATCACCCAGCGCTGGCCGAAACGCACCAGCCATGAGGCTGCGCAGTTCGCATTCCCTAGCAACAGCTAAGGAAACCCTGTTCGGGCAACAGCGCCGTCGGCTGTTCTGACGGAGAAACGCCGATGGCGCTGTTGCCCGCACCCGTAGAGCTTCTACGGAAAACCCGGGACCTGCCGGGTTCACTCTCACCGACTTTGTCAAAGGCTCAGGCTGGAGACCTCGCCGCCACCACGCTGGCGGCATTTCTTTGTCCCTGTTCATCCGATTCAACCGAAGAGGTCGTTACACCATGCCAATCAGCAACGAATACGTTAAAGGCCTTGATCGCGACTACGTGTTCCACTCGTGGTCCGTCCAAGGCGCGCTCAACCCCCTGGTGATCGCCGGCGGGGAGGGCTGCGAGGTCTGGGACTACGAAGGCAAGCGCTACCTGGACTTCTCCAGCCAACTGGTCAACACCAACCTGGGGCACCAGCATCCCGCCGTGATCGCGGCCATCCAGGAACAGGCCGCCACCCTGGCCACCGTGGCCCCGGCCACCGCCAACCTGATGCGTGGCGAAGCCGCCAAGCGCATCATCGAGCAGGCACCCGGGGGCTTCAGGAAGGTGTTCTTCACCAACGGCGGCGCTGACGCCAACGAAAACGCCATCCGCATGGCGCGGCTGTTCACCGGTCGCGACAAGGTGCTGTCGGCCTACCGCTCCTACCATGGCAACACTGGCGCGGCGATCGTCGCCACCGGCGATCCGCGTCGTGTGCCGAACGAATATGCCCGTGGTCACGTGCATTTCTTCACCCCTTACCTGTACCGCAGCGAGTTCAGTGCGCAGACCGAGGCCGAGGAAACCGAGCGCGCGCTGCGCCACCTGCGTCGCGTCATCGAGGCCGAAGGTTCGGCCTCCATCGCCGCCATCCTCCTGGAAAGCCTGCCGGGCACCGCCGGTATCCTGATGCCGTCGGCCGCCTACATGCAGGGCGTGCGCGAGCTGGCCACCGAGTTCGGCATCCTGCTGATCCTCGACGAAGTGATGTCCGGCTTCGGTCGGACCGGCAAGTGGTTCGCCCTGGAACACTACGGTGTGGTGCCAGACCTGATCACCTTCGCCAAGGGCGTCAACTCCGGGTATGTACCGGTGGGTGGCGTGATCATTTCCGAGCAGATCTGCGCTTACTTCGACACCCGCTACTTCCCGGGCGGCCTGACCTATTCCGGGCATCCGCTGGCGATGGCGTCGATCGTCGCGGCCATCGACGCGATGCGCAAGGAAGGCGTGGTCGACAACGCCCTGGATATCGGCAACAACCAGATCGGCCCGCGCCTGCGCGAGCTGCAGCAGCGCCACCCGGCGATCGGCGAAGTCCGCGGTGCTGGCGTGTTCTGGGCACTGGAGCTGGTCAGCGACCAGGCCACCCGTGCACCGCTGGCTGCGGACAAGATGCAGCAGATCAAGGCGAAGCTGATGGAACGCGGCCTGCTGCCTTTCATCGCCGAGAACCGCATCCACGTGGTGCCGCCATGCGTGGTCTCGGCGGCGCAGGTCGAGGCGGGCATCGCCATCCTCGATGAAGTGATCGGCTCGGTACTGGGCTGATCGATTCACCCCGGCCCGCTGTCGCCTCGGGCGGCGGGCTCTCCCTCTTTGTCGAAAGCTCCGGCTCTAGACCTGGCCGCTCACACACTGGCGGCCTTTTTCTTTTCTGCCGGCCACAACAAGAACCCAGAGAGCATCGATGAATATCAAGCACAAACTGACGTGTGCCTTCGCTGTGATTGCAGGCTTGCCCATCGCCCTGGTCAGCGTCCTGGTCATCCTCAGCCTGCGGGACGAGGCCAGGGAGCACTTCCTTGACAGCAGCAGCCGGGAGATCCAGCAGGTCGGCAATGCGATGAACCTGTTTTTCCAGGGCATCACGCAGAACGTCGAAGGGCTGGCCTTGCAGCCCGAGCTGACGACGACCGGGACCAACCTCAACAAGTACCAGGCGGCCCATACCGAAAGTGTCCCCCTGGGCGAGCAGGACCAGCGTGTGATGGACATGGTCGACCGCCTGGGCCGCTCCCATCCCGACTATGCCTACGTGTCCTATGGAGTCGCTGACGGCGGGCATGTGAGCTGGCCACCCGGGCAGGTGCTGTCCAACTACGATCCGCGCCAGCGCCCCTGGTACCAGCTGGCCATGGCCAATCCCGGCAAGACGGTGCGCACGGCGCCTTATTACTGGGCAGGTGACGATGCCGTGCTGGTCAGCACCGTACGTACGGTCAGCAACCAGTTGGGCAGCATGGGCGGGGTCATCAATATCGACGTGTCGCTCAAGGGGCTGACCGGCATCATCAAGCAGATCACCCTGGGCGAAAGCGGGTACCTGATGCTGGTGGAGAAAAGCGGCAACGTGATGGTCGATCCCCGCAATCCCGAGCACAACTTCAAGCCGTTGCAGGGGGTCGGCCCGGGCTATGCCGAGCTGGCCAGTGCCGGGGAGGGGCTGGTCGAGGTGATGCTCGACGGCAAGCCGTTCATGGCCAACGTCCAGCCTGACCCGCGGCTGGGCTGGACCTTCATCGGGCTGGTTGCGCAAGACGAGGTGATGCAGGCGACGACCCGCCTGACCTGGCTGATCGTTGCTATCGCGCTGGTTCTCGCGGGCATTTTCGCGGTGGCAGGCGCTGCCTTTGCGACGCTGATCGTGCGGCCCATCAACAGCGTTTCCAGCGGCCTGGAAGACATCGCCCAGGGGCAGGGCGACCTGACCCGCAGCCTGAGTATCCGCGGCCGGGACGAAACCGCGCAGTTGGCGAGCTGGTTCAACCAGTTCCTGGAGGCGATCCGCAGCCTGATCCAGGGCATCGCTGGTGCTGCCGGGCGAATCCTCACCACTTCGGGCAGCAGTACCCGGGTTTCCGGTGACATGGCCGATGCCGCCAACCGCCAGCGAGAAGCGGTGGACATGGTTTCCACCGCGTTCCATGAGATGGTCGCCACCGCCAACGAGGTAGCGCGCTCCTGCAGCCAGGCGGCGCAGTCGGCGGACAGTGGCCAGCAACAGGCGCGGGAGGGCCAGGAGGAGATCGATGCCGCAGTGCACAGCGTCCTGCGCCTGAGCCAGGAGATCGAGCAGTCGGCGCAGGCGATCCAGCAACTGGAGCGCGACAGCAACGACATCCAGTCCATCCTCGGCACCATCCGCTCGATTGCCGAGCAGACCAACCTGCTGGCCCTGAATGCGGCGATCGAGGCGGCGAGGGCGGGTGAGCAGGGGCGCGGGTTTGCGGTGGTGGCCGATGAAGTGCGGGCGCTGGCCAAGCGCACGGCTGATTCCACGGCGGAAATCGACGGCCTGCTGGGCAACCTGGCCAGCCGCACGGCACAGGTGGCCGGGCAGATGCATGCCAGCCTTGAGGTTTCCAGCGAGTCGGTGGGGCGTATCGGTAAGGCGAGCGAGCGTTTCGGGCAGATCCGTGAGTCGGTCGACGTGATCCGCGACATGAATACGCAGATCGCCACGGCTGCGGAAGAGCAGCACCAGGTGGCCGAGGAGATTCATCGGCATATCGGGCAGATTCATGGGGATGCGCAGTTGGTAGCGGGGTTGGCGGCGTCGGCGCAGGAGGATTCGCGGAGCCTGGCGGTGCTGTCGGGGGAGCTGGATCTGTTGGTGCGGCGGTTCCGGACGTAGGTGCTGATTATCTGCGATCGACGGCGACGCCGTCGTAAAACCTGAATCCCGGATCTTCTTGGTACCCCTCGGATCCGGAAATCACAGAGCCCCACTGCGGGCCAATGTCCGCAGTGGGGCTCGCTTCAGATTGGAACGGTCATCTTGGTCTTCGCCTGAGCGAGCGTGAGCATCGCTTTGCTGACGCGCAGAAAGCGAATCGCGTCGGCGAGATGGATCTGGCTAATGGTGGTGGGTGGGGAGGGCAGGATTTTCAACAGCGCAATCGCGTCTGCGAGGTAGTTCTCGGCGTGGCCGATGGCTTCGTGGTGGGAGAGGTTGGGGCCGACGCAGAGGGTCGGGGGTGGATCGGGGACGATCTTTTTCATGGTGTTTCCTCAAGTAGTGGGACGAAATCCTGCTGTCAAACAGGAGGGTGGCAACTGTGCGCGGGTTGACAGACCGAGACTTGAGGAAAACCCGGCGCGCCCGAAGACGCCCACACGCACAGCCGCCATAACGACTTAGCGTCCTCAAGAACACGGCCTGTCACAACCGGTCGTTTTTTCAACGACGGGCGAAGACTAGGCGTGCATTTCCTGGGGCGCAACTGCTTAGCGGGGTGGGGGAGTATGCTTGGGAAATTGCCTACAAGAAAGCCGGAAATGGAGGAAGTTTCGTAGCTGTATGCGACAGATTTCGGTCGTGCTTGGCTGCCTTCCTGTAGGCTTGTCGTGTGACGAACCACTGCGAAGGACCGCGAAGCGGTCCCGATTCCTGTTCTTCAGCCGCGAGACAGCATTGGCCTGGCTTTGGAACGGGAACCGGGACCGCTGTGCGGTCCTTCGCAGGCAAGCCAGCTCTCATAGAACAACACATAACTCATTGATTTAGCAGGGACGGCGTGGGAGCGGATTCATCCGCGATCGGCGGCAAAGCCGTCGTAAAACCTGAGTCCCGAGTTTTCCTGACACACTG
>JAIRVG010000081.1 GCA_031253995.1 Paucimonas sp. | reverse complement strand
TGACGCACGATCTCCGGCACCGACTGGCGCCGGTAGAGGCGGTACTGCTTGCCCTGGGCCAGGCGGGCGAGCCGCGGTTCGAGGGTGATCTCGTAGTGGCCCTGCTCGATGGTCGCGCCAGTGCGTTTGAACGAGGTGATCACGCCGAAGATTTCGCGCAGGGGCTCGTGCTTCCTGCGCTTTTCTTCCCAGGGGTAGGTGATGGGTGGTTCGCCGTAGAGACCGAAGCGGGTGTAGCGGTTGAGGAAGGCCGCCTTGTCCAGGTCTCGTGGCTTGATGTCCCGGTAGACGGGGTCATCGTAGTAGCACTTCGGGTCCAGTTTGCGCTCGGCGCAGGTGAAGCGGATGGTGTAGTGGAAGGGCTTGCCGAGGTATTCGCTGCCTTCGAACGAGATCACGTCGAGCGGGACCTTCAGGTCCGTGACGTTGAGCTGGTACGGATTGCGGGTAACGGGCGACGGGTATCGACTGACGATGTCTGTCATGTTGTTGTTCTCGATGAAACATCCAGCAATTAACTTTCGCCTTATAAAGGCGAGTTGGATCGCGGAATTCATTAATGAAACAACGGACTGCAAACACCCGAAGTAAAAGTGGAATAAATTGAAATACTTGGCAACAAGTCGATATCAACTTCCTTCGCGGGCGGAGCCGTTTTCAGGCGCGCACAGTAAATGATCTGACTTGTTGATTTCGACCCACAAAAGCAACGTAAGGAAGTTTCCCGATAACTTTGGGAAAATTCCTACATAGAGGGTTGTCGACTGCTAATCGCACTGGTGACTTCGGGAGCGCGCCGCCAGCTTTCACGAGCACGCCCGCTCGCATCTACAAAGGCTGCGGATCATCCACCTTGCCAGTGAACCTTCTCCCCCTGTACAAAAGTCCCCTCACCTACCGCGAAGGGACTTCCGCTCATGATCTACCGTCCTCTGGGCCGCAGTGGCCTGCAAGTGTCCGCCCTGACCCTGGGCAGCATGATGTTCGGCGAGCAGACCAGCAGCGATGATTCGCTGCGCATCATCGACAAGGCCTGGGACCAGGGCATCAACTTCATCGATACGGCGGACGTGTACAACGCCGGGCGGTCGGAAGAGCTGGTCGGCGAAGGCATCGCCCGCAACCGGCACGACTGGGTCCTCGCCACCAAGGTCGGCTACGGCCCGGTGGACGGCGTGCCGAACCGCAGCGGCCTGTCGCGCAAGCACATCTTCAACGCCGTCGAGGCCAGCCTGACCCGCCTGGGCACCGACTACATCGACATCTACTACCTGCACCGCGAAGACCACGCCACGCCGCTGGACATCACCGTCACGGCCATCGGCGACCTGCTGCGCCAGGGCAAGATCCGCCATTGGGGCGTGTCCAACTTCCGCGGCTGGCGCATCGCCGAGATCTGCAACCTGGCCGAGCGCCTCGGCGTGCCCAAGCCGGTGGTCAGCCAGCCGCTGTACAACATCGTCAACCGCCAGGTGGAAACCGAACAGCTGACCGCCGCCGCCTACCACGGCCTCGGCGTGGTGCCCTTCAGCCCGCTGGCCCGGGGCGTGCTAAGCGGCAAGTACGCGCCCAACGCCGAACCGGAAGCCGGCAGCCGTGCGGCACGCCAGGACAAGCGCATCCTCGAAGTGGAATGGCGCGCCGAATCCCTGGCCATCGCCCAGAAGATCCACGCCTACACCGAGGCCAGGGGCGTCGGCATGGTGGAATTCGCCATCGCCTGGGTGCTGAACAACCAGGCGGTCAGCTCGGCCATCGTCGGCCCGCGCACCGAGGCGCAGTGGGATACCTACGGCGGCGCGCTGGAAGTGAAGATCAGCGCCGAGGACGAAGCCTTCATCGATTCGCTGGTGACCCCGGGCCACGCCTCGACCCATGGCTTCAACGATGTCGCGCACTTCGTCAGTGGACGTTCGCCGCGCTGACCTCGGTACCGAGCAGGTGGCTGATGGCAGCCTTGAGCTTCATCGGCCGCACCGGCTTGTGCATCAGGGTGTGCCCCAGCTCGCGCACCTGCTGCTTCAGCTCGTTGCTGTAGTTGGCGGTGATCATCAGGGCCGGCAGCGGTGAAACCCGCCGCGCGTTGATCGCCGCCACCGCTTCCAGGCCATTGCGGTCGTGGTCCAGGTGGTAATCGACGATCAGCAACCCCGCCTCGTCCGCCGGCAATTGCCCGGCCAGATCCTCTTCGTTCAACGCCGTGCTGACCCGGCACCCCCATTGCTCCAGCAAGGTGCGCATGCCGGCGCAGATGGCCGCGTCGTTGTCCAGCACCCAGATCCTCGCGCCTTGCAGACGCTCCACCAGCGGCAAGGGCTCTGGCAGCGCCGCCTGCGGCCGGGGCGCCTGGCGGCTCAGCGGCACCTCGATGGCGAATACCGAGCCCTTGCCCGGGGTCGAGCGCAGCTGGATGCGGTGGCCGAGGATCCCGGCGATCTTCTCGACGATGGCCAGGCCCAGGCCCAGCCCGCGGTCCTGGTCGGGACGCTGGGAGTCGCCGCGCTTGAACTCCTGGAAGATTTCCTCGCGCTTGTCCGCGGCAATGCCGATGCCGGTGTCCCAGACCTCGATCCATACCCTTCCCCCGCGCCGCCGGCAGCCCAGCAGCAGGCGGCCCTCGGGCGTGTAGCGAATGGCGTTGCTGAGCAGGTTGCGCAGGATCCGCGCCAGCAGCTGGATGTCGCTGCGCACTCGCAGGCGGCTCGGCACATAACGCAGGCGCAGGCCCTCGCTGGCGGCGGTGGCGGCGTATTCGGCAGCGAGGTTGTCCAGCAGGTCGCTGACGGCGAAGGTGGCGACATCGGCCTTGATCACCCCGGCATCCAGCTTGGAAATATCGACCAGGGTGCCGAGCAGGCTTTCCACATCGTCGAGGGCGTTGCTGACATTGCGCACCAGCGCCGGGCTGCCGCTCTGCTCCTGCAGCGCGCTGGTGAACAGCCGCGCGGCATTCAGCGGTTGCAGCAGGTCATGGCTGACCGCAGCGAGGAATTTGGTCTTCGACAGGTTGGCCTGCTCCGCCTCCAGCTTGGCGTCGCGCAGACGCGATTCGGCGCGGCGGCGTTCGTCGACCTCGCGCAGCAACTGCTGGTTGAGCTGGGTCAGCTCGGTGGTGCGCTCGCGTACCCGCAGTTCCAGGTGCTGGTAGGCCTGGTGCAGGGCCTCGGCGGTGCGCCGGCGTTCGGTGATGTCGCGGATCAGCACGAAGATCCCCACCACCTCGCCGCTGGGCAGGCGATTGGGCACGTAGGAACGCAGCATGTAGCGCTCCTGGCCGTGGGCGTTGGTCTCGGCGAACTCGAAGGTCACGTTCTCCCCGGCCAGGGCCTGGGCAATGTAGGTCTCCAGGCGCCGGTAATGCTCGGCACTGTGCACGTCGCGCAGGCGCTGGCCGAGCATCGCCGCATGAGGCCAGCAGTACCACTGCTCGTAGACCTTGTTGGTGAATTCGTAGACCAGGTCGGCATTCAGGTAGGCGATCAGCGCCGGCACCTGGTCGGTGATCAGGCGGATCCAGCGCTCGCTTTCGCTGAGGGCCTCGGCGTGCTGGTAGCGCTCGGTGATGTCGGTGAAGGTGTTGACGAAGCCGCCGGTGGGCAGCGGATGGGTACGGATCTCCAGCATGCGCCCGTCGTACAGGCGCTGCTCCAGCTCCTGCAGGGGCCGGCCGTTGCCGTCGCGGCTGTCGGGAGTCAGCAGGGCCAGTTCGCTGTCGCCGATCACGTCGGCGAACTGGCGGTGCGCGGCGATCGGCGCCAGGCCGCTGAGTTCGAGGAAGCGCCGGTTCCACAGCTCCAGCACGCCATCGGCGTTGACCATGGCCACGCCCTGGGACAGGTTGTCCACCGCCCGTTGCAGCAGGTGGGATTTCTGCGCCACCGCCTGCTCGCGGCGCTGGGTCTCGCTGTGCTTGACCTCGGTGATGTCGGTCAGCAGCACCACCCGTCCGCCGCCCTGGGTCGGCCGCTCGCTGACCTGCAGCCAGCGCCCGTCGCGCAGGCGGTAGAGCAGGTTTTCCTCGCTGGTATTGCGCGGTTCCTCGGTGAACAGGCCGGTGCGCAGCATCAGCCGGCGCACTTCCGACAGGTGCATGCCGCTGATGATGCGGATCCGGCTGTTGGCCCACAGCGCCTTGAAGCGCTGGTTGAACAGGACGATGCGCAGGTCCGGGTCGAACAGCACGAAGGCGTCGGAAATGCTCTCGATGGCGTCCACCAGGTACTGGTGCGCGGTTTCCGCCCGCAGGCGGGCGTCGCTGAGCAGGTGGTTGCTGGCCTTGAGCTCGGCCATGGCCTGGTTCAGCGCGTCGGTGCGCTCGCGTACCTGCTCGGCCAGGGTCACCGAATGCTGGAACGCCGCGTAGGAGTCGTCCGGGCGTGCCGCGCCGGACTCCAGGCGTTCGATCAGGGCCGCGTTGATCCGGCCCAGCTTGTGGTTTTCATGGCGCAGGCGCTCGATCAGCGCCTGGGCGTCAGTCGAATCGGCGGGCACGGGAACGTCCGATGGCAACGCCGGTGAAGGTCTGGTTGATGTGCATGCCATTGAACTGTTCTCCGTAGGAGTTGAAACCCACCACCGCGTGCTGGCGGAGGATCGCCTCGACCTGGCCTTTTTCCGGCCGGTCCTCCAGTTCCAGGCGGCGCAGGAAGCAGTCGCAGCCGATGGTCAGGACCAGCGTGCCGAGGCGTTCGCAGAGGCCGTCGAACAGCGCTTCGAGGTTCGGCACCAGCGGCCCCGGGTGCATGGCGGTGAGGACGATGCCGTTCTCCACCGCGCAGTAGAAGCTCAGGCTGAGGTCGTCATGCACCTGCTGGATCGCCCGCACGTAGTAGCGCTCGTTGATGCGCACCGCCAGCGGGTGGGCGGCGAAGGTACGCTGGTCGATGTCGGCCACCGGCACGCCGATCAGGTTGGCGTACTCCAGGGCGGCGGGCTCGGCATTGAGTTCGTAGACCCGGCGCAGGGTGCGGTCGGCGCGGGTCACCACGAGTTTTTCCTGGCGCGGCTGGATGTGGTGGGTGGTGAACACCTCGAAGTCCAGCCAGGTATTGACCAGCAGCACCACCGCGGCGCTGCTGTGGAAGGCGCCCTCGTAGTAGACGTGGGTATGGTGCAGGTAGTTGTCGTCGCCGGCCGAGCCGCCGAAATGCGGGATGTCGCCCAAGGCGGCGTTGAGCGCGGCGAGGAGCATTTCCTCCCGGCTGGACAGACCGTCGAGCAGGGTCAGGGCGAAGCTGTGGCCCTTGATCGGCGCCAGGGTGTTGCCGCGGCAGTCGTTGATCAGGCGTTCGACGCAGCGTTGGGCGTCGATCAGGCTGAAATCGTGGATCGGCGCGATCAGCTCGCCGGCAATGGAGAACTGCCGGTGGTCGAAGCCCAGGGCGGTGATGCAGCCGCGGCCGTAGCCTTCCGGGGTGATCTCGCCGGCGCTGGTGCAACCGGCCAGGCGGATGCCGCCGAAGCTCTGTTGCAGGGCTTCGGCCAGGGCTGGCAGGTCGTATTCGGCGGAGCAGAAGAACAGCACGAAGCCCAGGTGCGGGTGCATCAGTTGCCGGGCCAGGTCCTGGGCGGCCTCCTCGGCGATGACTGCTCGGGATACGGCACTGCGGACGCCTTCGGCGTTGGACTGCGGCATTGCAGCCTCCAGCGTGTGATGGGGATGGATGGCGGCAGTTTAGGGGGCGTAGGGAGGGGGCCGAATGCTACTTGGGTAGTGGGTCGGGGTGGTATTGGTTGTAGAAGAGGGTCCTGGGAGCACTGCAGTCGCGTGGGAGCGGATTCATCCGCGATCGGCGGCGAAGCCGTCGTAAAACCTAAATCCCGAGTTCTCCTGACACACCGCAGACTCAGGTTTTATGGCCGCTTCGCGCCCAATCGCGGATGAATCCGCTCCCACGCCGTCCCTGCTAAATCAATGAGCCAAGCATTCAATTATTTCTTCTTCAGATTCAAATAGGACTGATGCAGATCCGCCGCCCAACCATCGATCACCGCCTTCACATCCTCCGGCTTCATCACCTGGCTGGTGTTCTCCAGCGGCTTGCCGCTGCCCTTGCGCACCACCTGGGCCACCACCTGGTTGTTGCCACCGTCGATGAACACCGCCTCGGTGGCGATATCGGTTTCCTGGTCGCGAATCCCCGAGGCCGTGCTCACCGCCGCCGCCACCAGGGCCACCGGGATCACCTCATAGGCCTTGAGTCCCTCGGTCTTGCTGCTCACCGCCGTGATCGCCGGACGCACCACGATCACCCCAGGCCCGGGCGCGGTCGCCAGCGGCAGGGACTTGCCCAGCTCGCGCTTGAGCGCCTGGTCGTAATAGCTGGTGATGCCCTGCAGGGTACTCTGCGGGATCTGCGCGGTCGGCTGGGGTTTCGGATACAGCTGGCTCGGCTCGATGTAGACGCTGCGATAGGTGTCCGGCTTGAGTTGCGGATCGATCCAGCGCATCACCGGCGCGCCGGACGGTGACCTGGCCTCCTTGAGCCGGCTGTAGTCCTTGAGGAAGCCCGAGTACTCGTCCGGCTTGCTCAGCCCACCGCCGCTGGAGCAGCCGGCCAGCAGCAACGAGCTCAGGCAAAGCGATCCCATCATCTGTGCGACTTTCATACGTCCTCCCCTTCCTGGAAAAACCCTTGGCTGAATACCAGCGGGTTAGGTATAGCCCAGCTTTTGCACGATATCGGGGCGAAACGCAGCGAAAACTTTGCGTACAGGCCTTTTGCGACATGCCTCACACTGGTGGCAACTGGCTATTTCCCTGCTCTACACTCGCTCGCCACGGACCCTCACCTCCCTTACGAACAAAGGCGGAACATGGACAGGGAAGAAAGCGTTTCACCCGAGCAACACACGCAATTCGATGCCGAGCACGCCCGTATCGACGAACGCCGGCGGCTGCTGGCATTGCCCGCCAACGACAAGGGGCGCTGGGCCCTGGCCTTGTCCGGTGGCGGTATCCGCAGCGCCACCTTCTGCCTTGGCGTGGTCCAGGCCCTGGCCCGCGCACGGGCAGCGGATGCGCCAGCGCGCGAGGACGGACAACCGCCAGCGCTGGACGAGCGCCTGCTGCCACGCTTCGACTACCTGTCCACCGTCAGCGGTGGCGGTTACCTGGGTTCGTTCTTCGGCAGCCTGTTCCTTCCGGGTCGCCTGCGCGGCCGGGAACACAGCGGCGTCCTCGACAAGGGCGACAGCCGTCCGGACGAGCAGGCCAGGATCGACGCGGCGCGGGACGCCTACGACACCCTCGACTACGAACCACCAGGACGCATCCACACCAGCGACGACTACCGCCAGCAACCGGTCGGCGCGGCGCCACTGGCCTGGCTGCGGGAAAACGGCCGCTACCTGACGCCAAGCGGCGCCGGCGACCTCTTCTATGTTCTCGGCCTGTCCCTGCGCAACCTGTTGGCGGTGCACATGGTCATCGGCATGCCACTGCTGTGCACCCTGGCCCTGGCCATCCTGGCCCAGGTGCTGATCGGCGCCAGCCCGGCGTGCACGGCGGCCAGCGGCGCGATGCCGGCGAGTGTCGCGCAGTTGCTGTGCGGTTCGCTGTGGTGGATGCCGGCGGCCCTGGTCCTGCTGGCCGTGCTGCCGTTGATGCTGGCGTTCTGGATGGTCTATCGCCGGCGCAACGACGATGACTCGCTGCATCCCTTCAATCGGGCGACCGGGCTGTACGTGCTGTCCGCCGTGGTCTTCCTCGGCCTCGGCCTGCTCGCCCCCGGCATCGACAGCGGCCTGCGGGCCCTGCTGGTGCTGTCCGCGCTGGTCTGCGGCCTGGGCCTGGTCTACTGCCTGTGGCTGTGCAGCTACCTGGGCAGCGGCCGGATCAACCCGGACAAGGCCCTGACCCGGGACAACAGCGTGGGCACCTACCGGGTCCTGGTGACCCGGCGCCTGGCCACCGCCATCGTCGCCACCCTGGTCAGCGTGTTCTTCGCCCTGGTGCCCTGGCTCAGCGAATGGCTGTTCCAGCGTGTCGCCGAGGGCCATGGCGCGTTGCTGTCCGGCGGCGCGCTATTGCCGCTGTTGTTAGCCCTGGTGCGCCAGGCCTCCCTGTCCAGCGATGACAAGGCCACGCCGAGCTGGCTGAGCAAATTGCCGATCAGCCTGATCGCCGGCCTCGCCGGGGTGGCGATCTTCATGCTGGTGGCGCTGTTCTGGGGCCTGCTGGCGCAGTACGTGCGGTTCGGCAGCGATGCCGTGGCCGACTCGCAAGGCTGGGCGCGCCTGGCGGTGCTGGTACTGCTGGCGGCGGTGTGCAGTTTGGGGTCGGGCAAGTTCATCGGCTTCATCAACCTGTCGTCGTGGCAGGCGTTCTATCGCGCGCGCCTGGCCCGGGCCTACCTGGGCGCCTCCAACGGCCTGCGTTTCTCCGGCAACACCCGCAACCAGCGCAAGCGCCTGCTGAGCGTTGCCGAAACCCTCCCGGGCGATGATGTCGGCATCGAGGACTACTACGCCAACAACGGCTGCGCGCCGGTGCACCTGATCAACGTCACCCTCAACCAGACCGTCGACCCGGCGGAACAGCTGGTGCAGCGCGACCGCAAGGGCAAGCCGCTGTGCCTGGCACCATCCGGTGCCGAGGGACTGGCCAGCGTCAGCTACCTGCTCGACGGCGAACCGCGCCAGCGCGCACCCCAGCCGGACTCCGGCGAGATGTACCAGCCGCTGACCCTGGCGCACTGGGTCGCCACTTCCGGCGCGGCGGTGTCCACCGGCCTCGGCCGGCAGACCAGCCTCGGCACCTCGCTGGCCCTGGGCCTGACCAACATGCGCCTGGGCACCTGGTGGCCCGCCGACTTCCTGCAGTCGAATGACGAACGCCTGAGCGGCACCCGCCAGCGCCGCGACACCCTGCGCGAGCGCACCCTGCCCGCCCAGCACTACCTGTACCAGGAGCTGACCGCGCGGTTCCATGGCTTGAATCGTGATTTCCAGTACCTGTCCGATGGCGGGCACTTCGAGAACACCGCGACCTACGAGCTGATTCGCGACGGGCGCAACATCGAACTGATCGTGACCTGCGACTGCGGCGCCGACCCGACCTACCAGTTCAACGACCTGGCCAACCTGATCCGCCTGGCGCGGATCGACCAGGCGCTGGAGATCCGCGAGGACACCGGGGTCTTCGCCGATCCGGTGCTGGCGCCGTATTTCGGTCGTGTCGGCGATTTCGCGCTGAATGCCGCCGAGCGTGGGCAGGCGGACTACCGGCGCTGCGCGATGCTGTTCAAGGTGATCGACAAGCACGGCGAGCTGACCGCGCGGATCCTGCTGATCAAGCCGAACCTGATCGCCGGGCTGCCGGTGGACCTGGTCAACTACGCGGGCGCCAACCCGACCTTCCCCAACGAGAGCACGGCGAACCAATTCTTCGATGAAGCGCAGTTCGAGAGCTATCGGCAGTTGGGGTTGCAGATCGGGCAGCGGTTGTTCGGGGATGGGAAAGGTCCGTCGCCGGTGGCGAATGCGCTTTGGCGGTATCTGCAGTAGCGGGGCTCGCGCGAGAAGTCGCCAGGCGGCGAGCAGACAGGGCGAATACAGGCGCGGAACTGAACATTCCGAGCCTTCCTGATCGTCACGCAGGCGCTCCTGGCACAACGCGCCGGCAGATCGGTTGAAAATGAAAACGCCCCGACTAACATGAAGTATCAAGAGGCCATACCTTATTTCTCACGACTCGCCGTTCCGTGCACCAGGTTTACACGGACTGCAAACAGGATCGTGCGCTTTCGACTCTAAGGGAACGTCCCGGTGGATTACTTGCAACCTCGGTGGCAAGGCAACCTTTGGAGAGCGCCCCATTGAGCACATCGTTATTCAGCAACACGCCCAGGGTCACGGCCTTCGACAGCCGTGGCCTGATCCTGCGCGATGTTGCGTATCACCGCGCTCCCGACGCCCCTGACATCACCCATGAGCGCATTACCCGCCATCGCTACGATGCCCTGGGTCATCTGACGCACAGCGCCGACCCACGTCTCCACCAGGCTGGCCTGACTAATTTCACGTACGTCAACGACCTGGCGGGAAGCGTTCTCCGCACCCAGAGCGCGGACGCTGGCACTACCATCAGGCTCAACGACGCCGCCAGGCGGCCGGTCATGACCATCACGAATCTGCGCACCGCTGAAGACGGCGTGGAAGACAGAGACCAGGTGGTGACTCGCACCTGCCAGTACGAAGCCCCCTCGCTACCAGGACGCCCGCTTGCCATTACCGAGCAGGCTGGTGAAATTGCCCGTGTGACGGAACGCTTCGTGTATGCGGGCAATGCTGATTCAGAAAAGGCCCGCAACCTTGCGGGTACCTGCGTCAGCCATTACGACACGTGCGGCCTGATGCAGACAGACAGCATTTCCCTGACCGCAACGCCATTGTCCGTCACTCGACGCCTGCTGAAGGATGCGCAAGACCCCGAAATCGCCGCCGATTGGAAGGGTGAGGATCCGCTCGCCTGGAATGAGCTGCTCGTTGCCGAGGGTGAGGGTTACACCACCCTGACCAGCGCTGACGCCACCGGCGCTGTCCTGACCAGCACCGATGCAAGAGGCAACGTGCAGCGCGTGGCGTATGACGTGGCGGGAATGATGTCGGGCAATTGGCTGACCCTTGATGGCGGGCAGGAAAAAGTCATCGTCCAGTCGTGGACTTACTCAGCTGGCGGCCAGAAGTTGCGCGAGGTGCACGGCAACGGCGTGGTAACCACCTACACCCACGAGCCACGGACTCAGCGCCTGACGGGCATCAGAACGGAGCGCCCTGCCAGTCATGCCTCCGGACCGAAGGTGCTGCAGGACCTGCGTCATGAGTATGACCCGGTGGGCAACGTGCTCAGCGTGGGAGATGACGCGCAACAAGGCCAGTTCTGGCGCAACCAGAAAGTATTGCCGCAGAACACCTACGTCTACGACAGCCTGTACCAACTGGCCAGCGCCACCGGGCGCGAGATGGCCGATGCTGGCAGACAAGGCAGCAGCTTGCCCGTTCCTGCCACTCCCCTTCCCGCCGCTGGCACCTCATACACGAACTACACCCGTACGTATCGCTATGACAATGGCGGGAACCTGACGCAGGTGCGCCATAGTGCCCCGGCCACGAACAATCACTACACCATCGATATCACCGTCTCGGACAAAAGCAACCGAGGCGTACCGAGCACGCTGACGGAAAATCCTGCACAAGTGGACACTTTCTTCAGGGCGGGAGGCCAGCAGGCGCAATTGTTACCAGGCCAGCACCTGGTATGGACGATGCGCAACGAGTTACTGAAGGTCAGTCCGGTACAACGGGACAACGCTGCGAACGACGAGGAAAGCTACCGCTACGACGCAGACAGTCAGCGTGTGCTGAAGGTGCACGTGCAAAAAACAAAGGCCAGTACACGGACACGATGGACCCGCTACCTGCCAGGGCTGGAGTTGTACTCGACCGAAAGCGGCGCGACGGAAACTGAAAGTCTGCAGGTCATCACGCTAGGCGGTGCGGGCCAGGCCCGGGTGCGGGTGCTGCACTGGGACAAGGGTAAACCGGACGACATCAGGAACGACCAGGTGCGTTACAGCCTCGACAATCTGGTCGGCAATAACGGGCTGGAACTGGACGAAGACGGAAACGTCATCTGTCTGGAAGAGTATTTCCCCTACGGAGGTACCGCCATCCTGGCCACACGAAGTGTGAGCGAGGTGAAGTACAAGACCGTCCGCTACTGCTACAAAGAGCGAGATGCCACGGGGCTTTATTACTACGGCTACCGTTATTACCAGCCGTGGGCAGGCAGGTGGCTGAGCACCGACCCGGCGGGCCCTGTGGATGGCATGAATACGTTCAGCTATGTCAGCAACAATCCAACCTCATCGGTTGATCGGGATGGGCGAATGCTGGAAAGAATCACCTCGTTCCGTTTCGGGAAGGCTGCATCGCCTGTGATTGAATCGTTTGAGCAGCACTATCGGTCACCGATGGAGGGACAGTACAGGTCGCGAAACGAAATGCAACTGGAACAGGACAGGAAAAGCCTGGAGCTACTTAACAGCACGGACAACAGAATAGAATCGCAAATACTGACGGAATATATTGAAGGTGGAAACAACACCTACAAATCAATCAATGACCATTTGCGAGGAATAGCTTCATCGAGCAGGGCTGAAAGAAAAAGCGACGCGCTTTCAGAGGCAGTCGAAAGCTTGAAGGATTATTCAGGTGTTGCCTTCAGGGCGTTGCATGTGCCTGAGAAAGTCTACGGCTCCAAGATAAAGAAAAATGACGTGGTGTATGATGCGGGCTTCATGTCGGCCTCCGCGGTTGCTCACAATGCCATCAACTGGCTCGAAACCTGGGCAAGTGATTTCGCCCATGATAATCCTCAAAAAATCATGCTGATATTTGATGAAACGGTACCCAAGAAAATGGCGGCGGGCGGTATGTTGCCCGATCATTTATTAATCTCACCCAAAACTTACGTCAAGGTAAAGGGTATCCATAAGATCGATACTGATGGCTTATATCCCGAGCTAACCGCCGTTCTACTCAAGCATGCTGAAAACCATACTCGTCATAATATAAAGGATATATTTTCAGGAGATGTGAGTTTGCCAGCGATTGATGAGTCGTGGCTAGCAAAGGTGCAGCAGAGGATACGGCGCCGCTAAGGTTTGTACGAAAAGTCGCAGAGCGGCGATCAGGCCAGCCTGTTTTCAACACAGCCTGATCGTCGCACAGGCACTTTTCGTACAAAGCCCAATGGGTTTCAGGTGCTGCTTACGCAATCACCGACCAGGCAATCGCCGACAGGGTGATCAAGCCCACCGCCACCACGAACACATTCGACACCTTGCCCGAGTACTTGCGCAGCGATGGCACCTTGTTCATCGCGTACATCGGCATCAGGAACAACAGGCAGGCGATCACCGGCCCGCCCAGGGACTCGATGATGGCGAGGATGCTCGGGTTGAGGGTGGCGACGATCCAGCAGGTCAGCACCATGAACAGCCCGGTGACCCGCTCCAGGCCCTTGGCCGACATCGACTTGCCACGCCCGCGCAGGCTCTTGACGATCAGGCCCTGGAAGCCTTCGCTGGCCCCGACGTAGTGACCGAGGAACGACTTGGTGATGGCCACCAGCGCGATCAGCGGCGCGACGAAGGCGATCATCGGGGTCTGGAAGTGGTTGGCCAGGTACGACAGGATCGAGATGTTCTGCGCCTTGGCCGCCGCCAGGTCGGCCGGGGACAAGGCCAGCACGCAACTGAAGCAGAAGAACATCACGGTCAGCACCATCATCAGGTGCGACACGGCGAGGATCCGTCCGCTTTTCTCGTCGGCACGCTCACCGTACTGCTGCTTCTGCGCCACGGCGAAGGCCGAGATGATCGGCGAGTGGTTGAAGGCGAAGACCATCACCGGGATCGCCAGCCACAGGGTCTTGAGCAGCAGGCCCGGGTCCATGCCCTCGCCGGCCTGGGCGAAGAAGGTACCGTTCCAGTTGGGAATCAGCCCCAGGGCGAGCAACAGCAGCGCCGCCACGAACGGATACACCAGCACGCTCATCACCCGCACGATGATGCCCTGGCCGCAGCGCACCACGATCATCAGGCCGCAGATCAGCAGCAGCGAAAGCAGCGCCCGCGGCGGTGGGGTGATATGCAACTGGTGTTCGAGGAAACTGCCCAGGGTGTTGGTCAGCGCCACGCTGTACACCAGCAGGATCGGGAAGATGGCGAAGAAATAAAGCAGGGTGATCAGCTTGCCGGCACCGGCGCCGAAATGCTCTTCCACCACTTCGGTGATGTCTTCCTTGCCGCCCTTGCGCCCGGAGAGGACGAAACGGGTCAGGCCGCGGTGGGCGAAGTAGGTCATGGGGAACGCCAGCAGCGCGAGGATCAGCAACGGCCAGAAGCCGCCGACGCCGGCGTTGATCGGCAGGAACAGCACCCCGGCGCCGATGGCGGTGCCGTACAGGCCGAGGGTCCAGGTGGTGTCGTGGCGGCTCCAGCCGCTGGAGACGGGTGCGGTCGATTCGACACGCAGGTTCGTGGTGCTTTGTACATCAGTCATCGATAACGCCTTGTAATTGTTCTTGTTGCTCATGAATAACCACGCCGCCTCTACGGGCGGCGTTTTTCAACACTCGACGAAAGCGACGGCCAGTCCGCCGCGGGAAGTCTCCTTGTAGTTCTCGTGCATGTCGGCCCCGGTGTCGCGCATGGTGCGGATCACCCGGTCCAGGGAAATGAAATGCTCGCCATCGCCGCGCAGGGCCATCTGCACGGCATTGATCGCCTTCACCGCCGCGATCGCGTTGCGCTCGATGCAAGGCACCTGGACCAGGCCGCCGACCGGGTCGCAGGTCAGGCCGAGGTTGTGTTCCAAGGCGATTTCCGCAGCGTTTTCCAGCTGCGGCGGGGTCGCGCCGAGCACGTCGGCCAGGCCTGCTGCCGCCATGGCGCAGGCCGAACCCACCTCGCCCTGGCAGCCGACCTCGGCGCCGGAGATCGAGGCGTTCTTCTTGCACAGGATGCCCACCGAGGCCGCGGCGAGCAGGAAGTCGACCACGTCGTTGTCACAGGCTTCGGGGTTGAACTTCATGTAGTAATGCAGCACCGCCGGGATGATGCCGGCCGCGCCATTGGTCGGCGCGGTGACCATGCGCCCGCCGGCGGCGTTTTCCTCGTTGACCGCCAGGGCGAACAGGTTGACCCACTCCATGGCGCTCAGGGTCGAGCCGATCACGTTGGGCTTGCCCAGCTCCTGCAGGCTGCGGTGCAGCTTGGCGGCACGGCGCTTGACCTTGAGCCCGCCGGGCAGGATGCCTTCGTTGCTCAGGCCGTTGGCCACGCATTCGCGCATCACCGCCCAGAGTTGCAGCAGGCCGCTGCGCACCTCGGACTCCTCGCGCCAGGCCAGTTCGTTGGCCATCATCAGCTGGCTGACCCGCAGGTTGTTGCGCTTGCACAGGGCCAACAGTTCCTCGGCGCTAGAGAATTCGTAAGGCAATTGCACCTGTTGGGTAGGCGCACCACCGCCGATTTCCGCCGCCTCGACGATAAAGCCACCGCCCACCGAGTAGTAGGTCTGCTGCAGCAGCAGGCCATCGCTGCCGCTGGCTTCCAGGGTCATGGCGTTGGGGTGGTACGGCAGGCTTTCGTCGAGCAGCAGCAGGTCGCGCTTGCAGTCGAAGGCAATCGTCTGGCTGCCGCCCAGGACCAGCACACCGGTGTTTTCCAGTTGCTCGATCCGCGGGCCGATGCAGTGCGGATCGATACGGTCCGGCCACTCGCCCATCAGGCCCAGCAGGCAGGCGCGATCGGTGGCATGGCCGACGCCGGTGGCCGACAGCGAACCGTACAGGCGCACCTCGACGCGGCTCACCGCGCCCAGCAGATCCTGCCGGCGCAGGGCCTCGACGAAGGTCGCGGCGGCGCGCATCGGACCAACGGTATGGGAGCTGGACGGGCCGATGCCAATCTTGAACAGGTCGAAAACACTGATAGCCATGCTAATGCCTCGGTAACCGGCGGACGCGGGCCATTCCGGTGCACGGTGGAGAAATTGAGAACTGACGCTAGGTTGAGCGATACTGCCGTAGGACTTTTCCTACGACCAACGAAACTTTCTAAGCAAGGCTTTAGCAGGACTAAACGATGAGGCGACCCATGAACGGCCAGATGTATGTCTGGTTGCACGTGTTTTCCTGTGCGGCGCGACACCTGTCGTTCACCCGCTGCGCCGAGGAACTGCACATCACCCCGGGGGCGGTGAGCCAGCAGATCCGCCAGCTGGAGGAACGCCTGGGCTTTCGCCTGTTCCTGCGCCGGGCCCGGGGCGTGGAGCTGAGTGCCGAAGGCCAGCGCCTGGCCCTGACGGTGCATGAGGCCTACGGCAGCATCGATGCCGAACTGCGGCGCCTGGATGCCGGGGAGATTCGCGGCACCCTGCGCCTGCGCTCGATCCCGTCGTTCCTCGCCAAATGGCTGACGCCACGCCTGCCGCGCCTGCAGCAGCGTTATCCGGACATCCAGTTGCGCCTGGTGGCCGAGGACAGCAACCAGGCCCTGCACGAAGGGGATTTCGACCTGGCCATCGACCTCAACGACGGCAGCTACCCGGGCATGCACTCGACACCGCTGCTGGACGAGGAAATCTTCCCGGTCTGCTCCCCCGCCCTGCTCCGCGGCCGCCCGCCGCTGCACGGGCCGAACGACCTGGTGCATTACCCGCTGCTGCATGACATCACGGCATGGCGTGGCAGTTCCGAGTACGCGGAATGGGAGTTCTACCTCAAGGCGATTGGCGCCGAAGGGCTGGACGTGCGACGCGGGCACACCTTCAACCGCAACCACCTGACCATCGAGGCGGCGATCGCCGGGATCGGCGTGGCCATTGCCCGGCGCACCCTGCTCAACGACGAGCTGGAGCGCGGGACGCTGATCGTGCCGTTCGGGGCGCCGGTGTCGAACCACAAGCGTTATGTGTTGCTGTACAGCGCCGGGACCCTGGCGCACCCGAGTGCGCGGGCGGTGCATGACTGGCTGGTGGAGGAAGCCCGGGCCTTTGGCTGATGGCGCTGTCGAGAGCTTGACGCGGCCAGAAGATTTATCTGCCAGCCAGGTGAGGTTTTTTTACTGTCGCCCGTCATCTTGCTCGTCTAGTTACAAGGCCCGTCCCAAACGCAAGGAATTCCCAATGACAGCCAACACCGAACGCGCCAGCCTGCGCTCGCAGCGCCTGAATCAGATCACCCACGCGCCACACAGCGAGCTGGACGCCCTGGTCAAGTCCCACGCGCCTTTCGAAACCCGTGAAAACTTCGCCCGCTTCGTCGTCGCCCAGTACCTGTTCCAGAACGAACTCAAGGCCCTCTACACCGACCCGCGCCTGATCGCCATCGTCCCGGACCTGGCCGAACGCTGCCGCGCCGAACAGGCCCGCCTCGACCTGGCCGACCTCGACACCGACGTCCCCGCCGACTTCCCGGGCGCCCTGCAGAACCCGAGCCTGGGCGAGGCCATGGCCTGGCTCTTCGTCTCCGAAGGCTCCAAGCTCGGCGCCGCCTTCCTGATCAAGCGCGCCGTGGCCCTGGACCTGAACGAAAACTTCGGCGCCCGCCACCTGGGCGAACCGGCCGGCGGCCGTGCCGAAGGCTGGAAGCAGTTCACCCGCATCCTCGACGGCCTGGAACTCTCCGCCGAGGAAGAAGCCGCCGCCGACAAAGGTGCGGTCGCTGCCTTCGAGCGCTTCACCGAGCTGCTCAAGCACGCCTACGCCACTGCGCCTAAAGCCGAACTGGCCTGATCGCGCTCCGGCCGTCATGATGACGGCCGGACTTCCCCGTGCAGTCGACTTGCCCATGACCCGACCCTCTTCCTCGAAGCTTTCCCGCGTGCTCTACGGCCTGCTGGCCTACGTGAGCCTGGGCATCGGCCTGGTGGCGATCGTCGTGCCCGGCCTGCCCACCACCGAATTCATCCTTCTCGCCGCCTGGGCCGCCACCCGCAGCTCGCCGCGCCTCAGCGCCTGGCTGGAAAACCACCGGCTGTTCGGCCCGATCCTGCACAACTGGCGCAACGGCAAGGTGATCCAGCGCCGGGCCAAGGTCAGCGCCACCGTCAGCATGCTGCTCTGCGCCACCCTCATGCTGGTATTCCTCGAACACCACTGGCCGGTGTGGCTGGCCATCGGCGGCATGACCCTGGGCAACCTGTGGATCTGGTCCCGTCCCGAAGCCGTGCCGCAACCCGCCGCCGGACGTATCGACCCCTCCGGGATTTGACCAGCGCGCGCTGACTGGCTTCACTTGTCTCCTTCGATACCCCGGAGGACAACGATGCTGGATCTGCTCAGCGCCATCGCCCACGACCTCGACCTGCCCCCGCCTGCCGACGGCGCGGTGCGCTTCGCCGTACCGGGCGCCCTGCCGTCCGCCTTCGACGTGACCACCCTTGCCGCCACCAGCATCGCCGCTGCCGGCCTGGCCATCGCGGCCCTGGTCGAGCAGCAGGCCGGCGAATGCCACCGGGTGCTGGTGGACCGACGCCTGGCCACGTTCTGGTTCGCCTCCAGCCTGCGCCCCCAGGGCTGGCAACTGCCGCCGCCGTGGGACCCGATCGCCGGCGACTACCAGACCCATGACGGCTGGATCCGCCTGCACACCAATGCCCCGCATCATCGCGCCGTCGCCGAACAGGTGCTCGGCCCCGCCGTCGACCGCGACGCCATGGCCCGGCGGGTGCTGTCCTGGGGCGCCGGGGAACTGGAGCAGGCCATCGTCGAGAACGGCGGCTGCGCGGCGCAGATGCGCAGCTGGCAGCAATGGTCGGATCACCCGCAAGGGCTGGCGGTGAATGCCGAACCATTGATTCGTCGCCAGGGTTTCGACGCCGAAGGTTCGCGGAACTGGTCCGGCAACCCGGAGCGGCCGCTGGCCGGGGTGCGGGTGCTGGACCTGACGCGGATTCTCGCCGGACCGGTCGCCACCCGCCTGCTGGCCGGGTTCGGCGCCGAGGTGTTGCGCATCGATCCGCCGGGCTGGGAAGAGCCGGCGGTGGTGCCTGAAGTCACCCTGGGCAAACGTTGCGCCCGCCTGGATCTGCACGATGCCGGCGACCGCAAGATCTTCGAACGCTTGCTGGCCAAGGCCGACATCCTTGTCCATGGCTACCGTGCCGATGCCTTGGAGCGCCTGGGCTATGGCCATGCCCAGCGCCGGGTGCTGAACCCGGCGCTGGTGGACATTGGCCTGAATGCCTATGGCTGGACCGGGCCGTGGCGCCTGCGCCGGGGTTTCGACAGCCTGGTGCAGATGAGCAGCGGCATCGCCCATGCCGGCATGCGCTGGCAGCAGGCCAGCCGACCGGTGCCACTGCCGGTGCAGGCGCTGGACCATGCCACCGGCTACCTGATGGCGGCAGCGGCGATCCGCGGCCTTGGCGAACGCCTGGCCACCGGCCGTGGCGGCCTGGCCCGGCTGTCGCTGGCGCGCACGGCGAAATGGCTGATGGAACAGGGCACGGTGTCGGCGGACTTGCCGCTGGCAGAGGAAACCCGCGCCGACCTGGGGTTCTGGCGCGAGCATACGCCGTGGGGGCCGGCGCAGCGGCTGAAGCCGCCGTTGCAGGTGGCGGGGGCGGTGCTGCATTGGGAGCGGGCGGGTTGTGAGTTGGGGGCGTTTGAGGCTTGTTGGTGACAGTAGACCGCATCAGGGCTGCCAGGTGGCCGAAAGACCACCTCACTCCCGACTCCCCACCATCGACCCCGCGTCCCCCTCCGGCACCACCACCTGCCCCAGGTCGATATGCTTGAACACCGGACTCGCCCCCAGCCGCGCATTGAAACGGGTGTTGAAGGTGAAATCATCCTCGGTCGGCACGCTCAGCGGCCGTCCATACAGCGCCTGTAACGCCACCGGGTCATAGCCGAACAACTGCAGCAAGGTCGGGAACAGGTTGTAGTGACTCGACCGGTCCCGGTTCACCGCCAGGTTCGCCTGCCAGTCCAGCGCCTTGACCCCCTCCCCCTGGATCACCACCAGCGGCACCAGCCCTTCCTCCATCACCGGGTCGCTGTCGCAGTGAGTGTTCAACCCCGGATTGCCACGCTCATGCAGGTCCTGGCCATGGTCCGAGGTGTAGATCACCACCGCCTGGCTCAGGTCCGCCCCGGCGAACAGCCGGGTGAAGAACTCGCCGACATTCCACGCCAGGGTGTTGCGATAGGCATTGCGGTACAGCACCCAATCCTGCGCGCTACCGGAAAAACCGTCGCGGCTGCCGGTATCGGTGACATCGGCGTACTGCCCGCGGGGCAAGGCCGGACGCCAGTTCATGAAGGCGTCGGGGTACTTGTCGTGCACCGGGAAATGCGCGCCCACCTTGTTCACCACGATCAACTGCGGCTTGCCATCCCCCAGCAGCTCCACCAGCTTCGCCGCCACCGCCATGTCCCGCTGCAGCACCGGGGTGTCGTCGAACTGGATGAAGCGGTCGATATCGCGCTTTTCCGTGTCGGTCATCAGGTTCTGCAAATGGCCGCCGCTGCGCTGGGCATCGATGTACACCGTGGCCAGCCCGGCCTGGTGGGCGTATTGCCAGATGGACGGCTGGGTCGAGTTGATCCGCAGGTAGTCGGCGCGGGTGCCGCCATAGCGCAGGGTGACGTTGGTGTCGGCGCTGCAGTTGGCGATGGACGCGGCGTAGCCGTAGTTGAAGATCTTCAGCCCCGGCTGCGGCCGGGTCAGCGGCGTCGGTACGCCTTGCGGGGTGTTGAGGTCGAGGTAGTTGCCGGACACGCTTTCATCGATCAGCAACACGATGTCCCGGGCCATGGCCGGGCCACTGCGTGGCAGGGAAACCGGCTGGCGCGCACCGACATGGTCGTGCAGGGTCTCGTAGGCCATCAGGTTGAGGTAGGCCAGCGGCGTATACATCACAGGCAGGCCCCGCGCGCCCTCGCCGGCGCGCACGAAGAGAATCCCCGTAAGCAGCAGCAACCCCAGCAGCGGCGCCGCCCACGGCAGGCTCCGCGGCAGGCGTGGCCAGGCGCCCGGACGCAGGCCGATGCCCAGCAACAACAGCACCCCGCGCAGCAGCGCCTGGGAAATGGCGGCATGGTATTGGGCCAGCGCCTCCTGGATGAAACCACCGGAGTACACCAGCGAGATAAACGCGCTGTAGGTCAGGTAGGTGGCGGTGATCCGCGCATAGGCATCGAAGAACACCGCGCTGGCGAACATCAGCAGCGCCACCGCCCAGCGCAGCCAGGCCGGACGGATCTGTGCCGTCAGCCACAGTCCCAGCACCAGGACGCAGAACACCCCGGCATACAGGAACAGCGCCGGCCCCAGGCCCAACGCCTGCAAGCGCTCCGCCACCGAGGCATGGAAACAGCCGAGATAGGCCAGCAGCAACAGACTCTTGAGGTATGCACGCATGGAATGGCTCGCCGTCGACAAGGAGGAGGATGGTGCAACGGTAGCCAGCCAGTCGCCGTCTTTCCACCTATCGAACGCCAATTTTATGGCGAGTTTTTGGCGCCGAAAATTAGGGATTAATACTAAAGAGAAGCTTGCTGGCGCGTTGCGAATGAATCTCTGAAAGCCTTGTGCACCAAGGGTTTTACCGTTAATCGGGAATTCTCTCGGCGAATGGCCAGTACGTTTTTTCGCTAAGGTGCGGATTGGCAACGAGATGATGGCTAAACGACCTGTTTATCAGGCGCTGTAAGTGCAAGGAAACATGCCATTCCATTGACACTTTTTCGCCAGCCTGCGCTATACCGAAAAAACATCACTGTTACACCCCCATTACGCCATGCGAGGCATCCCGGAATGGACGTGAGTGTTTTCGGTACTGGTTACGTTGGGCTCGTACAGGCGGCCGCACTGGCCGACGTCGGACACCGTGTGCTGTGCGTGGATGTCGACGCGCACAAGATCAGCCAGCTACGCCAGGGGGTGCCACCGATCCATGAGCCGGGCTTGTCGGCCATGCTCGAAGACAACATCCGCGACGGCCGCCTGCTGTTCAGCACCCAGGCCAGCGACGCGGTGACCCATGCCGAACTGGTGTTCATCGCCGTCGGCACCCCGCCCGACGAGGACGGCTCCGCCGACCTCTCCCACGTGCTCGGCGTAACCCGGCAGATCGCCGAGCTGATGGACGCCGACCGCACCCTGATCATCAAGTCCACGGTGCCGGTGGGCACCGCCGACCAGGTGGCACAACTGGCCCGCGACACCCTCGACCGCCTCGGCAAGCTCAGCCTCAAGGCCAGGGTCGTTTCCAACCCGGAATTCCTCAAGGAAGGCAGCGCCCTGGCCGACTGCCTGCGCCCCGACCGGATCATCGTCGGCACCTGCGACGCCGTCGCCCAGGACCAGCTCGGCGAGCTCTACGCGCCCTTTTGCCGCAACCATGAAAAGCTCATGTTCATGGACAACCGCAGCGCCGAGCTGACCAAGTACGCGGCCAACGCCATGCTCGCCACGCGCATCAGCTTCATGAACGAGCTGGCCAACCTCACCGAACGCCTCGGCGCCGATATCGAAGCGGTGCGCAAGGGCATCGGCTCCGACCCGCGCATCGGCTACCACTTCATCTACCCCGGCTGCGGTTTCGGTGGATCGTGCTTTCCCAAGGACCTGCGCGCCCTGCTGCACACCGCCGAGCACAACGGCATGCCGCT
Source organism: Paucimonas sp. (assembly GCA_031253995.1). Classification (GTDB taxonomy): domain Bacteria; phylum Pseudomonadota; class Gammaproteobacteria; order Pseudomonadales; family Pseudomonadaceae; genus Aquipseudomonas. The sequence continues at coordinate 28,181 of JAIRVG010000081.1, read as the reverse complement.
GCGCCTGCTGCAAAGCGTCAGCGAGGTCAACGACAACCAGCGGCAGATCCTCTTCAGCAAGCTGCGCCAGCACTTCACCGGCAGCCTCGCCGGCAAGTCGGTGGCACTGTGGGGCCTGGCCTTCAAGCCCAACACCGATGACATGCGCGAAGCCCCCAGCCGCTACCTGATGGAAGCGCTGTGGGCCGAGGGCGCCACGGTGCATGCCTTCGACCCGGAAGCCATGGCCGAATGCCGGCGCATTTATGGCTACCGCAACGACCTGCACCTGTGCGCCACCCGCGACGACACCCTGGAAGACGCCGATGCCCTGGTGATCTGCACCGAGTGGAAGAACTTTCGCGTGGTGGACTTCGCCCTGCTGGCGAAGAAGCTGCGCCAGCGCCTGATCATCGACGGCCGCAACCTGTACAACCCGGACCAGGTCGCCACCTTCGGCCTGGACTACTGCGGCATCGGCCTGCGCCATGTCGTGCCCGAGGTACCGGCATCATGAAAGTGCTGGTGACCGGTGCCGCCGGCTTCATCGGTGCCCACTGCGCGCTGCGCCTGCTGCGCGACGGGCACCAGGTGATCGGCCTGGACAACTTCAACGCCTACTACAACCCGGCGCTGAAGGTGGCCCGGGTCGAGTGGGTGCGCCAGCAGGGCGGCGACTTCGATCTGCGGATCCTCGACCTGGCCGACGCCGAGGCCCTCGACCGCCTGTTCGCCAGCGAGCGCCCGGAGGTGGTCCTGCACCTGGCCGCCCAGGCCGGGGTGCGCTACTCCCTGGACAACCCGCGGGCCTACCTGGAGAGCAACCTCGCCGGTTTCCTCAACATCCTCGAATGCTGCCGCCGCCATCCGCTGCAACACCTGCTGTACGCCTCGTCCAGCTCGGTGTACGGCGCCAACCGCCAGGTGCCCTACTCGGTACGCGACGCCGTCGACCACCCGCTGTCGCTGTACGCCGCGAGCAAGAAGGCCAACGAGGCCATGGCCCACAGCTACAGCCACCTGTTCGGCATTCCCGCCACCGGCCTGCGCTTCTTCACCGTGTACGGTCCCTGGGGTCGCCCGGACATGTCGCCGGTGCAGTTCGCCACGGCGATCCACCAAGGCCGGCCGCTGCGCCTGTTCAACCATGGCCAGCACCAGCGCGACTTCACCTACGTCGACGACATCGTCGAGAGCCTGGTGCGCCTGATACCCCTGGCGCCGCAGCCCGACCCGCAGTGGAACGCCTACGCCCCGGACCCGGCCAGCAGCCACGCACCCTGGCGCCTGTACAACATCGGCGGGCAACGCCCGGTGGCCCTGCTCGACTACGTCGCCCTGCTGGAAAAGCACCTGGGGCGCAAGGCCGAAATCGAACTGCTGCCCCTGCAACCGGGGGACGTGCTCGACACCTGCGCCGACGCCGCCGACCTCGCCGCCGCCACCGGCTTCACCCCACGGATCACCCTCGACGAGGGGCTCGGGCGCTTCGCCGCCTGGTTCTTCGATCACTACCTGCCGCTGCTCGGGACGCCAGCGCAGGACAACCGGGCCACGCCCGCTGCAGTTCGGAGGTAGCCATGACCGGACAACCCCAAGGCGCCCAGGTACAGGCGCTTTACCAGGACAAACGCATGGACCCCAAGCACCGCATGCGCATCGATTCGGCGGTGCACAAGCAGGGCCGTGGCTGGTTCACCGGACGCCTCGGCGGCCGGCCCTGGACCCTGTCGCGGACCAATCGTTGCGTCGCCGCTGTCGGTGCCGTCGCCCTCATCCTGTTGCTCTCGCCGCTGCTGCTGGGGCTCGCCGCGCTGGTCAAGGCCAGCGGTCCGGGGCCGGTGTTCTTCGTGCAGCGGCGCACCGGTTACCGCGGACGCTGCTTCGGCATGTTCAAGTTCCGCACCATGGTCGCCAATGCCGAATCGCTGAAGGACTCCCTGCGCCACCTCAACAAGCATGGCGCCCAGTCCATCGACTTCAAGATCGACGATGACCCGCGGGTAACCCGGATCGGCCGCTGGCTCCGGCGCAGCAGCCTCGACGAGCTACCCAACCTGTTCAACGTGGTGCGCGGCGACATGCGCCTGGTGGGTCCCCGGCCCACCTCGTTCAACGCCTACCGCTACAAGGACAGCCACCTCGCCCGCCTGAGCATCTACCCCGGCATGACCGGTCTCTGGCAGATCTCCGGGCGCAGCGACATCGACTTCGACCAGCGGGTCGAGCTCGACCTCAGCTACATCGCCGAACAGAGCCTGAGCCTGGACCTGAAGATCCTGCTCAAGACTCCTTTCAAAGTGTTCACTGGCCACGGAGCAAGTTGAGATGGACGGTTCTACTTCAAGAAGCATGAGTATCGCGACCCCCAGCGAAAACAACCTGACTGCCACCGTGCTCGACCAGGACCGACGCCTGCTGTTGCTCACCGCCGCCAACCGCGGCAGTGGCACCAGCACCAGCGCCCTGGCCGTGGCCAGCCAGCTGGCGCAGTTGAGCGGCGGGTCGGTGCTGCTGGTGGACGCCAGCAGCGACGCCAACAACCTCACCCAGCAGCTGGGCTTGGCCAAGCTGCGCGGCCTGCACGACCTGCTGTTCGATGACGAAACCCCGCCGCTGTCCCAGGACTGCATCGTGCGCCTGTCCGACCAGAGCTTCGACGTGCTGCCCAGCGGCCTGCACAAGCGTGGCGGCGCACGCCTGGACCCCGAGGTGCTGCGCACCCTGCTGCAGCGCCTGGCCAGCGACTACCGCTTCGTGGTGATCGATGGCGAAGCGGTCTACGCCGGGGCCGACAGCCTGGTGATCGCCCCCCTGGTGGACGGCGTGATCCTGGTCATCAACGCCGAGGACACCCGCCGCGAAGTCGCCCAGGCCGCCAGCCAGCGCCTGGTCCAGGCCGGTGCGCTGCTGATCGGCAGCGTGTTCAACCGGCGCCGCTACTACATGCCCAAGTGGCTCTACACCCATCTTTGAGGCCACCTCTGAGCCGATCGTGCGAGGCAGACAATGATGAAAAACACCCTGATCGCCCTGTTCGCGTTACTACCGCTGGCGGCCTGTACCAGCAACCAGCAAGCCCACACCATGCCGGTGCAGATCCTCACCGCGCCGCCCGCCAGTGCCCAGGCCAGCGAGCTGACCAGCCAGGAACAGGTGCTGCGTCCGCAGGACGTGCTCGATGTGATCTTCCACATCAGCACCAGCGGCTCCGACGCCTACCATATCCAGTCCGGCGACACCGTCGGCCTGAACTTCCTCTCCGCCAGCTCGCTGAACGGCAACCAGCTGGTGCTGCCCGACGGCAGCATCGAACTGCCGGCAGCCAACACCTCGGTCAAGGTTGCCGGGATGACCCCGGACCAGGCCCGCGCCGCGATCCAGCAGGCCTACCGCAACAAGAGCCTGTTCCAGCCCAACCGCGACCAGCTCACCGTGCAGGTGATCAGCCCGCTGACCAACGAGCAGAACCTGAAGAACGCGCTGAACCACCCGGCCACCGGCATGAGCCGGGAGATCACGGTGAACAGCGACGGCCGCGCCAACTTCCCGGAAATCGGCTCGGTACCGCTGCAGGGCATGACCGTGACCCAGCTGGAAACCTACCTGAACAAGCGCTACGCCGACCTGCCGGGGCGCATGAGCGTGGACGTGATGCTCAAGTCCACCGCGGTCAACGAGATCTACGTGCTGGGTGAAGTCGGCCAGCCCGGCGCCTACCCGATCCGCCGTCCGGTGTCGGTACTGGAAGCCCTGACCCTGGCCCGCGGGCCGAGCATCAAGGCGCGGCTGGACTCGGTGGTGATCATGCGGCGCAACGGCAACCAGGTGCAGGCCATGCCCTACAACGTCGACCAGGCGCTGGACGCCAGCGCCGCGCAGGTGGCCTACCTGCAGCCGGACGACATGCTCTACGTGCCCAAGACCAAACTCGCCAGTGCCGGCGAACTGGCCCGGCAACTGGCCGACGTGGTGCTGTTCCAGGGCGTGGGCTTCAGCTTCGGCTACCGCGTCGACAACAAAGGCAGTGACAACTGAGCTCGGGGGTAATGCGACATGAATCCCAAAGAGAACTACCTGCACGAATTCTTCCGCATCTTCTTCGCCAACCGGCAATTGGTGAAACGGATCTTCTTCGCCTTCGTGGTGATCGCCCTGCTCCTGCCGCTGGTGCTGCGGCAGAGCTTCGACATCGGCGCGCAAGTCATCGTCCAGTCGAAGAAACTCTCGCAGAGCGACACCAACACCGCCCTGGCCCAGGAAACCGACAAGTTCATCCCGCCGTCCCTGGCGGACATGGAGACGGAGAGCAACATCCTCCGTTCGCCGAGCCTGATTCGCCAGACCATCAGCCAGTTGCAGGCCGAGGGCAAGTATTCGGCCGAACCGGGCCTGCTCGACCGGTGGCTGTTCAGGCCGCTGCATGCGCAGGTGATCGATCCGCTGCGTGAGACCATGGGCCTGAAGGTGACGCCCGCCGCCGACAGCCAGCTCGATGCCCTTACCGAACAGGCGGTGAAGGACCTCAAGGTGGAGACCCTGCCAGGCTCCAACGTGATCTCGGTGAACTACAGCTACGCCGATCCGGCCCAGGGCACCGCCTTCGTCGCCCGCCTGCTGGACAACTACCTGAAGAACCGCCAGGACCTGCAGTCCAACGAGCTGCCGGAGTCGTTCTACGAACAGAAGAAACTCCAGTACCAGACCCGCCTCGACGACCTGGAAAGCAAACGCCTGGGCCTGCTCGAAGCCAACGGCTCGTCGGATCCGAAGGAAGAGATCACCTTCCGTCTGAACGCGATCAACACCGAGGAACAGGCCCTGAACCTGTACCGCGACCGCCTGCTGCAAAGCCAGCGCTGGCTCGACTACCTGAAGTCGTCCCTGGCCAGCGCCAGCGCGGCGAAGATGAACGACTACAGCTTCCCGTTCACCTTCACCACCACGGTGGACAACGTCGCCTTCGAGGACCGCGAGATCAAGCAGCTGGGCGAGCAACTGACCACCCAGGTGTCGCGCTACGGCAACGACGTGGCGATCTTCCAGCCCAACAGCGAACCGATGCAGCTGCAGCGTGACCAGATCAGCCGCACCCGCCAGCAGTTCCTCAAGGTGGTGTCCAACCGCATCCGCGAACGGGAGAAAGACCTGACCGTGGTCCAGGAAGTGATCGGGCAGAAGACCGCGCGCATCGCCGACCTCAAGGGCCGCATCCACCAGTTGCAGGAAACCCAGAGCAAGGCGCGCCAGCTCGACACCGAGATCGATGCCCTGCACAAGGCCTTCTTCACCTACACCCAGCGCTATGAAGAAAGCCGCGGCCAGGGCCAGCTGGACAACCTGTCCAACGCCCGCATCCTCAGCGCGCCGTACCAGCCTACCGAGGCGGCGTTCCCGCGGCCTGGCCTGATCATCCCGTTCGGCATGCTCACCGGCCTGCTGTTCGCCATCGCCCTGGTCTATGTCCGCGAGTTCTTCGACCATCGCTTCAAGCATCCGGCACAGATCGGCCACGAGCTGAACCTGCCGGTACTGCTGGTGATCAACGACCAGGCGCCGGAGCTGCCCAACCCGCACAAGCAATGGTCGCTGCCACGCCTGTGGCACTGGGTGCGCAATTGAACGCCGCAGCCCCGCGCCAGCCGATTGTCCACCTGCTCAACAGCGGGGGATTCTACGGCGCCGAGCGCATGCTGCTGGACCACTGCCGGGCCACGCCCGGGCAGCATCGGGTGGTGTTTCTCGAGGCACCGGACACGTTGCTGGCGCGCTTTCGCGAAGCCGGGGTGGACTGCCAGCGCTGCACCGGGGTGACGGGGCTGCGCGCTGCGCTGGGCGGCGGTCGTCCGCTGCTCAATGCGCACAATTTCCGCGGCCTGCTGTTCGGCTGCCTGGCATCCCTGCTCTGGGGCATGCCGCTGGTGTCGACCCAGCATGGCTTCACCCCGCGCAGCCACAAGCAGCGCCTGTACACCTGGCTGACCCTGCAGTTGTGCCGCTCGCCGCTGGTGAACAAGGTGGTGTGCGTGGCCGAAAGCATCGCCCGCATCCTGCGTGACGCCGGCGTGGCCGGCAGCAAGATCCGGGTGATCCCCAACGGCTTGCCGGACAGCACCGAACCCTTGTCGCGCAGCGCCGGCAACGGCCAGTGGCTGGCCGGCTATGTCGGCCGGCTGAGCAGCGAGAAAGGCCCCGACCTGTTTCTCGATGCCCTGATCCCGCTGTGCCAGCGCTACCCACGGTTGCACGGGGTAATGCTCGGTGACGGCCCGGAACTGCCGGCCCTGCGTGCTCGGATCGAAGCCGCCGGGCTGCAGGAGCGGATCCGCCTGCCGGGTTTCCAGAACGACATGCGCGCCTGGATGGGCCGCCTCGATGCCCTGGTCATCAGCTCGCGCACCGAAGGCACGCCGATGATCCTGCTGGAGGCCATGCAGGACGGGGTGCCGGTGGTGGCCTTCGGCGTCGGCGGCATCCCCGATGTCATCGAGCACGGGCGCAGCGGCCTGCTGGCCCGGCCGCTAGCGGTGGATGAACTGGCCGCGCAACTGGCCGCGCTGATCGACGACCCGGCCCAGGCCGGCGAGCTGATCGCCCAGGCCCGCCGCACCCAACGGGAACGCTACCACCTGCCCACCCTGGCCCAACGCTGGGCCCAGGTCTACCTGGGCGCCGTCACGGAGGTCCGCGCATGATCCTGCCCCTGTCCCTGATCGGGCTGTTCGGCCTTGCCGCCGTGGCCCTGCTGGTCAGCCCCTGGCCCTGGCTGGCACCAGGCGCCGTGTTCGCCCTGGTCGGCGTGCTCGCCCTGTGGCGGCGCCCGGCCTGGGGCCTGCTGGCCATCGCCGCCCTGGTGCCCTTCGAAGGCCTGTTCAAGGACAGCGACCTGTCCGCCACCAAGCTCATCGGCGCGGGCCTGGCGCTGGTACTGATGCTGCAACTGGCCAGCGGCAAGCTCGACGGCCAGCGCCTGCGCAGCAATCTCTGGCCGCTGCTGCTGGCCTTCCTCGCCTGCTACGGCCTGAGTTTCTGGCTCAGCGAGAGCTGGGTGCAGTCGGCCCAGCACCTGCGCGAACTGCTGATCGGCCTGCTGGTGTTCGTCATGACCCTGCTGATCGGCCGCGACCTCAACCTGGTGGCGCTGGCGCGCTTGGTGACCCTGAGCGTCGCCGCCACCTGCGCCCTGGCCATGTACTCCGCCAGGTACCAGGACCAGGGCCGCGCCCAGGGCCTGCTGGACGACCCCAACGTGTTCGCCCTGCTGATCGCCTTCGCCGTGCCCCTGGCCATCTGGCTGCTGCTGAACAGCCCGGGTCTGCGCCAGAAACTGCTGTGGCTGGGCTGCGCCGTGCTGCTCCTGGCCGGCATGACCCGCACCGAATCGCGCTCCGGCCTGGTGGTGCTGCTGATCAGCCTGGGCATCGGCCTGTACCACTACCGGGTGCACCTGACCCGCATCCGCCCGCGCCACCTCGGCCTGGTCATGCTGGCCGTGGCCCTGTTGCTGCCGGCGGCGGTGGCGGTGATGCCGGCCAAGTACCTGGAGCGCATCCAGTCCCTCAGCCTGCTCAGCTCCGGGGTCAACGCGCACAAGGACGATTCCCTCGGCCGGCGTGCCTCGTACATCGTGGTCGGCAGCACGATGATCCGCGAAAACCCGGTGTTCGGCTCCGGTCCCGGCACCTTCCCCTTGCACTACGCCACCACCGGCTACGCCAAGGCATTCTCGGCCAACCGCAAGGTCACCGACCTGTACCGCCGCGCCCATAACACCTACCTGGAACTGTTCAGCGAGATCGGCCTGCCCGGCGGCCTGCTGTTCGTCGGCCTGATCCTGCTGGCCCTGCGCAACTTCTGGGCGGCCCGCCGGGCCTGGCTGCAACAGCATGACGTGGCCCGCGCCGACCTGCTCACCCACCTGAGCATGAGCATGCTGTCGCTGGGGCTGTTCCTGATGTTCCTCAGCGCGCCCAACCACAAGTACCTGTGGATCATGCTGGCGCTGTCGGCGGTGGTGCGCAGCCAGGCCGAGGCTGGCCGGCAAGCGGCGGTGCAGTCATGAGCCGGATCGGCATCGTCATCCCGATGTTCAACGAGAGCCGGCATATCGGCCGTACCCTCGCCGCCCTGCGCCGGACCACCGCCGAAGCCGGGGTCGACTGCCAATTGCTGGTGGTCGACAACGGCTCCAGCGACGACGGTCCGCGCATCGCCCGCGCCCTCGGCGCCGAGGTGCTCAACCTGCCAGGCCTGAGCATCGGCGCCCTGCGCAACCGTGGCGCGGCGGCCTGCGATTGCGACTGGCTGGCCTTTGTCGACGCCGATATCGAAGTGCCGGAAAACTGGCTGAGCGGCCTGCTGGCCCTGCATGAACAAGGTCAGGGCGACGTCTTCGCCCTGGACTGCGACACCCCGCACGTGGCGCCCTGGTTCGCCATCGCCTGGCAGCGCCGCACCCTGCGCGCCGGCGACCTGCTGCAGCGCCAGCAATGGCTGCCCAGCCCCAACCTGCTGATGCCGCGGCGCTGGTTCGAGGTCGTCGGCGGTTTCAATGAAAGCCTGCGCAGCGGCGAAGACAAGGACTTCACCCTGCGCCTGCACGAGGCCGGCGCGCGCCTGGTGGTGCTGCGCGACCCGGTGGTGCTGCACTGGGGCTACGAAGGCAGCTGGAAGGAATGGCTGGGCAAGGAAATGTGGCGCCAGGGCAGCCACCTGCAACTGCTGCGCAGCCATGGCCCGAGCCTGCGCCTGCTGCGCTTCCCGGCGCTGTCGATGGGCGCCTGGGTGCTGGATGCCATGGCCCTCTCGGCGCTGCTCGACGGCTTCCCGCACCTGAGCCTGCTGCTGGTGCTGATCGCCAGCCTGCCGGCCCTGGCCCTGAGCCTGCGGCAGAGCCTCAAGCACCGCGATCCGCAGTTGATGGTGCAGCTCTGGGGCCTGCACTTCATCCGCCTGCACCTGGCCGGCATGGCCTTCGTCATGAGCCTGTTCCACTTGACCACCAGGAGGCCCGCCCGTGGCTGAATTCATCTTCTGGCTGTGCCTGCTGCTGCCCTTCTATGCCTGGCTGGGCTACCCGCTGCTGCTGACCCTGCTGGCGCCCTTGCGCCGCCAGCCCGTCGCCGGCGAGCCACGTCCGCTGGCGATCAGCGTGGTGATCGCCGCGCACAACGAGCAGCGCCATATCGAGCAGAAGCTGCGCAGCGTGCTCAACCAGGACTATGACGGCGCCAGCCTGCAGATCATCGTCGCCAGCGACGGCTCCAGCGACCGCACCGTGGCCTGCGCGCGCAGTGTCATCGACCCGCGCATCGAAGTCCTCGACCTGCCGCGGATCGGCAAGGCCGCCGCGCTCAACCGCGCGGTGGAATCCTGCCGCGGCGACATCCTGGTGTTCACCGACGCCGACAACCAATGGGCCGACGACACCCTGCGCCACCTGCTGCAACCGCTGGCCATTCCCGGCGTCGGCGGCTGCGCCGGGCAGATGATCATTCCTCGCCCCGGCAAGGGCCTGAGCCTCGGCGACAGCCTGTATCGCCACTACGAGGGCTGGGTACGCCGGGTGGAGAACCGCAACGGCTGCATGGTGTCCGCCGACGGCGCCCTGCTGGCCCTGCGCCGCGAACTGTTCGAGGCGATCCCGGAACAGGTCAACGACGACTTCTTCATCAGTACCTGCGCCCCGGCGGCGGGCCAACGCATCGTCTACGTGCCCGAGGCGCTGGTGCTGGATTGCGGGGTCGACGAGGCCGGCAAGCAGTTCCGCCGGCGCCAGCGGGTCACCGTCGGCGGCCTGCGCAGCCTCGCCGCCCGCAGCCCGTTGCTCAACCCGGCGCGCCACGGCCTGTACGCCATCGCCCTGATCAGCCACAAGCTGCTGCGCCGCCTGGCCCCGCTGCTGCTCCTGCCGCTGCTGCTGAGCAACCTGTGCCTGCTGGACGGCCCGGTGTTCTACCTGTGGACCTGCACCCTGCAACTGCTGGGCTACGCCATTGCCCTGGCCGGCCTGCTGGACAGCGGGCACCGCCTGCCCAGGCCGTTCCGCCTGGCCGCCTATGTGCTGGTGACCCTGGCGGGGATGAGCGTCGGCCTGTGGCAGTTCCTCCGGGGCCACAGCTACCGGCAGTGGAACCCCGAGCAAAATCGCTGAGGCCAGGACCATGCCGATCAAGACCTCCATCAAGCGCGCCCGTGGCTGGGTCTACCTCAACTCCCCGATGGGGCGACGCCAGCTGCGCGGCGCCGGGCTGATCCTGATGCTGCACCGGGTACTGCCGGACGACCGCGCCGCCGCCCTGCCGCACCGCAACGAGCTGTGCGTCGGCCCGCAGGCCTTCGAACGCCTGCTGCGCTGGCTGCGCCAACACTTCGACTGCCTGCCGCTGCTGGACCTGCTGCAAGGCCAGGGCAGCGGCAAGCGCCCGCGGGTGGCGCTGACCTTCGACGACGGCTGGCGCGACAACGCCCTGCACGCCTTCCCCCTGCTGCAGCGCTACGAGATGCCGGCGAGCATCTTCCTGTCCACCGACTTCATCGGCAGCCGCCAGCGCTTCTGGTGGGAAAGCCTCGGTGAAACCCTGTGGGGCAGCCACGGCGAGCCCGCCCGGCACCAGATGATCGAGAAGCTGCGCCGGGTCGGCCGCCCGCTGCCCGCCGCCTACTTCATGCACGACGCGCCCGGGGCGCGCAGCCTGGCCCTGGCGCATTACCTGCAAAGCCTGAAGACCCTGGCGCCCGCGGCCCTGCACCTGCTCACCGACGCCTGCCCGGCGGAGTCCCTGCCCCAGGCCCTGGACTGGCAGCAGGTGCGCCAGCTGGAGGACTCCGGGCTGATCAGCTTCGGTCCCCACGGCGCCAGCCACGCCCTGCTGCCAGGCCTCGACGACCACCGCCTGGAAGACGAGATCAGTCGCAGCCACAGCGCCCTCTCCCAGGGCTGCCGCAACCCGCTGCCGGTGTACTGCTACCCCAATGGCGACCACGACCTGCGGGTCCGTCAGCGCCTCGCCGCACACCGCTATCCCTGGGCCCTGAGCACCCGCGCCGGGCTCTGCCAGAGCAGCGACGACCCGCTGGCCCTGCCGCGCATCGGCGTCAGCCAGCGCAATGCCAGTCGGCCGTCGCTGCTGGCCTGGCGCATCAGCCGGGGGGGCAACCCATGAGCCGCGGACCCTACCTGCGCCACCTGCTCCTGAGCATGGGCACCAAGCTTGCGATGATCGCCCTGCGCCTGCTGCGCAACGTGCTCCTGGCCCGTCTGCTGGGCCCCAGCGAACGCGGCCTGTTCGCCTTGCTCAGCAGCCTGCCGGACCTGATCGCCGCCGCCACCAGCGGCGGCCTCAACAGCGCCGTCGGCTACCAGGCGGCACAGCAGCGCAACCTCGGCCTGCTGCTGACCCAGGTGCTGGTCTACGGCTGCCTGCTGGCCGGCCTGCTGACCCTGGCCTGCCTCGCCGTGCTGCAGGGCCTGGGTATCCAGCTGGAAGTCACCGAGCAGCTCGGCCTGCTGGCCTGGCTGCTGTTGCTGGCGGTGCCGCTGAGCGTGCTGAAAAGCGGCCTGCTGACCCTGCACAACGCCACCGGCGGGGTCGGCGCCTTCAACGCCCTGCGCCTGAGCGAATCCCTGGTGCCGCTGTTGCTGTTCGTCGCCTTCTACCTGCTCTGGCCTCAGGCCGCGCTGTCCGCCGCCCTGGCCAGCTGGCTGCTGGGCCTGGGCCTGGTGGTGGTGCTCGGCCTGCTCTGGCTGTGCCGCGGCCGGCAACTGCGTCTGTGCTGGGATCGCAGCGGCCAGCGCGAGCTGCTGGCCTACAGCGCCAGGAGCCATCCGGACCTGCTGTTCCAGCAGGTGATCCTGCGCTCCGACTACCTGTTCATCGGCGCCCTGCTGGGCAGCACTGCCCTGGGCCACTACGCCATGGCCACCGCCGCGGCGGAGCTGCTGCTGATCGTACCCGAGGCGGTGACCACGCCCCTGATGAAACGCCTGCTGCAACAGGACGAGGGCATGGCGCAGATCACCCCGCTGGCCCTGCGCCTGACCGCCACGGTAATGCTCGGCGCCTGCCTGGGCATGGCGCTGATCGGCGAATGGCTGATCGTCACCCTGTTCGGCGCCGCCTACCAGCCCGCCTACCCGGCCCTGCTGGCACTGCTGCCGGGGCTGTTCGGCCTGTGCTACGCGAGCATCCTGCGCCTCGACCTGCTGGGCAAGAACCGCCCCGGCAGCGTGTCGCTGATGATGGGCGCGGGCGCGGCGCTGAACCTGCTGCTCAACGTCCTGCTGATTCCCCGCCATGGCATCGTCGGCGCGGCGCTGGCCTCGTCCATCGCTTACCTGGTGGTGACCCTGGCCATGCTGGTGCTGTATTGCCGGCTCAGCGGCGTGGCCTGGTGGCGCACCCTGATCGTGCTGCCCGCCGACCTGCTGCCGCTGCGCCGCATGCTGCCCGGGAGGGTTGCCGGATGAAGGCCCTGCTGCCTGTCCTGCTGTTGCTCAGTGGCCTGGCCAGTGCCGGCGAGCAGCGCTGGCCGGATATCCGCGATGGCGCCCTGTACCTGACCCCGAGCCGCAGCGACACCCTGCGCCTGGACTGGGTCGGCGCCTGGCAGGCGCAGGCCAATCCGGAGCAGGTGTTCCTCCTGGACGGCCAGGGCCGGCTCGCCGCGCGCCGCGATATCACCGCCGGGGAAGTCCGCGGCCAGCAGCAATGGCCGTTGTCCAGCGGCCACGGCAGCTATCGCCTGGAAATTCCCGGCTACAGCTTCCGCCGCTACCGCCCGGCCTTCGGCGACGGCACCCAGGCGCAATTCGCCCCGGCACGGGTGCATTTCAGCCTGCAGGTGGACGCCGACAGCGTCTTCTATTTCCGTGTCGGCGCCGGCGAGGAAGCGGTGCTCGCCGGCAAGTACCACGGCGGCGTCAGTGGCCTGCGCGCGGTGCGCCTGGACGACGGCAAGCAACTGAGCCTGTCCCTGGTGCAGCAACCGGCCTACTGGCAACACGAACAAGTGACCCTGCCGGTCAGCCCCAAGGCACAGGTCTGGCGCCTGGAACTGCAAGGCCGGGGCAAGGCGGCCTTCTGGCTGGACGGCACGGCCAACCTGTTCGCCCGCCGGGTCGAGGACCTGCAACCCTTGCAGGAGCAACCTGGCCAGGTCGCCCTGCGCCTCGGTGCAAGACACCTCGGCCCCAGCGCCAAACTCGGCCTCAACCTGCCCTACCTGCTGCCGCCACCGGCCAGCCACGCCGTGCTCGATGCCCTGCGGCCGCAGGCGGCGGGGTTCTACAGCTTCGTCGATGTGCTGGCGCGCCAGCCCGACTACGAGAACGCCTTCCGCCGCCTGTACCGGCAACGCTTCGGCATCAGCGACGACATCACCCTGCTCGCCGCCACCGGCCGCCGCGCCGACCTCAGCGACGACAGCACCAGCCGCCAGGGCCTCGATGCCTGGCTGGCGGCCAGCGTGGCCCTGGGCGGCGCGGGCCGGCACTACATCGCCTTCGCCGACGAGCCGAACCTCAACTACGCCCGCTACGACGACTTCCGCGCCTTCTTCGCCCAACGCCTGCAACAGGTGGAGGACTACGCCGGTGCTCGCGAGGCCGGGGTGCGCATCGCCCTGCCGGCCAGCTCGCGGCTGGTCAACGGCCCGCTGGCCGAACACAGCAGCGAGCGCCGCGGGCTGGACTGGGCCAAACGCCTGCTGGACGAATTCGGTCCGCGGGTCGATGCCCTGGCCTGGCACGAATGGATGGTCCGCGACCTGCTGGCGACCCGGGTCTACCGCGACCAGGTGCGCCAGGCCGCGGCGCTGGTGGGCCTGAACGAACGCGGACGGCCACGCAAGGCGCTGCTGCTGGACCAGACCAACCTGTCCAGCGGCTCCAGCCTCAGCCTGTATGAACAGAACGGCTTCGACGGCGCCCTGTGGTGGGCCTCGGTGGCCATCAACGCCAGCGCCGACGGCATGCTGGACATGCTCAACTGGTTCCAGGCCGCCGACGAGCCGGAATACCCCAAGGGCCTGCTGCAGGTGCTCGGCCCGCGGGAATTCGTGCTCAAGCCGGTGGGCCTGGCCCAGCAGTTCATCCAGCAGCACTGGCTGGACGAAGTCGTGCAGCTGGACAACGACGCCTTCGAAGTCGACGCCCTGGCCATGGCCCGCGGCCCCCGGCGCAGCCTGCTGGGGGTGAACAAGAGCGAACGGCGCCAGCAGGTGCGCTTCGATGCCGGTGCCGGGCAATGCCCGGTGCAAACCGAATTGACCTTCTTTGGACCCGACCTCCAGCCACGCAAGGCCGACCTGGCCTGTCGCGGCGGGCAGTTCGGCTTCGAGTTGCCGGGACGAACCCTGTTCGCCCTGAGCTGGAGCGCGTCGTGAGCGCGACGCGCCGGACCACCCGCCTTGCCCGATCCAGGAGGCAATCATGCGTGTACTGACCCAGCTGCAAAACCACCTCCGGCACAAAGGACTGCGCTCGACCCTGAACACCGCCTTGCGCCACTACGTGTTCTACCACTGGGAGCTGCTCTGGATGGAGCGCGACCTGGTCAGCCCCGTGCCGCCGCACAACCTCAAGCCGAGCCCGCCGACCCACAGCGAACTGACCACCCTGCACAACGTGCATGCCTTCGCCCGCTACTTCGGCGATCGCATCGAGGTCATGCGCGAGATGGTCCGGGAAGGTCACACCGGAATCATCCACCGCGACCCCGAAGGCCACGTGGTGGCGTTCATCTGGGGCTGCCCGAAGGACTACCACGACCATCACTTCTACGGCTGCCGGTTCCCGGTCAAGCCGGGCGAGTTCTTCGAGTTCGGCGGCGAGCTGACCCGCGCCTACTGGGGCACCACGCTGTCGGTGGACCTGCAGCTGGACCTGTGGAAGGCCATGCGCGCCCGGGGCTGCGACAAGGTGGTGGATGTGTGCGAGAGCCACAATATCCCGGCGCTCAAGCTGCACCTGCGCATGGGCTACACCGAGCTGGGCCGCATCACCCATGTCTACTGCCTGTTCGGGCGCTGGAAGTTCTTCCGCCAGAGCCGCTACGAAGGCTCGCGCCTGGCCGCCCTGCGCAAGCCGGCGGTGACGCCGACGCCGGTGGGGGCTGCCTGACATGGGGCTGCGCCTGAGCTGGTTGACCTCGCTGTCGACCCCTGCCTTTCCCGTGCGCGACTACGAGGCGCTGCGCCAGCGCTTGCCGCAGAGCACGCCGTTCAATGGCCTGGCCTGGCTGCAGGCGGCGGAGGCCGCGTTGCGGCCAGGGCAAAGCCTGCACGTGCTGCTCGGCCATGACGGCGAGCGCCTGTGCCTGTGCCTGCCCCTGCTGCGCATGCCGCTGCGGGCCGGATTGCCGGGGTTCGTGGTGCTGCGGCATCTCGGCTGGCCGCTGAGCGACCGGGTCGGCCTGCTCATCGACCTGGCCGAGCATGAGGCGCCGCTGGTGCTGCGGGAGATCCGCCGGCACCTGCCTCATGCGCTGCTGCAGCTCAATGAGGTCACTGCCGGCGAGCCCTGGCTGCGGCACTGGGGCTGGCGCAGCTCGACCCACGAATGCCGGCGCGCCTGCAACGTGCCGGTGCACTGGCTCAGCGCGGCGGACCGCCAGGAAGTCAGCGGCGACCCGCGCTACAAGCTGCGCCGCGCCCGCAAGCGCATCGTCGCCTGTGGTGCCCAGGTGCGCCGGGTGGTGGCGGATGCCGACAACATCGACGACTGGCTGCAGCGCATCGCCGCCGTGGAAGACGCCAGCTGGAAAGGCGACGACGGGGTCGGCATCTTCAGCACGCTGCGTTCGCGGGCCTGGATGTTCCAGGCCCTGGCCGGCCTTGCCGCCGAGAACCGCCTGCGCCTGGTAGTGCTGGAGCTGGACGGCGAATGCATCAGCTATCGCCTCGGCCTGCTGGAACGGGGCCGGCTCTACGACTACAACCTGGCGTTCCTGCCGGCCCATGCCGAACTGGGCAGTGGCCGGGTGCTGCTGCAGGAATGGATCGACTGGGGGCTGGACGAAGGGTGGCAGTGGATCGACGCCTCGCGGGTCAGCCTGGAGAACTCCAGTCATCAGCTGCATGAACGCATGACCGGCCAGGTCGAGCATCTGCGCCATGGTTTCTACAGCTGGCGCCTGTCCGGCCTGTGCCTGGGCCTGGCCTTGCGCCTGTGGCGGCGGGTGCGCCCCTGGCTGCCACCGGCCAAGGTCCCGGCCCCGACCCGGGTCTCCCCTCGTCCCCCTCTTGCAGGAGCCGCGCAATGTCCCTCCAGGTCATAGTCAACGCCGATGATTTCGGCCTTAACGAACCCACCAACGCGGTGATCCTGCGGGCCTTCCAGAGCGGCCTGATCAGCTCGGCCACGGCCATGGCCAACATGCCGGCGTTCCGCAACGCCTGCGCCCTGGCCCGGCAGCAGCCGCTGCTGCGCGGGCGGGTCGGGCTGCACTTCAATCTCAGCCATGGCCGGCCGTTGAGCGAAGCGATCCTGGAGGAACCGGCGTTCTGCAACGAGGCCGGCGAGTTCGACTTCAGCCTGTCGCGCAGGCGCCTGTGGCTGAGCCGGCGCACGCGGCAGGCAGTGGAGCTGGAGCTGGCCGCGCAGTGGCAGCACTGCCTGGGGCTGGGTCTGCTGCCCAGCCACCTGGACTCGCACCAGCATGTGCACAATGTCTGGCCCATTGGCGAGATCGTCGCCCGCTTCGCTTCGCGGGAGGGGGTGCCGGTGCGCCTGGCGCGCAACATCGGCCACAACATCGGCAAGGGCAAGCGGGTGTTCAAGGCATTGCTGAACCGGCGCCTGCGTCAACTGGCCGGAGGATGCGCGGACCATGTGTGCACCCCGGTGGACCTGCGCGACGGATTGGCGCCGCAGGATGGCGTGCTGGAGGTGGTGGTGCATCCCAGTGCGCTGGGGGCGGCGGATTTTGGCGATGCCTACCTGGAGAGTGGGGAGTCGTTGCTGGATCTGTTGGAGCAGCATCTGGCGGGGGTGCGGCGGGTGGGATACGGGGCCTCGGCGGGGGGTACGCTGTCGCGGGCAACGCCCGCTCCCACAAGATTCTGAGCCGTCCATGGACTCTGCATGAATCCGAAGCGACGCGGTCGGTTTGTGTTGACCAGGAAATCCATGGTCGACGCGCTCACTGTGGGAGCTGGCTTGCCAGCGATTAGGCCCTGAAGAGCACTACAGAATCAGGCCTTGGCCGCCCTGGCTGCATGCAGCTTCTTGTAGCTCTCGATCAAGCGCAGATGCCGGTCCAGGCCTTCCAGCTTCAGGCTGGTCGGGGTCAGGCCATGGAAGCGCACGCTGCCTTCGACCGAGGCCAGCACCGCGTCCATCCGCGCGTCACCGAACATGCGGCGGAAATTGACCTCGTAGTCGGCCATCTCCAGGTCGCTGTCCAGCTCAACCTCCAGCACCACGTTCAGCGCCTGGTAGAACAGCCCGCGATCGACGGTGTTGTCGTTGTACTGCAGGAACATCTCCACCAGTTCCTTGGCATCGTCGAACTTCTTCAACGCCACCTGGATCAGGATCTTCAGCTCCAGCACGGTCAGTTGGCCCCACACCGTGTTGTCGTCGAACTCGATGCCGATCAGGGTCTTGATCTCGGTGTACTCGTCCAGCTCGGACTCCAGCAGGCGCTCCAGCAGGCTTTCCAGTTCCTCTTCATCGAGACGATGCAGGTTGAGGATGTCCTCGCGGAAGAACAGGGCCTTGTTGGTGTTGTCCCAGATCAGGTCGTCCACCGGGTAGATTTCCGAGTAGCCCGGCACCAGGATGCGGCAGGCCGCGGCGCCGAGGTGGTCGTAGGTGGCCATGTAGACCTCCTTGCCCATGCCTTCGAGGATGCCGAACAGGGTCGCGGCTTCGTCGGCGTTGGAGTCTTCGCCCTGGCCGGAGAAGTCCCACTCGACGAACTCGAAGTCGGACCTGGCACTGAAGAAGCGCCACGACACCACGCCGCTGGAGTCGATGAAGTGCTCGACGAAGTTGTTCGGCTCCATCAGCGCATGGCTTTCGAAGGTCGGCTGCGGCAGGTCGTTGAGGCCTTCGAAGCTGCGGCCCTGGAGCAGCTCGGTAAGGCTGCGCTCCAGTGCCACCTCGAAGCTGGGGTGGGCGCCGAAGGAGGCGAACACGCCGCCGGTGCGCGGGTTCATCAGGGTCACGCACATCACCGGGAATTCACCACCCAGCGAGGCGTCCTTGACCAGCACCGGGAAGCCTTGTTCTTCCAGGCCCTGGATGCCGGCGACGATGCCAGGGTACTTGGCCAGGACTTCCTGCGGCACGTCCGGCAGGGCCAGCTCGCCTTCGAGGATTTCCCGCTTCACCGCGCGCTCGAAGATCTCCGACAGGCACTGCACCTGGGCTTCCACCAGGGTATTGCCGGCGCTCATGCCGTTGCTCAGGTACAGGTTCTCGACCAGGTTGGACGGGAAGTACACCGTCTCGCCGTCGGACTGGCGGGTGTACGGCAGGCAGCAGATGCCACGCTCGATATTGCCCGAGTTGGTGTCGTACAGGTGCGAGCCCAGCAGCTCGCCGTCCGGGTTGTAGATGGCCAGGCAATGCTCGTCGAGGATCTCCTTCGGCAGGGCGTCCTTGCGCCCCGGCTTGAACCAGCGCTCGTTCGGGTAATGGACGAACTCGGCGTTGGCGATGTCCTCGCCCCAGAATTGGTCGTTGTAGAAGAAGTTGCAGTTGAGCCGCTCGATGAACTCGCCCAGGGCCGAGGCCAGCGCGCTTTCCTTGCTCGAACCCTTGCCGTTGGTGAAGCACAGCGGCGACTGCGCGTCACGGATATGCAGGGACCAGACGTTGGGCACGATGTTGCGCCAGGAGGCGATCTCGATCTTCATCCCAAGGTCGGCGAGGATCCGCGACATGTTGGCGATGGTGTCTTCCAGCGGCAGGTCCTTGCCCGGGATGAGCGTGCGGGTCTGGCCGTCGAGGCCCGGCATGAGCAGGGCCTGGGCATCGGCGTCGAGGTTTTCCACTTCCTCGATGATGAACTCGGGGCCGGTCTGCACCACCTTCTTCACCGTGCAGCGGTCGATGGAACGGAGGATGCCCTGGCGGTCCTTCTCGGAGATGTCCGCTGGCAGCTCGACCTGGATCTTGAAGATCTGGTTGTAGCGGTTTTCCGGGTCGACGATGTTGTTCTGCGACAGGCGGATATTGTCGGTGGGGATGTCGCGGGTCTGGCAGTACAGCTTGACGAAGTACGCCGCGCACAGCGCCGACGAGGCCAGGAAATAGTCGAACGGTCCCGGTGCCGAGCCATCACCCTTGTAGCGGATGGGCTGGTCGGCAATCACCGTGAAGTCGTCGAATTTGGCTTCGAGGCGAAGGTTGTCGAGAAAGTTGACCTTGATTTCCATGGGGGTACCGTAGCGGGCGAAACGAAATTGGCGGCCATTATCCGGTTTTTCACCGGGAAGTCTTGTCCTTTCGCCCGGCGGCAGCGGGGCGCCGGGCGTTGGCTGGCAGCGGGCTACGGGGTGACGGGCGGGAGCTGGCGCAGGCGCTTGGCGACCAGCAGCGGCGCGTCTTCGCTGGGGCGCGGCGCCGGCAGGTAGGAGGTCGAATACTCGAACCGGCCGTCGCAGGATTCGACGAACCAGGTCGCTCCGCGACGGCCGTTGCGCCCGTTGCTTTCCAGATAGGACTTGAGGCGGGTGACGCAGCCTTCCTTGAAGTCCTTGCTGATCAGGCGGCGCCATTGCTCGTCCACCGGGTCGGCGGTACTGGGCTGGGAAAGCGCCAGCAGGGCGGCGGCAAGGGGTAGGGCGAGGTACTTCATGTCAGGCATCCATGCGAGCGAAGTGGTCGACTATAAAGGTTTCTCTGCGCAAACGTTTATCCGACGCCAGGGCTTGCGTTCTGCAGCCTGTCCAGCACCTCGCGCAGCGCACGCTGGAACAGCGGATGGCATTCGTCGAAAGGCAGGTCATCGAGGGGCGCCCAGAAGAAGGCGAAGACATGCCCGTTGTCGTCCTCGGTCTGGTACGACCATTGTTCCGGCAGGGCCAGGTCGGTGGCACAGAGATGGAACGACCAGACCTGGCCGCGATACCCGGCCTTCCAGCAGCCAAGGTCGCGCAGCACCCTGGCCGGGGTGATCCCGGATTCTTCCTTGAGTTCGCGCAGCACGGCGCGGGCAGGGGACTCGTTGGCCTCGATGGTGCCCTTGACCAGTTGCACGTCACCGCGAGGGTGACGGAACAACAGCAGGCGGCCAGCGTCGTCGAGCACCACGGCGCAGGCTTTGTTCGGTTGCATGATGGGAATTCCTTTTCGGCAAGGATGGGGATTCTGCCAGATTTGCCGCTGGAATCCCCGCTTTGCCATGACGTTGCGCGGCGCATCGCTGTGCATGTCGATGTTTTTCCAGCACCCTCCAGATCAAGCGCCGCCCGCGCGTCGCTCGATCTCAACGGCGCTACAAGGCTCAAGGCGAGCACTTGTCAGGCGTTCAGAGCCGTGTAGATACCCGTGCCAGCCGCAATTCCATGGCCTGGCACATCAGCGGCGACCCCTCCCGCAAAGGCTCCAGTGCTCCAACCGGTCGGAACCCATGGGCCCGATACAAGCGAACTGCTGCCGACTCGCCGTCTGTCACTCCCAGGCAAACCCTGGCGACACCCAGCCTCCGCGCCCAGGCAATCACCGCTTCGAGCAAACACCGCCCGGCACCCAACCCCCGTGCCTGCGGATCGACCCACATCTGGAACACCTCCACCGTGTCCTCGGCAACCCGCTTGCCCCAGACCAGGCCGCAAGCATCCTCGCCATGGACGGCGACCCAGGCCTTGTCTGCATCGCCATTCGCTGCTCGCATCGCCCGTTGCGCCCAGTCCTCATCCGTGCGCGTCACCTCCGCTTCGAAGGTACTGCCGAATGCCTGCGGCGCATCCCGCAGCGCCCGCAGGCGCAGGTCGCGATACAACGGCCACTGCTCAGCCCGTAGCGGGCTCACGATGATCATCGCCGAAAACACAACACTTTCGAGGTCAGCTTCTGGCACACCTCTTCCCGCTGGTTGGTGGTCAGCGACTGCACCACCACCATCCCCCGATCCGGTTTGGAGCGCGACGGAATGATCTCCAGCACCGTGGTAGTGACCTTGAGCTCATCCCCCGGCCGGGTCGCCTGGGGCCAGCTGATTTCGCCTCCGGCGCCGATCACCCCGCGGGCCAGGGGCAGGCTCTGCACCAGCAGCTTCATGGTGATCGCCGCGGTGTGCCAGCCGCTGGCGGCCAGGCCCTGGAAGAAGCTGTCCTTGGCCGCCTCGGCGTCGACATGGAACGGCTGTGGGTCGAATTGCGTGGCAAATGCGACGATCTGGTCGGCATCCAGCGTGTAGCTGGCGCTGACGAAAACATCGCCTGCCTTCAGGTCATCCAGGTACACGGGCACTGCGGTCATGGCGTTCTCCGTCGAGGGTGCGGATCCCGATATTCAACCCTGACGACTTGGCAAGCAAATCGCCATGTCTATAATGCGAACCACTTTCATTCGCACACTTGTCCCCGTCATGTCCGAATCCTCCTCCAATCCCGAGCTGATCGGGGCCCTGGCCTTGCACTACGACGACCTGGTCGCCTATATCCGCCGGCGCTTCCAGGGCAGCCAGTTCGCCCGCGAGGTGGTGCATGACGTGTGCGTGCAGTTGCTGGAGAAACCACCGCAGCAGCCGGTGAAGCTGCCGTTCGCCTTCCTGCGCAAGGTGTCGTTCAACAAGGCCATCGACCGCCGTCGTGCCGACAACACCCACGCCGCCCATATCGAATTCACCGCCGAGGTGCCGGACTGGCATGTCCATGACCTGGACGGCGCCGCCAGCCTGGACTTCGAACAGCAGTTGCAGGCGCTGCTGGCGATCATAGAGGCGCTGCCGGCGCGGGCGCGCCAGGTGTTCCTGCTGCATCGCATCCACGGCATGGCGCAGAAGGAGATCGCCGCCGAGCTGGGCATCTCGCTGAACATGGTCACCCAGCACTTCTCCCGGGCGATGCAGGCCATCGTCCGCGACTGGGAACCGGCACGTCGGGCCCTGGCGAAATGAACCGCCAGGACAAACCCGCCAGCGATGCCCTGAGCCCTTTCGAACAGGCCCTGCGCGACCGCGTACCCTCCCGTGAAGCGCTGCTGGCCGAGGCCAAGGCGCAGACTGCACGACAACGGCGGCGCAAGCAGACCCTGGGCGGCGGCCTGTCACTGCTGGTACTGGCGACGGGGCTGTGGTTCCTCGATCCGTCCTGGTACAGCGAGGACATCCACGTCCCGGTGGGCAGCCGCGACAGCCGGCAACTGGCCGACGGCAGCACGCTGATTCTCGACAGCGCCAGCCACCTGCGCATCGAACACCGCCTGCGCAGCCGCCAGTTCGAGCTGCTCGAAGGCGAGGCGACCTTCACCGTGGCCCACGGGCCGCAGCCGTTCATCGTGCGCAGCCAGGGTGTGTCGGTGCGGGATATCGGCACGGTGTTCAACGTGCGCAGCGACAGCCGCGGCGTGGCCGTGGCGGTGGTCGAAGGCGAGGTGGAAGTGTCCAACCGGGCGGCCGGTTCCAGCCGTCTCCGCCAAGGCCAGGTGCTGCTGGCCAACGAGCAGCAGCTCAGTGCGGTGGGCAAGGTCGATCCGGCGCGGATCACCGCCTGGCAGCAGGGCAAGCTGCGCTTCGACGGCACGCCGCTGCGCGAAGTCATCGTCGACCTGCAACGCTATCGCCAGGCCCCCATCCGCCTGGCCGACGCACGGGTCGGGCAGTTGCGCCTGTCCGGCGAGTTCGACAGCGTGGCGGTGGAAACCCTGCTCGACGGCCTGCCGGCGATTTTGCCGGTGAGCCTGCTGCGCGGCGAGGACGGCAGCCTGACGATTCGTGCCCGCTGACGGAAAAGAGAATATTTTTCATTCCCGACCTCAACATTTTCCCGGTGCCATTCGCCACTCCCTGTGAAGGTCACTTTCGAACCTGCATCTGGGGAGTCAAATGAGCACCATCGCATTCTCGCGGCGCCTGTCGCTGCTGGCCGCCGGCATCACCCTCGCGTCGACGCTGCATGCCCAGGAGGCCAGCCACGCCGTGAACCTGCCGGCGCAACCGCTGGACCAGGCGCTGAACGCCCTGGCCGGGCAGACCGGCGCCCGCATCCTGTTCGCCACCGACAGCGCCGAGGGCCTGCGCGCCCCCGGCCTCAGCGGCGAGCTGACCGTGGAGCAGGCCCTGCAGCGCCTGCTGCGGGGGACGCGGCTGACGGTGCAGAGGACCACCGATGGCAGCTACCTGGTCTCGCCGCCGCAGGGCGACAGCGCGGCACTGGAACTGGGCGCCACCAGCGTCAATGCCAGCCAGCTCGGCGCCACCAGCGAGGGCACCGGTTCCTACACTACCGGCACCATGAGCAGCGGCACCAAGCTGGCCCTGACACCGCGCGAGACCCCGCAGTCGGTCAGCGTGGTCAGCCGCCAGCGCATCGAGGACCAGGCCATGACCACCCTCGGCGACGCGGTGAAGTACACCACCGGTCTCACCGTGACCAAGTGGGGCGGCGAGCGCGAGCGCTACAACGCCCGGGGCTTCCAGCTGAGCAACCTGATGGTCGACGGCATTCCGGTGCAGTACGACGAGGCCAGCCTGTCCACCGGCCTGCTGTCGATGTACGACCGGGTCGAGGTGGTGCGCGGCGCCGCCGGCCTGATGGAGGGCGCCGGCTCCCCGGGTGGCTCGATCAACCTGGTGCGCAAGCGCCCGACCGACACCCTCCAGGGCAGCATCAGCGCCGGCGCTGGCAGTTGGGACGACTACCGCACCGAGCTGGACCTGAGCGGCCCGCTGAACGCGACGGGCAGCCTGCGCGGGCGCACGGTGCTGTCGCTGCAGGACAAGAACTCCTTCATCGACGACTACCAGAATCGCCGCAGCCTGGTCTATGGCGTGCTCGAAGGCGACCTGGACGAAGACACCACGGTGAGCCTCGGTGCCAGCTGGAGCCAGGACAACAACCCCGGCGCCGACTGGAACGGCCGCGGCACCAACCCCGACGGCAGCTTCCTCGACATTTCCCGCTCGCGGCGCCAGAGCCCCAACTGGTCGTACTGGGACAAGGAGACCAGCACGGTCTTCGCCGACATCACCCGGCGCTTCGCCAATGGCTGGACCGGCAAGCTCGCCGCCACTGCGCTGAAAAGCGAGATGGACATGTTCGGCTCCTACCTGTATCGCCCGGATCCCAGCGCCCGCGATTTCGGCTTCGGCTATGGCAAGTACCACTACGAAAACACCCAGGCCAGCCTCGACGGCTATGCCAGCGGGCCGTTCCAGCTGTTCGGCCGGACCCATGAGCTGGTGGTGGGCGGCAGCTACCGCAACCAGGACATCGACGACGGTCCTGGCGGCTGGCCGCTTGGCGCCGACGCCTATGAGTTCGATCCGCTGGGCTTCGACGGCAAGTCGGTGCCCAAGCCGACGATCACCTATGCCTGGTCGCGGGAGGGCGAGGTCAAGCAGTCCAGCGTCTACCTCACCGCGCGTTTCAGCCTCACCGACCGGCTCAAGCTGGCCACGGGCGGGCGTCTGGACTGGTACGAATACGAGTTGACCAGCCATGCGGGGACCTGGACCGGCGATGACGCGTACAAGGTCACCCGCGAGTTCACCCCGTACCTTGGCTTCACCTATGACCTC
Source organism: Paucimonas sp. (assembly GCA_031253995.1). Taxonomy (GTDB): domain Bacteria; phylum Pseudomonadota; class Gammaproteobacteria; order Pseudomonadales; family Pseudomonadaceae; genus Aquipseudomonas. The sequence continues at coordinate 3,507 of JAIRVG010000081.1, read as the reverse complement.
AACGACACCTACACCGCCTATGCCAGCTGGACGCGGATCTTCAATCCGCAGAACTACCAGACCCCGACCGGTGGCCTGCTCGACCCGCAGGAGGGCAGCAACTACGAGATCGGCCTCAAGGGCGAGTACTTCGACGGACGCCTGAATGCCAGCGTGGCGCTGTTCCAGATCGACCTGGAGAACCTGCCTGACCCTATCGTCGGCGGCTGTGGCGGTCGTGATTGCTACGCCTCGGCCGGTGAAGTGCGCAGCCGCGGTATCGAGCTGGAGGTCAGCGGCGAGGTGCTGCCGGACTGGCAGGTGTCGGCGGGATACACCTACAACTATGCCAAGCACCAGAAACCGTCGGAGTATGCGCCGATCGGCACCTTGTCCAGCGGCGAGCGCTACGCCACCAACCTGCCGCTGAACCTGTTCAAGCTGGCCACCAGCTACCGCCTGCCGGGCGACCTGAACCGCTGGCGCGTGGGAGGCGGGTTGCATGTGCAGAGCGATGTGTATGCCACGGAAGGCAGTGCCCGGATCGAGCAGGGCGGCTATGCGGTGACCGACCTGTTCGCCAGCTATGACGTGGACTCCCACCTGACCCTGAGCCTGAATGCCAACAACGTGTTCGACCGGGATTACTACTCCAGCATCATGACCACGGTGGGCGGTAACTTCGTGGGGGAACCGAGGAACTACAGGGTGACGGCGAAGTATCGTTTCTGATCCCGCCGCAGACCTTGGACTGCCCCCCAAGGGTTGGATTGGTGCCCAACTTCTTGGGGGCAGTCCAACCTGTGGGAACTGGCTTGCCAGCGATAGCGCCCTCACAGGCACTACAAAGCCTCCCGGCATGAAAAAGCCCGCCGCCACATCACTGGGAAGGCAAGAACACCTTCTACCTGATCAAGCCGATCATCCGAGCCAGGGCCGAGACCTTGCACGAGCGTTGAGGGCCTCATCGCTGGCAAGCCAGCTCCCACAGGGGCCGGGTGCGCCGCTGGATGTGGACTGCCCCAAGCGCTTCAGATCGGACCGCTGATCGTCCGGTCCACCAGCCTGATGCTGTCCCGCCCCCCACGCTTGGACTCGTACAACGCCGCATCGCTCTGCTCGATCAGCGCCGCCAGGCTTGCCGGCGGGTACTCGAACAGGTTGGCACCGATGCTCAGGGTCACCGGCTCCGGGGTGTCGAAGGCGGCGGTGGCCTCGCGCTGGAACTGTTCACGCAGGGCGCTGCCGAGGGCGACGATCTGTTCGCTGGAGGCATTGCCCAGCAGGATCAGGAATTCGTCGCCCCCCAGCCGCGCGGCCAGCGCGTCTTCGGGCAGTTGGGCGAGGATCATGTCGCTGAGGTTGACCAGCAGGCGGTCGCCGGCCGGGTGTCCGTAGAGATCGTTGACCAGCTTGAAGTTGTCGATATCGATCAGCAGCAGGGCCCCCGGCTGCTGCACCGACACGTGCTCCAGCAAGCGCGGCGCTCGCACTTCCAGGGCCCGGCGGTTGTACAGGGTGGTCAGCGGGTCGCGGGCGGCGAGGCGGGCGATGCGTTTTTCCCGGCGGTAGCGCTCGCTGCCGGTCATCGACAGGGCGATCAGCATCAGCGCTACCGCACCTTCCACCAGCGACACCTGGATGATCTCGCCGCGGAACGACGCCAGGTCGAGCAGGGCGCCAGGCATCACCGCGAGCAGCGCCTTGACGCAATAGAAGAGACCGTGACTGAGCATCACATAGCGCAACTGCACCGCACCGACGCTCAGCGACTTGCCATGGGGGCGCAGCAGGAAGCTGGCGCGCAGGGCGAGGATGCCGACCAGTCCCGAGTTGGCGAAGGTCATCACGTTCGACCACCAGGCGGCGTTGGGCAGTGCCAGCAGCGCGGCCCAGAGCACGAAGATCAGGTACCAGGCGCGGGACAGGCGGGTTTCGGTGAAACGCGCCACCCCCAGCAGGAACAGCCAATGGGCGGTGACCAGCAAACCGTTGGCGAACCAGATGCCAAGGACCAGCAGGCCGTTCATGCGCATCAGGGCCAGGGTCGAGCCGACGGTGATGGTGGCGAAGCCGGCGCTCCAGAACAGCAGGGACGATTCGCGCACGCTGGTCCACTCGATCGCCAGGTAGGCGGACGCGGTGGCGGCGAGCACGATGGTGAGCACCAGCATGGTGGGTGGATCGAGCGTCATGTACTGACGGGCCTTTCTTGTTGACTACGGAATGGGGCGGGATTGTAAGCGGTTGAAACGATTTTTCAGAGGGGGCATAGAGGCAAGTTTCAAGTTGCAAGAAACGGCCAAAGCGCCGCGAACTGCTTTTCCTTGTTGCTTACCGCTTGAAACTTGCAGCTCAAAAAAAGGGGCGCCTGTGCGGGCGCCCCTTCCTTGTCACCTCATGAACCCATCAGGCCCAAGGACGGTCACCGTTCTCGTCCTTGACGCGGGTCGGCAGACCCATCACGTCCAGGGCGTGGAGGAACGGCTCGGCCGGTAGTTCCTCGACGTTGACCATGCGCTGCACGTCCCACTGGCCACGGGCGACCAGCAGGGCCGCAGCCACTGGCGGTACACCGGCGGTGTAGGAGATGCCCTGGCTGTCGGTCTCGGCGTAGGCTTCCTCGTGGTCGGCCACGTTATAGATGAAGACTTCGCGCGGCTGACCGTCCTTGGTGCCCTTGACCAGGTCACCGATGCAGGTCTTGCCGGTGTAGCCCGGAGCCAGCGAGGCCGGATCCGGCAGCACGGCCTTGACCACTTTCAGCGGCACCACTTCCAGGCCTTCTGCGGTCTTCACCGGTTGCTCGGAGAGCAGGCCGAGGTTCTTCAGCACGGTGAACACGTTGATGTAGTGCTCGCCGAAGCTCATCCAGAAACGCACGTTGGGCACGTCGAGGTTCTTCGACAGCGAGTGCACTTCATCGTGGCCGGTGAGGTAGAGATTCTGCGAACCGACCACCGGCAGGTCGTCGGTACGCTTCACTTCGAACATGGTGTTGCTGGTCCACTGGCTGTTCTGCCAGCTCCACACCTGTCCGGTGAATTCACGGAAGTTGATTTCCGGATCGAAGTTGGTGGCGAAGTACTTGCCATGGGACCCGGCATTGACGTCGAGAATGTCGATCGAGTCGATGCGGTCGAAGTACTGTTGTTTCGCCAGCGCCGCGTAGGCGTTGACCACACCCGGGTCGAAACCGACACCGAGAATGGCCGTGATGTTCTTCTGCTGGCACTCTTCGAGGTGTTTCCACTCGTAGTTGCCATACCAGGGCGGGGTTTCGCAGATCTTGCCCGGTTCTTCGTGGATCGCGGTGTCCAGGTAGGCGACACCGGTATCGATGCAGGCACGCAGCACCGACATGTTGAGGAAGGCGGAACCGACGTTGATCACGATCTGCGATTCGGTCTCGCGGATCAGCGCCTTGGTCGCCTCGACATCGAGGGCATTGAGCGAGAAGGCCTGGATGTCGGCGGGTACCTTGAGGCTACCCTTGGCCTTGACGCTGTCGATGATGGCCTGGCATTT
>JAIRVG010000101.1 GCA_031253995.1 Paucimonas sp. | reverse complement strand
CAGCATCCGCTACTCTGTGAAATCGAGAAGGACGGTTAATCGCCGACCACTTGGGTATGAGGTGAAGCTATGTTAAACCGCGAGCTCGAAGTCACCCTCAATCTGGCCTTCAAGGAGGCGCGCTCGAAGCGTCATGAGTTCATGACCGTCGAGCACCTTCTGCTGGCATTGCTGGACAACGAGGCCGCCGCCACGGTATTGCGTGCATGCGGGGCAAATCTCGACAAGCTCAAACACGATCTGCAGGAGTTCATCGACTCCACCACGCCGTTGATCCCCGTTCATGACGAGGACCGCGAAACCCAGCCGACCCTGGGCTTCCAGCGGGTGCTGCAGCGTGCCGTTTTCCATGTACAGAGCTCGGGCAAGCGTGAAGTGACCGGCGCCAATGTGCTGGTAGCGATTTTCAGCGAGCAGGAAAGCCAGGCGGTATTCCTGCTCAAGCAACAGAGTGTCGCCCGCATCGATGTGGTCAACTACATCGCCCATGGCATCTCCAAGGTGCCGGGACACGGCGAACACCAGGAAGGCGAGCAGGACATGCAGGACGAAGACGGCGGGGAAACCTCGTCGTCGGGCAATCCGCTGGACGCCTACGCCAGCAACCTCAACGAACTCGCCCGCCAAGGCCGGATCGATCCTCTCGTCGGGCGTGAGACCGAAGTCGAGCGGGTCGCGCAGATCCTTGCCCGGCGTCGCAAGAACAACCCGTTGCTGGTGGGCGAGGCCGGTGTCGGCAAGACCGCCATCGCCGAAGGCCTGGCCAAGCGCATCGTCGACGGCCAGGTGCCGGACCTGCTGTCCCACAGCGTGGTCTACTCCCTGGACCTCGGTGCCCTGCTGGCCGGTACCAAGTACCGCGGCGACTTCGAGAAGCGCTTCAAGGCGCTGCTCGGCGAGCTGCGCAAACGCCCGCAGGCGATCCTGTTCATCGACGAGATCCACACCATCATCGGCGCCGGTGCGGCGTCCGGCGGGGTGATGGACGCCTCCAACCTGCTCAAGCCGCTGCTGTCCTCGGGTGATATCCGTTGCATCGGCTCCACCACCTTCCAGGAATTCCGCGGCATCTTCGAGAAGGACCGGGCCCTGGCGCGGCGCTTCCAGAAGGTCGATGTCAGCGAACCTTCGGTGGAGGACACCGTGGGCATCCTGCGCGGGCTGAAAGGTCGCTTCGAGTCGCACCACAGCATCGAGTACAGCGACGAGGCCCTGCGGGCCGCAGCGGAACTCGCGGCACGCTACATCAATGACCGGCACATGCCGGACAAGGCCATCGACGTGATCGACGAAGCCGGTGCCTACCAGCGCCTGCAGCCGGTCGAGGCGCGGGTCAAGCGCATCGAGGTGCCGCAGGTCGAGGACATCGTCGCCAAGATCGCGCGGATTCCACCTAAGCACGTCACCAGTTCCGACAAGGAGCTGCTGCGTAACCTGGAGCGCGACCTGAAGCTGACCGTGTTCGGCCAGGACGCCGCCATCGATTCGCTGTCCACCGCCATCAAGCTGTCCCGTGCCGGCCTGAAGGCGCCGGACAAGCCGGTCGGTTCCTTCCTGTTCTCCGGTCCGACCGGGGTGGGCAAGACCGAAGTGGCGCGGCAGCTGGCCAAGGCGCTGGGGGTCGAGCTGGTGCGCTTCGACATGTCCGAGTACATGGAGCGGCATACCGTATCGCGCCTGATCGGTGCGCCTCCGGGCTATGTCGGCTTCGACCAGGGCGGACTGCTCACCGAGGCGATCACCAAGCAGCCGCACTGCGTGTTGCTGCTGGACGAGATCGAGAAGGCGCACCCGGAAGTCTTCAACCTGCTGCTGCAGGTGATGGACCACGGTACTCTGACCGACAACAACGGGCGCAAGGCGGACTTCCGCAACGTGATCCTGATCATGACCACCAACGCCGGCGCGGAAACCGCGGCGCGTGCATCGATCGGCTTCACCCACCAGGATCACTCCAACGATGCGATGGAAGTGATCAAGAAGAGCTTCACGCCGGAGTTCCGCAACCGCCTGGACACCATCATCCAGTTCGGTCGCCTTACCCACGAGACCATCAAGAGCGTGGTGGACAAGTTCCTCACCGAGCTGCAGGCGCAACTGGAGGACAAGCGTGTCCTGCTGGAAGTGTCCGACGCCGCGCGCAGCTGGCTGGCAGCCGGTGGCTACGATGTGCAGATGGGTGCGCGGCCGATGGCCCGGCTTATCCAGGACAAGATCAAGCGGCCTCTGGCCGAGGAGATCCTGTTCGGCGAGCTGGCCGAGCATGGTGGCGTGGTGCATGTCGACATCCGCGATGGCGAACTGGTCTTCGACTTCGAAACCACGGCGGAGATGGCCTGACCTAAGATCTTGTGGGAGTAGGCGGGCCTCATCGCTGGCAAGCCAGCTCCCACAGGGTCGGCGGTGCACTCGATACCTGTGGGAGCAGGCTTGCCAGCGATGAGGCCCTCAACCTCACCCCAAAAAACAGCATGTCTAGTCCTGAAATAGGTTTACACCTGTTCAGGTAGGCCGATAGGCCTCAAAACGCCCGATGCACTGCATCGGGCGTTTTGTTTTTCAGGGCCATATGGGGCCGTTCGGTGTTGTAGATCTGCACCGCCTCATCAACCATCTGCCTGGCTTGCTCAAGATCTTCAGGGCTGCTCAACAGCAGCTCCATCTTGAGGATTCCGTTGATTCGCTCGGCCAGCGCGTTCTGGTAGCAGTCATACCCATCAGTCATGGAGCACTGAACATCGTGCCGTTGGTGCAGTGACTGGTATAGCGCCGAGCAGTATTGGATGCCTCGATCCGAATGGTGGACTAATGGCTGGCGACGACGTCGCTTTCGTAATGCTTGCTTGAAGGCTTGCGCTACTGACTCGGCATGCAGGCTTTCATGGACGTGATGACCCACAATTTTCCTGGAGTACGCATCCGTTACCAGACTCAGGTACAGCGGGCCGTTACGTGCGGGCAGGTAAGTAATGTCGGCAACCCAGACGTGCTCTGGCCTTGTCGGAACGATTTGGCTTGGGCCAGGCTTGAGTAAGTTGGGATGGCGGTAGAAGCGATGAAAGCTTTGTGTTGTCTTGTGGTAAGCCCGCTTAGGCAGCACTAGCAATCGGCGCTCCCCCAAGACCTGGAACAGCCTATCTCGGCCAATCTGGAATCGTTTGTCAGGTTGGCAATGCAGCAGATAGTGCAGCTTGCGTGTACCCAGACGAGGCTGGCGCATCCGAACTTGTTGAACAAACTCAGCCACCCGATCTGCCTGGCGATCTTTGCCATCAGCGGCTCGGTTGCGCTTGTAGTAAGCCTGGCGACTGATGCCTAGAAACTGACAAGCCCTAGCAATGCTCAGTCCTGCGACTTGACCTTGCGAGAGGACTTGCCGGATCGCTTTTTTACGACCGACACACCGTAGTCATTTTTCAGAACGTCAACGACTGTCTCAAAGAACTGGGCCTTCTGGCTCATCAGCTCAAGCTGCTGTTCAAGCTCTTTGATCCGCTGCTCTGGAGTGAGCGTTTTGGGGTCAGACATCGCGCAGCTCCTCTCGTCGCGGATCGAGGCCCCCTGGCTCCAATCCTGCCGACCGTGCTTACGCAACCATACCAGAACCGTCGACCGACCCTGGATGCCATACCGCACCTGGGCCTGCTTGTAGGTCAGTTCGCCTTTTTCAATCTGATCAACCACCGCCAATTTAAAAGACAGTGAGTAATCACGCTGTGTGCGCTTTACACCTTGCTCCATCTGACTCTCCGGAAATTCGGGATGGGAGGTGTAAACCTTATTCAGGACGGGACAGCAAAAACAAAAAAGCCCGGCATCTGCCGGGCTTTTTCGTCGTATCGACTTTTAGCGGGCGCGGTAGGTGATGCGCCCTTTGCTCAGGTCGTACGGCGTCAGTTCGACGCGGACCTTGTCGCCAGTCAGGATACGGATGTAGTTCTTGCGCATCTTTCCGGAGATGTGCGCGGTTACGACGTGCCCGTTTTCCAACTCCACGCGGAACATGGTGTTGGGCAGGGTGTCGACGACAGTGCCTTCCATTTCGAAGCTGTCTTCTTTCGACATGCAGTAAAGCCCTCGGTGTTCAGTTATGGCCGGCCACAGAAGCACCCGGCTACAAAAAGTGGCGTGCATTGTGCCCGAAAAAGGGAGGTCAAGCCAAGGTTTTCAATTAAGGGTGACCCAGCGCTGGTTGATCAGCAACTCGATAGGGCGGTATTGGGTCTTGTAGTTCATTTTTTTGCAGTTCTTGATCCAGTAGCCAAGGTAGACCGCATCCAGTCCCAGGCGCAGGGTTTCGCCGATCTGCCAGAGAATGGCGAAGCGGCCGAGGCTGCGCCGTTCCTCGTTCGGCTCATAGAAGGTGTACACCGCCGAGAGCCCGTTGGGCAGCAGGTCGGTCACCGCCACGGCGACCAGGCGACCGTCCAGGCGGAACTCGTAGAAGCGCGAGAAGGGCAGGTCGCGGACCAGGAAGGTGGAGAACTGGTCGCGGCTCGGCGGGTACATGTCGCCGTCGGCGTGCCGCTGTTCGATATAGCGCCGGTACAGGTCGAAGTATTCTTCGTTGAAGGATGGCCGGGCCGGGCTCACCACCAGGTCGGCGTTGCGCTTGATGATGCGTTTCTGCTGGCGGTTCGGGGTGAAGCGTGCAGCGGGGATCCGCGCCGGGACGCAGGCGTTGCAGTTCTGGCAATGGGGCCGGTACAGATGGTCGCCACTGCGACGAAAGCCCATTTCCGACAGGTCCGCATAGACGGTGGCGTCCATTGGCTGGCTCGGATCGAGGAACAGCGTGGTGGCCTGTTCGTCAGGCAGATAGCTGCAGGCATGGGGTTGAGTGGCATAAAACTTAAGGCGCGCCAACTCGGTCATGATCAACCCCTCGGCAGGTGTTTTTCTAAGTGTAAGCCAGCTACGAAAACTCGCCTAGGGAGTGACTTGCGTGCAGATCCACGTGGCGCGATTGGGCTGGTCCAGATATTGACGCAGATAATCGGCGAAGGTTGCCCTGGCGATGGGGCGGGCTCCGAGGCTGTGCAGGTGCTCGGTGGGCATCTGGCAGTCGATGAGGACGAAACCGGCGTCGCGCAGGTGCTCCACCAGGGCGACGAAGCCGACCTTGGAAGCGTTGTCGGCGCGGCTGAACATCGACTCGCCGAAGAACAGCCGGCCCATGGCCAGGCCATACAGCCCGCCCACCAGCTCGCCGTCGCGGCGTACCTCCACGGAATGGGCGAAACCCTGGCGATGCAGTTCGACATAGGCCGCCTGCATGCTGTCGGTGATCCAGGTGCCGTCGGCATAGGCCCGCGGCGCCGCGCAGGCGCGGATCACCGCGGCGAAGTCCTGGTCGAAGCTGACCTGATAGTGACCCTGGCGGATGAACTTGCGCAGCGAGCGCGACACGTGCAGTTCATCGGGGAACATCACGGTGCGCGGATCCGGCGACCACCAGAGGATCGGCTGGCCATCCTGGTACCACGGGAAGCAGCCGTGGCGGTAGGCCTGGACCAGGCGTTCCGGGCGCAGGTCACCGCCGGCGGCGAGCAGGCCCTCGGGTTCGCGCAGGGCTTTTTCCAGCGGCGGGAAGTCCAGATTGGAGCGGTTCAGCCAGGTCAGCATGGTGGAGGTTCGCGTGGTGGCGGGGCAGGGGAGGGCGCCCAGCATGACCCGAAAGCGCGCCGTGGGACAAGCCCGGCGCAGACGCGTCGCGGCGCCGTAGGTGATGGCCAGTTGCCCGGAGCGCAACTTAACAGAGGGGCAGTTGTCCCAACTACGCAAAAACACCGCATAAGCCTTTGTCACAAAAGAAAATGCGTGCTCAAATTGTTGCATGGCAATTTTGCACCCGCCAGGGTCCGTTCCGCCGAGCCGTCATGGCGATCGATCGGCAGTAATGTTAAAAGTAGTGATTTGTTGACCGGCCCCCTTGGTCAATCACGGTTGGACGCGCAAGTAGCGCAGGAATAGACGAGTTTTGAAGAAACCCACAGCAACACCCAATCCCGAGCCGCTCTGGCGCCAGCAGTTGCACTACAGGCTCAAGGAAGGTGCCCTGATTGCCATGGGCGCCCTGTGCCTCTATCTGTGGATGGCATTGCTGACCTACGACCAGGCCGACCCCGGCTTCAGCCACACCAGCAACGTCGACCAGGTGCAGAATGCCGCGGGCCGTGCCGGTGCCTTCTTCGCCGACATCCTGTTCATGGTCCTGGGCTACTTCGCCTATATCTTCCCGCTGCTGCTGGCCATCAAGACCTGGCAGATCTTCCGCGAGCGCCACCAGCCCTGGCAGTGGAGCGGCTGGCTGTTTTCCTGGCGCCTGATCGGCCTGGTGTTCCTGGTGCTCTCCGGCGCCGCGCTGGCCCATATCCATTTCCATTCCACGCCGAGCCTGCCGGCCTCGGCGGGTGGCGCGCTGGGCGAAAGCCTCGGCGACCTGGCGAAGAACGCCCTGAACGTGCAGGGCAGCACCCTGATGTTCATCGCCCTGTTCCTCTTCGGCCTGACCGTGTTCACCGACCTGTCGTGGTTCAAGGTCATGGACATCACCGGCAAGATCACCCTCGACCTCTTCGAACTGATCCAGGGCGCCGCCAGCCGCTGGTGGGCGGCGCGCAACGAACGCAAGCAACTGGTCGCGCAATTGCGCGAGGTCGATGTGCAGGTCAATGAGGTGGTGGCCCCGGTGGTTCCGGATCGCCGCGAGCAGGCCAAGGCCCGCGAGCGCATCATCGAACGGGACCAGGCCCTGGCCAGGCATGTCGCCGAGCGCGAGGAAAAGACCCCGCCAGTCATCATGCCGGCCCCGGCCAAGGCGCCGGAGCCAAGCAAGCGCGTGCAGAAGGAAAAACAGGCGCCGCTGTTCGTCGACAGCGCCGTCGAAGGCACCCTGCCACCGATTTCCATCCTCGATCCGGCCGAGCAGAAGAAGGTCAACTACTCGCCGGAATCCCTGGCCGGCGTCGGCCAGCTGCTGGAAATCAAGCTCAAGGAATTCGGCGTCGAGGTCTCGGTGGACTCGATCCATCCGGGCCCGGTGATCACCCGCTATGAAATCCAGCCTGCGGCCGGCGTCAAGGTCAGCCGCATCGCCAACCTGGCCAAGGACCTCGCCCGGTCCCTGGCGGTGACCAGCGTGCGCGTGGTCGAGGTGATTCCCGGCAAGACCACCGTCGGTATCGAGATTCCCAACGAAGACCGGCAGATCGTGCGCTTCTCCGAAGTGCTGTCGTCGCCGCAGTACGACGAGGCCAAGTCGCCGGTCACCATGGCCCTGGGTCACGACATCGGCGGCAAGCCGGTGATCACCGACCTGGCCAAGATGCCCCACCTGCTGGTGGCCGGTACCACCGGTTCCGGTAAGTCGGTGGGCGTGAACGCCATGATCCTGTCGATCCTGTTCAAGTCGGGGCCGGAAGACGCCAAGCTGATCATGATCGACCCGAAGATGCTCGAACTGTCGATCTACGAAGGCATCCCGCACCTGCTCTGCCCGGTGGTCACCGACATGAAGGACGCCGCCAACGCCCTGCGCTGGAGCGTCGCCGAGATGGAGCGGCGCTACAAGCTGATGGCGGCCATGGGCGTGCGCAACCTGGCCGGTTTCAACCGCAAGATCAAGGACGCCGAGGAAGCCGGCGAGCCGATCTACGACCCGATGTTCCGCCGCGAAAGCATGGACGACGTGCCGCCGACCCTGACCACCCTGCCGACCATCGTGGTGGTGGTGGACGAATTCGCCGACATGATGATGATCGTCGGCAAGAAGGTCGAAGAGCTGATCGCCCGTATCGCGCAGAAGGCCCGGGCCGCCGGTATCCACCTGATCCTCGCTACCCAGCGGCCGTCGGTGGACGTGATCACCGGCCTGATCAAGGCCAACATCCCGACGCGCATGGCCTTCCAGGTGTCGAGCAAGATCGACTCGCGGACCATCATCGACCAGGGTGGCGCCGAACAACTGCTCGGTCACGGCGACATGCTCTACATGCCGCCGGGCACCAGCCTGCCGATCCGCGTGCACGGCGCCTTCGTCTCCGACGACGAGGTGCACCGCGTCGTCGAGGCGTGGAAACTGCGCGGGGCCCCGGACTACAACGACGACATCCTCAACGGTGTCGAGGAAGCCGGCAGCGGCTTCGACGGCGGCGGTGGCGGTGAAGGCGGCGAGGACGCCGAGACCGACGCCCTCTACGACGAAGCGGTACAGTTCGTCCTGGAAAGCCGCCGTGCCTCGATTTCTGCGGTGCAGCGCAAGCTGAAGATCGGCTACAACCGCGCCGCGCGGATGATCGAGGCCATGGAAATGGCTGGCGTGGTCACGCCCATGAACACCAACGGCTCCCGCGAAGTCATCGCGCCGGGATCGCCGCGGGACTGATACCCCGGTTTCGCCGGCGGGCAACGACGCCCGCCGGTTCATTCATTCTGCAACGAGGATTGCCATGCGCCTGATTCGCATGATGTTGGTATCCGCGCTGGGCCTGTCCAGCGCTGCGGTGTTCGCCGGTGAAGCCGACGTGGCCCGCCTGACCCAGCTGTTGAACAACTCGAAGACCATCAGCGCCAACTTCTCCCAGCTGACCCTCGATGCCAGCGGCACCCAGCTGCAGGAAACCACCGGGCAGATGGCGGTACAGCGTCCGGGCCTGTTCTACTGGCACACCGACGCGCCGCAGGAGCAGGTGGTGGTCTCCGATGGTGCCAAAGTCACCCTGTGGGACCCGGACCTGGAGCAGGCGACCATCAAGAAGCTCGACCAGCGCCTGACCCAGACCCCGGCCTTGCTGCTCTCCGGCGATATCTCGAAGATCAGCCAGAGCTTCGACATCAGCTCCAAGGAGCAGGGCGAGATCATGGACTTCGAACTGCGTCCGAAAACCAAGGACACCCTGTTCGACTCCCTGCGCCTGTCGTTCCGCAAGGGCCTGGTCAATGACATGCAACTGATCGACAGCGTCGGCCAGCGCACCAACATCATCTTCACCGGGGTCAAGGCCAACGAGGCGGTCCCGGCGAGCAAGTTCAGGTTCGACGTCCCCAAGGGCGCGGATGTGATCCAGGAATAAGAGGTCGTACAGCCGTCAATGGACCTGTTTCGCAGTGAACCGGTTGCCCAGCCCCTGGCCGCGCGAATGCGTCCGGCCAACCTGGACGAATACGTCGGGCAGCAGCATTTGCTGGCCCGCGGCAAGCCGCTGCGCGAAGCGCTGGAGCAGGGCGCGCTGCATTCGATGATCTTCTGGGGCCCGCCTGGGGTCGGCAAGACCACCCTGGCGCGGCTGCTGGCGCAGTTCTGCGACGCCCACTTCGAAACGGTCTCGGCGGTGCTGGCCGGGGTCAAGGAAATCCGCCACGCGGTGGAGATCGCCAAGCAGCAGGCGGCCCAGTACGGCCGGCGCACCATCCTCTTCGTCGACGAGGTGCACCGCTTCAACAAGTCCCAACAGGACGCCTTCCTGCCGTATGTGGAAGACGGCACGCTGATCTTCATCGGCGCCACCACCGAGAACCCCTCCTTCGAACTGAACAACGCGTTGCTGTCGCGGGCGCGGGTGTATGTGCTCAAGAGCCTCGACGAAGAGGCCCTGCGCCGCCTGGTGCAGCGGGCCCTGAGCGAGGATCGCGGTCTCGGCAAACGCCAGCTGCGTTTGTCCGACGAGGCTTTCGCCATGCTCCTGGCCGCCGCCGACGGCGATGGCCGGCGCATGCTCAACTTCCTGGAAAACGCCTCGGACCTGGCGGACGACGGCGGCGAGATCGGCGCCGAGCTCCTGCAGAGCCTGCTGGGCGACAGCCGCAGGCGTTTCGACAAGGGCGGCGAAGCCTTCTACGACCAGATTTCCGCACTGCACAAATCCATTCGCGGCTCCAACCCGGACGCCGCGCTGTACTGGTTCGCGCGCATGCTCGACGGCGGCTGCGACCCGCTCTACCTGGCCCGCCGCGTGGTGCGCATGGCCAGCGAGGACATCGGCAACGCCGACCCCCGCGCCCTGAGCCTGTGCCTCTCGGCCTGGGACGTGCAGGAACGCCTCGGCAGCCCGGAAGGTGAGCTGGCAGTGGCCCAGGCCATCACTTACCTCGCTTGTGCGCCGAAGAGCAACGCCGTGTACATGGGCTTCAAGGCCGCCATGCGTGAAGCGGCCGAGCACGGCTCGCTGGAAGTCCCGCTGCACCTGCGCAATGCCCCGACCAAGCTGATGAAGCAACTGGGCTACGGCGAGGAATACCGCTACGCCCATGACGAGCCGGGCGCCTATGCTGCCGGCGAAGACTATTTCCCCGATGAACTCGAACCGCGCCAGTACTACCAGCCGGTGCCGCGCGGCCTGGAGCTGAAGATCGGCGAGAAACTGCGCCAACTGGCCGAACTCGACCGCAACAGCCCCCGGCAACGGAGAAAACCGTGATCGCACTTATTGCCGCAGTCAGCGCCGGTGGTATCGCCGGGACCCTGCTGCGCTTCGCTACCTCCAATTGGGTGGCTGGCCACTGGCCTCGGCACTTTTATCTCGGTACGCTGGCGGTCAACCTGGTTGGCTGCCTGCTGATCGGCCTGCTCTACGGACTGTTCCTGCATCGTCCCTACGTGCCGGTGGAGTTGCGCGGCGGCCTGATCGTCGGCTTCCTTGGTGGCCTGACGACGTTTTCATCCTTTTCACTGGATACCGTGCGCCTGTTCGAAAGCGGGCAGGCGCCGCTGGCCTTCGGCTATGCCGCGGTCAGCGTGCTGGGCGGCCTGCTCGCAACCTGGGCCGGCCTGGCAATCACCCGAATCTGAACCAACACCACACATAACGAGAGAACGACATGCTCGATTCCAAACTGTTACGCGGCCAACTTCAGGAAGTGGCGGACCGCCTGGCCTCCCGTGGCTTCAGCCTGGATGTCGCGCGCATCGAATCCCTGGAAGAGCGCCGCAAGACGGTGCAGACCCGTACCGAACAACTGCAGGCCGAGCGTAACGCCCGTTCCAAGTCCATCGGCCAGGCCAAGGCCAAGGGCGAGGACATCGCCCCGCTGATGGCCGATGTCGAGCGCATGGCGGGCGAGCTGGCCGCCGGCAAGGTGGAGCTGGACGAGATCCAGACCGAACTGGACCAGATCCTCCTGACCCTGCCCAACCTGCCGGACGCCAGCGTTCCGGTTGGCGAAGACGAAGACGGCAACGTCGAAGTCCGTCGCTGGGGCACTCCGCGCACCTTCGATTTCCCGATCCAGGATCACGTCGCCCTTGGCGAGCGTGACGGCTACCTCGACTTCGAGACCGCCGCCAAGCTGTCCGGCGCCCGCTTCGCCCTGTTGCGCGGCCCGATCGCCCGCCTGCACCGCGCCCTGGCGCAGTTCATGATCAACCTGCACATCAACGAGCACGGCTACGAAGAGGCCTACACCCCGTACCTGGTCCAGGCCCCGGCGCTGCAAGGCACCGGCCAGCTGCCGAAGTTCGAGGAAGACCTGTTCAAGATCAGCCGCGAAGGCGAAGCCGACTTCTACCTGATCCCGACCGCCGAAGTGTCGCTGACCAACATCGTTGCCGGCGAGATCGTCGACGCCAAGGAACTGCCGATCAAGTTCGTCGCCCACACCCCGTGCTTCCGCAGCGAAGCCGGTGCGTCGGGTCGTGATACCCGCGGCATGATCCGCCAGCACCAGTTCGACAAGGTCGAGATGGTCCAGGTGGTCGAGCCGTCCAAGTCGATGGAAGCCCTGGAAGGCCTGACCGCCAACGCCGAGCGCGTGCTCCAGGCGCTGGAACTGCCGTACCGCGTCCTGGCGCTGTGCACCGGCGACATGGGCTTCAGTGCGGTGAAGACCTACGACCTGGAAGTCTGGGTGCCGAGCCAGGACAAGTACCGCGAGATTTCCTCGTGCTCCAACTGTGGCGACTTCCAGGCCCGCCGCATGCAGGCCCGCTGGCGCAACCCGGAAACCGGCAAGCCGGAGCTGGTGCACACCCTCAATGGCTCGGGCCTGGCCGTCGGCCGTACCCTGGTCGCGGTGCTGGAGAACTACCAGCAGGCCGACGGTACCATCCGCGTACCGGAAGTCCTCAAACCCTACATGGGCGGCATCGAGGTCATCGGCTAAATGGAATTCCTGCCGCTGTTCCACAATTTGCGCGGCAGCCAGGTGCTGGTGGTTGGCGGCGGCGAGATTGCCTTGCGCAAATCCCGCCTGCTGGCCGATGCCGGGGCGAAGCTGCGGGTGGTTGCGCCGGAAATCGAAAGCGAGCTCTCCAGGCTGGCCCTCCAGAGCGGTGGTGAGCTTCTGGTCCGCGGCTATGAAGAGCGCGACCTCGACGGCTGCCAACTGATCATCGCCGCCACCGATGACACCGCGCTCAACGCGCAGGTGTCGGCGGATGCGCGGCGGCGTTGCGTACCGGTCAACGTGGTGGACGCACCGGCGCTGTGCTCGGTGATCTTCCCGGCCATCGTCGACCGTTCGCCGCTGGTGGTCGCGGTCTCCAGTGGCGGTGACGCCCCGGTGCTGGCGCGCTTGATCCGCGCCCGCCTGGAAGCCTGGATTCCTTCTGCCTATGGCGAACTGGCCGGGCTGGCCGCGCGTTTCCGCGAGCGGGTCAAGCAGCTCTATCCGGACGTCAACCAGCGTCGTGGTTTCTGGGAAGACGTGTTCCAGGGCCCGATCGCCGAACGCCAGCTGGCGGGGCAGGGCGGTGAAGCCGAGCGCCTGCTGCAGGCCAAGGTCGAAGGCGCCGCGCCGCAGAACGGTGGCGAGGTGTACCTGGTCGGTGCCGGCCCGGGTGACCCGGACCTGCTGACCTTCCGTGCCTTGCGCCTGATGCAGCAGGCCGACGTGGTGCTGTACGACCGCCTGGTTGCCCCGGCGATCATCGAGATGTGCCGGCGTGATGCCGAGCGCATCTATGTCGGCAAGCGCCGCGCCGATCACGCCGTGCCGCAGGAGCAGATCAACCAGCAACTGGTGGACCTGGCCCGTCAGGGCAAGCGGGTGCTGCGCCTCAAGGGTGGCGATCCGTTCATCTTCGGCCGGGGTGGCGAGGAGATCGAGGAACTGGCGGAGCAGGGCATTCCGTTCCAGGTGGTACCGGGGATCACCGCAGCCAGTGGTTGCTCGGCCTATGCCGGGATTCCGCTGACCCACCGGGACTACGCCCAGTCGGTACGATTCGTCACCGGCCACCTGAAGGACGGCACCAGCAATCTGCCCTGGAATGACCTGGTGGCGCCGGCGCAGACCCTGGTGTTCTACATGGGGTTGGTGGGCTTGCCGACCATCTGTGCCGAGCTGATCCGCCATGGTCGCGCGGCGGATACGCCGGCGGCGCTGGTGCAGCAGGGCACGACCAAGAACCAGCGGGTGTTTACCGGCACCCTGGCCGACCTGCCGCAACTGGTGGCGGAGCATGAAGTGCATGCGCCGACATTGGTGATCGTCGGTGAGGTGGTGCAGTTACGCGACAAACTGGCCTGGTTCGAAGGCGCCCAGTAAAGCCGTACGCGGACCTTGTGGGAGCGGGTGAACCCGCTCCCACATCGGTCTCGATGATCCTCAGATTCCGCTTTTCTTCCAGATCCCTTTCCCGACCAGCCGTTCCCGATCATGCGCCTGCCCGAAGTCCTGCAGCGGTCCTTTCGGCACGATCCCGTTCGGGTTGATGGTCTTGTGGCTCATGTAGTAGTGGTGCTGGATATGCTCCATGTTCACCGTCTCCGCCACCCCCGGCCACTGGTACAGCTCGCGCAGCCAGTTGGACAGGTTCGGGTAGTCGCTGATGCGCCGCAGGTTGCACTTGAAGTGCCCGTAGTACACCGCATCGAAGCGCACGATGGTGGTGAACAGACGGATATCCGCCTCGGTCAGGTATTCACCTGCCAGATACCGCTGCCCATCCAGTAGCTGTTCCAGGGTATCCAGCTCGCTGAACAGCGCATCGAACGCCTCTTCATACGCCCCCTGCGACGTCGCGAAACCAGCGCGGTACACGCCATTGTTCACCGCCGGGTAGATGCGCTCGTTCAACCCGTCGATCTTCGCCCGCAGCGGCTCCGGGTACAGGTCCAGGTGATTGCCGGTCAGGCCATCGAAATCGCTGTTGAAGATCCGGATGATCTGCGACGACTCGTTGTTGACGATGCGCTGCTCCTGCTTGTCCCACAGCACCGGCACGGTAACGCGGCCGGTGTAGTGCGTGTCGTCGCGGGTATAGCGCTGGTGCAGGAAGTCGATGCCGTCGAGTTTGTCACCCGTGGAGCCGGTGGCCTTGTCGAAGGTCCAGCCATGCTCGCCCATCAGCCAGCTGACCACGGACACGTCGATCAGGCTTTCCAGGCCCTTGAGCTTGCGCAGGATCAGGGTGCGGTGGGCCCAGGGACAGGCCAGCGACACATACAGGTGATAACGCCCGGCCTCGGCGGCGGGCAGGGGATTGTTGCGCTGCGCGCTTTCGCGCTCGAAGGCGCCGTCCTTGCTGCTTTTGTACCACTGGTCATGCCAGCGTCCATCGATCAACAGGCCCATGTGAAAACTCCTTGGCAGATTCGTTTGAAGATTTGAGGCCAGTGTACGGACTCAAGTTCGAACGAATAGCGCAAAGATCGCGCCTGTTTGATCGATGGATTCGATGGTTTCCTCAGGCCAGTCGCGCGGCCCAGTATTCACGACCCTTGGCGAAGGCGTCCTGCTGCGAATGACCGAGGCCACGCAGGGCCAGGGCCATGGTCGCCACCACGGCCATCTCGCCGTAGCTGTCGCCGGCCTCGCCGCGCCAGACCGCCATCAGGTGCTCCGGCTCCAGGCTGGCCGGTTTCACATGGCGCTGGGCGGACATCTGCGGCCATTCCTCATCCCACTCCGCGCCGTCGGTGGTGCCGTAGAGGTGGCTGGTGGCATCCGGGTTGATCTCGATCTCGCCGCCGTCGCCCTTGACCACGATGGCGCGATCGCCGAGCAGGCGGCTGGCCTCGCGGTGCACCGCCTGGTAGCCGGGATGGAAGATGCTCTGCAGGCCGCAGCGGGCGCCCAGCGGGTTGAGCACCCGGGCCAGGGAGTGGATCGGCGAGCGCAGGCCGAGGGTGTTGCGCAGGTCGATCATGCGTTGCAGGCGCGGCGCCCAGTCCATCAGGGGAATGAAGGCGATATTGCCGCTGTTGAGCGCCTGCTCGACTTGCCTCCAGTCGCGGCACAACGGGATGCCCAGCAGCTCCAGCACCTGTTCGGTGTACAGGCGCCCGGCGGTATGTGCGCCGCCGCCATGCATGAGGATGCGCACGCCATTTTTCGCCAGGCAGCGCGCGGCCAGCAGGTACCAGGGCAGGTGGCGCTTCTTCCCGGCGTAGCTTGGCCAGTCGATGTCCACGCTGATCGCTGGCGCCTCCAGGCGGGCGCGCAGGGCTTCGGTGAAGCCGGCCAGTTCTTCCGGGCTTTCTTCCTTGTGTCGCAGCAGCATCAGGAAGGCGCCGAGCTGGGTGTCCTCGACCTTGCCGTCGAGGAGCATGCCCATGGCGTTGCGGGCTTCCTCGCGGGTCAGGCCGCGGGCGCCGCGCTTGCCTTTGCCGAGGATGCGCACGAACTCGGCGAAAGGGTGTTCGGCCGGGGTTTCGGTAACGAGCGGGAGTGGCTGGGTCATATGCAGTTGGTCGGCTTGGGCAGGCCCGCCAGCTTGGCGGCGAGTTTGGCGGGAGTGCCGTTGAACAGGCGGTTGAGGTGCGGGCTGTTGCCTTTTTCCGCGCCCAGCTTGAGCGCGGTGTACTTGATCAGCGGGCGGGTTGCCGGCGACAGCTGGTACTCGGCGTAGAACTGGCGCAGCAGCTCCAGCACTTCCCAGTGATCGGCGCTCAGCTCGATGGACTCGCGTTCGGCCAGGACGCGGGCGACGTCCGCCGACCAGTCGTCCAGCTTCACCAGATAGCCATCCTTGTCGAGGGCGATGTCCTGGCCGTTGACGGTAAGGGTGCTCATAGCCAGCTGTTGACCTTGTCGTAGTCCAGGGACAGGGCGACGAAGCCCGGATAGTCCACGGCGCGGGCCGGGCTGTCGGCGATGGCGCGGGCCAGCAGGTCCTCTTCCAGCGCATGCAGGCGCGGGCCCAGGGTGGCCAGGCCAGCGACGGTGGCGGTGCCGGGGTTCAGCGCGTAGACCGCGTCGCCGCAGAGCAGCAGGCCGTCCTCGGGACCGAGCAGGCGCAGGCAACTGGCGAGGCGGTCGTCGCCGAACGGCGAATGGGAAATGACGTGCAGGGTGCTCATCAGAGGGTTACCACCTGGTCGAATCGGTCGATCAAGGCCGCGAGGCCGGCGTCATCCAGCACTTGCACCGGCAGGCCCAGGCCATCGACGGCGAGGCCGCGTGCCTGGAGGCTGCTGGCGGCGACGAACAGCTCGTCGACACCGAACATCGGCAGGGCCTGGAGGTTGGCCGCGAGGTTTTTCTGTTGCAACAGCACCGGCTGCTGGTGGGCGGCGAGCTGGAACACGCCGTCATCGAGGAAGAGCATGCCCAGGGGCAGGTCGAAGGCGCCGCCGGCCAGGGCGATATCCAGCGCCTCGCGGGCGGACGGGCCGCTCCACGGCGCCTGGCGGCTGATGATCAGCAAGGACTTGGCCATTTCAATCTCCTCCGAAGCAGACCAGGCGGTCGGCGACCTGCGCGGCCTCATGCAACTGGCCCAGGCCGGACAGTTCCCACGGCGCCGGCAGGTTCACCGCCGGGCGCTGGTAGCGGCTGGCTTCTTCTTCGTTCAGCACACCGCGACGCAGGGCGGCGGCGATGCACACCACGGCGTCCAGCTGGTGATCGCTGATGAAGGTGCGCCACTGCGCGGGGACATCGTTCTCGTCCTGCGGCGTGACCACGTTGGCCGAGGCGCTGTGCACGCCGTCCTGGTAGAAGAACAGGCGGGCGATCTCATGGCCGCCGGCCAGGGCCGCCTGGGCGAACAGCAGGGCGCGACGGGAGGAGGGCGCGTGGCCGGGGGAGAAAACCGCGATGGCGAACTTCATGGCAAGTCCTGTGGGAAAAACACCCGGCATTCTAAAGCAAAAAGCCCGCAGCAGGCTGCGGGCTTGTCTGAAGCGGGCGCGGGATCAGGCCTCGCGCTTGCTCTCAGGCAGGAACCAGTTCAGCACCAGGGCGCAGATGCCGCCGGTGGCGACGCCGGACTCCAGTACGTTGCGCAGTGCCGCCGGCATGTGCGCGAGGAACTCCGGCACCTGGGCCACGCCCAGGCCCAGGGCCAGGGACACGGCGATGATCAGCAGGGCGCGACGGTCCAGGCTGACGCTGGCGAGGATATTGATGCCCGAGGCCGCCACGGCGCCGAACATGACCATGGCCGCGCCACCCAGCACCGGCTCCGGCACCGCCTGGATCACCCCGGCCACCGCCGGGAACAGGCCCAGCAGGACCAGCATCAGGGCGATCCAGATGCCGATATGGCGGCTGGCGATGCCGGTCAGCTGAATCACGCCGTTGTTCTGCGCGAAGATCGAGCTGGGGAAGGTGTTGAACACCCCGGCCAGCAGCGAGTTGGCGCCGTTGACCAGTACGCCGCCCTTGATCCGTTGCATCCACAGCGGGCCTTCCACCGGCTGGCGCGAGACCTTGCTGGTGGCGGTGACGTCACCGATGGCTTCCAGCGAGGTGACCAGGTAGATCACCAGCATCGGGATGAACAGTGCCCAGGAGAAGCCGAGGCCGAAATGCAGCGGCACCGGCACCTGGAACAGCGCGGCTTCGTGCATGCCGGTGAAGTCCAGGCGGCCCAGGTAGCCGGCCAGGGCATAGCCCACGGCCAGGGCGATGACGATGGCGCAGCTGCGCATCCACACCAGCGGGATGCGGTTGAGCACGACGATGATCGCCAGCACCACGCCGGACAGCAGCAGGTTCTCGCCGTTGGCGAAGGTGCCGTTGCCCATGGCGGCGAAACCGCCGCCCATGCTGATCAGGCCGACCTTGATCAGGGTCAGGCCGATCATCAGCACGACGATACCGGTGACCAGCGGGGTGATCAGGCGCTTGACGAAGGGCAGGATGCGCGAGATGCCCATTTCCACGAACGAACCGGCGATGACCACGCCGAAGATCGCCGCCATGACGGCTTCGACCGGCGTGCCTTGCTTGACCATCAGCGCGCCGCCGGCGATCAGCGGGCCGACGAAGTTGAAGCTGGTGCCCTGGACGATCAGCAGCCCGGCGCCGAAGGGGCCGAAGCGGCGGCACTGGACGAAGGTGGCGATGCCGGAGATCACCAGCGACATCGACACGATCAGGTTGGTGTCGCGGGCCGAGACGCCCAGCGCCTGGCAGATCAGCAGGCCCGGGGTGACGATCGGCACGATGATCGCCAGCAGGTGCTGCAGCGCGGCCAGCAGGCCGATCACCAGGCGCGGCCGGTCTTCCAGGCCGAGGACCAGTTCATTGGCCTGCGCGGGTGCCGGCCCTTGTTCGAGTGAGCTCATGGACGTTTGCCGTGAAAAAATGGAGGCGCATTCTACGGTGCAGTAGGGGATTTCGGTAGTGGGCTGTTTCTGGCTCGACGCGCTGGGTCAGAAGCATCCCAGGACCCTCAAGGCAGCCGACTCACCCACCCCTGCATCAACCCCGCCTGGAAGAACACCACCGAACTGGCGAATCCCGCCGCCTCGATGATCTGCCCCACCCGCGCCGCCGGCAGGATCGCCACGTCCCGGGCATAGGCCGCGCGGGCGCGCTCCAGCATCTCCGGCTGCACTCCGGCGGAGGACATCAGGGTCATCCAGGCGTGCAGCAGGACTTCGTAGGCCGGCGACGCGGTATCTGCCGCCAGGTCGGCACTGACCAGCATGCCTCCCGGCTTCAGGCGCGCCGCGATCTCGCCGAAGAACGCGCTGCGCACCTGTGGATCGAGGAAGAACTGCGAAACCAGGAAGCACGTCGCCGCATCATGTACCTGCGCGCTATCCAGCGTTTCCAGATACCCCTCGTGAAAATCGCAGCGCTCAAGAAAACCGCCTTGGCGGGCACGTTCGCGACACACCTCCAGCATCGCCCCCGAAGGATCGACCGCAGTGAAGCGCCACCCCGGAAAACGCTCGGCAAGATAGCCGATCTCCACCCCGGTCCCGACGCCGACGCACAGGATCCGCGCATCTTCCGGCAAGCCGCCGAGCAGCGAACCCACCAGGAAATGCAGGTTGTCGCGGATCGGTGCCATGCCGGCCCACTGCTGGTCGTAGCCGGCGGCCTGCTGGTCGAACAGGGCCTTGAGTTCTTCATTGCGCATAGGAAAACCTTCCTGTCTTCGAGGGAGAGAATGTCGCGATTCGTTCCATTGTCGCAGAGCTGTCAAGCCCTCTCGCAGGCAGGTATGCTCCGGGGCTTTCAAGGATGAGGACCACCGCCAATGGACTACAACCTCGCATTGCTGCTAGGTGCCGTGCTCAGTCTGCTTGCAGCCGTGATGCATCTCTGGTGCATCGCCGTGGGGCCGGCAGGTTATCGATTGATGGGCGCGGGGGAGCGGATGGTTCGTGCCGCCGAGAAGGGCAGGCGCTTGCCGACGGTCATCACCCTGGGCATCGCTCTGGTACTGGCGGTCTGGGCGGTCTACGCCCTTTCCGGCGCCGGGCTCATCGATCCACTGCCGTTGCTACGGCCAGCCCTGTGCATCATCACCCTGGTCTACCTGCTGCGCGGTTTCGGCGGGCCACTGATATTGCGCAACACCGGGCACACGCGCCGGTTCGTCGCCGTCAGCTCGGTGATCTGTGCAGTCTATGGGCTGCTGCACCTGGTCGGGTTGATGCAGGTATGGGACCGGCTGGGCTAGGCGGGCAAGCAACTGAACTAAAAACTGACCTCTAAGTCAGCTCATTCAGTTGCACTCATTTGCCCGGAGGCCCTCATGCATCACTACACCGTCCAATACCTGTTTCACGACAAACCCCAATCCCACACCTTCGAACTCAAGCAGGCCGGACTGCCGCCCCACGAAGCGGCGATGCACCTGCTGATCCTGCATTTCGGCGACGGCGAGAACAGCCTGGTGATGCCTGCCGCCGACGCGACGCCGGCGCAGGTCATGGAGCAGGCGGAGCGGGTGGGGCTGAGCGGGATCGAGGTGGTCGAGGAAAAAGACCGATAGGTTCTCGACACTGACCTTGTGGGCGGGTTCGATACAGCAACCAGGCTCCCAGCGAAATCGCCGCAAAACCTTGCGCCAAGGCCACGCGGCCTTCTAGCATGGCCGTTTTGCCCAAGGATCACGTCCCATGCTGGCTTCGCTGTTCGCCGTCCTGGCCCCGGTCTTCATCGTCGCCGGCATCGGTTTCATCTGGGCGCGCAGGGGCCAGGCGTATCCGACCGAGTTCATCGCCAGCCTGGTCATGACCATCGGCACGCCGTGCCTGGTGCTGTCGACCCTGCACCGTACCCGTCTCGACCCGCAGGCCTTCACCAGCATGGCCCTGGCCTGCGTGCTGTGCATGGTGGCGATGGCGGCGATCGGTTATGCCGTCAGCCGCGCGTTCCGCCAGCACTGGCGGGTACTGATGCCGGCGTTCATGTTCCCCAACACCGGCAACATGGGCCTGCCGGTGGCGCTGTATGCCTTCGGCGACCAGGGCCTGGCCCTGGCGGTGGCGTTCTTCCTGACCCTGTCCAGCTTCCAGTTCACCCTCGGCATCGCCATCTCCGGAGGCGCCACCACCTTCCGCTCGCTGCTCCGGAATCCCATCGTCATCAGCCTGGCGCTGGCCCTGCCGATGATCTTCTTCGACCTGCACCTGCCATTGTGGCTGGCCAATACCGTGGACCTGGTGGGCGGCATGGTGATCCCGCTGATGCTGCTGACCCTTGGCGTGTCCCTGGCCAGCATCCGCCTGCAGCACGTTGGCAGCGGCATGCTGATCGGCGCGCTGCGCATCGTCCTCGGCGCCGGCATCGGCTGGGCCATCGGCGTGCTGCTGGACATGGACACGCTGCCCCGTGCGGTGCTGGTGATGCAGTCGGCGATGCCGGTGGCGGTGTTCAACTACCTGCTGGCGGTGCGGGCCAATCGCTCGCCCGAGCAGGTGGCCAATGTGGTGATGTGTTCCACCGTGCTGTCCTTTGCCTGGCTGCCGATCGTGCTGGCCGGGTGGATGTAGCGCGGTTACCCTGAGCGCCTTGTCCCTGCTGCATGGAACCCCGTCATGGACCTGAAATTCAGTCACGTGGATGTGTTGGTCAACGACCTCGAAGCCGCCTGCGCCCATTACGCGCGGGTATTCTCGGCGCGGGTGTCGCGGCCGTTCACCTGGCAGCGCGACAGCTTGCACGTGCGCTATGCGGTGGTGCTGTTCGGCAGCGAGCGTTTCATCCTGGTCCAGCCCCTGGCCGGCAACCTGCACGAACTGCTGGAGCGCAACGGGGAGGGCACTATCTACCGGCAGTGCTACACCACCCCGGATATCCTCGCCGCCTACGATGAGTTGCTGGCCAACGGCGAACAGCCCGAGGACGAGAACGGCCTGCCGCTGTCCCGTGATCAGCTGGATACGCCGAGTGGAGTAAGGATCATCTGGCTACCCAAGCGCTTCGGGCATTTCTCCATCGAGATCCTCCAGGCCGACGAGCTGGAGCATTTCATCCGCAGTGCATTTTCCGTGTCGAGCACCGACAGCCACTGAGTTCAGGCGGGCGGCTTGAACAGCTGCGCACACATGAAGTCGATGAACACCCGCAGCTTTGGCGCCAGTTGCTTGCTCGACGGCCAGAGCAGGCGGAAGCTGCCCTGGTGTTCGACATGCGCCCCCAGCACCTCCACCAGTTCCCCCCGGGCGATGGCCTCGCGCACCATGAAATCCGGCAGGCAGGCGATGCCCAGGCCGGCCCGCGCCACATCCACCAGGGCGGCGGAGGTGTTGCAGATCATCGAGGCCGGCAGTTTCCACTCCCGTGGACCGTCCTCCTTCAGCGGCCAGGCCTCGAACCTGCCGGTGGTGGGCAGCCGGTACTGCAGGCAATTGTGGTGGGCGAGGTCGGCAGGCACCTGCGGCGTGCCGCGGCGCGCCAGGTAGTCCGGCGCGGCCACCAGTTGCCGGTGGTAGTTGCCCAGCGGGCGGGACATCAGGCGCGAGTCGGCGGGTTCACCGGTACGCACCACCGCATCGAAACCTTCCTCGATCACGTCCACCAGGCGGTCGGAGAAATCCACGTCCAGTTCGATGGCCGGGTAGCGTTGCATGAAGGCGGTAATCGCCGGGATGACCAGCATGCCGGCCAGCGGCAGGCTGACCCGGAGCTTGCCGCGGGGGGCCTGTTGCGTTTCGGACAGCTCCAGTTCGGCCGCCTCCAGCTCGCAGAGCACGCGCCGGCAGCGTTCGAGAAACAGCGCGCCCTCGGCGGTCAGGGTGATGCTGCGGGTGCTGCGGTGGAACAGGCGCACGCCGAGGCGTTGTTCCAGGCGGCAGATGCTCTTGCCCACCGCCGACGGGGAGACCCCGAGCAAACGTCCGGCCTCGGAAAAGCTGCGGGTTTCCGCGGCCTGGACGAAAAAGGCGATGCCATTGAGCGATTCCATGCGGGCCCTTATTAACGAATTTTTGTCCGATATGTTTTGAACCCTAGCATTATTGTCTTGCATGGGCGATGGCCCGAGCATGGCCGCCTGTATTCGACGAGGCGCAACCATGGCACTTTCTCCCTCCGTACCACTCGACGACCGCGAGGCGACCCGCCTGCCGGTCGCCGCGCTGCTGGCCCTGGCCCTGACCGGGTTCGTCACCATCCTCACCGAGGCACTGCCGGCGGGACTGCTGCCGCCGATCAGCGCCGGGCTGGGGATCTCCGAAGCGCTGGCCGGGCAGTTGGTGACGCTCTACGCCATCGGCTCGCTGGTGGCCGCCATTCCCCTGATCGCCCTGACCCGTGGCATGCGCCGCCGGCCCCTGTTGCTGGCCGCGCTGGGTGGTTTCGTGGTGGCCAATACCGTTACGGCGTTTTCCAGCCACTACGGGCTGACCCTGCTGGCGCGTTTCGTTGCCGGTATGTCCGCCGGCCTGCTCTGGGCGCTGCTGGCCGGTTATGCCGCGCGCATGGTGGCGCCGCAGCAGCAGGGGCGGGCCATCGCGATCGCCATGGTCGGCGCGCCGCTGGCGCTGTCCCTTGGCGTGCCGGGCGGGACCTTGCTGGGTAACCTGCTCGGCTGGCGCACCTGCTTCCTGCTGATGAGCCTGCTGGCGGTGCTACTGATGCTCTGGGTACGCCTGAAGGTCGCCGATTTTCCGGGCCAGGCTGCGGGCCAGCGGCTTTCGCTGGGACGGGTGTTCGGCTTGCCCGGCGTGCGTCCGGTGTTGTTCGTGGTGCTGGTTTTCGTCCTCGCCCACAACATTCTCTACACCTACATTGCGCCGTTCCTCGCGGCGGCGGGCATGGCCGAGCGCACGGACCTGGTGCTGCTGGTGTTCGGGCTCGCTTCGCTGCTGGGCATCTGGCTGATCGGCGTGTTGATCGACCAGCACCTGCGTGGACTGACCCTGGCCTGCGTCGCGTTGTTCGGCCTGGCTGCGCTGGTGCTGGGCGTGGCCCGTGGCTCGGCGCCGCTGATCTACGCGGCGATGGCGGCCTGGGGCCTGTCCTATGGCGGGGCGCCTACGCTGTTCCAGACCGCGCTGGCCAAGGCCGCAGGCGGTGCGGCGGATGTGGCCCAGTCGATGCTGGTCACGGCGTGGAATATCGCCATCGCCGGGGGCGGAATCCTGGGTGGTGTGTTGCTGGAGCGGATGGGGATTGTGGTGTTTTCGCCGGCCTTGGTGCTGTTGCTGCTCGCGACCCTGCTGGCGGTCGTGGCGGCGCGGCGACATGGTTTTCCGGTGCGTTGAGAGAAGGGCTGCAAGGCAGCCCCGCCTGAAGGTGGGTAGCTACTGGCTCTTGCGACCACCGCCATGGCTGTTCTGTCCGCCAACCCGACCGGCTTCCGAGGCGCGCTGGCGGTCGTTGGCGAAGTTGCCACCGGAGGCCTGGCCCCCTTTGCGCCCGGCTTCGGATGCCTTCTGGCGGTCATTGGCGAAGTTGCCCGGATTGGTATTGACTGGCTTGCCTTCTTTGTTGGCCATGATCACTCACCTCATGTGGATTCACGTGCAATCGACACAGGACAGCCTGTGTTCAGGTACGACGTGAGGCACGGCCCAGGGGCTCAACCCGATTTGGCGGAGCCCGACGAACTGCTTTAAAAGCTGTGCGGCCAATGGCTTGCGAGCCAACAGCCCGTTCGCTGGAAACGGGCGAAACGGCGCGATCGGATTGAACGCCGTGGACGGTGGCCGGGCCTAATGTCCGACATGCCCGACAGGAGCTGCGCCATGAGCAACGACAAGCCGCGTCACCCGCAAGGCCCCCATTCCTCGGAACATTCCAGTGGCAAGGAGAATCCCGGTTTCGACCCGGACTCGCCGGACCTCGACGACCCGCAGGTGGACCCCGCAGGTCCTGCCAAGGCGCCGCAGGGCGGGCCGGACAACCGTACCGGAAAGCGTTCCTGAGTCGGTCCTCATCGCGGACAACGCCCGCGATGAGGACCGAAAGATCAGCTAGATGCGGAACTGCTTCACCAACGCCCGCAACTGCCCCTCCAGCGCCGAAAGACTCCGCGCCGTCTGCGTCCCCTGGCGCGTCTGCTCGGCCACGCTGTCCACCGACTGGGCGATCTGGTGCACGCTGCGGTTGATTTCCTCGGCCACCGCCGTCTGTTCCTCGGCGGCACTGGCGATCTGCGCGTTCATCGAACTGATGGTGCCGATCAGCGCCGCCATGGCATCCAGCGAGGTGCCTGCCTCGCTGGCCTGGTCACGGGTGCTGTCGCCGGTCTCGCAGGAGTGGCGCATGGACTCCACCGCCGAATGGGTGCCGGCGGTAAGACGGTCGATCATGCCCTGGATTTCCTGGGTGCTCTGCTGGGTGCGGCTGGCCAGGCTGCGCACCTCGTCGGCGACCACCGCGAAGCCGCGTCCGGCCTCGCCGGCCCGCGCGGCCTCGATGGCGGCGTTGAGGGCGAGGAGGTTGGTCTGCTCGGCGATCGAGCGGATCACCCCGAGCACGCCGACGATGGACTGCACGTCCTGTTGCAGGCTGTCCAGCGAGGTGCCGCTGCCGCGGATGTTCTCCACCAGCGCGTGGATTCGCTTGATGCTGCCGTCCACCACGCTACGCGCCTGCTGACCCTGGCTGTCGGTTTCCTGGGCGGCCTGGGCGGCGTTCTGCGCGCTGTGCGCCACTTCCAGGGCGGCGGCGGACATCTGGTTGATCGCCGTGGCCACCTGGGTGGTTTCGTGACGTTGCGCTTCCATCGCCTGCTCGGAACGCCGGCTCTGGCTTTCCACGGCCTCCACCAGGCTCGACAGCTCGCCGCTGACCTGCACCACCTGGCGCACCAGGCCCTGGATCTTCTCGACGAAGCGGTTGAACGACGCCGCCAGCTGGCCCAGCTCGTCGTTGCCGGCCTGCAGGCGGTGGGTGAGGTCGCCGTCACCGGCGGCGATGGCGTCGAGGTTGTCCTTCATCGCCTTGAGCGGCTTGAGCAGGGTATTGCTGAGCATCAGCCCGGCAACGCCGAGGATCACCAGCAGCACGGCGGCGATGGCGACGATGCTGGTGAGGATCGAGTCGATGCGCTGGTCGATCTCGCCGCGCAGTTCGGTGATGCGCAGCTCGATGTTGTCCAGGTTCACCGCGGTGCCGACCGCCATGTCCCATTTCGGCAGGTAGAAGCTGTAGGCCAGCTTGGGCACCTGCACGCTTTCGTTGCCGGGCAGCGGCGAGCTGTAGTTGACGTAGTGGCTGCCGTCCTTGGCCACCCGCACCAGCTCGCGGTTGATGTAGACGCCGTTGACGTCCTTGCGGTCGCTGAGGTTCTTGCCCACGTCCACCGGGCTGTCGCCGCGGAACAGGCGGACCACGTTGGAGTCGTGGGCGAAGAAGTAGCCGTCCTTGCCGTACTTGATCCTGGACAGCAGGGCGATGGCCTGGTCGCGGCTGGCCTGGTCGCCGTTGGCGGCGGCGTCGTAGAGGCCCTTGACCGCGCCGATGGCGATCTGCATGGAGTTTTCCAGGTTCTGCCGGCTTTCATCCAGCAGGCGTTGGCGGGTTTCGGCGATCTCGTTGTCGGCGAGGCTGCGCAGGATGCGATCGGCGGCGCCGCTGATGACCAGGGCGAAGAGCAGGACGGGGAGTACGGCGAGCAACAGCAGTTTTGTTTTTAGAGTCAGCTGCATGGCAAATCCTCAGTGGCACGGCACAAGGCGAGGGGGATTAACCGGTTCATCGGCCTGAGGCGCAAAAGCTGAAGGCTCAGCCGGGCGCGGACCGTACGGGAGCCGCCGTCACCGAAGTGTCATGAAATGAGATGTAACATCCCGCCATTGGTCCCCCGGGCCCCAGGAACTCTCGCATGAAAGGCAGCGCCCCCCTGTTTGCAGCGGTCGATCTCGGCTCCAACGCGTTTCGCATGACCATCGGTCAACCCATCCTGTGCAACCGTCGCCCGGTGATCCGCAAGGTGAAAAGCCTGCGCGAGCCGGTGCGCCTGGCCGAAGGCCTGCGTGGCGACGCCCTGGACAAGCTGGCCCTGGAACGCGGCTGGCAGGCCCTGGAGCGTTTCGGCAAGCACCTCAGCGGCTTCAAGGAAGGCCGGGTGCGTGCCGTGGCCACCAGCGCGGTGCGCCAGGCGCGCAACGCGGCGGTGTTCCTCGAAGGCGCCGAGGCGCGCCTGGGCTTTCCCATCAGCGTGATTTCCGGCCAGGAAGAAGCCGAACTGGTGTTCTCCGGCATCGCCCACACCATGCCCTGCGACAAGACCACCCGCCTGGTGGTGGACATCGGTGGCGGCTCCACCGAGCTGATCGTCGGTCGCGGCAAGCAACCGATCTTCACCGAAAGCCTGACCATCGGCAGCGGCACCTTCGGCAAGCGCTACTTCCCCGGCGGCCGCGTCGACAGCCGCGCCCTGCAACAGGCGGAACAGCACGCCACCCTGGAGTTCTCCCAGGTCGACGGCTACATCCGCGAACATGGCTGGCACGCGGCGATCGGTTCGTCCGGCACCGCGCGCATGCTCTCCCGGGTGCTCAAGGCCAACGGCCTCAACGAAGGCGGGCGTGATGGCATCACCTATGCCGGCCTGTTGCGCCTGTCCCTGGCCCTGCTGGACGCCGGCCAGGTCAAGCGCCTCAAGCTCGGCGGCCTGCAGGAGCACCGCCAGGGCATGCTGCCCGGCGGCCTGGCGATCATGCTGGCGGCGTTCAAGGTGTTCGGCATCGAGGACATGACCCCGTCCGAGCCCGGCCTGCGCTTCGGCCTGCTGCACAGCCTGATGGACACCGGTTCCGGCCACTGATCCAACCCCCTTGAGAGCCCGCATGATCACGACCCAGGGCCATCATCAGGACGCGGATCTGAACGGCCTGCTCTATGGCTTCGTCTTCCGTCCCGGCCAGCCGGGGCGCGAGATCGGTTCCACCGAGGCCCTGGAGCTGCTACTCGACCCCCGCGATCCCGAAGAATTCCTCTGGCTGCACATGAACCTCGCCCACGCTGCTTGCGAGCGCTGGATGAAGGGCAGCCTGGACTTGCCCGAAACCTTCTTCGAAACCCTGCGCGAAGGCTCGCGCTCGACCCGCATCGAACACGCCGACGATGCCTTGCTCGCGGTGGTCAACGACGTGGTGTTCAATTTCGGCCTGGTCTCTTCCGATGTTTCCACCCTGTGGGCCTGCGTGCGCCGGCGCCTGCTGGTGAGCACGCGCCTGCAGCCGCTGCATTCGGTGGATCGCCTGCGCTCCTCGGTGAAGCGTGGCGAACGTTTCAGTTCGACCATCGAGCTGCTGGTGCACCTGCTGGGGGACCAGGGCGACGTGCTGACCCAGATCGTTCGCGAGACCACCGTCAATGTGGATCGCATTGAAGACCAGTTGCTGTCCCAGCGTCTCAGCGTCAACCGCGCCGACCTCAGCGCCATGCGCCGCGTGCTGGTGCGCCTGCAGCGCTTGCTGGCGCTGGAGCCGGGCTCCTTGCTGCGCCTGCTCAACCGTCCGCCCGAATGGCTGCAGGAGCAGGACATCCGTCAGCTGCGCGCGGCCACCGAGGAGTTCTCGGTGATCATCAACGACCTCACGGCGCTGGTGGAGCGGATCAAGCTGTTGCAGGAAGAGATCGCCGCCAAGCTCACCGAAGAGAACAACCGCACCCTGTTCACCCTGACGGTGGTCACGGTGCTGGCGCTGCCGATCAACATCATTGCCGGTTTCTTCGGGATGAACGTCGGTGGCGTGCCGCTCTCGGACGACCCGCACGGGTTCTGGGTTCTGGTGGTGCTGGTGGCGACGTTCACGGCACTGGCGGGGCGCTGGGCGTTTCGCAAGCGTGGGGACTACTGACCTCAGGCGTCTCGTAACCGTCCTGCGCGGATCGTCAACGGCCAGGTCACCCGCCTGCGGTTCTGTGGATCACCCCATTCCTCGGCCAGTTGCTGCGCCACGGTGTCCACCGGATTGCTGCCCAGCGCCCGCTCCGCCGCCTTCACTGCCGACCAGGTGTTCAGGTAGCCGATCAACTGCGGCAAGCTCCAGTGCACCTCGATCACCTGCGGCGGCACCTCGATTTCCGCGAAGGGGAAGGGCAGGTCGCGGTAGCCGGTCTCGACATGGCGGCGCTCCGGCGGCCAGTAGGGGGCGACGGTCTGGTAGTAGAAATGCTGCAGAGGTCGATCCAGTTCGCCGTCCAGGTGCAGCACGCCGTAGGTGATCAGGGCGATGGCCGCTTGCGGCCGGGCGATGCGCCGGGCTTCGGCATAGAAGGCGTCGAGGTCCAGCCAGTGCGCGGCCTGGGCCACGGTGACGAGGTCGACGCTGTCGCTGCGCAGGCCGCTGTCCTCGGCCGGGGCGGTACGGTAGACCACGCCCTCGCGCGGTTCGGCGGCGGCGATCTGTGCGGCGCTGGCGTCGGTGGCGATCACTTCGTCGAAGCGTTCGGCCAGCAGTACCGAGAGCTGCCCGGTGCCGCAGCCGCAATCCAGGGCCCGGCCGGTGCCGGGGCTGATGCTGGTGAGTTCGTCGATCAGTTCCAGCGGGTAGCTCGGGCGGTAGGCCGCGTAGCCGGCCGAGCCGCTGGAGAAGTGATCCTTGAATATCGTGCTTGTCATGAAATCGGCCCCTGTCTTTCTTTTTGGTCCGTGGAGCCTAGCGCTTTGGCTCCGGGGCGGACATTCGACCTTTTTCTGCCCCGGGGCTCCAGGCATGGTCCAGGGCGCTGGCATCCAGCGGACGCACCGGGTCCATGCCGTGTTCGGTCAGGCGGACCTCCTGTCCTGCATCCAGTGTCAGCTGGTCGGCGATGCGGCTGCGGCCGGCGAGCTGGCTGATCCGTGTGCTGGTTTCCAGTCGCTCGATAACGACACGGGCGTCACGGGTTTCCACGACGGCTTGCGGGGTGCTGACCTGCAGCGGGGTGGTGCCGGCTTCGACGAGCACCTGGCCGGAGAGCAGGTGGATCAGGCGGTGATCGTCGTCGAACTGCAGGGCAACGGATGAACCGGGGTGGAGGGTCAGCTGGCTGCCATCACCCAGGCGCTCGCGGTGCCACTGGTCGGGGCCGGTGCTCAGGTCGGCGATGGCGAACTCCTGGCGCCAGTAGGGCAGGCCGAGCAGCGCCGAGGCGGCGATCAGGGCGGCCATGCCGAGGGCGGTGGTGGTGCGGTTGTAGCGGGACATGGGGGGCCTTTGTGCCGGGTATGGGGCAACGGTAGACCATGAATCACCGGCAGGCTCACCGCAGACTAGCGATCCTTGCCGGCCCTGACATGCTTGACCAGCAACTTCTCCAACTGCTCCCACAACGCCGGATCGGTACTGAATGCCACGTTGAACCTCATCCACCCGGTTGCCTGGGCATCCACCATGAACAACTGACCGGGGCCAAGCATGATGCCCTGGTCCAGCGCATCGTCCAGCAGCGCCGCACTGTCGGCGATGGCCGGGTGGCGGGTCCAGATGTACATGCCTTCGTCGCCCTCTATGAAACGCTCGAAGCCCAGCCGCGACAGTTGCCGGCTCACTTCCTGGTGCGCCTCGGCCAGGCGCTGGCGCAGGCGCTTGAGGTGCTTGCGCCAGCGACCGTCGGTGATCGCCGCATACACCACCCGCTCCATCACCTGGGAGGTGGTCAGCCCCGAGCGCATCTTCAGTTGCAGCAACTGCTGCATCAGCTCCGGGTTGGCCAGCATGTAGCCGACTCGCACGTTGGGCGAAATGCTCTTCGAGTAGCTGCCGACGTACACCACCTGCTGCAGGTGGTCGAGGCTGGTCAGGCAGGGCAGGGGTTCCTCGATCATGTCGGCGTAGAGGTTGTTCTCCACCAGGCGGAAGCCGTGCTGGGTCGCCAGTTGCAGCAGGCGGTGCAACTGCACCAGCGGCGTGCGCGTGCAGGTCGGGCTGTGCAGGTGCGGCTGGGTGAAGAACACCGTCGGGCTGTGTTCGGCCAGCAGGCTTTCCAGGTGATCCAGGTCGTAGCCGTTGGGCGTGCGCGGCACGCCGATCAGGGTCGCGCCCTGGAAGCGCAGGATGCTCATCAGGTTGGGGTAGCCGGGGTCGTCCACCAGGACCACGTCGCCGGGACGCACCAGGGTGCGCACCGCCAGGTCCAGGGCCTGGCTGGCGCCGTGGGTGAGCATCAGCTGGTTCGGCGGCACCACGATGCGCAGGTCCTGCTGCAGGTTCTGCGCGGTCAGGGTGCGCAGCTCGGCCAGGCCCATGGGGTCGCCGTAGCCGCTCAACTCCAGCACGCTGCTGGCCACCTGACGCAGACCGCGGCGCAGGCCATCCTCGAACATCCAGTCGTTGGGCAGCCAGCCGCAGCCCGGCTTGAACGCCAGCTGGCGGCTTTCGAAGATCTGCTGCAGGTACCACTCGGAGTTGAACGCCGGCTTGGCCGCGTCCGGCTCGCTGGCCTGGGCGTCGAGCAGGTCGCCGGCGGCGCGGTTGACGAAGAACCCGGCCGTGCCGCGGCTGACCAGCAAGCCCTGGGCCACCAGGCGGTCGTAGGCCTCGACCACGGTGAAGGTGCTCACCGAATAGGTCGCGGCGAAGGCGCGGATCGACGGGACCTTGGCGCCGGGCTTGAGGGTCTGGTTCTCGATCGCTTCACGCAGGCCGTTGATGATCTGGTTCACCAGCGGGGGCGAGGCGTCGGGGCGTAGTTCGAACATGGGAAAGCTGTGCCTTGGGTGAGCATGGTGCCGGCCGCGCCTGCGCTGTATTGCATTGGCGGCCTGTACAGTGCAGTGAAGATTAGTCGGCACTGTGCATGGCTCTTGAGGCCGGACATTTTTACATTAGGTATCAGTTACCGCTAGATCAAAGCCGTGAAGCTTCATGAACAACCGCTCGTCGAACCATGAACCCCTGATGCCCGGCCCGGCCGTGCATTTCACCCGCTGATTCCTCGCAGTACTTCCCAGGCTTACCGGACGAGCCTGGGCGCGATACGCCTGCCCATCATCCGACCATTCGTCGGTTGGGCTGTGTCGCGCACGTCAAATCAGAGCAGCTGATGCAACAGGGGGCGCGACGTCATGTCGCGCCCCTGTCGAGTTTCCTTGGATAAAAAGAACACGGGGTAGACCACTGATGGACGCAACATCCACCTCGACTTCGGCAACGAAGTCCGAGCACGAGAGCAAGCTGGCGGCTTCGCTCAAATCACGCCACCTGACCATGATGTCGATCGCCGGGGTCATCGGCGGCGCACTGTTCGTCGGCTCCGGCAGCGTGATCCACAGCGCAGGCCCGGCCGCGGTACTGGCTTACCTGGCTGGCGGCATCCTGGTGGTGCTGGTCATGCGCATGCTGGGTGAGATGGCGACTTCCTCGCCGGACACCGGTTCCTTCTCCACCTACGCCGAGCGCGCCATCGGCCGCTGGGCCGGTTTCACCATCGGCTGGCTGTACTGGGGCTACTGGGTGATCCTGATGGCGTGGGAAGCCTACGTCGCCGGCAAGATCCTGCACGGCTGGTTCCCCTCGGTGAGCATCAACGAATTCGTGCTGATGGCCACCCTGGCGCTGATCTGCGTGAACTTCTTCAACGTCAAGCACTACGGCGAGTTCGAGTTCTGGTTCGCCCTGATCAAGGTGGTGGCGATCGTCTGCTTCCTGGTGGTCTGCGCTGCGGCGGTGATGAACCTGTGGCCGACCGGTGAAGTCAGCGGCATGGCCAACCTGACCGCCCATGGCGGCTTCATGCCCAACGGGATCGAGTCGGTGGTGGTGGCCATGCTCGGTGCGATGTTCGCCTTCCTCGGTGCGGAAATCGTCACCATCGCTGCTTCCGAGTCCAAGGACCCGGCTGGCCAGATCGTCAAGGCGACCAACTCTGTGGTATGGCGCGTGTGCCTGTTCTACATCGGCTCGATCTTCCTGATCGTCTGCCTGGTGCCGTGGAACGACCCGCTGATGGGCACCTCCGGCTACGGCTCGTACCGTCGTACCCTGGAACTGCTGGGCATCCCGGGCGCCGAGTTCGTGATGAACTTCGTGGTCCTGACCTCGGTCAGCAGCTGCCTGATCTCGGCCCACTACACCGCCTCGCGCATGCTGTTCTCCCTGGCCCAGCGTGGCGATGCGCCGAAGATCTTCAAGATGACCCGTGCCGGCACCGGCGTACCGGTGTTCGCCATCATCGGCTCGTGCTCGATCGCGATCTTCTGCGCCCTGATCAACTTCAGCGAAGCCCTGCGTCCGAAGGACGTGCTGGACACCCTGATGAACACCACCGGCATGATCGCCATGCTGGTGTACCTGGTGATCGCCTGCTCGCAGCTGAAGATGCGTCGCAAGCTGGAAGCCGAAGGCAAGCAGATCCGCCTGAAGATGTGGCTGTTCCCGTGGCTGACCTACCTGAGCATCGTGTTCATCGTCGGCTGCCTGGTGACCATGGCGTTCGTCGAGGAGTACCAGGTGCTGGTGGTTTCCACCGGTATCGCGGCGATCGTGGTTGCGCTGATCGGTGTGATCGTGCACCAGCGTGCTCTGAAACAGGCCGCTTGATCGCATAGACACTGCAGCCCCCTGTGGGAGCGGGTGAACCCGCTCCCACAAGGTCTGCGTCGAGCATTCGACCAGGTCCCCAGCAAGCCAGTCAGTGCTGCTTGGCTTTCCTGATCCGCAACAGGATCACCCCCAGGATCAGTCCCACCACCGGCGCCAGCCCCACCAGGGCATCCTTGGGCGCAATGTGCGCTCCCAGGGTATCCAGCCCCGCATACAGCAACTTGAACAGGCTCAGCAGGTAGTAGGTGATCGCAATGATCGACAGGCCTTCCACCGCCCGCTGGATCTTGATCTGTGACTCCGCCCGGGCATTCAGGCTGCGCAGGATCTCCGCGTTCTGTTCCTCCATCTCCACCTGCACCCGCGCCTGCAGCAGGTCGCCGAGATTGGCCACGCCCTTGGCCAGGTGCTCCAGGCGCTGTTCGGTCGCCGCGCAATAGCGCACGGTGGGCTTGAAGCGCCGTTCGATGAACACCCCCAGGCGCTGGCAATCACCCACGTGCCCCTCGCGCAATTCCGCCAGGCGTTCGAACACCAGCTGCGCATAGGCCTGGGTCGCGCTGAAGCGATGCCGGCTTTTCACCGTGCTCGCCACTACCTGGCGCGACAGCTCGGCGATATCCTCCAGCAGCACCTTGGCCTGCACCCCGCTGGCCCCGGCATTGCGCTCGGACAGCTTGACCAGGCTGCGGTCGAAGCCATCCAGTTGCGGACCCAGGGCCTTGGCCGTGCTCAGCGCCAACGAGGCCATCATGCGGTAGGTCTCGATCTCCAGCAGGCGGCGGATCATCCGTCCGAGGCGGTAGGAATTGAGCCGGCGGTTGACGAACAGCAGGCGGTTGTTGCCCTGGTCGTCGAGGCGAAAATCACTCCACACCACGGCATCGCCGCCGCCCACGCTGGAGCCGCTGGGATCCTTGAAGCCATAGCGCGCCAGCTGCAGGCCGTCCTCTTCACGCACCAGCACCTGCATGGCATTGATCATCTGCTCGCGGTACGGCGCGATGGCCTCGGCCAGGGCCGCGGGCAGTTCGCTCCAGTCCGGCGCGCTGTCGTTCGTCGGGCGCACCAGGGTCAGGGTGAAGAATTTGGAGTGGCGTTCCCACTTGAAGGGGCAGCCGTCGAAGCGGGTGATGCCCTGGACCGCGTCGGTGTCGGCCTGCGGGCAGCAGCGCCGGAGCAGGGCATCGCATTCGCGCTGGCCGCCGATGAAGGCGAGGTGAAAGACATGCGCCGGGGCGTCGAAATACAGCGACGGGCGGGCGTGCAGCTCGTTGTGCAAGGCGGTGCGTTGCGGATGCATGGGGTCTGCCGTGATGTTGTGATTGTTGTCGTAAAGAGGAAGACAACCACGGCGGGCCGGCGGGTCACGTCCTGTGACCCGGGCGAAATGTCGCAGGTGGGATCAGGCGTTGTTCAACTGCGCGGCAGGGCTCTTGTGGCTGCGTCGGCGATACATCAGCAGCAGGAACACGAACCAGAACGGCATCGCCAGCAGCGCCGCACGGGTATCGGCTTCCAGCGCCAGCAGGGACAGCACGAACATCAGGAAGGCCAGGGTGAGGCCCGCCATCGGCACGCCGCCGGGCATCTTGAAGCTGGAGCGCTGGTGCGCCGCCGGATTGGCCCGGCGATAGGCGATGTACGCGGCGAGGATCATCGACCAGGTGAAGATCACCAGCACCGCCGATACCGTCGAAATCAGGGTGAACACGGTCATCACCTCGGGAATCACGAACAGCAGGGTCAGGCCGACCAGCATGCAGATCCCCGAGAACAGCAGGCTGTACGCCGGCACGCTGAGCCGCGACAGGCGCCCGAAGATCGCCGGGGCGTTGTGCCGCTCGGCCAGGCCGAAGAGCATGCGGCAGCCGGAATACACGCCGCTGTTGGCCGAGGACGCTGCCGAGGTCAGCACCACGAAGTTGATCATCCCGGCCGCGGCGGGGAAGCCGGCGAGCAGGAAGAGTTCGACGAAGGGGCTGCGGTTGGCCGGCACTTCGGCCCAGGACACCACGCTGATGATGCACACCAGGGCGAGGATGTAGAACAGCAGGATCCGCGCCGGGATGGTGTTGATCGCCTTGGGCAGGGTGCGCTCGGGGTTTTTCGCCTCGGCGGCGGTGGTACCGATCAGCTCGGTGCCGGCGAAGGAAAACACGGCGATCTGGAACCCGGCGAAGAAGCCGCTGAGGCCATGGGGGAAGATCGCTCCCGGCGTAGTCATGTGGCTCAGCGAAGCCTGCACGCCATTGGGCGAGGTGAAGGAGGTGGCGATCATCACCAGGGCGGTGAGGATCAGGGCGACGATGGCGATGATCTTGATGATGGCGAACCAGAACTCCACCTCGCCGAAGATCCGCACCGCCAGCAGGTTCAGGCCCAGCAGCAGGAACAGGCTGAAGAACGCCGGCATCCATGCCGGCACGTCCGGGTACCAGTACTGGAAGAAGCCGGCGACCACCACCACGTCGCCCACCACCGCGACGCTCCAGCTCAGCCAGTACGACCAGCTGAGGACGAAGCCGGCCCGTGGCCCGAGGTAGGCGGCGACGATGTCGGCGAAGGACTTGAAGCGCAGGTCGCTGAGCAGCAGCTCGCCCATGGCGCGCATCACGAAGAACAGGAAGAAACCGATGATGGCGTAGACCAGGATGATTGAGGTGCCGGCCAGGGCGATGATCTTGCCCGAGCCCATGAACAGCCCGGTGCCGATCGCCCCGCCAATGGAAATCAGCTGGATATGGCGGTTTTCCAGGGTGCGTTGCAGGTGGCCGGAGGCCTCCGGTTGCGCGGAAGACGGATGCATGGTCGAACCTCTCTTGTTGTTTTTGGCAGGTCGGTTTGCCCCGCCGCGAGGGCGGGGCGGGTGTGCGTCAGGTGTTGGCTTCGAAGCCCTGCAGGGTGTTCACCGCGTTGATGCCGATCTCGTCGACCATGTAGCCGCCTTCCATGACGAACAGGGTCGGCAGGCCGGCGCGGGCGATGCGCTGGCCCAGGCGCAGGAAGTCTTCGCTGGTCAGCAGGAAGTGGCTGATGGGGTCGTGCTCGAAGGTGTCGACGCCCAGGGAAATGACCAGGAACTCCGGGCGGAACGCGACGATGCGCTGCAGGGCCTGGTCCAGCGCCTGCTGGTAGTGGCTCCAGGTGGTGCCGCGGGGCAGCGGGTAGTTGGCGTTGCAGCCTGCGCCGGCACCGCTGCCGGTTTCCTCGGCGTAGCCGGAGAAGTACGGGTAGGAGACATGGGGATCGCCGTGGATCGAAGCGAAGAACACGTCCGGGCGGTCGTAGAAGATGTTCTGCGTGCCGTTGCCGTGGTGGAAGTCGACGTCGAGGATCGCTACCCGTTTCGCTCCTTGGGCCAGGCAGCGTTCGGCGGCGATGGCGGCGTTGTTCAGGTAGCAGTAGCCGCCCATGTATTCGCGGGCGGCGTGATGTCCCGGTGGCCGGCACAGGGCGAAGGCGCCGTGATGGCCGGCGATCACCTGGTCCATGCCGGTCAGGGCCACATCGGCGCTGGCGCGCACGGCGTCCCAGGTGCCGGCGGTGATCGGCGAGCCGGCGTCCATGGCGTAGAAGCCCAGCTTGCCGTCGATGAAGCCCGGTTCCGGGGCGCTGGCCAGGTCGCGTACCGGCCAGACCAGGGGCAGGGCGTCGTGCTGCTTGCCGGTGGCGGCCCATTCGGCCCAGGCGTTTTCCAGGAAGCTCACGTAGCGCTCGCTGTGGGCGGCGACGTAGCAGGCGCGGTCATGTCGCTGCTCGGCGATCACCTCGCCGAGGCCGCTGGCGCGGACCCGGGCCAGGACGGTCTCGGCCCGTTGCGGTTTTTCGAACGACGGCGTCAGGGCGCCGTCCTTGAGCTCGGTGCCATGGTGCAGGCGGTGGCTGGAACTGAAAACGGTCAGCACACGGATGTCCTCTTGGGGTGTTGTTGTGAGGACGATTTTCGCGCTGAAGAGCGGAAATTGTTTTGCTTTATTGCTGGCGAATCCGGTTAAGTGAGCAAAATCATTTTCACGAGGTGGGTTCATGGGCAAGGACAGTGCTTTCGATTCTCTGGATGGTGTCGACCGTACCTTGCTGGGCTTGTTGCAGGAGGACGGCACCCTGTCCAGCGCGGCCCTGGGCGAGCGCCTGTCGATGTCGGTGACGCCGTGCTGGCGGCGGCGCAAGCGCCTGGAAGAGATGGGCATCATCCGTGACTACCAGGCCAATCTTGACCGGCGCAAGTTGGGTTATGACGTGCTGGCGTTCGCCCAGGTGCGCTTCGGCAATGTCTCGGACAATGCGCCGGACGAGTTCGAACGGGCGATCCTCGGCCTGCCGCAGGTGCTGACCTGCCACAAGATCACGGGCGAAGCGGATTACATGCTGACGGTGGTGGCGACGGACCTGGAGAGTTATGGGCGGTTTGTCGAGGAGGTGCTGCGGCGCCAGCCGGGGATCGCCTCGATCCAGTCGAGCCTGGCGTTGCGCGAGTTGAAGGCGGTGACAAGGCTGCCGGTGCCGCAGTGAAACCAGGCCTCGGAGCTGGCAAGCCAGCTCATGGAAAAACACATGACTTATTGATTTTGCAGGGACCTTGTGGGAGCGGATTCATCCGCGATCGGCGGCAAAGCCGTCGTAAAACCTGAGTCCCGAGTTTTCCTGACACACTGCGGACGCAGGTTTTATGGCCGCTTCGCGCCCAATCGCGGATGAAT